>NZ_RHHM01000020.1 GCF_003846135.1 Erwinia psidii
AGTGCATTAACCTCCTGGTTCACTGAGCAAACTGGTAGTGACGCGATTGAATCCGCTGGGGAATAACAGGGGGGATCTAAAAAAGTGGCTGTTTGTGGTCACCATCTTTATGGCTGCCATTGGATGTTATGGGCATATCCGTTATCTTGCCGGCTGGTATGCGCATTCTGACAAAGTGAATGATGATGCTGAAAAGAAAAGGGCGCGTGCTGCAGCGACCGTGCATGTTACAGAACAAACCGCCGCAGCCGCAAACACAGAAAGCCGGATTGTTTACCGGACTGTATACAGAGACGTGGTGAAATATGTCAACAATCCGTTGCGCACTGGGTGTAAGTTCGATTCTGATGCTGTGCAGTTGCGCCAGCACGCCATTGATGCGGCCAACCATATCCCCGGATTTGATGCAGCCACCGTGCCGGATAAGTGATGCTGGCACAGACAGCGACGCAGATTTACAGGCCGATACGGCCACGGCAGAGTGTGTCCGGTAGCTGCGTACGAATATATACAGGTGGCTGTAAGCCAGTCGTTCAGTTTTTTCGTCAAGTCCTAATAGTTTAGCGGTATAAATATAGCCATTTTCTAAAAAACCAACAAAATTATCGTTCCCTGATTTTAAATTTTCCATACTTTCCTGAAAGGCATTCATTCTGTGAAGAGTTAGCATTCCAGAAAAGGCAATACCGATAACATTTCCAGATGCAATTGAAGCTGCAAGCAGACTGCCACCTACTACAACCTGAAGTCCATAGATGGCAACCCCAACACCATTAATAATATATCCCCAGACGCCATTCTCTTGACTGGTTTCGCGTCATAACCAACCTGGAGCGCGCCGGATTCACACACCAGCGCATAGCACGTCACCTTGTCGCTGCTAAATCGACGGTCATGTACGGGAAAAACGCTAGCGAGCCACGATACAGCGACGGGGAGCGACTGATTCGGCTATAGGAACTGTTCACCAAAAAAATCAGGATAAATTGCCGTTTACCCGGTGGGAGGTGGTCCGATACCGCAGGAGATGAAAAGGGAATTCGCCGGACAGGCGTCTTGTCCCAGTCTGGCCCGGTTGAGGAGAAACATGCAGATTGCTACTATGTTTCCCGTGCCAGTGATGGGCGGAAAAAACAGGGAAGGAGTTTTTATCATGTTGGAACCCAAAGAAGGACTACTGACGTTCAGGGCCGAAGGGAATAACATCACCGGGAGTGGTTATTACTCAAGAAAACTGCACTGGCCCGGAGCGGTATCGAAGTGTAATGCATATGGATCGGGAGTTACGTTGGGACGTGGTTATGACATGAAGCACAGGAGCACAGGGGAAATAATCGCTGATTTAACCCTGGCAGGCGTTTCCCTGAATGAAGCGAAAAAATTAGCCGGAGGCGCTCATAAAAGTCATTGTGCCGCCAGTGATTTTGTCAGGAATAACAAAGGATCAACGATTGAATTAACTGAGCAACAACAGCTGAGGCTGTTCGAACATGTCTATGCTATGTATGTGAAAGATTCCATCCGGTTTTATAATAAATATAAACAACAGGGTTCGGTTTCATGGAGTGAACTACATAAAGTGCTTAAGGAAGTGCTTATTGACATGAGATTTCAGGGAGCATTGAGGCATGAAATGATTTCTGTTTTTGGTAAAAACCAAAAGCAAGACGTTATAAGGCTTATAAACGGAAATGCGTTTCTTGCGAATTATGAATCTGCGAGGGGGAGAGTCAGGTATATTCAGGAGTGCATGAGATGAAAAAAACAACTTTCTTTATTATAATGTTATTATTTCTGGCTGAAACTTCGTATGCCAGTAGTAAGGATGCAGTTAACAAAACCCCATGCATGGGGTTATCACACTCTGTTGAGATTTCAGAATGCATGATTAACCTGGCCGAAAGTAAAAAGATAAATTATAAAAAAGAATACGAAACCTATCTCAGGACAGTAACAACAGAAGAAGAAAGGCCTTTCGATAAAAAGGTTATAGCAAAACTGGTGGGGGAGGCAAAAAAAAATTGGGAGGTATATATTGAAAAAGAATGTCTTGCTGAAGCATCTGTTTATGAAGAGGGTAATTCGCCTTATATTTTCAGGTATAACTATTGCCTGATAAAACATTACGAAGAACGAATAAAATACTATAGAGAAAATAAATTTTAAAAATCATGCCCCAACAAAAAAGGTTGGTGCTGGTTTATCTGTTCGAAAAGATAAATAAAATGAAAATTATTTCGTCATTACCTGTCCTGCTGCCATTTTTGCCTGTGGGCATCATGCATCATCCCCCTTTCCCTCGCGCGCGCGTTTGTCCCGCCAGATAGTCAGGATTTCGACCACACCATAAGCCACCTTTGCGGCACATTAACCGAGAGCAACACCATGGGCAGACCCCGTAGAAGTTCCCGGGCAGGAGAAAGCAGGCTGCACGCCTGCTGCTGAACCGGCTGACACCAGCACGGAAACCACCACCGCAGAAACATCAATATTCACTGCAGCGGAGCCGGAGAGCACAATCACACCTTCAGCTGAACAAACCCTTACCGGCTTTGGTATGTCCGTTGCCGGCGCTGACGAGATTTGCGTCCGATTCCAGCAATATGGTTTTACCACTCCATCCGTTGTGAAATCCGATCCGGTTGCTGAAGCTGATGCGGCAGCGGACAGCGCGGCAAAAGCGGCGAATGCTGATGTGGCGGCGCGGAAGAAACGTAAAGCACAGTCTCTGCTTGAAACCGGCGCGGGTAATTCTCTGTTGTCGGGCGCGGGCGGTAAAACCAGCTGGGGGCATAATGGACGAAATCGCAACGCGACTTAAAAAACGTCTGGATGCCCTCAAAGGCGCACGGCAGGTGCATGAAAGCGTCTGGCGCGACTGTTACGATCATACCTATCCGCAGCGTGGTTCCGGCCTGACGTCCGATCATCTGGATGCGCAGAGTGCTAAAAGTCGCGTTGCGCTACTGCTGACCAGCACGGCGACTGACAGCGCGCGCATTCTGGCAAGTGCCTTAATGTCAGGTATGACGCCGCCGCAGGTGCAGTGGATGGACCTGGGCGAGGAGGGCATGAGCGACGACGAGCGCGCCGGATTCACACACCAGCGCATAGCACGTCACCTTGTCGCTGCTAAATCGACGGTCATGTACGGGAAAAACGCTAGCGAGCCACGATACAGCGACGGTGAACGACTGATCCGGCGGCGGTTCTGGCTCTTCAGATAATTTGTGTTCCTGGTCAAGGAATTCAAAGTGAAAAGTAATTTGATACGTTGCATATCTGTTTTTTTAGGAATACTGATTGCATCATCATTATTAAGTGGTGCGAAGGCCATTTTTCTTAACAGGTATGCATTCCCTGAAGAGTTATTTAAATTTTCTGTGATGTTACTTTTTTGTGGTGTAATAAATATAGTGGAGTTGATTTTCCTCACTTTTCATAAAAAATTCGTAGCGTAAAATATTATTTATTCTTCTGACTGAACTGGAATTGATGCCGCCATGTGCGGCCTTTTTACTGCTGTTACCTTTGCCCGCCGCCAATCGCGTTGTCGCACTGATGTTTATACCGCGAACCGCAACGACACTTTTCGCTCTGGCGTACGATCCCGACAGTTATACAGTCCGGGTCAAGGTTTATTTGTCCTTTCGGAGGATATTACCGATACAGCGTCACGAATGTAGCGTATCTGCAGTTGCCAGAATCAGTAATGCAGTGGTTCCGCTGTGACAGCCAGCTTATCGTGGTGGCCGTGGACACAGCGCAGGGTGTCGTTGCGTGGTTCAGGCAGATTAAAGGTGGTGAATTTGCGTCGGTGGCGACCATTTCAGAGGGCGCTAAAGATGCCATGTAGGTGAAATGAAAACGTATGCTTAATGGTTGCCAGCTGAAAATATCCCTAACTGCTTTGCCTGTCAACGCCGCGTATACCGCTACCAATACCGGCGGTGCGGCTACCGTATGAAAACGCGGTGGAAATGTGATGCGCTGGCAACATGGGGGCATTGAATGATGCGCACAGGCCATCTGGCACCAACGCATAACACAGAGAGGGTAGATATAATGTACCCGCAGCAGAGACTGAAACGAATGACATTTGGTCAAATGACTTCATTGTCAGTGGTAGCAATGCCTCGCTGATTTTTTGTCGCTGGTCGCTTCTTACAATTCTTCCGGTGAACAGGCAAGGGCGGTTTGAAGAAAAAAGTTTGTTATGCATTCCTCCCTCCATTACAGCACTGAATAACAAATTCCTTTCTCGGTCAGAATATTAGTTGGAATGCCACACAATTACTGTTGATTATGTTTTCATACATATATTTACAGGTTGAAAATTGCGCTTGCAATTAGTCTGTGCCTCAGCATAATCCGAATCCGAATAAAAACGATTATCAATTGTATTCTTAATCAGGGAAATGCAATGGCACATTTTTCAACATCTCAACGTCGCTTCCGGCTCACCTTGCTCGCGGCATTGATTGGTTCACTGACTGCCCCGGCAATGGCGGCAGTGAATGGCAGCACAGCAACCGTTCTGGCAGCGAAAAAAGCGGCTGCATCTGACACCGCCTCCACCCATAATCAAACCATGACCGTGGTTGCCACCCCGGAAAGTCCCTTTTCTCCGGGCGGTGATCGGCTGGTTCCCGCGTATCTTGATGGGCAAATCGCCAACGGTGGTCGCCTGGGAATGCTGGGCGAACAGAATGCCCACAATGTTCCCTTTAATGTTGTCGGCTATACCAGCAAAATGATTGAGGATCAGCAGGCCAAAACAATCAAAGATGTCGTGGCAAATGACGCATCCGTGCAGAATGTTCAGGGGTATGGCAACTTTGCTGAAACCTATCGCATTCGTGGCTTCGACCTTTACGGCGATGATATGACGCTGGGCGGTTTACCTGGCGTCATGCCTCGCCAGGTGGTTTCCACGCAGATGATTGACCGGGTAGAGGTATTTAAAGGTGCGAATGCGCTGATCAACGGTGCGGCTTCAAGTGGGGTTGGTGGCATGATCAACCTGGAGCCAAAACATGCTGACGATGTTCCACTAACCCGTGTTGGCGTTGATTACAGCTCTTCTTCGCAGATTGGTACCTCGCTGGATGTAGGCCGCCGTTTTGGTGATAACAATCAGTGGGGCATACGTGCTAACGTTTTGCATCGTGAAGGCAATACCGCCGTGGATAACGAGAAACGCCGGACGACGCTGGCCTCTGTTGGCCTGGACTATCGTGGTGATAAGCTGCGTACCTCGCTGGATCTGGGCTATCAGAAACAGGCTTATGACGGCAGTCGCACGGGCGTTAACATCGGCAGCGTGGATTTTATTCCAACGGTGCCACGCACCACCAGTAACTACAGTCAGAAGTGGGTTTACAGCGATCTGGAAAGCAAGTTTGGTATGGCGCGGGCTGAATATGACTTTATTCCTGGCTGGACAGCCTATGGTGCCGTGGGTGGACAGCATTCCCACGAAACCGGTGTCTATGCCGCGCCTAAGCTGATTGACGAGGATGGTTCAGCCACTATCAGCCGCATGGACACTAATAAATATGTAGATGCGTTCAGCGGGATGGCAGGTGTTCGCGGCAAGTTTGATACAGGCGTGGTTAGCCACAATGTCAACGTTGGCTACGCTGCACAAACTAAACGTGATAAAACCGCGTACGGCATGGCGCTGACGTCAGAGGCGACCAATATCTATGATACCGTCGCCGTCGCGGAACCGGTTAATACCTATTTTGGTGGCAACCTCAGCGATCCCCGCCCAACCAGTCGTGTACGCACGGAAGGGGTTTTACTGTCAGATACCCTGGGATTCCTCAATGACAGGGTATTATTTACCGTTGGTGCGCGTCATCAGAAAGTGACGGTGCGTAATTATGCCTACGGCACGGCGGTTGAGGATACGGCTTCCCGCTTTGATCGGTCCCGCTGGACACCGGGCTATGGCCTGGTGGTGAAAGCGACGGATACGCTTTCACTGTATGCCAATCATATTGAGGCGTTGCAGCCAGGTTCAACCGCTTCCAGTACTGCTCTTAATGCGGGCCGGGTGACAGGAATTTCACTGTCAAAACAAAGTGAAGTGGGTATGAAGTTGGATTATGGCCGTCTGGGTGGAACGCTGGCCCTGTTTGAAATTAAGAAACCAATCGGGATTATCGATCCACAAACGAATATTTATGGTTTGTACGGTGAGCAGCGTAACCGTGGCGTGGAGCTGAACGTCTTTGGTGAACCTGTCTGGGGCGTGCGTCTGAACGGCAGCGCGACCTGGCTCGACCCGACGATGACCAAAACGCAGAATGGAGCGTATGACGGTAAACAGGCTATCGGCGTGGCGAATTTCTATACCGTACTCAGCGCGGAATACGATATTAAACCGATCGAGGGGCTGACTGCGTTGGCACGAATGACCCATTCTGGTTCGCAATATGCCGATCTGGCCAACAGCAAAAAGCTCGACAGCTACAGCGTCTTTGACATTGGTATGCGTTACCGGATGAAAGTGCAGCAGAGCGATGTGACCTGGCGTCTTGGTCTGGAAAACGTGACCAACAGGAAATACTGGGCCGGGGTTGAGAGTTATGGCACCTACATCACCCAGGGCGATCCGCGTCAGCTGAAATTATCAATGAATTATGATTTTTAACCTTTCAGGCTGCTACGGCAGCCTTTTCTTACTAACGTAAAATCACATCCTGTGGCCGTAATGCCGATTGTGTAAGTGAACCTGAACAGGTCTGCCGCTTTAAAATAATCCGCAAAGGCTTTCTCTTCCTGGATTGATGTTGTGTTGCAGCAAAACAGAGGGTTTATTTCTTAACTTTTTATCCTGTAGGAAAACAATCTGCTGTGGATTGAAGGAGCATTACAACGTATCCACCTGGCCAGTCTTCGCCGAAAACGATTACCCGCCGAGCAAGCTGTCTCACTGAGTCTGGCGCCGACATTATGTCAGTACATTGCCTTACAGAGCTGATAAATACGCATAGCGGTATAAAAAGGCTTAACCGAACGGCATTACCTCCTGTGATAGCGGGTTTTTTACTCTTCATCATTAAAATTTTTTTAGTGTAACGGTAAGAGAATATTTACATCGCAAACCAAATGAAAGAATAAAAAAGAGCGTTTCTGCTGAAATATTACTCTCAGGTTAGTTGTGATCAGGTTTTTCAGGGGGGCGCTGTGTTACAATCATGCGTTTCTGAAATACAGTGGCATGGAGCCAGACAAAAACGGATTGGTCAATGCATTAATGATTTTTATTTATGTGCAGGGCCAGACTGGTTTCAGACTCGTTATGCTTCGTCTGGATGAGTACGAAGTGAGTTAACCGAACGAGACTGGCATTGATTACAGGATGTTTAGCCAGCAGAAGATGGCTATCATGAGTGACCTTCCTGAAAATAAGCCTCCCGAGGAAACAGGCTATCCACTGGACGATGCACATTTTGCCATCGTGGTGCTTGCAATCACCTCTTTTACACTAATAATTTTCGTCCTGATCATTACGTTACTGATTACGTAACATGCTCTTGGGGTTTTTCAGAGCCAAATGGAGAGGAAAAAGTATGGATACTAAAGATGATCGCCTGCTGGCGCTTATTGGGCTATTAACCGGTGGGTTAATCACTATCGTGGTGCTGTTTTCCCTGACCTGGCTGTCTGATGTCCGACGGCTTCCGTCCGATTACACCAGCCCGCAGAGCTGTATGTCAGTGAGATTGCCAACTTCCTGAAACCCGTTTTTCAGCCTGATGCCCGACCTGAGGATTTCCGCCGATCGTAAGGTGCCGACCTGTCGCTGGCGTCGGGAACGCCGGAGAGGTCCTGGGGGCATCATCAGCTGGCGTAGAATAATATACTCAAACAACGAGTGGTTTTTACCGTATTACTGCAAACGTCAGGCTAATCTGTTCCACTTCGTTTCTGGCCGTCTGAAACGAGGTGGGTTTCAGAGGCGGGTTTCTGCTATCAGAACCGGCCGTTGATAAGGTGGCCACACCTCTCTTAACAGGCTTTGGGCCAAACACACTGGTGCCTGTCGCCACGGTCAGCATTGTCACAAGGGAGCTGGTTAATTTCAGATCCGCAAAGCAGCGTTGCCGTTGCGCCTTTTCAGATTCAGAGCCGCACTACTTCAGGGCGCGATAATCAGAATGTTCTGAGGAATCAAGAGCGGCAGTTGGATCGATAATCTATTCTTCAAAGACTGCCGCTCCGTGGCTCCGTTGACGGGGCAACATCAGGGTTGTACGGTGTGGCGAACGATCAAAGGAGCACGCGTGGCTGAAGCCTTTATCCCGGAAAAAGACGGAGCAGAATTTATCTCAGGACGACTGAAACGTGCCGTTTCTTCTCTGATGGCAGAGCGCGCAGCAGATCACAGCGGTATTCACTCTCTTGAGGAAGGACTGGATGCTTTTTCCGCCCGTTATCTGCTGCTCTCAATGGCGGAGTATAAACTCGATATTCAGTATTACATCTGGCAGAACGATATGTCTGGTCGTTTACTGTTCAGTGCTGTACTGGATGCAGCCGAACGAGGGGTAAAAGTCCGACTGTTGCTGGATGATAATAATACCACCGGGCTTGATCAAACGCTGAGTGCGCTTAACAGTCATCGCAATATTGAGGTCCGGCTGTTTAATCCTTTCTCTTTCCGTACTCTACGGGCGATTGGATATCTTACTGATTTTGCACGTCTTAATCGCCGTATGCACAATAAAAGTTTCACCGTGGACGGTCAGGTCACCATCGTAGGCGGCCGCAATATCGGTGATGAATATTTTGGTGCCGGCGATGAACCGCTGTTTTCCGATCTGGACGTGCTGGCAATCGGGCCGGTGGTGAAGGATGTCACCAATGATTTCGTACGCTACTGGCACAGCAAGGCGGTACAGCCGCTCAGTACTGTGGTGGATTCGGAGCCGAAGCGGGCTGCGATAACCCTGCCGGAAGCCTGGCGTCACGATCCCAAAACGGAGCGCTATCTGCATCGCGTTCAGGATTCGGTTTTTGTCAGTCAGCTTGAAAATGGAGAGCTACCGCTGGTCTGGGCTGATACCCGCCTGCTGAGTGACGATCCCCGTAAAGGTCTGGGGTTGGCGAAGGCTGGCTCGCTGCTGCCGCAACGTATGCTGGACGTCATCGGTCAACCCCGGCATCAGCTCGACATTATTTCAGCCTATTTTGTGCCTACCCGCGCGGGGGTGGCGCAGTTGCTGGCGCTGGTGAGGAAAGGTGTAAGAATAGCTATTCTGACCAACTCGCTGGCGGCAAATGACGTATCTGTGGTACATGCCGGCTATGCTAAATGGCGAAAAAAGCTGCTGCGTCACGGCATCACATTATATGAGCTGAAACCCCATTCCGATCCGCGCCAGACACCGCATGACCGGGGGCTGACGGGCAATTCCGGCGCCAGCCTGCATGCGAAAACGTTTAGCGTCGACAATGAAAAGGTGTTTATAGGGTCGTTTAACTTCGATCCACGTTCAGCCATGCTCAACACTGAAATGGGCTTTGTTATTGAGAGCGCCTCACTGGCGAGCCTTATCCATCAGCGTTTTATCAATCAGGTACGCGAGCGTGCCTGGACACTGCGGCTGGATAAGTGGGGGAGAGTCAACTGGGTGGAGTATCCGGGAGAAGAAGGCGAGAAAATACACAGGCATGAACCGCAAACCCGCTTGGTACAACGTCTGCTGGTCCGGCTGGTCTGGCGTTTGCCGATTGAATGGTTGCTGTGATGCAACAGCGCCAGTGATGCCCTGATATGGCATCACTGGCGCTGTGGAGCCAGGTTTAACGCTGCGGCTTGCCTGAAAAAAGAAAGCGCAGTAGCGGAATACGCAGGTGGATTTCATAGAGAATAAAGGCGATACCGAAGACAAACAGCAGCCCTGCCAGGAACCCCAGACTGTTGTTGCTGATAACCGGCACCACAAAAATGCCGAAGAGAATGGTCAGAGGGTGATGTACCAGATAGATAAACAGGGACGCGTTGACCAGGTAACTGACACGCGGTGAGTGGGTGTTAAGCAGGCGGTGGCCAAGGGAGAACACCACGTTGACCATCCACAACCCCATCATCATTGACACCACGCCATCAATTTCATACAGCCAGCCCTCTCCTTTATTCCAGGTCTGATTGGCGACATAAGCGACAAAAGCCACTGCCGAACCAATGAATGTCCAGGGAACGGGTTTAATAAACAACGCTTTTATGGCCGGATATTTCCATGCCATTGCGCCAAGGACAAAGAACGGCAGAAAAAAGAGTGACTGCATGACCGCATAATTGAACAGGCCGTTGCCCAAAAGCGTGGGTTCCACGACAAACAGCAGACGACGAAGCGCGCCCCAGATCAGGCTGCACAGCAGAATAATCAGGCTGAGTTTTATCCAGCCCAGGTTGGCAAAGTCATTCTCCGTGCTTTTTCGGGCGTTCAGCCACCTGAAGATCCACACCCCGTAAACGGTCAGCACGACCAGAACCAGCAAAAACCATAGATGAGAAATCAGGTCCCAGCTAAGTGCGTTTACTTTGTCGTAGAGAGATAAGTTGTGCCAGTCACCGATCTTTGTCGTCCAGGCTTTAATCATAAAAAACTGCGGTACTGTCAACAGAGGAACCGCAGCCAGCATTGGAATGCCGACCCGCTCCAGACGCACTTTTAGCCACTTCGGACGGCTGTAGCGTTGAAACAGCATATAGGAAAAATAGCCGGAAATGACAAAGAACACCTGCATACGAAAAGCATGAATAAAATCGTTTAAAATGGTAAGCCATTCGGAAGGCGCGGGGCTGTTAACCGTCCATGATTGTGTGGAATAAATCAGCGAGACGTGAAAAGGGACGCCTAAAAGCATCAGGTAAGCTCTTATCGAATCGAAAAAATACTCTCTTTGCTGTGTTTTTTTAGTCATATACATCCAATAATTAACACGTTGCAGCATTGGCTCACCCTGAGCCACGCTAAAGCTTAACGCTCACTGTAGTGGAGAAAGGATACTTATACCATCAGGGGAATCTGTATCCGCTAAACACGTGAGAACAGGGTGCTGAAAGCATTCATTATGCGGAACAAAAGTGTTCTTAAGCTGTCCGAATGCTGATTTATCCATTAAGATGAGTGGATTCAATTCAGGCACTTGAAAGGGGGGGATGTGCTGATTAAAACCAAAAATAAGCCACAACTGAAGAAATTAAGCTGGCTGGGTGTTTCCGTTATGTTATCTATGTATGCCAGTTCAGTTTGGGCTTTCGGTATTGATGACGTTGCAAAACAGGCAAAAGAGTTAGCTGCAAAAGGTTACGAAGCGCCGAAAAGCAATCTGCCTGCCCAGCTGCGAGAGATGAAGTATGCAGATTATCAGCAAATCCAGTTTAATCACGATAAAGCCTGGTGGAGTAAGCTGAAGACCCCGTTCAAGCTGGAGTTTTATCATCAGGGCATGTATTTCGACCTGCCAGTGAAAATAAACGAAGTTACCGCATCAACGTCCCGCGAGATCAAGTACTCGCCGGATTATTTTAACTTTGGCAATGTCAGGCACGACCCGGAAACGGTTAAAAACCTGGGCTTCGCCGGGTTTAAGGTGCTGTATCCGCTGAACAACAAAAACAAGAAAGACGATGAAATCACCAGCTTCCTTGGCGCAAGCTATTTCCGCGTAATCGGTGCAGGTCAGGTGTACGGTCTTTCTGCCCGTGGCCTTGCTATTGATACGGCGTTGCCTTCCGGTGAAGAGTTCCCGCGCTTTAAAGAGTTCTGGGTTGAGCGACCAAAACCGGCGGATAAACATCTGGTGATTTATGCATTGCTGGATTCACCGCGCGCATCGGGTGCCTACCGCTTCCTGATAACGCCCGGCAAAGAAACCACCGTCGACGTCCAGTCTAAAGTCTATCTGCGTGATAAAGTCGGCAAACTGGGGGTTTCCCCACTGACCAGCATGTTCCTGTTTGGTGCAAACCAACCCTCATCACAGGTTAACTTCCGCCCGGCGCTCCATGATTCCAGCGGCCTGTCAATCCATGCCGGTAATGGTGAGTGGATCTGGCGCCCGTTGAACAATCCAAAACATCTGGCGGTCAGTACGTTTACCGTTGAGAGTCCAAAAGGGTTTGGCTTGCTGCAACGTGGCAGGGATTTTGAACAATATCAGGATATTGACGATCGCTACGATCTGCGTCCAAGTGCCTGGATTGAGCCACAGGGCGACTGGGGTAAAGGCCGTGTCGAGCTGGTTGAGATCCCAACCACTGATGAAACCAATGACAATATTGTCGCCTTCTGGACGCCGGAAAGTCTGCCTGATGTGGGCAAAGAGATGAATTTCAACTATCGTCTGCATTTCACCCGTGATGAAAACCAGCTGCACTCGCCAGAAACGGCCTTTGTAAAGGATACGCTGCGTTCCACGGGGGATGTGAAACAGTCCAACCTGGTACGCCAGGCCGATGGTACCGTTGCTTTCGTTGTTGATTTCACCGGTCAGGAAATGAGTCAGCTACCTGATAATACCCCGATCACGCCACAGGTCAGCATCGGTAATAACGGTGAGCTGGTTGAAACCAGCGTACGCTACAATCCGGTCACCAAAGGCTGGCGTTTGATTATGCGTCTGCGTGTCAAGGACAGCAAACAGCCGACGGAAATGCGTGCTGCACTGCTTAGCGGTGATAAAACGCTGACAGAAACCTGGAGCTATCAGTTGCCTGCCAATGAATAAGTCTACTGCGATACCTACAGAATATATTGATGCGTTGCCGCTTTCCTCCGAGCGTAAAGAGGCGTTGAATAATGCGCTGCCAGCTGCATCGGAAAACATGTTCAGTCAGCTGCATCAGTCAATGAGTGGTGAGGAGGCGTCATTGCCACATCGTCCTGATGATGCGCCACTGTCATCAGTGAAAACACGTATTGGCATGACATGGCCAGACTCCACAGGCAAGGGCAAACAGTTTGGCGAAGATGCACTGGAACGCACCACGCTGAAAGCGATGCCACGTCATACCCGTTCATCTATGTACCCGGAGGCCTGGCGTACCAATCCGGTATCACGCGCCTGGGATTCCCTGCGTGGGCGTAAAACAAAGCCCCGCTACAGCAGCAATGCTGAAGTACAGCGTTCAGAAGAGAAGTGGCGTCATGTCGGATCCATTCGCCGCTACATTCTGTTGCTCCTGACGATTGCTCAGACCGTGGTGGCGACCTGGTATATGAAAACCATCCTGCCCTACCAGGGGTGGGCGCTAATCGATCCGGCTGAAATGATCAATCAGAACTGGCAGCAGTCGCTGATGCAGATCCTCCCTTATGTGCTGCAAACCGGCATATTGTTCCTGTTTGCGGTGCTGTTTTGCTGGGTGTCGGCGGGTTTCTGGACCGCGCTAATGGGGTTCCTGCAACTGTTGATAGGCAAGGATAAATACAGCATTTCCTACGCCTCAAATGGTGACGAGCCAATTAATCCAGCGCACCGTACCGCGTTGATTATGCCGATTTGTAACGAAGACGTGGAAAGGGTGTTTGCTGGCCTGCGGGCGACATGGGAATCGGTGGTCAGAACCGGTGAGCAGCAGCACTTCGATGTCTACATTCTCAGCGACAGCTATAATCCTGACATCGCGGTGGCAGAGCAGAAAGCCTGGATGGAGCTGGTTCGTGATGTCGGCGGAGAAGGACGGATCTTCTATCGCCGTCGCCGTCGCCGTGTGAAGCGTAAAAGCGGTAATATTGATGACTTTTGCCGCCGCTGGGGAAGCCAGTACAGCTATATGGTGGTGCTGGATGCCGACAGCGTGATGAGCGGGGAGTGTCTCACCGGCCTGGTACGGATGATGGAGGCAAATCCCAAAGCCGGGATTATCCAGTCTTCACCAAAAGCGTCCGGCATGGACACGCTCTATGCGCGCTGCCAGCAGTTTGCTACCCGCGTCTATGGTCCGCTGTTCACCGCCGGCCTGCATTTCTGGCAGTTGGGCGAATCCCATTACTGGGGGCACAATGCGATTATTCGCGTGAAGCCCTTTATTGAGCACTGTGCGCTGGCTCCTTTGCCGGGAGAAGGCTCCTTTGCCGGGTCAATTCTTTCCCATGACTTTGTGGAAGCCGCGCTGATGCGCCGTGCGGGCTGGGGAGTATGGATAGCCTACGATCTACCCGGTTCCTATGAGGAACTGCCACCAAACCTGTTGGACGAACTGAAGCGTGACCGCCGTTGGTGCCATGGTAACCTGATGAACTTCCGTCTGTTCCTGGTAAAAGGAATGCATCCGGTTCACCGTGCGGTATTTCTGACCGGCGTGATGTCCTATCTCTCCGCACCGCTGTGGTTTATGTTTCTCGCCTTGTCCACTGCGTTGCAGGTTGTGCATACGCTGATGGAACCGTCTTACTTCCTGCAACCACGGCAGCTGTTCCCCGTCTGGCCTCAGTGGCGTCCTGAACTGGCTATCGCCCTGTTCTCGACGACTCTGGTACTGCTGTTCCTGCCCAAGTTGCTCAGTGTGGTACTGGTCTGGTGCAAAGGTGCGAAACCTTACGGTGGCGCTGTCAGGGTCTTTATTTCGCTGTTTCTGGAGATGCTCTTTTCGGTGCTGCTGGCTCCGGTAAGAATGCTGTTTCACACCGTATTTGTGGTCAGTGCGTTTCTTGGCTGGGAAGTGGTCTGGAACTCCCCGCAGCGTGATGATGATGCCACCCCCTGGAGCGAGGCGTTTAAACGTCATGGCTCACAAATGCTGTTAGGCATCGTTTGGGCTGTCGGCATGGGGATGCTTGATCTGAACTTCCTGTGGTGGCTGGCACCTATCGTCTTCTCGCTGATCCTGTCACCTTTCGTGTCGGTATTCTCCAGCCGTTCCACCACGGGGACGTGCTCAAAACGGGCTAAGTTGTTCCTGATCCCCGAAGAGTATGATCCGCCAAAAGAGTTGCTGGATACAGAACGATACAATGAACTGAATCGGTCCCGTGCGTTGAAAGATGGCTTTATGCATGCGGTATTTAATCCGTCATTCAATGCGTTGGCCAGCGCGATGGCAACGTCCCGTCATCTTAACAGTGATATTCTGGAATTTGCCCGCGATCGTCGTGTCGAACAGGCCCTGAGCGAGTCACCGGCTAAACTGGATCGCGATCGCCGCCTGGCACTGATCAGCGACCCGGTCACGCTGTCACGGATGCACTATCAGCTCTGGCAACATGCGGATAAATACCATGACTGGTTTGACCATTATCAGTCACTGAAAATCAACCCTGAGGCGATTCAGACTGCGAAGTCTTAATTTTCAGGCGCTAAAAAACCGGGAATAACTTCCCGGTTTTTTTATGCAACGCGGTAATGACTTTACAGAAACTTTGCTTTTTAACATCTTGCTGTTGCAGTACAATAGCGCGTTTTTTATTCAGCTGAATGAGAAAAAATGACCACAATATTAATGCGGGGAATGCTGCTTGGCCTGTGCGTGATAACGCTGAGCGGCTGTGGCAGCATTATCAGCCGGACAATGCCTGGCCAGGGGCACGGGAATCAGTTTTATCCCGGTGTGCAGTGGGATGTCCGCGATACGCCCTGGCGCTTTCTGACAATTATTGACCTGCCGCTGTCGCTGGTGGTGGATACTCTGCTGCTGCCAGTGGACGCGCATCACGGCCCCTACAAGTAATTAATTCTCAGGCGTAGTTATCAGAGTCGGTATTGTCGTCTTCCCACTCTGATGATGCTGCTTCTCCCTCTTCACTGTCGGCAGGTGGCTCCAGCTGATATTCGCCTTCATCCCATTCGTGCAGGGTATTTTCCGGCAGCCACTGCTGGCGTAACTCTGTCTCATCAAAATCACCGTCAAAAATAGCCTGCGCTGCTTCTCCGCTGAGTAATGAGAGACATTCGCCTTCGTCACCTTCCTCAGAAAAGAATTCAGCCTGCCACATGCTGTCACCATCCTGCATGATATATTTTTGCAGGTTGAACTGGTTGACTGAACTTTCGTCTTCTTCCATTTCAGGATTGGCGGCCAGAAATTCCTCTCTGGCTGCATCAATAGCTTCTTCCAGCGTTGCGTAAAGGTTCATCAGGTTTCTCCATCACAAATGTTGCAGGTTCAGGAAAGGATAGTCGAAGAATGGCAGGAGGAAAGGCAATGGCAGAAAAAACAAAAAAGGGATTAGCATGAACTATCAACTGCTTAGCTGAAAGTGTGCTCTGAAGCAGGAGAAATTGCCCTGAAACAGCCTCAGAGCGTAATGGCAGCGCCGTGCCGCCAGAGGGAAGAGCGAATTGTCAGGGGTTTTCAGACTGGCCGATCTGCTTCATTGGTGATGCAAAGCGGGGCAGTCCGGCTGTCTGGAAACAAAACAAATGGCCGATAATTTCAGGTAAATGTTCATTGAACGGTTGATCCCAGAGGCGGTGATGGCAGCAGAACAGGATGAAAAATAAACCGGATGGCATCCTGCCATAAAGTAATAACCAGCCTGAACTCCGCGACAATGCGCCAGGGAAGCGAGCATGTTACTGAAGACCCAAAGTGGATAACAAAGCTGATGATGGAGGGGGGAAGACCGCTGTAAAGATAAGTCAGGTGGGAAAATGATACGGGAAGCCAGGCTGCTGTGAGGTTTGCTGTCGGGGATTGCTCAGCTCTGTCAGTTGAGTTGGTGCTGGAAAAGGAACTTTCCCGTCTCAGTGACCGCGCAAATAACGCCTGCAATCATATCAACAATACAGCGGGCATGATTTCATAATATTTCTTCTGTATGGCACCGCCTTCCACGTAAGCTCCCCCTCAGCTTTCGACGCTCTTTTACTGACTTCGCAAACCCAGCGTGACAATTGCGTATGGCCGCCGGGCGGGGGGAGCGTGCGGGCAGAGACAGATAACGCTGAACCTCATTGCCCGTCGCAACAAATGTACCTTTAAACGGGCCGCCGACGTTTCCGGGAGTACGAAGGACTGGCTGCAAATCAGAAAATCACCAGTAACAGGGTTACCGCCTGAAGGAAAGCGGCAGGCAAAATTTTACCTGCTGTCGGGGGACTAATAGAAAGAGGGCTCGCCGGGTGGGCGGGTTTTAAAGCGACGATGCAGCCACATATATTGTTCCGGGGCCATTAATACCCCGTGCTCAACTATTTTGTTCATCCGGGTCGCGGTGGCGGTTTCATCGGTAAGCGGCATCGACAGTTCCTCTGGCATGATAACCATCTCATAACCTCTGCCGTGCGGCAGCCGCCGGGGTACAAAGGGGATTACCGCTGGATTACCGCTGCGGATCAACAGATAGCTTCCTTTGGTTGATGCGGCTTCGTTCACGGCAAAGAAGGGAGCGAAGACGCTACTTTTCGGACCATAATCGTGATCGGGCGCATACCAGATAATATCGCCGTTTTTCAGGGCGCGGATCATCCCTTTCAGGTCCTTACGATCCAGCATACTTTTGTTGGAACGCATGCGTCCCCAGGTCTGTAGCCAGTCCAGCAGGGCGTTGTCGTTTGGACGGTAGACGCCAATCCCCGGATTGTGGATGCCAAAAATACGGGCTCCCAATTCAAGGGTCAGAAAATGCATACCGATTAGCAACACGCCTTTATTATCCTGATGTGCTTTGCTGATGTGTTCCAGCCCGCTAACCTGAAACCATTTGGTTATTCGCCAGTCTGGCCAGAACCACGCCATGCCGGTTTCCAACAGCCCCATACCGACAGATTCAAAGTTGCGCGTTACCATTGCTTCGCGTTCAGCTTCTGGCATGTCAGGGAAGCAGAGTTGAAGATTGCGGCGTGCGACCTCTACACGACGTTTCAGAAAATGCATGGAAAGACGGCCAAGGCCACAGCCCAGGTGATACAGTACCGGATAGGGCAGTAATACCAGCAGATAAAGAAAGCCAATACCCAGCCATGTGAACCAGTAACAGGGATGTAGCAATGCACGTCTGAATTGAGGCAACTGAGTCATGAGCTTCCGAATCGTAACAAAGGGGCACCATTATGCTGCCCGTGATGAATTGTTCTTATAACCTATTGTGCCATTTATTCACTGTGAACTGAAATAACACGCTGACTTTTAGCATTTTTACCACGCCTGAACAGAGAAATTGCGGCGTATTCCTCGGATTTTGTCATCGAGCGGGGCTCGTCGTCCAGGGTATTCCGCGGTTTACGCATTAACATTTTGACAAATTCGTCTTTACCTTTAGCCGCAGCTGCTTCGTCGGCGCGACCGATAACGTTCCGCGTCAACGGAGACCGGATAAGCAATTTTCAGGGCAATGGCTTTGCATCGGATAACATTCAGGTATGATAACGTCCGCAAAATTCTCTTATGAACCCAGGAAAGTACACCATGCCAGTGTTACATAACCTTGTTTCCAATGAAGAGCTGAAAGCGCGGATGCTCGCTGAAACTGAACCGCGCACGACTGTCTCTTTCTACAAATATTTCACCATCGATGATGCCAAAGCCTTCCGCGATGCACTGTATGTGCAGTTTACCCGGCTGAATGTTTTCGGCCGTGTTTACGTCGCAGGCGAAGGAATTAATGCCCAGATCAGTGTGCCTGCCAGTCACTATGAGGCGCTGAAAGAGATGCTGTACGGCTTTGATCCGGCGCTGAATAATTTGCGTATGAACATCGCGCTGGATGATGATGGCAAATCCTTCTGGGTACTGCGGCTGAAAGTACGTGAACGTATTGTGGCTGATGGCATAACCGATGAAACCTTCGATGCCAGCAATGTTGGCGGCTATCTGCAGGCTGCGGAGGTCAATACATTACTTGACGATCCTGATGCGGTGTTTGTTGATATGCGTAATCATTATGAATATGAAGTGGGACATTTTGACAACGCGCTGGAGATCCCGGCTGATACTTTCCGCGATCAGCTGCCGATGGCCGTCGATATGCTACAGGACAATAAAGACAAAAAAATTGTGATGTACTGCACCGGCGGTATCCGCTGTGAAAAAGCCAGTGCGTGGATGCGGCACAACGGTTTTGAACAGGTTTATCACATTGAGGGCGGCATCATCGAGTATGCCCGCCGTGCGCGAGAGCAGGGGCTACCCGTGCGCTTTAAAGGCAAAAATTTTGTCTTTGACGAAAGGATGGGGGAACGTATTTCAGACGATGTGATCGCACAGTGCCATCAGTGCGGTGCGACTTGCGATACGCATGTTAACTGCAAAAATGACGGCTGCCATTTACTGTTTATTCAGTGTGAGGAATGTGCCGAAAAATATCACCATTGCTGTAGCCCGGTTTGTATGGAAGAACTGGCGCTTTCCCCGGAAGAACAGCGCGCCCGTAGGGCGGGTCGTGAAAATGGCAACAAAATCTTCAATAAGTCGCGCGGGCTGCTTAACATGACGCTAAAAATCCCGACACCGGATAAGTAAGAGGGGCTGTTTTAATCATCCCCGCCAGCAGGTGGGGATGATCTTACTTGTCGCAGTCCTGCAACAGACGTTATCAACTCAGCCTTTCGCGATGGCGGATCGCAGGCGGTGATCGCATATAACCTCTCCAGCTTCCGGGCCATTTCGATGGTAAAGTCGTCCCACAGGATTGCCTGACGAACGGCTTTCGCATATCACCGCGCCGGTGAACGCTATCCCGTCACCCACCCCATAATGGCTGCCGTTCCTGGCGTTGTCTTCGCGCAATGTTTTCACCGTTTATCGTTTGTATTTGTCTGGCGTGGTGTTAAAAATATATACATTGCATCATTGTGACATGTCGTCGGAACAGGGTTTTGCTGCCCTGGCGCCTTACTTCCCCATTATCCCGAATGCCCCGGTTTCCGGGTGGTCGGTCTGGGCGTGGTGAAATAAACAGTCTGCTGATTCAGGTGATGATGTCGCTGGCATTGTCTGTGGGACCAAAACAGATCTACAGCCCGTTGCAGAAAACGGTATTCGCGTCAGCAAAGGAAAATCTTAATCAGCGGAATACGACGAAATAAGGCTCAACAGCGGCGCGCAACCGTGCTTCACTTTGCCAACCTCTGCGGCGCAAGAGGTGGTGCTCTTCAGGTAAAAAACCAGTCACCATGCGGTCTTGCGGAGCATCACTTCAGACTGCACCGCTATTGTCGAAAATCGGTAACTGTGACGGTATCAGACGCAGCTATCAAGTGTCAGATTAATTGGTAATATAAAAAAACGGATTAAATAATCTGTTAATACGGCGCAGATATGGCCGTATTTATTCAGTTAAAAACGAGACAGAGAAAAAGGTGATAAATCAAATTCCGCTGCTTTACCCTGAGCAAAATTAGCGGCAATTTCACCCAACACCGTGGCAAATTTAAAACCATGACCACTGAGTCCACTAATTAACAGACGGTTTGGTGAGTCGGGTATGGTATCAATAATAAAATCTTTGTCACCGGTATTATCATAGGTGCATGACTCTCCGTGCAGGCAAACGCCTACGCCCGGTAGAAAGTGGCGCAGGAAAGAAAAAAGTTCATTGCCATCAGCCGCCACGGTCCCAAAAGCGGTGCGTTGTTGCGGTGTCTCAACAGGCTGTCCCCCGTCATGTTTACCAATTTTAATGGCGTTATTGTCTGCCGGGAATCCGTAATAATGCCCGTCCGCTGCTTCGACGGTAAAGGCCGGGAAACGGTTATTTTCACTGTAACGGCCATCAGCCTGATGCCAGGCAAATACTTTTCGCACCGGTGTGATGGGCAACTGCGGTAACAACGTTTTCACCCAGGTTCCACAGCTCAGCAGCAGTTTACGTCCGTAAAAAGTACCCTCAGCGGTATGTACCCGTTGAAGCCCGTCCTGTTCCTCCAGAGCGTCCACCGCACAGTTAAACAGCTGGGCCGCACCGGCTTCTCTGGCAAGGCGGATCAGATGACGTACAGCCACATCAGACTTCAGATAACCAGCACGGGCTTCAAAAACCCCAATATAATCATCAGGAACCGCAAGCTGTGGCCACCGTGCGCCAATGTTTGCACTGTCCAGTATGTCAACCTGCAGGGAGAAGGTTGCTGCACTCTGACGGACACCGGCAATAAATTCAGAGGTTGCGGGTGCCAGGTTAAGTACGCCGCTCCGCTGCATAATACGTTCACCGCATTGTGCTTCCAGTTCATCCCACAGCTGTTGCGCCCTCAGCACCATCGGCACGTAGCGTGATCCTTCACCGTAAGCATGACGGATCAGACGGGATTCTCCATGGTGACTGCCCTCACGATGCGGAGGATGCGCGCGATCGATCATCAGTACCTTCAGACCAGCCCGGCTGGCATACCATCCGGCGGCAGCACCGACAGAACCACTGCCTGCCACTATTAAGTCATACACCATCTCAGCAAGGTTCCTTTCCGGTTAGGCAAAGCATGCAGAATAGCAAAATGCAGCACCATTGAAAAAGGCACTCTTCTGGAGTGCCTTGCGGGTGCTGATAACTGAATAAAATCAGTGCTTACGGTAATCACGGTCCTGGTAATCTGTTGCTTCGATCTTGGCAATGCCAGCTTCAAGGATGGAGATAAACTGTCGGGCGACATCGGTGGTTAACCAGTAGGTCTGACCAACCTCTGCTTCGTCAGTCTGCTTCTGATTAGCGGAAAGTGAATGCAAACGGATCATCATAGCATCATAGCTGTCGACGGTACTGATATCCCACCCAATGAGGGGATGTGTCTGGATAACATCTTTGTTTCTGTCCATTATAACCCCCTTTATAACTCGTATTAGTAATGACAACGAAGTGATTTATCGAGGTTCAATGCGGTCTTTTTTTACAGAGCAAAGTAATTATAACAGGGTTTTTTAGATTCGTGCAGAATGAAATTTTTATCGCGGGGAATGAACTTTTAATTGCTGCTTATTTCACTCGCTGCCGATAATTATCGCCCGGAGAAAAACAGCCGTGGGACATTTGCGGAAATATTATCTCTGCCGTGACAATTTAGCGTCTTATCATCCGGCAGCGGACCGGGCCTGGCAAAAAATAAAAAAGCCGGATGGCGAAATCCGGCAAACAACGGAAAAGA
The DNA here is from genome assembly GCF_003846135.1 of Erwinia psidii. Lineage (GTDB taxonomy): Bacteria > Pseudomonadota > Gammaproteobacteria > Enterobacterales > Enterobacteriaceae > Erwinia > Erwinia psidii. Next base: position 22,045 of record NZ_RHHM01000020.1, read on the forward strand.
AAAGGGATGCGGAGTCAGTCGGTGATAAACCAGTCGTCGGCACTTTCCCAGGTTTCCTGTAAAATTTCAGTCACGCGATCTTTCGCTGCATGATTACCACCCATCACCGTCAGGTTGTTGGCAGCCGCATAGCGAACGGAAACGCTGTGAGCCGTTTCAGGAAACTGCTGATTAATTCGCTTGTCCAGTTCTGCGGTCAGTGCATCGATGGCACCAGCCGGTAGGGATGTGGTTTTTGCTACAGTGACTTCGATACGCATGGAAAGCCTCCGAATAAGATACTGTAAATATATACAGTTAAATGTCCGAAGGCAATCTTTTTGTTACAGGTTATGGTGCCACTTGCCAGTTAAGCGTTTCACCGGCAAGGAAAGGGACCAGCGTATCATCACCGAGTTTGACGCTCTCCGGCACGGTCCACGGCTGTCGCACCAGCCTGATGCTGCCCTCATTCAGTGGCAGATCGTAAAAGCGAGGACCGTTTTCTGAGCAGAACGCCTCAAAATGTTGCAGCGCATCCATTTCCTCAAACACCGTGGCGTAGGCTGGCAGTGACGTGGGCGCATTGAAGACCCCCGCACACCCACAGCTGGCCTCTTTCCGCTGACGCAGATGCGGCGCAGTATCGGTGCCAAGGAAGAAACGCGTATTACCGCTGGCCACGACCTTGCGCAGCGCTTGCTGGTGAACATTCCGCTTGAGAACAGGCAGGCAATACAAATGCGGACGTATCCCTCCCACCAGCATGTGATTGCGGTTAAACATTAAATGTTGTGGCGTGATGGTGGCGGCGAGGAAACGGTTGCCCTCCTGCACGTATGCGGCAGCGTCCTGTGTTGTGATGTGCTCGAATACCACTTTCAGCTCCGGGTACTGTATGCGCAGTGGTTCCATCACGGTGTCGATAAAGCGCGCTTCACGATCAAATATATCAATATGCGCATCGGTGACTTCACCGTGGACCAACAACGGCATGCCGATTTTTTGCATCCGTTCCAGCACCGGGGCAATGGCGGCGATATTAGTTACGCCATGGCTGGAATTGGTGGTGGCGTGTGCCGGATAGAGCTTGGCAGCGGTAAATACGCCGGCACTGAAGCCTTTTTCCACTTCATCTGCATCCAGTGAATCTGTCAGATAACAGGTCATTAGCGGCGTGAAGCTGTGCCCGGCAGGCAGTGCTGCCATAATACGTTCACGGTAGGCAATGGCCGCAGCCACGCTGGTGACGGGCGGAACCAGGTTTGGCATCACGATTGCCCGCCCGGAAACCTCGCTGGTAAAAGGCAGCACGGTCTGTAACATTTCATCGTCACGCAGATGAATATGCCAGTCGTCAGGGCGGCGGATCATAAGTTCCTGGGGTTTTGCAGTCATAAACAGGCTCCGGCAGAAGTGAAGGCGTTGTGGCTGATTTGGCCGGGTTCCAAGCATAAGCACAAAGCGGCGGCTTTGCACCTGGTTTGTGATTCAGTCACGGAGTAAAAATGAAAATGCCGGGAGGCGTTCTCTGTCCGGGACGAACAGAGAACGGGGAAGGGATTAGTCAGTGAACGGGATAACCAGCTTACCAGGTTGTACTTCAAGGCCCTTGGCGAATCGTTTTGCCAGCGACTCTGCTTTGCTACGGTCGGCGCTCAACAGGTAGGCGGGCTTCTGGTTGAAATAGTCTTTCAGTGACTGGTTAAGGTATGGCGTCAGGGTTTTCAGCACACCCTGCATCTTCTCAGGCTGCACCTGCACATCCACCAGCTCCAGATCATGCAAATAAATAGCCCCCTGTTCTTTATTAAACACCGGCTGTGCCTTCATGGTCAGCTTCATATCGGCGTTTTGCGGGCCAAACAGGGAACTGATATTGACTTTAGCGTTACCCGTCAACGTGACTTTGTTGGGTTCTTCGCGTCCTATCTGGCTGTTAAGGTTACTCAGAACAATATGCGCATCAACCAGTCCGGCCACGCCAATTTGTTTCTCATAATTATTGTGCTTTTCCAGCGCCTGGTTTATTTCCTGTTCGCTGATGGTGTATTGCGTCAGCTGGTTACAGCCGCTGAGTAATACTGCCAACAGCAGGGCGCTTAGCCCGGCGAAAAACGTTTTCATCATGATCCTCGTCATATTATGCCGTCTGTTACCCTCCAGACCGAAGAGAATAGCTTGCACGACATTGTGCTCAGAGTCACCAGGATTAACACGCAGAGTGGGGGTGCGCTTAATGTCGGAGACATTTTGTGGCCCTGTGGATCATTCAGCGATAAATGACGACCGCATTGCTATGCTGTTGACGCCGCTTTGCGTTGAGCGGGCGGATTATTTTACGCCCGAGAGTGGGGGTGATTATAATTTTCTGATGAAATCACAGAGTACGGCGCACGTTGCGCCGGTTTTTTTCCGAGGATGCAGGAGAGAGAATGTTTGGCTATCGTTCCGCTGTGCCGAAAGCCCGCCTGACCACTGACCGACTGGTGGTTCGTCTGGTCTGTGAACGCGACGCCTGGCGTTTAGCCGATTACTACGCTGAAAATCGTGCATTTCTGAAACCCTGGGAGCCAGTTCGCGACGACAGTCATGGTTATCCCTCTGGCTGGCAGGCCCGTCTTGGGCTGATTGGTGAAATGCACAAGCAAGGCAATGCCTACTATTTCGCGGTGCTGGACCCGAATGAAACGGAGATACGCGGCGTGGCGAATTTCAGCAATGTGGTGCGGGGATCGTTCCATGCCTGCTACCTGGGCTATTCGCTGGCTGAAAAATGGCAGGGGCAGGGGATTATGTATGAAGCATTGCAGTCAGCGATACGTTATATGCAGCGCCAGCAACGTATGCACAGAATTATGGCGAATTACATGCCACACAATCATCGCAGTGGCAATTTGCTGGCACGGCTTGGTTTTGAGAAGGAGGGCTATGCCAAAAATTACCTGATGATTGACGGACTCTGGCAGGATCATGTGCTGACCGCCCTCACCACCAACGCGTGGCAACCCGAACGACGTGGACCATTATGATGAAAACAGTGCTTTCTGCCCTTGAGGCGCGGGTGGTGGGGTGCCTGCTGGAAAAGCAGGTAACCACCCCTGAACAATATCCCATGTCGCTCAACGGAGTGCTTATCGCCTGCAATCAGAAGTCAAACCGTGAACCGGTGATGACGCTGAGCGAATCTGACGTGCAGGACACACTGGACATGTTGGTAAAAAAACATCTGGCTACCGTCCTGAGTCGTGCAGGGGATCGGGTGGTGAAATATAAACACCGGTTCTGCAATACTGAGTTTGGTCCGTTGAGGTTGACGCAGGGCGAGCTGGCGTTGGTGAGCACCTTGCTGTTACGGGGGGCGCAGACCCCCGGCGAGCTGAGGACCCGCAGTATGCGGCTGCATGAGTTTGCTGACACGACGGAAGTGGAGCAGACGCTGGAAAGCCTGACCTCGCGCGAAGATGGTCCTTTGGTGATGCGACTTTCACGCGAGCCGGGAAAACGTGAAAGCCGCTATATGCATCTGTTCAGTGGCAACGTGGAAGATGCTGGCCCGGCCGAAAACGCACAGGCGACGACAGAAAACGATCTTGTGGCCAGAGTAACCGAGCTGGAACGTGAGATGGCCGAACTGAAACAGCAGTTCGCCGGGTTGTTAGACCGGACGGACTGAGGTTGTCGCCCTGGTTCAGCAGGCTGTTGAAAAAAAGAGAACAACATGATCAGACTTAAAGTGGGCATTATTGGTCTGGGAAGTATTGCGCAGAAAGCGTGGTTGCCCGTAGTGACAAGAACTGAAGGCTGGCAGATTGTCGGTGCATTCTCGCCAAACCAGCATCGCGCTGGCAAAATCTGTGAAAGTTATCGTATCCCTCTTTTTTCTTCTGCCGCAGAGCTGGCCGCTGCCAGTGATGCAGTATTTGTTCATACCACCACCGCCAGTCATTTCAGCATCGTCAAAGCGTTGTTGATGGCGGGTGTCGATGTCTGCGTCGATAAACCCCTGGCGGGCAGCCTCGATGAAGCGGAACAGCTGGTGGATTTAGCCCATCGTAAAGGGCGCAAGCTGATGGTGGCTTTCAACCGCCGCTTCGCGCCACGTTACCTGCAACTGAAAGCCGAATTATCGTCGCTGGCCTCGTTACGGATGGATAAACACCGTTGCGACAGCGTTGGCCCGCACGATCTGTTCCATACCCTGCTGGATGATTATCTGCATGTGGTGGATACGGCGCTTTGGCTGGGCGGCGGTCAGGCAGTGCTGCAAAACGGGACTCTGCAAACCAACGGTGTGGGGGAGATGATGTATGCCGAACACCATTTTCGTCAGGGCAACCGTCTGATCACCACCAGTATGCATCGTCGGGCAGGCACGCAGCGTGAAACGGTCAGGGCGCTGACTGACGGCAGCGTCTGGCAGATTGACGACATGTGTCATTTACAGCGGGAAATGGCGGGGCAGCTGATTATCGACCCAACTCCCGCGTGGCAGAGTACCCTGGAACAGCGAGGGTTTGTGGGTGCCGTCAGGCATTTTATCGACTGTGTGCAAAATCAGACTCTGCCGCAAACCTCTGGCGAACAGGCGCTGATGGCGCAACGGGTGGTGGAAAAACTGTGGCGCGACACCGACCAGGAATAACGCTGTAACAATCCGCTATGGTTATTTGATTCATTATCAGTAGACTATAGCGCTTGCCGATCGGAACCCTGCGTCGGGCGAAAACCTGACCTGCAATCCCGTTCCCGTAATAATCAGGAAACGCATGAACCTGTTGAAATCACTGGCAGCGGTCAGCTCAATGACCCTGTTTTCTCGCGTGCTGGGATTTGCGCGCGATGCCATTGTGGCAAGAGTTTTTGGTGCCGGGATGGCGACGGATGCCTTTTTTGTGGCGTTCAAATTACCCAACTTACTGCGTCGGATCTTCGCTGAAGGGGCGTTTTCTCAGGCGTTTGTCCCCATCCTGGCCGAATACAAAAGCAAACAGGGAGAAGAAGCCACCAGAGTCTTCGTTTCCTGTGTTTCTGGTTTACTGACGCTGGTACTGGCGGTGGTGACCCTTGCAGGTATTGTCACCGCGCCCTGGGTTATCCTGGCAACCGCCCCGGGTTTTGCCGATACGGCAGACAAATTTGCGCTTACCTCATCGCTGTTGCGCGTGACTTTTCCCTATATTTTGCTGATCTCGTTGGCTTCGCTGGCCGGGGCTATCCTCAACACCTGGAACCGTTTCTCGGTCCCGGCCTTTGCCCCTACGTTACTGAATATCAGCATGATCGGTTTTGCGCTTTTTGCCGCGCCGTACTTTCATCCTCCGGTGATGGCGCTGGCATGGGCCGTGGTGGTTGGCGGCGTGCTGCAACTGCTTTATCAGTTACCGCATCTTAAGAAGATTGGCATGCTGGTGCTGCCGCGCATCAACCTGAAGGATGCCGGGGTGTGGCGGGTGATGCGGCAGATGGGACCGGCGATCCTTGGCGTATCGGTCAGCCAGATTTCACTGATCATCAACACCATTTTCGCGTCGTTTCTGGTTTCAGGCTCGGTGTCGTGGATGTACTATGCCGACCGCCTGATGGAGTTCCCTTCCGGCGTGCTGGGCGTGGCGCTGGGAACCATACTGCTTCCCGCGCTGGCCAGAAGCTTTGCCACCGGAAATCACGCGGAGTATAACCGCCTGATGGACTGGGGTCTGCGTCTCAGTTTTCTGTTGGCGTTACCCTGTGCGGTGGCGCTGGGGATCCTGTCAGGACCGCTGGTGGTGTCACTGTTTCAGTACGGCAAATTTACCGCTTTTCACGCTGCCATGACGCAGCAGGCTCTGGTGGCCTATTCGGTCGGGCTGGTGGGGCTGATTGTGGTGAAAATCCTCGCGCCGGGATTCTATTCCCGCCAGAACATTAAAACGCCGGTGAAGATCGCCCTCTTTACACTACTGATGACACAGCTGATGAACCTGGCGTTTATTGGCCCGCTGAAACACGCCGGTCTGTCGTTATCCATCGGGCTGGCAGCCTGTATCAATGCCCTGATGCTGTACTGGCAGCTGCGGAAACAGGCTATTTTCCAGCCTCAGCCCGGCTGGTTCAGTTTTCTTCTGCGTCTGACCATCGCGGTGGTGGTGATGGCGGCGGTGTTGCTGGGACTGTTATGGATAATGCCGGACTGGTCACAGGGCAATATGGTATGGCGATTGATGCGTCTGGTGGGGGTGTGTGCCGTCGGTGCGGCTACTTATTTTGGCGTGCTGGCCTTGCTGGGTTTTCGCCTGCGTGACTTCGCCCGAAGCACCACGGCGTAGTGCCTTTGCCGGGGCAGGCTGGCAGAGGGGCCATGTCCCTTTGCCGAGCGTAGCGGGAAAAACGGCGCCCGGCGGCTTACAGACAATGCATTGCGATCGGCCATCGTAGTGCGCGTGTCGGCTTTCGTTCCCGCAAACAATTTCAGGGCTGAACATTCCGGGTAGCGAGGCGTAGCTCATAACGAAAGTATGACGGTCGAATCCTGACCCGCGCTGAGCGAAAGGCCCCTGTTAACATCAGGCGCTGGCGTGTTTTTCCGGCGGCAGAAAATAGCAGCCAGACGCCGAAAAGCGGACCTGCACAGAGAATGCCACCTACCGGATAGTGTGGTTTTTCGGCTGCGATCTGTCTGATCATATCCGGGGTTAAAACCGCAACCGATATGTACCGGTTAACTGCCCGGCGTGCGGCAGGACCGAACAGAAGGTTCACTGGCACGCTCAGTGTTGCGGGCAGTGGGAGAAGCTGAACCGCAAAGACTCGCTTTCATATGCCGGAAGGCGAAAAGGCGGTTCAGACTTTGCGGTTGATAAACACGTTTGACGTCGCCTGGCCATCCGGGCCATAAAATTTCTGCGAGTGATGCGGACGAAGCACGTCCAGCGCCTTTTCGGTAAAACCAATCTGGTGATTCAGCAGCAAACCATTATGCAGATTAGTATCACGCAGCTTCATGGTCTTTTCCTGAATGTCTGACCAGCGACGCGACAGTTCAGAGTGGCGGCTGTAGGGGGCATGAATGCCGCTGTCCTGCTCGGCATCACGGCGCATTTGCTCAAGAAAGTTGAGCGTCGCCAGCAGGGAGCTTTTATCTTCAGTAATACGCTGCAGTAAGCTGCTGTTGATCTGCCCGCCTGACAGCTGTTGTTGCTCTGATGTCATCACATCGGCCAGACTTGCCAGCACTTCCAGCATCTTATCAAGCGTCGTCAGCAGCTTATTCATTTACTCAATTACCTTCTAAAGCGTCTTTTGCCTGCTGAATCAGGGCATCAGCGATTTTGCCGGTGTCCATTTTCAGTTCGCCATTACGAATGGCGGTTTTTAACTGCTCCACGCGGGCGGTGTTAATATCCTGCGAGCTGGATTTAGTCAGTTGTGACTGTGCGCCGCTCAGGACAACCTGCGAAGCGGTGGTGGTGCCGGTTGTTTTTGCCTCAGCCTGACGAGCCTTTGGTGCAGCCGTATCGGATGTATCGCGTGTCTGGACGGTGCTGGCTGAATTCAACGGTTGAGTTCTGTCAATGCTCATATCTGACTCCTGTAAGCTCAGGCAAACTGTCAGCCTGTAAAATAAGTATATTGCGTCTGTTATTTATTCTATCGGCAGAACTGAGCCCATCTTTAGTCCTTTATAGCGTTATAAGAATATTCCCATCCGCAGCCACTTTCCCGCTGACAATCTGACCTGAACTCATGCGCACACGCACCGGTTGTGTCGCTGTGGCATTGTTCATCGCCCGTCCTTCGCTTGAGACGTTGAAGCCATCACCGCTGGCGACCACCGTCACATTCTGTCCCGCCTTCACCCGCCACGGCTGGCGAACCATCATCATGGTCAGAGGCTGGCCGGGAATAATATCTCGCAGTGCCACCGCATCGGTTATCTCTGGTGCGCTCATTACCGTGCGTGCAGGCAGGGTATCCAGACGGCCGCGTACCGTTTTGATATCGGCTGCGGTGATAGCCGTGCCCCGTGGTACCACGCGCGTTGCCACGATATAGCTGCCGGTTACCTGAACTTCCACCTGGAGATAACGGCGGTTCTGGTCACAGTTTGCCGCGACACTCATGTTACCCCAGATGCGACTGTTGCCAGGCAGGGAGAAGCGCGGTGTGTCACAGGCAGGCCACTGTGACTGAGGCGTTTTTACCACCACAACCAGGGTATCGGCATTCTGGCCGGATTCCCCATAGCGCGCTTTAAAAAATTGATTGAGTTGAACCGTCAGTGAGGCGGCACCGGCTGGCAGAGTGGCCAGGCCCAGCAACCCGGCAATCAGCAAAGTAAACCCACGCATCTTCTCGTTACCCTGTTTTTCACATGGCAGCAATTCTACTCGCGGGCGCGCACGGTCAAGGCGCAAATTAGCGACGCTTTTGAGCGTTATTCCTCCGATAGCAATTTGCCTTACGCGATTATGCTGTCAGCTCTGAATACTCACCATGCGGAGGAAGCATGCTCGACAAACTCGACGCCGCACTGCGGTTCAACACCGAAGCGTTGAACCTGCGGGCCCAGCGCCAGGAGATCCTTGCGTCCAATATTGCCAACGCGGATACCCCCGGCTACCAGGCACGCGATATCGATTTCGCCAGCCAGTTAAACAAGGTAATGGAGCAGGGTCGGGCGCAGGGTTCGGGCCTGCAACTGGCGGTCACCTCCGATCGCCATATTCCTGCGGAATCTACACAGGCGGCTTCCATGGACCTGATGTACCGGGTGCCAGACCAGCCTTCTGCCGACGGTAATACCGTCGATATGGATCGCGAACGTACTCAGTTTGCGGATAACAGTTTGAAATACCAGACCGATCTGACCGTTATCACCGGACAGATCAAAAGCATGATGTCCGTGCTACAGGGGCAATAAGTTATGGCACTTATGAGTATTTTTGATATTGCCGGTTCAGCGATGACTGCCCAGTCACAGCGACTGAACGTTGCGGCCAGTAACCTGGCCAACGCCGACAGCGTGACCGGACCGGATGGTCAGCCTTACGTGGCGAAGCAGGTGGTTTTCCAGACGGCAGCGGAGTCTGGATCGGCCACCGGTGGTGTAAGGGTATCGCAGGTGGTGGACGATCCAACACCGGCAAAACTGGTTTATGAGCCGGGCAATCCGATGGCAGATGCAAAAGGCTACGTAAAAATGCCCAACGTCGATGTGGTAAGCGAAACGGTGAACACCATGTCCGCCTCGCGCAGCTACCAGGCCAACGTCGAGGTGTTGAACACCGTTAAACAAATGATGATGAAAACCCTGACGATGGGTCAATAAGGAGCAGCCACATGAGCATTGCAGTAGGCGTCAACGAATCCACAGACAACACGGCCATTACCACCACGTCGTCGACCAGCGATACCACGGCGGCCGACCTGCAAAGTAACTTCCTGACGCTGTTGGTCACGCAGTTACAAAACCAGGATCCGACCAACCCAATGGATAACAGCCAGTTAACTACCCAGTTGGCACAGATCAACACCCTTAGCGGTATTGAAAAGCTGAACACCACGCTGGGCTCGATCTCCGGTCAGATCAACAGTAGCCAGTCGTTGCAGGCGTCGGCACTGGTCGGCAAAGGCGTGATGGTTGATGGCTCACAGATTCTGGTGGGTACCAGCGGTGACACCACCTCAACAACTCCATTTGGCGTGAGTCTGGAACAGGCATCCACCGCCACTACCGCCACCATCAGCGACTCTTCTGGCAAGGTGGTACAGACTATCAATCTTGGTGCCCTCAGCGCCGGTGTTCATACCTTTTCATGGGATGGTTCTGAATCGGATGGCACCACCGCCCCGGACGGAAAATACACCCTGTCGCTCAGTGCCAGCAATGCCAGTGGCCAGCTGACGGCACAACCTCTGAATTATGCGCTGGTCAACGGCGTCACCACCGATACCGACGGTGCCATCCTGGATCTGGGCACTATGGGTACATCCACTGTCGCTAACGTTCGTCAGATTCTTTAAATAACAAAAACTTTTTCAGGAGACTACACATGGCATTCTCTCAGGCAGTCAGTGGCTTAAACGCCGCCGCCAGCAACCTTGACGTTATCGGCAACAACATCGCTAACTCCGCAACCGTAGGCTTTAAATCGGCCACCGTTTCTTTCGCGGACATGTTCGCAGACTCTAAAGTCGGTCTGGGTACCAAGGTTGCCGCGGTCACGCAGGATTTCACTGACGGTACCACCACCTCAACCAGCCGTGGTCTCGACGTGGCTATCAGCCAGTCCGGTTTCTTCCGTCTGACGGATACCAGCGGTGCGGTGTACTACAGCCGTAACGGCCAGTTCACGCTGGATTCAGACCGCAATATCGTTAACTCCGATGGCCTGAAACTGACCGGTTATCCGGCAACGGGTACACCGCCGACAGTGCAGACCGGTGCCAGCCCGGTTGCGTTGAGCATTCCAACCACGGCAATGCCGGCGAAAGCCACCACCACGGCGGCGATTACCGCCAACCTGAACTCGACTGACACCGTGCCAACCACCACGACATTCGATTCAACCAATACCGATACCTACAACAGCAAAGCGTCAATGACCACCTATGACTCGCTGGGTAACGCGCACACCATTAACCTGTATTTCATTAAAGGTGCCACCGACAGCACCACCGACGCGACTAACCCGACCACCACCTGGAACGTACAGGCAGTGGATTCGAGTACCGGTGCCAGTGCCGGAAGCTGGGATATGACCTTTAACAGCAGCGGTGAGCTGACCTCTACCGCGACGCAGACCGTCAGCATGGCGTCGTTGAACGGTTCGGCACCGAGCACCTTCTCGCTGGATCTCACCGGCAGCCAGCAGCAGAACACCGGTACTGACACCTTCGGTAACCCAACGCAGAACGGTTATAAGCCTGGCGACCTGACCAGCTATCAGATCAATGACGATGGCACCGTGGTGGGGAACTACTCCAACGAGCAGACCCAGACGCTGGGACAGATTGCGCTGGCTAACTTCGCTAACCCGGAAGGGCTGAAGTCTGAAGGTAACAACGTCTGGTCCGCGACGGCCTCTTCAGGTCAGGCGCTGGTTGGTCTGGCGGGAACCGGTAACCTCGGTACGCTGACCGCAGGCGCGGTGGAATCTTCCAACGTCGATCTGAGTAAAGAGCTGGTGAATATGATCGTGGCACAGCGCAACTATCAGTCCAACGCCCAGACCATTAAAACACAGGACCAGATCCTCAATACGCTGGTCAACCTGCGTTAACCTGGCTAACAGGGGAGTCCAATGGATCACGCGATATATACCGCAATGGGGGCTGCCAGTCAGACCCTCGATCAGCAGGCAGTGACGGCAAGCAACCTTGCCAATGCCTCAACGCCCGGCTTCCGTGCGCAGCTTAACGCGCTGCGTGCGGTGCCAGTGGAAGGGCAGTCCATGCCAACCCGCACGCTGGTGACGGCGTCCACGCCTGGGGCAGATATGACGCCCGGAGCAATGGACTACACCGAGCGCCCGCTGGATGTCGCCGTTCGTCAGGACGGCTGGCTGGCGGTGCAGGCAGCCGATGGTACTGAAGCCTATACCCGCAACGGTAACATGGAGATCAACCCGGCCGGACAGCTCACCATTCAGGGCAACCTGGTGGTAGGTGACGGCGGGCCAATCGCGGTGCCGCAAGGGGCGGAAGTGACCATCGCGGCTGACGGTTCTATTACCGCGTTGAATCCGGGTGATGCTCCCAATGCCACAGTTCAGCTGGGCCGTCTGAAACTGGTCAAAGCCACCAGTACAGAAGTAACGCGCGGTGATGACGGTCTGTTCCGTCTCACCGCCAGCGCACAGGCACAGCGCGGAGCTGTTCTGCAAAGCGATCCAACCATTCAGGTCATGCCTGGCGTGCTGGAAGGCAGCAACGTCAATTCCACACAAACCATGGTTGACATGATCGCGAACGCACGCCGCTTTGAGATGCAGATGAAAGTGATCTCCAGCGTAGATGACAATGAACAACGCGCTAACCAGCTGCTGTCGATGAGCTGAGTGCAGAGGAAAACCTTATGATCCGCTCTCTATGGATTGCCAAAACCGGTCTTGACGCCCAGCAGACCAACATGGATGTCATTTCCAACAACCTGGCAAACGTCAGCACCAACGGCTTTAAACGCCAGCGTGCGGTGTTTGAGGATCTGATGTACCAGACTATCCGCCAGCCTGGTGCGCAGTCGTCTGAGCAAACCACGCTACCTTCCGGGATGCAGCTGGGTACCGGTACACGTCCGGTCGCCACCGAACGCCTGCACACTCAGGGTAATCTTAACAAAACGGATTCGTCGAAAGACGTGGCGATCAGCGGACAGGGTTACTTTCAGGTGCAGCTGCCTGACGGCACCACCGCCTATACCCGTGACGGTTCGTTTCAGACTGACCAGAACGGCCAGCTGGTAACCAACGCCGGTTTCCCGGTACAGCCAGCTATCACCGTTCCGGCTAACGCCCTGAGCATGACCATTGGTCGTGACGGTGTGGTCAGCGTGACACAGCAGGGCCAGACGGCGGCGGTTCAGGTTGGTCAGCTGACGCTGAGCACCTTTATTAACGACGCCGGCCTTGAAAGTATGGGTGAAAACCTCTACCAGGAAACCCAGGCTTCCGGTGCACCCACCGACAGCACGCCGGGCAACAACGGCGCGGGCCTGTTGTACCAGGGCTATGTGGAAACCTCCAACGTGAACGTGGCTGAGGAACTGGTCAGCATGATCCAGACCCAGCGTGCTTACGAGATCAACAGTAAAGCGATCAGCACTTCCGATCAGATGTTGGCCAAACTGACCCAGCTGTAACAGTAAAAGCCGGGTTTACCCGGCGCTAATTACAAGAACTTTAATTAAGGTCGTGATTCCATGGCGAAGCAAATCTCCATGCCTGGACGTTTGTTGGTAGCTACATTGCTCCTGACGCTTAACGGTTGTGCTTTGGTTCCCCGTAAGCCACTGGTCGAAGGTTCGACAACGGCCGAGCCGTTGCCCGCTTCGCCCCAGGTGGTAAACGGCTCTATTTTTCAGGGCATTATGCCAATGAACTACGGCTATCAACCGTTGTTTGAGGATCGTCGCCCACGCAATATTGGCGATACGCTAACGATCACCTTGCAGGAAAACGTCAGCGCCAGTAAAAGCTCCACCGCCTCTGCCGGACGTGATGCCAGCGCGACGGCTGCTCTGGCGGCGGTTCCCAGCGCGATGGCGGGACTTTTGGGTGGTGACAAGGCTGCCGTGGATGGCAGTGGTAAGAATACCTTTGCAGGTAAAGGTGGTGCGACGGCCAATAATACCTTTACTGGCACCATTACCGTCACCGTCAATCAGGTGCTGCCTAACGGTAACCTGAAGGTCGTGGGTGAAAAACAGATTGAGATTAACCAGGGGACAGAATTTATCCGCTTCTCGGGCGTGGTTAACCCACGCACCATCAGCGGCAGCAACACCGTGGTTTCGACCCAGGTGGCAGACGCGCGCATTGAATATATCGGCAACGGTTATATCAATGAGGCACAGACGATGGGCTGGCTGCAACGGTTCTTCCTGAACCTGTCACCATTCTGAGAGGTTATCATGCACAGAATTCTTCGACTCACCCTGCTGTTACTGGCGATGGTCAGCACCTGCTCCTTTGCCGACCGTATCCGCGATCTGACCACGGTGGGCGGCGTACGGGATAACTCCCTGATTGGCTACGGTCTGGTGGTGGGGCTGGATGGTTCGGGAGACCAGACCACCCAGACGCCGTTTACCACCCAAAGTTTAAACAACATGCTGTCACAGTTGGGCATCACCGTGCCCAGCGGCACCAACATGCAGCTGAAAAACGTCGCGGCAGTTATGGTCACGGCCAAACTGCCGGCCTTTGGACGCCAGGGACAGGTGATTGACGTGGTGGTGTCTTCAATGGGTAATGCCAAGAGCCTGCGCGGCGGCACGCTGTTGATGACCCCGCTAAAAGGGGTGGATAACCAGGTCTATGCGCTGGCCCAGGGCAATATTCTGGTGGGCGGTGCGGGAGCGTCCTCCGGGGGAAGCAGCGTGACCGTTAACCAGGTGAACGGCGGACGGATCACCGGTGGGGCAACCATTGAACGTGAACTGCCGAATAATTTTGGTACGACCAATGTCATCAACCTGTTGCTGAATGAAGAAGATTTCAGCATGGCGCAACGCATTGCTGATGCGGTTAATGCCCGCTATGGCTCCGCTCAGGCGCTGGATGGCCGGACGGTGCAGGTACGTGTTTCGGCCAGCGGCACGTCGCAGGTTCGCCTGCTGGCAGATATCCAGAACATCGACGTTTCAGTTCCGCTTCAGGATGCCAAAGTGATCATCAATTCGCGCACCGGATCGGTGGTGATGAACCGCGAGGTGATGCTCAGTAGCTGTGCCATCGCCCAGGGCAATCTCTCTGTCACCGTCAATCAGTCGCAGAACGTCAGTCAGCCTGACACGCCATTTGCCGGTGGTCAGACGGTGGTAACGCCACAAACGCAGATCGATATGCGTCAGAGCGGTGGTTCGCTGAAAAGCGTCAACGCCAGTGCCAATCTGAACAGCGTGGTGCGCGCGCTTAACGCGCTGGGGGCTTCCCCTATCGATCTGATGTCCATTTTGCAGGCCATGCAGAGTGCCGGCTGCCTGCACGCCAAACTGGAAATAATCTGATGGGTGATTCTCAATCTCTGATGAGTGCGGCTTATGACAGCCGTTCACTGAACAACCTCAAACGTATGGCCAGCAGCGACCCGAAAGCACACGCAAGGGAAGTGGCAAAGCAGGTGGAGGGGATGTTTGTACAGATGATGTTGAAAAGCATGCGTGATGCGCTGCCGCAGGATGGCCTGCTCAGTACGGAGCAAACACGGATGTACACCTCAATGTACGATCAGCAGATTGGGCAGCAGATTGCGGCTAAGGGACTGGGGCTGGCGGATATGATGGTCAAACAGATGGAGCAGGCCGCCACGCCCGATGAAAAAGCGGGTACCGTGCCGATGTTGCTGGATAAAAACTTTATCAGTACCCTGCCGCCGCTGGCGATGGAGCAGCTGGTGCGCAAGGCGGTACCGCGGCTACCGTCTTCCGATATGCCGCTCAGCGGTGACAGCAGCGATTTTATTGCTCAGCTGTCGCAACCCGCTCAGCAGGCCAGTGCGGAAAGCGGCATTCCCCACCATCTGATCCTGGCGCAGGCGGCGCTGGAATCAGGCTGGGGACAGCGTCAGATCCGCACGGCAGACGGCAGGCCCAGCTACAACATTTTTGGCATTAAGGCATCTGGTGACTGGCAGGGTAAAACCACCGAGATCACCACCACCGAATATGACAACGGCGTGGCGAAAAAAGTGAAGGCGAAGTTTCGCGTCTACGACTCCTATTTCGAGGCACTGAATGACTACGTAAAACTGATCGGTAGTAATCCACGCTACGCGGCGGTCACTACGGCAGCGACGCCGGAGCAGGGGGCGAAAGCGTTGCAGGCCGCGGGCTATGCTACCGATCCCAACTATGCGCACAAGCTGGTGGGGATGATCCAACAGTTCAAATCCATGGGGGAGAAAGTGATGAAAGCCTACACCCAGGATATGGGTGATTTGTTCTGATTTTCCTTTTATCCCGACGTTTACAGCGCCGTTAGCGAAGTGCATTTACCTGAGTAAGCGCGCCTGAGGAGCTATCCGCTTTGTCTTGCTGAAACGCTAATTTATTTGGGATTTATCGCTCAAGTTTGTCCCGTATGAACCGATAACAGCTAAAGGCCGGATTTGTGTTAGTGCAGACCGGCACCGATTGTAAATGCCGGCCCGTGTTGCCAGGGTTAAAAAGGAACCGACATGTCTAACTTAATCAATACCGCGTTAAGCGGGATAAACGCCGCTTCCGCAGCGTTGAATACCACCAGTAACAACATCAGTAATTACAGCGTTGCGGGATATTCACGTCAGACCACGGTCCTTGCCCAGTCCAGCAGCACGCTGAGTGGATCCAATTACTATGGTAACGGGGTATCGGTAGCCAGCGTTAATCGCGAGTATGACGCCTTCATTACTAACCAGCTGCGTGCGGCAAGTACCAGCTCCAGCGCACTGAGCACGCAATATTCGCAGTTATCAAATATTGACGATATGTTCTCCAGCACCACCAATACGCTGTCCACCAACATGCAGGATTTCTTCTCCTCGCTACAGACGCTGGTCAGCAACGCCGATGATTCATCCTCACGTGAGGCGGTTCTGGGCAAGGCCGAAGGGTTGGTCAACCAGTTTCAGGTGACGGATACCTATCTGAAAAACCTCGACAGCAGTCTGAATACCTCAATCAGCTCGACGGTAGAACAGGTTAATGGCTATGCCAAACAGATCGCCAACATTAACCAGCAAATCACTAAACTGACCGGAGCAGGCGGCGGTACTGCGCCAAATGACCTGCTGGATCAACGCGACCAACTGGTCAGTAAACTGAACGATTTGGTGGGTGTGACCGTCAGCCAACAAGACGGCGGTAGCTACAACATCAGCATTGGTAACGGTATCAGCCTGGTACAGGGTGACAGCTATAACCAGCTGGCGGCGGTTGCTTCCAGCGCGGACTCAAGCCGTACTACCATTGCCACGGTTGATCCCTCTACCGGTGCTAAAACGGAAATTCCTGAAAAATTGATCACCACCGGATCGCTCGGTGGCCTGCTGGCTTTCCGCACCGATCTGGACAATACCCGCAACCAGCTGGGTCAGCTGGCACTGGGGCTGGCCAGCAGCTTTAATACCCAGCACGAAGCGGGCTACGACAGTAACGGCGATGCAGGTGAAGCCTTCTTTAATTACGGCAGCCCGTCGGTGACGACCAACACCAGTAATAAAGGCACTGCTTCGATGACCGCCACGATAAGCGATGCCAGTGCCGTTCAGGCTTCCAACTACAAGGTGAGTTATGACGGCACCAACTGGAATGTGACCCGTCTGTCGGATAACACCTCGGTTACCGCCACATCTGGCACCGACAGTTCCGGTAACTCAACGCTCAGTTTCGATGGATTGCAGGTCACGCTTGGCGGCACGCCAGCTGCCAAGGACAGCTTCCTTGTTAAGCCGGTTGCCGATGTGATTGGCAATATGAGCGTCAATATAACCGATGAGGCTAAAATTGCCGCCGCGGGCTCTGATGATGGCGTAAGCGATAACACCAATGCCCAGTCATTGCTGGATTTGCAGACCAAAAAGGTTATCAGCGGTGCCAGCACCCTTACCCAAGCTTATGCCAGTATGGTGGCGGATATCGGTAACAAGACTACTACGCTTGAAACCACCAGTACCACGCAGACTAACGTGGTAACGCAGCTGACCAATCAGCAGCAGTCTGTTTCCGGCGTCAACCTTGATGAAGAATATGGCAATCTGACGCGTTATCAGCAGTATTACACTGCCAACGCGCAGGTGATCCAGACCGCCAGCGCGATTTTTGATGCGTTGATCAGTGCGGTTAGCTAAAGGATAAGGAGTTAACTATGCGTCTCAGTACCGCAATGATTTACGATCAGCAGATGCGGGGTATTTCAACCTCGCAGGCCAGCTGGCTGAAAGTCGGTGAGCAACTTTCATCAGGCAAGCGTGTGGTCAACCCGTCGGACGACCCGGTTGCTGCCGCGCAGGCGGTGGTGTTGTCACAGGCCCAGGCGCAGACCAGCCAGTACAAAACTGCACGCAGCTTTGCCACTACCACCATTTCGGAAGAAGAGACCAACCTTCAGCAGGTTACCAGCGTCATTCAAAGTGCGCAGACGGTGGTGGTGGCGGCGGCCAACGGCACATTGTCCGATGATGACCGCGCTTCCTATGCTCAGCAGCTTACCGGGTTGCGTGACCAGTTGCTTAATCTCGCCAACGCGACTGATGGCAATGGACGTTATCTGTTTGCCGGCTATAAAACCGACTCCGCACCTTTTACCCAGGATTCCAGCGGTAATGTCACTTACAGCGGTGGCACGACGGCTATCAGTCAGAAGGTTGATTCCAGCCGTACAATGGTCACCAGCCACACCGGCGATCAGGTATTTATGGCGCTGACCAGCAATGCCAAAGCAGAGCCGGACGGTAGCACCAGCGAAGCGAATATCTTTACTACGCTCAATACGGCAATTAATGCTCTGAACACGCCTATCGCCAGCGCTGATGATACTGCCATACAGGCGTCCGAGGATGCACTGGACAAGACCAATCGCGGCCTGAGCAACTCGTTAAATAACGTGCTTGCGGTGCGTTCCGTGCTGGGTACGCAGTTGAGCGAGCTGAGTAATCTGGATGCGAAAGGGGATGATACGACGGTTAATCAGACCACGCAGATGAGCAACCTGGTGGATGTGGATTACACCAGTGCGATCTCTTCCTACACCATGCAGCAAACTGCACTACAGGCGTCATACAAGGTTTTCACTGACATGTCTTCCATGTCACTGTTCAAACTTAATGGCTAATCTGTTTACATTTTAGAGCGTGCTTAAACCGGGCACGTTCATTTTTTCCCGTTTTCAGCTTAACTGCTGTTGACGGGTTTTTTTTGTTTGCAATGCAGGCATTGGTTTCTGCGCTTTGAAGAGCTGATCACATTTTGTTTAGGGTGACATTTTCGGTCTGCGGCAGGGCTTGCCAGTCTCTGCCCGGCGGACTGCACTCTGTTTTAATCGGGAGGTAATGTGAACAGGTTGTCAGCATCCAGACGGTATTCAACGCGGCTGCCCGGAACTCAGGGCGCATTAAATATCAGCAGCTGTGCCGCAGGTTGAGCTGACAATGCACAGAGCGAACGGTCTTTTTTTCTGATTATTTATTGATATTTAACACCACTCTTTTTTTGTGAAAAAATCAGACAGCATTACAACTGGCATGAATAAAGATTTTTTTGCTGCCAGAGTAAAATATAATTTTATGGGTTAGGTTAATAAATTGCTGGTGGGGTTAAGTTTTTAGTTGCCATATAAAGGGTGCTGAATCTTTAATGAGAATATTTTTATTTTTGTTATTGAATGAAAAATGGACCTGTTGATAATATTTCTTTATTTATATGGGGCTTTTTATTTTATTAAAGTCTGGTATTGAATTTGTTAACTATATGGATTTGTTTGCGGGTATTAATTTCAGATTTTTGAATTCACCTTATGCAGTCAATGTCGTTGTTCTCATACTCACTCAAAATGCTACCCATTGCGGTCTTAAGATTTTTTTCACACTCTTTCAGGCAATAAATATAGGTTTTCAATTCGGGGAATGAGCGATCTATGCTGTAGTTGAGGTCTGTGTCAAAGCAGTGTTTATTTTTATAAAACAGAACCATGGATTCGCTCATCAGACCCACTGCATCACCACTTTTGATCAGAAAAAGATAGTTATCTATATCATCCACGATAATGACCTGAGCATTGGGGCAGGTGTTCAGAATCTTCATATGGGCCGTTTTGATGTAGTGCTCGTGAAAGCCATTTCTGGGAATAATGATGGGGATTTTTTTCATATCACTGACCTGGTAACGCTCAATTCCCTTTGCCAGTAAGTAACAGATCGGCTCGCTATAGAATTCCATCGTGCTGATCCCGTTCTCAGCGATCTCCCGGTGGGAAATCACTGCCTGAACCTCACCGGAGAGCAGTGATTCCAGAGACTTTGCGGCATCACTGGAACAGTATGAAACCGACTCTGTTTTCTTTCTTTTCTTTACTAATATGTTGAACAGAAAGTGATTGAGGTTTTCAACACCGATCATCAGACTCCTTTTGATATTGAGGCTGTGCGTTTTCTGTGAAAAGCTGGCTTCAATTTCTGATATCTTCATGTAGTAAGGCATTATCTTTTCATACAGTTCGAGCCCCTTTTTGGTGAGGGTGAAATCATGATCTGTGCGCGAAAAAAGCTTATATCCCAGTTCATCTTCGAAGAGCTTTATTCTTCTCGATATTGGAGATGAAGTAACAAAAAGAATTTCGGACGCTTTTTTGAGCGATTTTTCTCTCGCCAGAACAATAAAGCATTTCAAGTTAGATGAAACAAACATACTGCCTCCTGGTGGGGGTATATAGCGTCAACTTAAATCAGATGAAATATAACACACTCCAGAATCGTCTGAACTGGATTTGTCCTAAGATTTTCTGATATTTATCAGTGTTTTCATTATGATGCTATTTTTTAAATAGTATTATTAATTTTTAAACTTGCGATATTCAGGTCATCTGCATATGCTTCGCGGAGTGTTAACAGGCATGAGTGTGAGCAAGTAGTACCAACTATTAAAATAGTTTTAAATTAAAAATAAAAGTCATGGATAAATACCTTTCTTCTGCTTTTATATGGTTTTTGTATTTTTTTACGTCAATCTGCTTTAATAAAAATCTATATTACTGCACTGTGATATAAACTGAATTCATGGAAAAATTCGGCTGATGATTTAACATTTTTTTAATACAGCCAGCCTCAGATAAAATTTCGTCCCAAACAAAATAAATAGCCTTTACGCCAGTTCGATAACAACGGCCGGGGTCTGATGGCAATGATGATTATTTTTTAACAAAAAAAAGCATAAAAACGAACCACTCAAGAATACAGCGTAATGCTGTTTTACACCTTTATTGAAGACCTTATCTGATAAGGCCCTTCATCCTTCTCCGCTACAAAAAATCGGTAATTTCATCTTATGGACAGACGGGCTGTAACAATTCTGTTAATGCTTACTTAATTTTTTTGTGCCGACACTGTAAATTTTTGTCAGTACGTCCACTCTTTAATCTTCCCCATCTTTAATGGCACAATTTCAATAGTCATAAAAAATGAAGTCTAAACGGCTTTTTTTTTGTATCTGATTTTTTAAGTAATCATCGGTCAGACCATTCAGTCCTTTCAGTTTGTTAAATTTGTTAAATCATCCATTGCTATCGTAAAAAACTTCGACGCTGATTATATGTTTCTTATTGCCTTTATTATTTTTATTTAATGGTCAATCAATTCAGTCAGTTGCCAAAAAATCCGCTCATCATTTTAATTATTGAAATTGAAAGTTTTTTTGCTGTGGTTAACATTTATTGCAGTAATAAAGTGATGCAGAAAGAAATTTTCACTATACCGAGTTCGATTGATGTAAAGATCATTTGATAGTCTGCTTTAGAATTAATCCAATAAAACCTGGGGTGATTATGTCCGAGAAAAATATGTCGTTAAGAAATAGCGAAAATAAAATGGTAGTGGGATTTTGGCATAACTGGCCATCCACTGAGGGGCAGGGTTACAGAAGAGGTAAATTTGTTGAAGTAGAGTTGCCTGATATTCCTGTGCAATATAATGTGATCGCTGTGTCTTTTATGAAAGTGCTGGATCTCGCGGATCGTATTCCTGACTTCAGGCCTTATAAAGGCACCGAAGCCGAATTTCGTCAGCAGATTGACAGGGTACATGCGCAAGGCCGCAAAGTGCTGATTTCTCTTGGAGGAGCAGATGCACATATTGAACTGAAAAGCGGAGATGAAGAAGCACTGGCAAACCGTATTATTGCACTGACCAATCAATACGATTTTGACGGTCTGGATATTGACCTGGAGCAGGCTGCAATCACCGCTGCGGATAATCAGACGGTCATTCCTGCGGCACTTAAAATGGTGAAAGATCATTTTAAATCATCAGGTAAATATTTCACCATCAGTATGGCTCCTGAATTTCCATACCTGACCCAGGGAGGGAGTTACAGCCCATATATTAGCCGCCTTGAAGGCTATTACGATTATATTATGCCGCAGTTTTATAATCAGGGCGGTGATGGCCTGTGGATTGATAATGTGGGTTGGCTGGCTCAGAATAACGATGCGCAAAAAGCAGACTTTCTTTATTATCTGACCGAAAGTCTGGTAACCGGAACGCGTAATTATATCAAAATACCTCATGATAAATTTATCATCGGCTTGCCTACCAACAATGACGCGGCGGCAACTGGTTATGTCATCAATCCCGACGATGTTTATAATGCGCTGGACCGTCTGGAAGCGGCAGGTTTACCCATTCTGGGCTTGATGACCTGGTCGGTTAACTGGGATGCGGGTTCTACTGCCGACGGCGTGCCTTACAACTGGGAATTTATCAAGCGTTACGGCTATCTTGCGGGCGATGGCACCGTACCGGAACCACAGCCCGATCCCCAGCCACAGCCCGATCCTCAGCCACAGCCCGATCCCCAGCCACAGCCCGATCCTCAACCACAGCCTGATGAGTTGCCATCATGGCGAAGTGGTGTGAGATACAGTGATAATGACATGGTCAGCCTGCAGTCACAGCATTACCGCTGTGTGATGGAGCATGACTCCAATACCTTCTGGACGCCAGACTTAGCTAACTCCCTCTGGCAGGCGACTGGTGCTGCTTCCCGGACATCGCTCTTTTCTACGGATACTGCCGGACAACTCACGACACCAGCGTTACGCCACGGGCATATTGCCACGCCGGCATCACGCGCTTATTTCGCCTGGCAGAATGGTCAGCTGAATGCTGGTCAGCTTAACCAGCGTGAAGCGGGTAAATTCTTCCCACAAACCGACCGTGGATTGCAGGATCCCGTTGCACCTACCGACTCGGCTAACGCACTGCCACCGCCTGACGGCAGGATCGCCAGTGCCAATCAGGGTGATGGCCTGTTTCTGGATGAGCCTGGTTCACACTGGCAAAAACACACGGTCTCATCAGCCTCAGTACTGCAATTTATCTGGACCTACACGGCACCGCATTCGACGCGTCGTTACAACTATTTCATTACTCGCGAGGGATGGAATCCAGAGCTGCCGCTCAGCCGTGCGCAATTTGAAACTGAACCCTTCTTCAAAGTGGAGTTTACTGAACAGCCATTCTGGAGCCATGGGGCGGCCCTGCGGCCTACCAGCCCAACGGTGCATGAAGTGCCACTGCCGGTACGCAGCGGCTACCACGTACTGTTGGCGGTGTGGGAAGTTGCAGATACCGGTAATGCGTTCTATCAGGTTATTGACCTCGATTTCGTCGGCGGTGGCAATCCTGATACTGATCTGCCAGTTTCACCAGCGGGTCTGCATGCAGGTGAGGTAACCAGTACCTCGGCGACACTGAGCTGGAATGCCTCGGCGACGGCGGGAGCATCTTACCGCCTCTATCGCGACGGTCACTTGATCCACAGTGGCTCAGCGCTGTCGTTCACTGATAGCGGGCTACAGGAAAATACCCTTTATAGTTATGCAGTCAGTGCGGTTAACTCTGCTGGGGTGGAATCGTCTCAAAGTCAACCGCTGACCATCACCACCAGTACCACTGCTGAACCAGGTACTACGCCACCTACAGCACCGTATAACCTGCATTCAATGGGAGAAACTGCGAACAGCGTCAATCTGATGTGGGGCGCATCCAGCGGCAGTAACCCTCTGCAAAGTTATATTGTCTATCGTGACGGGTATGAAATCGATCGTGTGCCTGCTTCGCAGCTCAGCTACCTGGACAGCGGTCTGAAGGCTGACAGTTTCCATCGTTACTTTGTCGCGGCAGTGGATTCATCCAATCTGCTTTCCGTACCCAGTAATGTGCTGTCTGTGACCACCACCAGCGCCAGCGATGACAGCGGCGGCGGCGATGACAGCGGCGATCTCTATCCACAATGGACGCTGGGTACGTTTTACGCCACTGGCGCGCCAGTGAGCTATGTTGGCAGGAACTGGATCTGTCTGCAGGCACATACCGCTCTGGTTCAGGATTGGGCACCGGGAGAGGCACCTGCACTGTGGGCTGAAGTTCGCTAAAAACGGCAACAATAGATTGAGGGCCAAAAGGAATTGGCCATCACTGAGTCAGCCGCTGAAGGAGATTGATTGACAGGACGTGGGCGAAATATCGGGTAACAAAGCAATCCAAAGTACTTTTTCCGCAGAATTTAACCTGCTTCTTTTTATTAAAGATAATTTTGCGCGTTATTTTTAATAAAGAAGAATTGAGTGCTCGGGTGTCTCATTGTTATTTTTTGTATTTAACAGCGTGAAGTTGGTTGTTTTTTAATAAAATATTTAAAGCTTAATATAACAGAGGTACCAATGGTTTCCCTGTTTAATAACGTTGTGGAACAATGTGGGGTGTGGGTTGTAAATTATTTACCTACAATATTTTCGGCTTTATCTGCTCTGGTAATTTCCTTCTTTATGGGAATTTATGACAAAAAAAATCTGAGTGAAATTGTTGCAGGCCCTTTTGTCTGTGCCATTTTTACTCTGGCGATTTCAGGCTCACTGGAACATCTCGGTTTTCCTGATAATGCGGTCAATCTGGTTGGCGGTGTTATCGGTTTTATTGGTGTGGATAAATTACGTTATTTGGTTGAAGGGAAATTATTTAGCCGCTTTGGAGTAAAAGAAAATGAAAATCAGTGATGACGGCATTGTGTTCATTAAAAAAGAAGAGGGTGAACGGTTACATGCTTATCTCGATGTTGCCGGTATTCCTACTATTGGGGTGGGTCACACTGGTGAAGTGAATGGTATGCCGATTGCTAAAAATACCTGTATTACCGCAGAAAAATCGACGGAGCTTCTGAAGAAAGATTTAGCATCAGCAGAAAAAGCGATTGCAAAAAATATCACCGCACCGCTTTCTCAGAATCAATATGATGCCCTGTGCAGCCTTATCTTTAATATCGGTTCAGGGGCATTCGCCGGTTCATCGGTGAAACGAAAGCTTAATGCCTGGGATTATAAGGGGGCAGCAGATGCCTTCCTGATGTGGAAGCGGGCCGGCAAAGCTCTGGATATATTACTTCCCCGTCGGGAAAGAGAACGCCAGCTGTTTCTCTCCTGAACCAGGCCCGGTTAAAAAAACAAGCAGAAGAAAAAAGAAGAAGAAGAAGAAGAAGACAGTTCAGGAGCTTCAGCGCTTCTGTTGCCAGCCCCGTCACTGACGGGTTTTTTTTACCTGGTCACCGGAAAGTATAGCGTTACGGCGCAGGCTACGGCATCCTTGCCGGCAGGGATAAAATTACCTCAGCCTAATGCAATCTCCCACCACAACTTACTCAGCGGATAGCTGCGATTATTCGGGTCGGGTGCCTTCTCCCATGGCTTATTAAGAATATAGTGAATATTCTTCACCTGCGACATGTCCCAGATATTCGTATGCTGGAAGGGCAAGGTCTTCAGCGCGTTATAGATATATGGCAGCGGTTGCCAGCGCTGATGATAAAAGTCGTTGAGGAAATCCTGTTCTGCAAACAGATAGCGTGACAGGTCATCCAGCGCGGAGAGCTGATGCACCATATCGTCAAACACCTGCCGATCCGGCTTCAGTACCAGCAGTCCACCATTGAGGTAGTCCTCTACCTCGTCCGGCTGTACGGTATGTTCAACCCCCTTGCAGTAGCTGTAGAAGCAGTTTTCAGGTCGCCAGCTTTTAGGATAACTGGCAATTTTTCCCGGATTGCAGCGGCAGGCATGGCAGGCGGCAATCCAGCCATTGGGTAGTTGCAGATCAAAAAGTTCGTCCATGTTCCGGGTCACCAACATATCGGCATCCAGAAAAACCACGCGTTCAAATTCCGTCAGCTGCCAGACGGCGAGCTTGCTCCATACCTCAGCAAAACGTTCGTTGGCATAGCGGGTCTGCTTGTTAGTGTCCTTAAGCAGTGGTGTTACCTCACGCAGCAGGCAACCAGCACGCTCCAGCAAATGGCGGGCTGCTGCATCAATGTTGCTGGTCACCATAACGACCAGCGGCCAGGCTGTTTTAGCTCGCAGCAGGGACTTGTGTAACGCTTTCACCCCAACCAGATAATCCGGTTGGGTAAGCAGGGTAACCCATGCCTTCATTGGCATTCTCCTTACGTTCAGTCGAGTAATTTTGCGGTAAATACATTGGCAAACTTATGCTGTGGGTCCAGCGTTTCACGCACCCTACGAAAGGCTTGCCACTGGGGGTAAAGCGCAGGCCAGTCGTAGAGGGTGTCATCAAAATATTTTCCCCAGTGTGGCCTGCCACCTGCGGCGGCCAGTATTTTCTCCACCGACTTGAGAAAGTCCACGCCTTCCTCAGACAGCGAACCATCCTCAGCGTAATAAACCACGAAGCCAAAGAAACAGGTATCCTGTTGATAAGCAGGACTGAGCCAGCTCCTGGAGGGGCCGGTACAACGCAGAATGACAGGGTAATGCATATGGGGCTGCGTCCGGGTGTGCCACTGCCTGATCTGATCAATCACCGGTGGGACACGTTCCAGTGGAATGCCGATTTCCACATTAATTTGTGGCGTGGCAATGCCGCGACAGAACACCTGATAAACATCGCCGGTGACATCCGAAAAATCCCTGAAGCGCGTCACGGTGCGAAAAGGCTTGCCGTTATCATCGACGATTTGCGTATCGTTGCGCATGTTGTTGAGGGTTTTATCAACGGTCTCGTTCATCGCATCGCTGGTCTGCTCCTGTTTTAGCAGCCTGCCGTGATTCTGATAGTAGTCGCTGGTTTCCTGTCGGTCAGCCATGCGGGCATTCCAGACGTGTACCTGATTTTCATTGGGAAACCACCATGCTTTACTCAGCGCATAATCCTGATTCCATGCCAGCAGATCGTTGCCCAGGTTATCGGCGCTCACTGCATTTTTGAAGCAGGTATAGACCATCAAAGGCTGGATACGCAGGGTAACCTGGGTTACCACACCCAGGCAGCCCAGCCCCAGCATAACAGCGGCAAACGCCGGGTGCTGACGATCGAACAGCTCGGCGCTGCCGTCGGCCAGTACCATTCGCAGGCTGAGAACGTCGTCAGCGATTGAGCTTTGCTGTAAGCCCTGGCCGTGAGTACCGGTTGCCAGCGCGCCCGCCAGCGTCTGAACGGCAATCACCCCAGGAGACGCGGCCAGCATTCTGTCCATGTCGGTCAGCGTGTCATAGACCTCCTGCAACGGCGTACCTCCGGCAAAAGTGGCCGTGTTTTCAGTGAGGGCGATCAGGCCACGAAGATGACAGAGATCGACAAGAATGCCATCCTCAGCCGCCAGCGTAAGCATTCTGCCAGAGGACATCCGGTTACCAATTACGCGTATTTTACCCGGGCTGCCGGCGATAAGCGCCTGTAATTCATCTTCCGTGGTGGGCGTGTGTATCCTGCTTTTATCCGCCAGTAGGGTATTCTGCGCCCAGTTCCACAGGCCGGACTCATTGCCGTCCAGCCTGCATTCACGCAGGGGATAACCGTCTTTGTCGGATGTCATTGAATGCTCCTGATTCAGGGTTGGGCAGCAGTGAACTGACAGGTCAACAGGCAGAATTTTCTGAATATGACGCTTCAAGCGTAGCTGAATTGCCCTAAAAGGACAGGCATAAGGAGGTGATACTGGAAAGGGGGGAGATCCGATGATGTAAAAAAAACGCCAAGAGGATACTTCATTGTTTAAACTGGAATTTAATGGCCTCAGGTCTCCTTTCAGAATATCCTCTGGTAGTGTGAACGTATAATGCCCCAGCATATCAATATGACCGGGCATCAGTGACGAGAGTCGGGAAATATGCTCATCATCCGGCGTTCTCCCGTTGTGCGAAGGTGTGAAAGCGCCTCCCGCAGATAAAGTGAGTGCCACAGCACCACTGCGTTAGTAACCAGCCCGGTGCACCCAGTTGGTCCTCCAGGCCCTCCCGGTAAATGGTTAGTCGGATACTGCCCGCAGTGGCGCAAGCCGGGCGACAGCGTATTCCTGAGCGAACAAATGATGGCAGGATCGCGGGTGTAAAATGGGGTCGGAAAGTTCATCCCCGAACGCCGATGGTCCTGACGCTTGTCCTGCAGGGAGAAACGTTGATCACTGAGACAGACAAGTATCTTATTAGCAACATACGTTCGTTTAAAAAGTAGAACAAAAAAGCGATGTTAAAAACAGACATCTTTCTTATTTAAAAATCATGTGATATTCACAAGTGGTGGGAATTTTGGAGGGGGTGTACCGGCCCCCTATTTATCAGGAATGGATATTGAATATGTGTTAATTGTTTAATTTTGATTGTTATCAAACATGGCTTGAATATTTACCCTTTCATTTTCATCGAATGTAAATTAACCATTTACTTTTTTATTTAAGGTAATTTATCCCACCTGACAGGAAAGGCAGTATGGGGTTTATTCAATACCAGCCTCATTAACTCAGGCTCTCTGGCGAACCTTTTCTAAAATTTATAACACAGGTATAAAAATGAAGGGAAAAATCACTTCAGCTTTGGTATTGTTATTTCTGTCATTTGCCTCTCACTCTCAGGGGAATGTTAATAGTGGCAATTACACTGGCGATATTTCAGCAGTTTCACTTCGGACTAATGAATATTGGACGAAAGCAAGGATGCTCTCGGCGAAACCGATGCCAACAGTTCAAATATCGGCTGGGGAGATAGCGCTTCAGAAATTAAAAATAAGCTCAGGGAATTCGCTTGAAAAGGTCATTACTGTCGAACTATCAGTAGTAAGCCGCACAAAGCAGAGCGGTAGTCATACCAGGAAAATTAAGCATGCAAACCAGTGCGACAGGTAACCCGGGAGAAGCAAATGTACGCCAGCGCCCTTTCTGGAATGCCGGAGCGTTATTTTTTACAGATGCAAAAGGCAACAATTACAGATGTTCCGCACAATTTGTTGGGTCAAATAAGACATTATTAACAGCCGCTCATTGTCTGAGAGACAGTAAAACAGGGGAGTGGTACAAAAATTTTAAGTTTGTTCAGGCATATAAAAATGGTGGTGGCAGCACTTCTTTCACCACAACTTGCCAAACTGTTAAAAGTAATTGGGTAACGGGCAGAGAACGTATAAACTTTAGTAAAGATTATGGTTTCCTTGTCACAAAAGGCAAGAGTGACGCAGGATGGATGGGATTTAAAACAAAAATACCTTATTCAGTATTAACCGCTATTGGGTATCCAATAAACTACGGAAGCGGTCGGGTTTTGCAAAGGGTTTCAGGCACAGTAGGGGAAGTCACTTCAACGCTAGTCAGACTGGATAATAACCCTATGACGTCGGGAAGCAGTGGCGGGGCATGGATAGCAGAATCAAATCATAATAATACCAGCGGAAACTATGTGGTTGGTCTTAATTCATTTGGGCTAACAGAAACCCCGACAAAAGTGTACAGTCCTTATTTTGATTCCCATTTCTATTCTCTTTTTATTCATGCAAGAGACACATGTGGTAAATATAATTGATAAATGTACATGAGATGGTTCATGTGTATTAGTTATGACTTGATCTGAACCGGACCGGACCTTGAAAGGTTGAGAGTTATCCGTTTTGATATGGGTGTCGAATCCTTATACAAAACATAAGGTAACCCTGATTGATTGTCGTCAAAAATCCACGTCTCGGCCTCATCGACGCATGAACCAGTCTCACTGTGGAATGCAGCTAACTACCGGATGCGCATTCTGTATGCAGGAGAAGGGGATTTATAAGCCACAAGCTTCCCCCTTCTTTACCCATTTTCTGAATGAAGATATTCGGCGTAAACGATAATTAAAACAATAGACTAAGTTAATAACGTTGTTTTTTACACGATTGGACCTCACCCTCCCCGGAACGGTTTTTTCCCCGTTTTTATGACCGGGGCGGACGGAGATAACGCAAAGTTGCTTCCACCACCAGTCGGCGATTGCGATCGATGCTTTGCTGCTCGGTTTCGTTGCCACCGAACAGCGTGTTGAAGGTATAGCGATTGGCGACGTTGTGAGTGCAAATGCTGCTGATCAGACGATGGACGTCCACCGTGTCCGTTTGCGGGTTAAATACCCCTGAGGCTTTTCCGCGTGTCAGTATCCCATCCAGCACATCAAGTGCGCTCTGATTAAGCGTTTTAATTCGTGCTGAATGGCTGATATAACGGCCACGCATCAGGTTTTCACTGCACACCAGGCGCAGAAAGTCAGGGTGGGAAATATGATAATCAAAACTTGCCTCAGCGAGCCGGATCACTGCCTCTTCCGGGGGCAATTGCTCAAGGTTCAGTCCTGCCTCATGCTGTCGGATAGCCAGATAAACCTGTTCAAGAACGGCAATATAAAGGTTTTCTTTATCGCTGAAGTGGTATACCACCATACGTTTAGTTGTACTGGCCTGTTCAGCAATCTTTTCCATCCGTGCACCTTGCAGGCCAAATTCGGCAAAGTTGGACAGTGCAGCGTCGAGGATCCGACGCTTTAACCCTTGTGGGTCATTTTTCCTTTTTTCGGTCACAGGCATAGCGGGTCAGATAATCCGTGGTTTACAACGGTCAGGCAATAATAAGGCAGGTAAGAATAGCATATAAAATAATGGACATCCGCGAGTCAGCGATCAAAAAAGGGATGCGTGCCATCAATCACGCTGTCGTAATGCCGTTTGATTCGCTCATTGAGCCGTGCCCGATCCGGCAATGGTTGGCCGCGCAGTACGGCTTCACTGGCCAGGCAAAACAGCAAAATGCCCCGGCTGCACAGGTTTGCTGCTTCGCTGTAGCTCTCCAGCAAGGTGAACCAGACGGGTTCTCTGGCTGAACGCTGCCGACAGGCGTCGAGCAGGTCCATCAGCGCCCGCCAGACCTCCGTTGCTTCGCCCAGCAAAGGTATTTTGCTGATGGAAAACGCCACAATTTTCTCTGCCCGTTTAAACTGCGGACGCTGATCAGACGAGGTAAACAGCGCTTCCAACGCCTCCTGCCAGAGGGTGACAGTGATAGCGAACAGCTCATTCTGCATTAGCGCCGGGCTGGCGTGTTGCCAGGGAAACGAGGCAATCAACGCTGAAAAACCCTTCTGCCAGGCGATAAAGGCGCTTTCATCGTGTTCCTCAGCCAGCGTCAGATGCTCAGCCTGCCGCTCAAATTGTCGCAATTCGCGCTGATGTTTTCGTTCATGTCCATCGGCGTGTCGGGTTTTTCGTTGTTGCAGACCGTGCAGCACGTCCAGATCGTAGCAGGCCGCCATCGCAACTTCACTGGCCAGCAGCGCTTTATTAATGGTCTGGATAACCTCTGCCGACGTTACCGCAGAACGTTCAGCCAGCAATTCGTTTCGGCGGCTCAGGTAAGCCGCAGCAGGGCGGAGGAATTGGCTCATGCGCGTTCTCATCATCAGGAGGGAAACACCGGCGGCTGCCTGTGCGTTGAACAGGCAGTATGACATAAGATGATTGGCTGAGAGGGGGCATCCTGTGTTTTCAGCAGAATGCCTGGGCTACCCTATGCCGACCGGTCAGTCAGGTGTGCGGTACACACACAACATCGCATAGCCGTCAGCCGCCACAGCGACCGGAAGGCGCTGTCCCCACCGATGAAACAGCCCATTAACCAAAGCATTGAATGGTTTTTCGGCGGTTCAACTGGCTGAAGTGTACCAATGGGTGTTAGCCAAACCGTCCACCACCAGACGTCGCTGTTCCTGTTGCGGCAAGGTGATGCACAATTTCTGCCAGCCAGGCTGATAGTTCCCCTTACGGGTGAAAACCACGTTGATTTGCCTGGCATCGCATCGCATCTCCCAATGTAGCCACAGCGCGTTCCCCTGCCGGTAACCCCATGATTCGCCATCATCTTCAAACAACAGTCCCTGTGCCGTTCCTGTGCCTTTGAGAGGGTAGAGCTTCAGTTCGCGCTGGTTATCCTCGCCGGTATTGAGGGGACACGGATGTTGACGTAGCGGAATACCGGCCCCGGCGCGGACCAGTAACGGCAGTTTTTCCAGTGGCGCAGCCAGCGTTACCCACTGACCGCCGCCGTACCATTGTTCGCTGTAAAAGTCATACCAGCCCGTCTGGTTATCCGGTAGCCACAGGCGACGTTCGCGCTGGCCCGGTTCGACAACACTGGCTACCAGCAGGTCGCGTCCAAGCATAAAGTCATCACATTCAGCGAAGGTTTGTGCATCCTGTTCATGGTCAAGGAAGGTCGGGCGCAGCATGGGTTCATCGTCCGCATGTGCCTGCCACAACAGCGTGTATAGATACGGCATCAGATGGTAGCGTAGCGCAATCGCCTCGCGGATTGCCGGGGTGGCGGCAGGATACATCCAGGGTTCGTTTACCGTATGGTCGTCATTCCACGAATGGATGGTAAAGCGCGGATGCATCACGCCATTCTGCACCCAGCGCATAAACAGTTCTGCATCGGGTTTGTCGCCGGAGAAACCACCGACATCGTGGCCGATATTGTACAGGCCCGACAGGCTCATGCCTAAACCCATGCGTATGTTATAGCGTAGTGTCTGCCAGCTGGTGCGGTTATCGCCACTCCATGTCTGCACATAGCGCTGCATACCCGCACTGCCGGAACGGGAAATCAGGAAAGGGCGTTTATCCGGCGCAAAACGCTGCTGTGCTTCCATCGAGGCACGCATCATCAACAGGGGCATCACCGGACGAATATCCCGGATAGCCAGAGGGCGACCAAAGCCGTGGCAACGGGCTTCCCCGTCCCACACTTCATACTCGTTATTGTCATTCCAGGTGGCATCAATGCCCATCTCCAGTAGCTGGCGGGTGACGCCATCCTGCCACCAGGCGATGGTCTCCGGGTTGGTAAAATCCAGGTGAGAACCTTCGTCATCCCAGAATGAGGAGCGTTCCGGCAGGTCGCTTTCTGAGTCGCGAATAAATAATCCCCGTGCCGCCACGGCCTGATACTGTAGATGATCCTGTAGCAGGCACGGTTTGACGTTGGCCGCCAGATGCAGCCCGGCATGATGAAAGGCGGCGCTCAGCAGCGTTGGCTGCGGGACTTTGTCGTAATTCCAGTTGAATACGTAGCGCTTGTTGCCGATCGACGTGTAGCCTGAAGAAAGCTGAAACGAATCGCAGGGAATGGCATGTTTGCTGCACAGCCTGATGAAGTTCATCAGCTGATGCTGGGCATCCGGCGCATCGGTGTAATGCATGGTCGAACCGCTGTAGCCCAGGCTCCATTTGGGCGCGAACAGGGTTTTGCCGGTCAGGCGCACAAAGGCTTTGGTGATGTCCAGCACCCGGCAGCCAACAAAAAGGTAGTAATCGATATCACCACTTTCCGCCTGCCAGCGGCGATAAGGGCGATGATAGTTATCCAGCTCGTTGCCCAGGTCCAGCTGCGTATTGCTCAGATTGTCATAGTACAGTCCAAAGCTGACGCTGTTGCGGCGGGTTATGGTGAAAGAAATATGCTTATAGAGCGGGTCGGTGGAGGCCGCGTTATAGCCCATCGCGTCCAGATTCCGCATCTCAAATCGCCTGCCGTTGCGTTGCAAATCGCCGGATTTTTC
Source organism: Erwinia psidii (assembly GCF_003846135.1). Lineage (GTDB taxonomy): Bacteria > Pseudomonadota > Gammaproteobacteria > Enterobacterales > Enterobacteriaceae > Erwinia > Erwinia psidii. The sequence continues at coordinate 55,332 of NZ_RHHM01000020.1, forward strand.
ACCCAGGCCGTAGTAGCGATCATCAGGCTGGCGGCACTGGTAATGGGCCACGCTCCTGCCGTGAGCATCCAGCAGATAAGCACTGGTCGGGCGGTCACTGGCAAGAAACTGCCAGTGACCGCAGCTGTCGCGGTAATGCCATTCCAGAAATAGCGGTTGATGAACCGTGACCCGCAATTTTTCCGTGGTCAGTTGCAGACATTCTTCCTGTTCGCTCAGGGTAAAGGTGGGCAGACTGAAACCCGCCATGCTCTCCCGTTGTCGCCCCTCCCACGGCACATCCTCCCCTGGTGCAATGCTCCAGCTGCGATCCAGTGCAAACTGTCCCTGACGTTTTACCGCCACGCGGATCAGATCCTGTTCCAGCACCCAGAGACAAAAAAGATGTTTACCGTCCACCGTCAGTTCAACGTGATGGTCATCGGTTTTTGTTAAAGTCCAGTGCGTTAGCGTTTTCATTATCAACCTCGATCTCAGGCGCGTTTGACGCGACGTTCAGCAATAAAGGAAATCAGGAACAGGGCACCAATCAGGTCGAAGAAGCCCATCGCGATAAACAGCGGATTAAAGCCGATGGTGTCGGCGGTGACGCCGATAATCAGTGAGAACAAAAAGCTGGAAATCCACGCGAAAGAGCCACGCATACCGTTTACGGTCGCCATCTGGCCTTTTTCAAAGGACTCCACCACCAGGGCGCTCAACATGCATGAGATGATTTGGTGACCAAAGCCGCCGACAGAAATCAGCGCGATCGCCACGTAAGGATTATGAGTGGCGGCAACCAGTGCCAGCGAGAGCATCAGGAATGCGCCAGTGACTGAACTGGCGATAATGGCGTTAATCCGGGTGCAGGCAAAAAAGCGCAGATAAATTTTCGTCAGGTAACCACTGGCGACGCTGCCCAAATCCGCTGCCAGAAACGGCAGCCAGGCAAACATGGCAATCTGTTTCAGATCCATCCCCATTTCACTGGCGAGATAGAGCGGCACCCAAAAACTCAGTACGCCCCAGGCCGGTTCGGCCATAAATGCCGGAATGGCGATGCCATAAAATCGCTTATTTTTTGCCACGACCCTGAGCGCCCTGAAAAAAGGCAGTGTGACCGGCGGCGGCTCGTTATCCTGCTTAATGTACGCCAGTTCTTCCGTACTCAGGTTTGGGTGTTTTTCCGGCGAGTGATAGAACAGCATCCATGCCGCGACCCAGCACAGTCCGATCATCCCGGTAAACAGAAAGGCGCCCTGCCAGCCGAACGAGCCGTGAGCAAAATAGATAATCGGTGGCGCAAGCATTGCCCCCATCGAGAAACCGACCCCGGCCCAGCCAGCGGAAACGGGGCGCTCTTTTTTCGGGAACCATTCTCCCAACGTTTTGGCGTTGGCGGGCGTGGCGGCTGCCTCCGCGCCGCCCATAACAAACCGCAGCAACAGTAAATGCACCCAGCTTCCCGCTCCCGCATGGCACAGGCAGGCCAGTGCCCAGACAGAGGCGCAGATCAGAAAGCCCACCTTGAGGCCCACCACATCGATCAGCCAGCCAGTAAGCGGCTGGAAAAAGGTATACGCCAGCTGGAAAGCACCAACAATCCATGAGTATTGCTCGGTGGTTATCCCCAGACTGATTTTCAGTTCCGGCGCGAGTATTCCCAGTGAGTTGCGGGTGATGTAGTTAACGGTAACCCCTGTCAGAAACAGCACCAGCATCCACCAGCGAAGATGACGGATGATACGTTGGCTTTTCACCGCACTCCCTGTCATTACACTGCGGTTCATATTGTGTTCCTCCGTTGACATAACGAAGAGGAGTGAAGCACAGCTTATTTACCGGGTCGTCATTTTGGTGGCGTATTTGTGATTTGGTTAACCAATTTAATTATTATTGGTTGATAAGTGCCAGGGTAACCGCGAGATTGTTATTTGTCGGGAACATAATATCACGAGTCGATCTGCGGTCTTATGTTGGTTAACCAATTTAAGTTTCCGGCAACAGGCTGGACTTCTCTTTGATTATGGAGGCAAAAAATGGAACAAACCTGGCGCTGGTATGGCCCTGATGATCCGGTGACGCTGGCGGACGCGAGACAGGCGGGGGCAACCGGCATTGTCACCGCGCTGCATCATATTCCTAATGGCGAGGTGTGGAGCCTGGCGGAAATCCGGCAAAGGAAGGCCATTGTCGAAGCGGCCGGTATGGTATGGTCTGTCGTCGAAAGCGTGCCCGTGCACGAAGAGATCAAAACCCGCAGCGGAGAGGTTGAACACTGGATTGCCAACTACTGTCAGACGCTGCGTAATCTTGCAGAGTGTGGCATTGGTACGGTGTGCTACAACTTTATGCCGGTGCTGGACTGGACCCGCACCGATCTCGCATGGCAGCTGCCGAATGGTGCGAAAGCGCTACGCTTTGACCAGATCGAATTTGCGGCTTTCGAGCGTCATATTCTTGCACGTGACGGCTGTGAAGCTGACTACACCCCGGAGGAACTGGCCCAGGCCGATGCCTGTTTCGCGGCCATGAGCGAGTCGTCCAGAGCGCGTCTGATCCGTAACATTATCGCCGGGCTGCCCGGTGCCGAAGCGGGGTATACCCTGGATACGTTGCGGGCGCATCTTCAGCGCTACAAAGAGATCGATGCCGCACGGTTACGCGATCATTTCGCTTATTTCCTGAAGCACATTATACCTGTGGCTCAGGCGGCTGGTCTGCGTATGGCCGTCCATCCTGACGATCCGCCGCGTCCGGTACTGGGATTGCCGCGCATCGTTTCCACCGCCGATGATATGCAATGGATGGTCGATACCGTCCCCAGCCCGGCGAATGGCTTCACCTTTTGTACCGGATCTTATGGCGTGCGAGCGGATAACGATCTGACGGGTATGTTCAGACGCTTTGCTTCGCGCATTTACTTTATCCATCTGCGTTCCACGCAGCGTGAGACAAACCCAAACAGCTTCCATGAAGCGGAACACCTGGCTGGCGATGTCGATATGGTTGAGATTGTCAGCGCCATCGTGCAGGAGGAACAGCGCCGTAAACGTGCCGGTGAACCGTACCGGATTGCCATGCGGCCGGATCATGGTCACCAGATGCTCGATGACCTGCAAAAGAGAACCAATCCGGGTTATTCGGCTATTGGGCGTCTGAAAGGGCTGGCTGAAATACGCGGAGTGGAACTGGCGGTGCAGCGTGCTTTCTTTACCGGGGAGGTGATATGAAGCCGTTTATGAGCGAAGATTTTTTGCTGAAAAGCGAGACGGCACGTCGTCTTTACCATGACTACGCCGCAGAAATGCCGGTTTATGATTATCACTGCCACCTCAGTCCGCGTGAGATTGCCGAAGATCGTCAGTTCGGTAATCTGGCACAAATCTGGCTGGAGGGCGATCACTACAAATGGCGGGCATTGCGCTGTGCCGGTGTGCCGGAAGCGCTGATCACCGGCCAGCACAGCAGTGATTACGATAAGTACCTTGCCTGGGCAAACACGGTGCCGCAGATGCTGGGTAATCCGCTGTATCACTGGACCCACCTTGAGCTACGCCGTCCCTTCGGTATCAGTGGCAGGGTATTTGGCCCTGAAACGGCGGAATCTGTCTGGCATGAGTGCAATGAGAAGCTGGCGACGAAGGCATTCTCCGCGCGGGGCATTATGTGCCAGATGAACGTTCGTATGGTGGGTACCACTGACGATCCCCTGGATTCGCTGGAGTATCACCGCCGTATCGCCGCAGATAAGGAGTTTCCGGTGGCAGTGACTCCCAGCTGGCGACCAGACCGGGTGCTGAAAATAGCGCACGAAGGCTTTGTTGATTATATTCACCGGCTGGAACAGGTTGCCGATGTATCGATTCACCGTTTCGACGATCTCAGGATCGCCTTGACGAAACGCCTGGACCATTTTGCGGAGCATGGCTGCCTTGCGGCCGACCACGGTATCGACAGACCACGCTTTGCGCCAGTGCCCGATGACAAACAGCTGGATGCAATCCTCGCCAGGCGTTTACAGGGCGAAAAGGTGAGCGAACTGGAGGTAGACGAATTTACTACCGCGTTGCTGGTGTGGCTGGGTAGCCAGTATCACCAGCGAGGCTGGGCGATGCAGTTGCATATTGGTGCCTTGCGGAATACCAATACGCGCATGTTTCGCGCGCTGGGACCGGATGCCGGTTTCGACTCAATGGGCGACAGCAGCGTGGCGTGGCCGCTGTCAAGGCTGCTGGACAGTATGGAAATCAATGATCGGCTGCCAAAAACCATCCTTTACTGTATCAACCCCAGGGACAATGAAGTGATGGCCACGATGGCAGGTAACTTCCAGGCGGCGGGTATGGCCGGAAAAATCCAGTTTGGTTCCGCCTGGTGGTATAACGACCAGCAGGATGGCATGCTCCGCCAGCTGACACAGCTCTCCCGGATGGGATTACTGAGCCATTTTATTGGCATGCTGACTGATTCACGCAGTTTTCTCTCTTATACCCGCCATGAATATTTCCGCCGTATTTTCTGCAATATGCTGGGACAGTGGGTGGAAGAGGGCGAGATCCCGGCAGACTGGCAGCTGCTACGAACGTTGACGGAAAATGTCTGTTGCAGAAATGCCGCACGCTATTTTGCGCTGGATTGCTGACCAATGCCAGTGCTTTGGTTGACCATATCTATCTTTCTGGTCAGCCAGTTTCCCTGTGCGGGTAAACCAACATGGTATTAAGGTAATAACCACAGTATATTTGACCTTATAAACATGTCCCCGGAACGGTTTGAAAAAGTAAGGTTAGCCCATCGTGATGAAATCCATTCCCCTACAACAGCGTCCCTATCAGGACGTCGCTGCCCGGCTGCGTAATATGATCCAGCAAAGGCCCTGTGCTGTTGGCGATCGACTGCCCGCCGAGCGGGAGATTGCTGAACAGCTGAATGTAACGCGCACGCTGGTGCGGGAGGCGTTGATTATGTTGGAAATTGAAGGGCTGATTGATGTGCGACGCGGTGCAGGGATTTTTGTTATCGGTCAGCCACATACCGGGTCGACGGGTTCTGCTCCTGGACCCGTAGCGCCGGGCGAAGGTGCAGGTCCTTTTGAGTTGCTTCAGGCACGCCAGCTACTGGAGAGCAACATCGCGGAGTTCGCCGCGTTACAGGTTACGCCGGTGGATATCAGCAAAATGCGTCAGGCTTTGCTGTTGGAAGAGCGGGAGCTGGCTTCAGGAAGCCTTGAGGATACCGAAAACGGTGATATGCAGTTCCATCTTGCCATCGCCGAAGCCACGCACAACAGTATGTTGGTGGAGTTATTCAGGCAATCCTGGCAATGGCGCGTGAATAACCCGATGTGGGTGCAACTGCATCGTCATCTGAGCGATTCCCGCTATCGCGAAGCGTGGTTGGGCGACCATAAAAAAATACTCGCCGCGCTGATTAAAAAGGATGCCAGTGCAGCGAAATTCGCCATGTGGCAACACCTTGAAAATGTTAAGCAGCGCCTGCTGGAGTGCTCTGACGTCGACGATCTTGACTTTGACGGCTATTTATTTGAGTCCTGGCCGCTGAGTGGGGCAAGCTGAGGTAATTCAGTACCTGCGGGCGACCTGACAACGCTGTCTGGCTTGTGCCCATTGAATAACAACAACATCAGTTTCCGATTCGCCTTGCTAAACCATGCTTTGATGAGACGGGCACTGGAACAGTGCTCCTTGATTGACTCGTAGAACAGGGCCTGATGGCTTTCGACAAAGGCTGGTATAACAATGTGCCTGGTATAACAGAAGAAGGCAAGCAAGCCAAAATTTGGGATGCCAAAGAAGGGGGTTATGTTGGTCTTCGCAGTGTTGATGAAATTAAGGAATTGAATTGGTCAACAAAAACTATAGGTTTTAAGGCATGTCCATACTGTATTCTGGTAATCTTCAGCCCCTCTCTTCCTGGTAGTAAACCACACTTTGGCAACAGCTCTGAAAGAACGGCTATTGTCGCGTTTTGCTTTCAACTCTTTAACTTCGGCCTGTTTCCTGGCGTTAGGGTCAATGCCCTGAGCAAGAAGCCTATGACATTTTTATGTAATATGCTGTTTTATATGATAAATAAAGGCCATGGTATAGTAATAAATTTAATATAGTAAAAGGGATGTATGTGCCTGTTAAATGGCACCGTTTGTTTTCAGTCTATTCACGGGGGTTTCTGAGTGAATATAATCTGGTTTTAATTCGCTCCCGGTGACGAAAATTTCATCCGCAATATCGTTTTACTCTTTATTTAATCGGTGCCGTTTTGAGAAGGGCAACTGTCAGTTATTTTATTCTGATTTTGCCTAACAGTGGATGGCAGCAGTGATTGTTTCAGACAATCACACCGTATGCTGTCTCAGACTCAATATCAGTCGTTTTTCTTCAGGCTTGATGGCGGCGGCTGTTGCCTTAAATCCATTA
>NZ_RHHM01000021.1 GCF_003846135.1 Erwinia psidii
ATAAACGCCATCAGTTTTTCGCGAGTGATCATTTTATTGAATTTATTTTCACCCTGCGCAGAAACGATATGCACCTGAAATACTCGCTTTGCCAGATCAATTCCGATAATTTGTTCCACGGGGCACCTCTTTATTTTGCTGTTGGTTTGCACTTACAGCATGGCTCAATGAAGCCGGTAAAGGGAGGTGTCCATTTCATTAGTTCCTGATATCGCTACACTTAACCTAAACCCTGTGGCACAAGGGATAACCCGCTTTCAACAACGAAAGCCGGTGCTATCAACGCTGCAAAGTTATCGTCAGAATTAATGAAGCAATCACCACTTGTTACCCAGTGATCTACTATTCGGAACAGCTATTTATTGGCTGTAAGGCGCATTTATTTTCTTTTAAAATTAAAGAGAGAATAAACCCTCAATGCCATCCAACTGGAGTATTCACTTTTTAATAAATTCCCCCGTTCTTCCAGAAGGTTAATTTGCCAAACATGACATTTTATCACATTCAGGAAAGGGGGGAGATAAAGCGTAATTTCCTTATATAAATAAGATCGTACACCTCTGCCGATCTGATACCTGAGAATACAATGCCCCTCATTTGGCATAGCATCCTGGGCTGATTAAAAATCCATTTTTTACAGTACCTTCTCATCGGTCAGATTCCTGCTCAGGAGTCTTTGAGCGTAATTCCCAGGCGGCAATTCTGTTACTGCCCCCAGGCTTTGTAATTCACTATCTCGCTGAATCTGCTCATCTTATATGTACTGTGTTCAGGATTTAATGCGATACCTGAATCAGGTGGTATGCACACCGCAAAGGCATATTCTGTCACCGTATACATATCTTCTGGCCTCAACGTCTATTTTAGGGACAGAGCATTTTGATTCCAACGGTATTATCTCAAGCTCACCTGAATGAATACCCAGATCTTCCCCGGAATCTCTCAACGCCGCAGCCAGAATTGATTCATTTTCCTCAACCCCTACGGCGATTCATTGCCACACATCCATATCCTGACGTTTTAAAATAGCCTGCCATAACTCACCCTCTTTGATCTGATAAGGAGCGACAAGAACCTGTGCAGGTAATATCATTATGTCCTCTCCTCACAAATATTCTCTGATTGTGGCCAACAGATTCAAAGGCATCACAGAATTTGGCATTGGCTGCAGTAAGCATAGTTCAATTGAGCACTGAAGGTTTCTTATTTGCTTTTTATATATGGCACTATTTCCTTGATCTCTCTGGTCATTTTACCTTTTTCCAGGGTAATTAACTCATAAAGAAGAAAACCATCGAAATTAATATCATCATCATAGCTGGTATGATTAGTACTTCTTTTATTCCTTGTTGACTGTTCAGCAAAAGATTTTTCACTAAATTCAACTTCATATCCGCTACCAAGCTTAACATCTTTTACTGATTTTCTTAACAACCCAGGTGTTTTTTCTTCTCTACAGGCTACAAACAGTATCTTTTTATATGGCTGAAATGATTTGTTATTTTTGATTAAGGCCATCAAATCACGTAATGTTGGATCTCTGTAACGATCACTGTCTACTTTTTCATTAACTGTAATGATATCCATTCTTTCCTTATTTTTGTTAATTCTGTTGGATAACAAAGCTAACTGCATTTCCTCATCTGGTGCTTTTTCATAATAACTAAGTTTATAATTCATGGCAACTTCTTCATTCAACAGGCTACTTCCTGGTTTATAGGATATAAGTCCCTTATTAGTCAATTTACTGTAGAGGGATGGGTTTTTCTTGCCAGATAATAGATTTTCCATTGGCAACATACCTTCCACTTCAGGTGGTTCCAGTAATATTTCACCATGAGGACCAAGAAATAAAATTTCTTTATCACCTGACAGCGTTAATTGTGTTGAATCCACGGTAAACCAACCATGGGCACTTAAAACGGCTGTATCCGCTGGCGAGTCCTTTACATAATGAAGTGTAAATCGGTTATCGGTGACTGTATCCAATGTACAAGAGTGACTTCCCCGTAAACTCATCATTTTGCTTTCTGCTATCAATTTTCTTCTCTGGCGCTCATCGGGCGCATTCTTGCCAGCCTTAACCATTCTTTCTAACACGCCTTTTTCTTTAATATATTCATTCATACTTTTATTAAATTCTAACTCATTAAAAAAACCATGTTCATTGGTAAAATCTGACATTTTTGGCTTAACCAGCTTAGGGCTCATTCCTCTATGGGACAAATCACCATATTTGACCATATTCGCATATTTCGCTCTATTTTTGAGGATGACAGGAATGATATTCTTGGATAACTTACTAATATTTTGATAATTCTTGACTGAGGCACTAATCAGATTTCGAGTTATCATTGGCGCATTAAAACTAAGTCGGGCTTGAAAGTTAACAGACATAAGAGAGGAGATGATTGCTTCATTCATTAGCGTATCTGCATTTTTATCACCTTTCGCTTTTGCGATACTACCTTCTGCCAATGAAACTGCTACATCTATTGCTGAGATAATAAACCCTAAACAGGCAGCCGTACTGGAAAACCCCGACACTGGAGCAATAATGAGACTGGCTGCTGCAAAAAATATTTTTATTACCCTAAATATTTTCTCCCTTTCATGGGCATCCATCTCTTCTATTGAGAAGTTCAGCGTATCGATATCACTTTCCAAACGCTCCATCAGTTGGCTAAAAAGCTTGTCTGGTATTCCTTTAATGTTGAATCCCTGATCTGAGGGTGTCAGATAATGATTAATATGATTCTCAATGGGTGGCATTGCCAGTAGCATAGTAGTATCCAGCGGGTAGCCAAACGGCTTCGTTTCTTCACCATATTCCGCTCTGTCTTTAATGGGGATTTTATTTAATATCCACGCCTTGAATGCTGGATCACGAGGTGTCGATGTATATGTTCCAGTATGCATATAACCATTTATAATAAATTTATGATGAAAATCGTCCAGATTAAAAAATTTGGGTTCATCTATACTAAACAATACACCTTTGCGAATATTTCCGGCAGGTATAAAAAAAACACCATTTAATTTTATATTGTAAAATAAAAATTCCCTTGCCTGTACCTTTCCTTTAAGGAAGCCTTCAACATAAGAGGCATACTTATTATCTTTATTAGATGGTGACAGGTAAGACAGGCAACGATAGTCTATCATCTGACGATAATGTGTAGTCATTGCCTTTATATTGCTTTCCTCCTTCTTATAATCATGTAGTGCCTGAGTCATTTTATTTTGCAAGTGAGTTTTTTTTAAAGATTCAATTAGGGGTTTAATTGAACTATCATAACTGAGATTATAAACCTGTCCAACCCTCATAAAATACATGTTTGTCACAATATCCCTAAGTGGAATATCTAATTTAATAATTACTGTTTGGTTAACAAAAGCATCATACTTATGGACATGCCGGGTAGCATGAATAATGCTATCTGCTTTCAAACCCAGTTTCTTACCGCTTATTTTCTCAAACTTTCTAATTTCATCGTCTATAAAATTATCTATATATGAATTAGGATCAAAGATTGGAGGAGCCAGGTTTTCAATCGTACTTAGCACCTCATCTCCAGATTGTATCATCTGTCTGTACTCTGCAAACATCTTTATCTTATGTTTACTATTCAATTCAGGTAAAGAATCAGCAAGTTTCCAAAGTTTTTTAATCAATTTCACACTCATTTTATATGTTTTGCTTGCGCCATGCTTAATATAAAAATCAGTGGAAAACTCAGTAAGCAACGAAACATGCTCCATAAGTAAATAGAGATTTTCATCATCCTGATTATAATTATCTAATTTATTTAATGAGTGATATGCTTTTTTTGAAATAGATTCCATTTCACGCTTAAATGAAACATCCTTTATATCACTAATAATAAAATCCAAAATATACGATATATCACGAGCCGATGACGTAATAAAAATTTTATTTGCGTCTATTTTATCTATTAATTTTTTATATTTCACAGGAAAATAAGCTTTCCTGGATACGGACCATAATGCTTTAACGACATTACGACCATCTGAAAATTGACCATCACTGATAGTATTTTTGTTATTTAATAAAAAAACAATAATACCATTTAAAACACCAAGTAAAACCTTGAGATTTTCACTACCTCTGACTTTACCTGATACGTTTTTATTCTTATCCCATATTTCTCTGAATACCTCTTTAATTTTTACATCCTGTACTCCAGTGAGTATTGCCTCTATGAAAACAGGAATGTTTTCATCTTTTATTTCCAAGTCAATTGTTTCTTGTTGCAGATTATCTCGCTTCATTCTTATGTGAGGTGTTAAATTAACTTTACTATCTGAAAAAATAAAGTCAAGATCACTTCCTTCAAGAGAATTGATTAATTCCATACCTTGTTGGTATTCTTCATTACTAATAATTGCATCGCTACTCCCCCTATTCTCGCCATCATGCCGAAAATTCTCATTAAAATAGTAAGCACCGGCTGCCATTCCTAAAAGGGATGCTGACGCCAATATCACCCTCCCTTTATTATTTATAACAGATGCGAAAGTAGATGAATGTGTACGACGATTTATCTCTTTCTGTTGGTCGGCTAAAAATAAAAGCTCCCTCCCCTCAGAAATTATTTCTTCAAGTTCTATATCATTGTTTAACTCCTGACCACCATTCTCTCCAGTTTCTACATCACCATTTACATCTCGACCATAACTCTCCCCAGGTTTTATATCATTATTTAACTCCTGACCACAGTAATATCCAGATAGAAATTTGTAGAAAGAAAAATTGGTGTTACGGGACAATTCACCTTCAGCGAGGTCTTCTGAAGGAACACCTGAAACTAATACAGGTGGCTCATCTGTCCGGGAAACGTCAATCGTTCTGTTATTAATAATATCTAATATTAAATTAATACGGTATTTATATTCCTGATCAAGTACTTTGTATTCTTCATGGGTTGCGCTACGCCTCAGATCACTATTATCACTGAAACCTAATGGATAAAAGCGATTTTCCCTGGCACAATACAGAACGTTATCAGGCTTTAAATTTGCATGATATATTCCCTTCGCCTCCATTTCTCTCAACATTTTGATAAAGAACTCTTCTGCATTATCAGGAAAGGCTCCTGTTTTATCGAGGGTCTCTCCAGATAGTTTATCCATATGGATATAGCAACAGTCGTCTTTCTTCAGCAAATATGCAGAGTTCTCTCCGTAATATTTTTTAAAGAGATGGTAATTTTTTATCGCCTCATCGATATTTCCAGTGCTACCGAATATTATTTTTTTGATTACTTTATGCGGGTTATCTTTATCCTGATAGACCACAGCACCAACACTTTCAGCAATCCTGTCTCCAGGCTTCAGGTCCCGTTGCCGGTCGCTGTTTCCTGCATTATTATTTCCAGCAGTGTATTCCATGGTATGGTGGTACTGCGTCACTGATTGCAGCATTACTTAATTCTCTCAATAAAAGAAGTATTAAATAAAATCCACATACCACAATTCTATCAATTAACGCTTTTTTAGGTAATTTAGCCGGTGATTTTATAATGAGAAAAGATGGTTCCCCCCGTGCTCAGCGCCGCAGACGGGTATCATTCGCCGCCATTAGTGGTCATGTATTCAATACGTTGACACTCCTGAAGAATGAACAATGTTACAGGTGTAAATTAATGGCCGAGGCTGAAGTGAAATGTCCCTTTTGTGAACGCATTGATGCCGTTAAAAAGTATATTTTGGATAATGCCGTGTATCAACATTACCATTGCCAGTCGCATGATAAAATCATTAGTACAAGAACTATCTGCAATAGCATGATTTAAACAGGGAGTACACGACTATGAGATTGACAATCCTGCCGATGCTCATTTCATCTATTGTATTATTTACTCCTTTCGTCATAGCTGGGCTCCGTTTTGGAAACCAGAGTTACCGCGCCAGCGGTCTTAAGCTGATCACAGCAGCGATCACATTGTGGAATACCGTGTATATAGAAAACGCTATTAACCATCTGAAAAAGAAGGGACTACCACTCAATGATCAATTGTTGTCACACCTGCCTCCGCTGGACTGGGAGCACATTAATTATATCGGGCGAACCAATAAGAAGCTGGCTAAAGGGAAGTATCGTCCTTTACGACCTGTTGATGTCAGTCAGTACAAAAAACAACCTTAATGTACAATATTTTCCGTTTCCCAAACTGAGCCCTTTTAGTATGAGCAAGCTGATGCTCAGAGGAATGTGACACGGGATAACCTTCGGCTGGCGAATTTCAGAATAACGCCATTCTGCCACACATCGATTTGCAGCCGCCAGGCTGCCTGGTTCTTCGCTTACCCGGCAGACATCCGCAAGGTGATCTACACGACCAACGCCATCGAGTCACTGAACAGCGTGATCCGACATGCCATCAAGAAACGGAAGGTGTTCCCGACAGACGACGCGGTGAACAAGGTGGTGTGGCTGGCACAATCCAGACGGCATCACAGAAATGGACATGTCGCTGAGGGACTGGCGTATGGCAATGAGCCGCTTTATTATCGAGTGCGGTGTCCGCCTGGACGGTCACTTCTGAAAAAGGCATTTACACAGAATCATGTACAGGATCGTTTTACGCCACGCTGTTGGGTAACCTAATAATGGACATTGGCTTTATAGTATTATTTCGGCATAAAGCCAGCCTCGGTGGCATCAATATTCTGGCGTTGTGGTTACAGGCGCGGTACGGTATTCGCGCCGGTAAGTTACAGATGTGCGTTGACAGCGGCGTGGTGTTGGCCTCGCTGTTTGTGGTGTCCCCGACCATGCTGGTCGCCTCTGTCGCCGGAGCCGCAGTCCTTAACCTGATTATTGCCATGAACCATCGTCCTGGCCGTTATTTCGTCTGAGCCTGAGATGTTGCAAAAAGCAGCGTCAACCCCCTGTTAGTTAATTATGGAGATATGTACCGTGTTTCGAAACGTTGATGCCTACGCCGGCGATCCCATTCTTTCCCTGATGGAAACCTTCAGACAGGATGAGCGACCACACAAGGTGAACCTGAGCATCGGGTTGTATTATGACCAACAGGGGCAGATCCCACAGCTGAACGCCGTGACCATCGCAGAAGCCCGTCTGAACGCTCAGGCGGCCAGTGCGTCTTTGTATCTGCCAATGGAAGGACTGCCACCTTACCGCAGTGCTGTTGCATCGCTGTTGTTCGGCCAACAGCACCCGGTACTCCAGGCCGGACGTATCGCCACTATCCAGACGGTTGGCGGCTCCGGGGCGCTGAAAATTGGCGCGGACTTTCTGAAAGCGTATTTTCCCGATTCTCAGGTCTGGGTCAGCGATCCCACCTGGGAAAATCATGTGGCGATCTTCTCCGGTGCCGGTTTCCAAGTAAATACCTACCCGTGGTACGACGCAGAGAGCAATGGCGTGCAGTTTGATCGGCTGGTGGCGACGCTGAAGACACTCCCGGCACAAAGCATTGTGCTGCTGCATCCGTGCTGTCACAACCCGACCGGTGCCGACCTGACCAATGCACAATGGGATATTGTTACGGACGTGCTGAAACAACGCGAGCTGATCCCGTTCCTTGATATTGCTTATCAGGGCTTTGGCGCGGGGATGGAAGAAGATGCTTATGCTATCCGGGCTGTGGCCTCGGCGGGATTGCCAGCGCTGGTCAGCAATTCCTTCTCGAAAATCTTCTCGCTTTACGGTGAGCGCGTTGGTGGCCTGTCGGTGGTGTGTGACAATGCGGAAGAAGCCGCCAGAGTATTGGGACAACTGAAGGCAACCGTGCGTCGTAACTACTCAAGTCCCCCCAATTTTGGTGCGCAACTGGTCTCCTGCGTGTTGCATGATGCTGAACTGAAAGCCAGCTGGCTGGCGGAAGTGGAAGCGATGCGCCTGCGTATTCTGACCATGCGCCAGCGGCTGGTGGATGTACTGGCGACGGCGATGCCGGATAAAAACTTCGATTATCTGCTCCGGCAGCGGGGTATGTTCAGCTACACCGGCTTGAGCGAGGCACAGGTGGACAGGCTGCGGGAGGAATTTGGCATCTACCTGATCGCCAGCGGTCGGATGTGCGTGGCCGGGTTGAACAGCGAAAATGTTCATCAGGTTGCCAAAGCGTTTGCGGCGGTCATGTAACTGCCGATGGCTTTACGGGCGGCTCCTTCGGGAGCCGTTTTTCGTTCTTAACCGTGTGGGTTATTGGTTCTTCCTGCGTCCAGAGCGCCATTGTGTCGCCGCCACTCCATAAGCGCTGTGACCTTACTCTGTTTGTCTGGCGGGTGCGACCCGGCGGACAAACAGAGCAGGTGCAACGGACAGCACGTTGCAACAATTCCGGGTTTACCTTTTCGCCTTTTGCTCCACACTTAACAACAGTTATTCGTTTAAGGAGCAGCACGATGTGGTATCAGCAAATCATTACCCTGGCCCCCAAATCACGCGGGTTTCATCTGGTGACCGATGAGATCACCGACGCGCTACGCCGCATCGATGTGCAGGTGGGGCTGCTGCATTTGCTGTTGCAACACACCTCCGCTTCATTAACGCTGAATGAAAACTGCGACCCCAGTGTGCGACGCGATATGGAACAACACTTTTTGCGACAGGTGCCGGAGAGTGCGCCCTGGGAACATGATTACGAGGGGGCGGATGATATGCCCGCCCATGTTAAATCTTCATCAATTGGGGTTTCACTGACCTTGCCAGTCTGCCGTGGGCGTCTGGTGCTTGGGACATGGCAGGGTATCTGGCTGGGCGAACACCGTCAGCATGGTGGCGCCAGACGTATCGTCGCCACGTTACAAGGGGAATAAAACAGGATGACCATATCGGATCTTCTCGCTTATTGCATGAGCAAACCTGGTGCTGAGCAAAGCGTACACAGCGACTGGAAAGCCACGCAGATCAAGGTGAATAATGTGCTGTTTGCACAGGTGTATGAGATTAACGGGCGACCAGCGGTGGCACTGAAAACCACGCCCGCACTGGCTGAATTACTGCGCGAGAAGCACCACGATGTGCAGCCCAGCGAACACCTCAACAAATCTCACTGGAGTACGGTGTTGCTGAATGGAACGCTGAAGGATTCGCAAATTTACTTTCTGGTGGATGCCTCGTTGCAGCAGGCGCTGGGCAATAAAACCGGCCATTAGTGGCCGCCGGATGGCTTCAGTCCGGCACAGCGTTAGCCATATATTCGCGGTAGCCATATATTCTCTGGCCTGTAACCCCGTTGCCAGTCACACATCTGCCTGGCGTCCCGGCTCACGCGGTGCGGGCGGGCAGTATTTATCGGTCTGGTGTGTTCCCGGACCGGTAATAATGCAGTCTGACAGACACGTGGTGCCAGTTAAGTCAGGTCATGCCGTGCTGCACAAAAGACAGGTGGGTTGGTTCTGGCGCAATAAAGCGTGACCTTTTTCACGGTTATAAATTAATCAGCAGTTTTACTGTGATATGGGTCAAGCCGCCATTCTATTGGGATATTTCCGGGTAGATCCGATAACCTTTTTAGGATAAACACAAATGATATTCATTATCATTTGTGTTGTAAGGGATGCTCACATGTCGCAATGGATCTGCCGGGGAGCTGTCATGCTCTCCACCCTGTTATTATTTACCGCGGGTGAAACTGTCGCCGGAGCCGCACCCACCACGCAGGCTAAAACGACGAAAGAAGATACGATGGTTATCACGGCAAACCGTGGTGAAACATCGCTCTGGCACAGCCCGGCGACGATACAGGTTATCGACAGCAACATGCTGCAAAATTCCACCCATGTTGCGATTGCTGACGATCTTCAGGATATCCCAGGCGTTGAACTGACGGATAATGCGTTGGCAGGCCGCAGGCAAATCCGCATTCGCGGCGAAACCTCTTCCCGCGTGCTGATTTTGATTGATGGCCAGCAAGTGACCTATCAACGGGCAGGGCAAAACTACGGCGCGGGATTGCTAATCGACGCCTCAGCGCTTGAACGGATTGAAGTGCTGAAAGGCCCCTATTCCGTGCTGTACGGTTCGCAGGCTGTCGGCGGCGTGGTGAATTTTATCACCAAAAAAGGCGGTGACCGTCCGCTGGCGGCGACGGTAAAAGCCGTTTACCGCTCCGCCACGGCGGGCTGGCAAGAGTCCGCCACTGGCTGGGGCAGCATTGGCCGTTTTGATTACCGTATTAACGGCAGCTATGCCGATCAGGGCGATCGTGACACAGCGGATGGCCGATTACCGGATACACATTTTCGCAATAACAGCCAGGGGGCGTGGCTGGGCTATCGTTTTCAACGGCAGAAAGTAGGCTTATCGCTCGATCGCTATAAACTTTCCACGCAAACCTGGTTTAATCATGGTGAAGGAGATTATGCCGCCTTCAGCGTGAAGATCCCAAAACTGGAACGCCAGAAAATTGGCCTGTTTTACGATAATGAGATGGGCGGTGAGGTGCTGAAAACCCTCCATGTAGACGCCTACAGTCAGACTATCGATCGTAAATTTGAAAATGAGGTCGTGACGACACAGGCGATCGCCAGCCCTCTGATCAAAGCCCTGACGGTACACAATCAGACGCATACCAACGACAGGCAGCTTACTCAGGGTGCCACGCTACAAAGCCATTTTCTGCTGTTCGACAATGACGAGCTGGTGACCGGCACCCAGTACCAGCACGATAACATCAGGCAGACGACCAGCGGCTATACCCGGCAGATGGCGGCGACTGGCTTATTTGATAATGAAACCCATACGCTGTCGCATAATGAATCAGAGCAAACCACGTTCTCCCTGTTTGCACAAAATGACTGGCGTTTTGCGCAAGACTGGCGGTGGATGTTCGGCGTCCGTCACTACTGGCTGTCATCAAAGCTGAACGGCAGCGAGCTGCATTCCGTCACCAACACCCTCAGTACCTTTACCTCAGAGGGAGGGCATATCGTGCGTGATAATGAGCTGGTTACCTCGACCAGCCTGCACTATTCCGGCTTTGCGCATCTTGAACTGCGCGCTGCGTTCGCTCAGGGATATGCTTTTCCGACGCTGAACCAGCAGTTTATGCAGACATCAGCTGGCGGTGGTGTGACCTATGGCAACCCGCATTTGCAGGCAGAGCACTCAAATAACATTGAACTGGGGATGCGCTACCTGGGCAGCACGTGGCTGGTTGATGGCGCGGTATGGTATTCCGAAGCAAAAGGCTATATCGCCAGCATTGCCTGTACGGGACAGGCAGTTTGTGCTGGCAACAGCAGCACTTCCCGCGGGGGATACTACTACTACGATAATGTTGACCGCGCCAAAAGCTGGGGGATGGAGTTGGTGGCTGAGTACAATGGCTGGGTGGTATCGCCGTATCTGAGCGGTACGCTTATCCGCCGTCGGTACGACGGTGCGGCGCTGAAAACCTGGGATACCGGCGATCCGACCCTCAGTGGTCGCCTGGGGCTGAAGCATACGCTGCTGCTTGACGCCATGACGCTCACTTCTGACTTTTATCTGCGTGCTGCCTCTGATGCAACGGATAAGACTGCTGGTACAACCGCGCATTACCCCGGCTGGGAGACGCTGCACCTTGCCCTTAATACCGAATTCGGCCCACAGGATCGCTACCAGCTCAATCTGGCACTGAATAATCTGACCAATAAAAGTTACCGGACGGCGCATGAATCAATCCCCGCCGCAGGTTTTAACGCCGCTCTCGGCTTTGCATGGCATTTCAGATAAATGAAGAAAACAGCCGCGGGATTACTGGCGCGGTTTTGTCTGTTCAGCAGCTGACCAACTGTAGGTTTCGGATGACTCACGTGGTGCGCTGATTTTTGCCCTGGGCCTGGAGAACCGGTGCCAGGGGGATAACTTCCATTTTCTGCCGGAAACCGGATACAGCTTAACAGAGCAGCGCTTTTATCGCTGAACCCGGACCGTTTTCTTACCAGGCAGAATGGCGGGCCGCCATTGGCGATCGTGACGCTTCGTGTGCAGAAGGTACCGCTGATTACGCTGCCGCGCCTCCCGGCCAGGGTTGAGCAGACATATAACGATATTTACACGCTGGCACCCAGCTGCACAGGGTAAGGTGAGGGTAAGCCACACTCGTCAGCGGCCGGACAACGTAAGTGACACGGTGCCGGCCGGTAAAGGTGTTTATCGGCATCACTCACACCGCCGCATGTAAAACCGGCGTATCGTTGCCATCGATCGGGCACTGATACCTTGCATCGGGCCGCGAGTCGCAAAGGCTGCTGAAACGCTGCATCGCCAGTTCTGGCCGGCCTGCTGGCAGGACGTATGCCTGACTCGCCTGAGCAACTGGGGCGATGTCTCGCCCCGCTGTGTTCAGGCGCGCAGGGTGTCGATATCAATCACAAAACGATACTTCACGTCGCTTTTCAACATCCGTTCATAGGCCTCGTTAATTTCGTCCATCCTGATCATCTCAATATCTGAGGTAATATTGTGCCTGCCGCAGAAATCCAGCATCTCCTGCGTCTCCCTAATGCCGCCAATCAGTGAACCGGCGACGCTCCGACGCTTAAAGATCAGATTGAAAACCTGTGGTGACGGATGGTCATGTTCCGGCGCGCCAACCAGCGTCAGGGTCCCATCGCGGCGTAGCAGGTTGATAAAGGGGTTCAGGTCGTGTGGCGCCGCGACGGTGTTAACAATTAAATCGACGCTGTTAGCGTGCGCCGCCATTTGGTCGGCATCTTTCGAAATCACCACTTCATCTGCACCCAGGCGCTTTGCGTCTGCGATTTTTGATGGTGAGGTGGTGAACAGCACCACATGGGCACCCATTGCGTGGGCAATTTTAACACCCATATGACCCAGACCACCCAGACCGACAATACCCACTTTCTTGCCCGGTCCCGCGCCCCAGTGATGCAGGGGAGAGTAGGTGGTGATTCCGGCACACAACAGCGGTGCGGCACCGGCCGGATCAAGGTTTTCCGGGACGCGCAGGACAAAATCTTCCGTTACCACCACCTGAGTGGAATAGCCGCCGTAGGTGGTTTCTCCGGTGATGCGATCCTGGCCGTTATAGGTGCCGGTGAAGCCGTTTTCGCAGTATTGCTCCAGATCTTCCTGGCAACTGTCACAGGTGCGGCAGGAGTCGACCAGGCAGCCTACGCCGACCAGATCGCCCGGTTTGTATTTGTGGGCATGGTTGCCCGTTGCGCTTACCCGACCAACAATTTCATGGCCAGGGACGACCGGAAAAAGGGTGTTTTTCCATTCGTTGCGGGCCTGGTGGAGATCGGAGTGACAGACGCCGCAGTACAGAACGTCGATCAGCACATCATGATCGCGCAGTTCACGCGGTTGATATTCAAACGGTGCCAGCTCAGATTTGGCGTCCTGTGCTGCATAAGCATGAGTAATATTCATGGTTCCTCCCAGGGTTGAAAATGTCGCGAAGCCCGATTTACAAGGACGGTTTTAGCCGCCGTTGAGTGCTGGTGTGCCGCATCTGCATTGGCTGGCGATGGCCTGGTGGCACAGACTCCTGTGGTAATGTGCAAAACACGAAGGTTAAGGATAGTCAGCCATCGGCTAAGGGGACATGTCGGAATCTGTTTAAATCTTGCCTGATCCTGCAAATTTCAGTCAGAAGTGGCACAAAATAGCGGGGGAATGGCCAGCAAATGTCGACAGGCAGACAGGAAATATGTTGCTGTGCTCCCCGGCGAACAGGGGAGCTCTGTCATCAACAGCGGCAGGTGGCTGGGTGGCATGGATAATATTTCGCCTGTGCCACAGGATGCCCGGAGAAAATTACCTGGTGTTCAGCAACGGTTTCAGGAAGCGAGCAGTGTGGGATGCTTCACATTTAGCCACTGTCTCCGGCGTGCCGGACACCAGGATCTCACCACCACCGCTACCACCCTCTGGCCCCAGGTCAACAATCCAGTCGGCGGTTTTGATCACATCGAGGTTGTGCTCAATCACCACAATGGTGTTGCCCTGATCGCGCAGCTGATGCAGCACTTCCAGTAACTGCTGAATATCGGCAAAGTGCAGGCCGGTGGTCGGTTCGTCAAGAATATACAGCGTCTGGCCCGTACCGCGCTTCGACAGCTCACGCGCCAGCTTGACGCGCTGTGCTTCGCCGCCGGACAGCGTGGTGGCCGACTGTCCCAAACGAATATAGGAAAGCCCGACATCCATCAGCGTTTGCAGCTTACGCGCCAGCGCCGGCACGGCATCAAAGAACTCCCGTGCTTCCTCAATGGTCATCTCCAGCACTTCGTGAATGCTTTTGCCCTTGTACTTAATCTCCAGGGTTTCACGGTTATAGCGTTTGCCTTTGCACTGGTCGCAGGGGACGTAGATGTCCGGCAGGAAGTGCATCTCCACCTTGATCACACCATCGCCCTGACAGGCTTCGCAGCGACCGCCGCGAACGTTAAAGCTGAAGCGGCCCGGCGTGTAACCACGGGTGCGTGACTCAGGAACGCCGGCAAACAGCTCACGTACCGGGGTAAAAATGCCGGTGTAGGTTGCCGGGTTCGAGCGAGGGGTTCGCCCAATCGGGCTTTGATCGATATCGATAACTTTATCGAAATGTTCCATGCCGCTGACATCGCGGTAAGGGGCCGGCTCGATGATAGTGGCACCGTTTAACAGTCGTTGGGCAATCGGGAACAGCGTGTCGTTAATCAGCGTGGATTTACCGGAGCCGGAAACGCCCGTAATGCAGCTGAACAGACCAACCGGTAGCGTCAGGGTCACATCCTTCAGGTTGTTGCCCCTCGCACCGGTGAGCTTCAGGACTTTATTTGGATCGGCATTGACCCGTTCCTGTGGGACGGCGATCCCCCGCTTGCCGCTGAGGAACTGCCCGGTCAGTGAGGCATCCACCGCCATAATGTCATTGACGGTGCCTTCAGCCACCACCTGGCCGCCGTGCACGCCAGCACCGGGGCCGATATCAATCACATGGTCTGCGGCACGGATCGCATCTTCGTCATGCTCTACCACAATCACCGTGTTGCCGAGATTGCGTAAATGCACCAAAGTTTCCAGCAGGCGCTCATTGTCGCGCTGATGCAGGCCGATGGAGGGCTCGTCCAGCACATACATCACCCCCACCAGACCGGCACCAATCTGGCTGGCCAGTCGGATACGCTGTGCTTCACCGCCAGAGAGCGTTTCCGCTGAACGGGACATAGACAGGTAGTTCAGGCCGACATTGACCAGAAATTTCAGCCTATCCCCGATCTCTTTCAGCACTTTTTCCGCTATTTTTGCCCGCTGCCCGCTCAGCTTCATATTCTGAAAAAACGCCATCGCATGGCCAATGCTCATATCGGAAATAGTTGGCAGGCTGGTATTGTCAACAAATACATGGCGAGCCTCACGGCGCAGGCGAGTCCCTTCACAGCTGGCGCAGGCGCGGTTACTGATAAATTTCGCCAGGTCCTCCCGAACGGCGGAGGATTCTGTCTCTTTATAACGGCGCTCCATATTGTGCAGGACACCTTCGAACGGGTGACGACGGACTGAAGTATCTCCGCGATCGTTGATGTACTTAAATTCGATATTCTCTTTGCCTGAACCGTAAAGGATCACCTTGCGGGTGCTGGCATCGAGTGAATTGAACGGCGCTTCGATATCGAAGGCCAGATGATCGGAGAGCGAACGCAGCATCTGAAAATAATAGAAATTACGGCGATCCCAGCCGCGAATGGCGCCACCGGCCAGGGAAAGCTCCGGGTTCTGTACCACACGATCGGGATCGAAATATTGCTGAACCCCCAGTCCATCGCAGGTTGGACAGGCCCCTGCCGGATTGTTAAAGGAGAACAGGCGCGGTTCCAGCTCGCTCATGCTGTAGCCGCACACCGGGCAGGCAAAGTTGGCGGAGAACAGCAGTTCTTCGGCGCTGGCATCGTCCATATCGGCCACCACCGCGGTGCCGCCGGAGAGTTCCAGCGCGGTTTCAAAGGATTCGGCAAGGCGTTGTTGCAAATCGTCGCGCACCTTAAAGCGATCCACGACCACTTCGATGGTGTGTTTTTTTTGCAATTCCAGTTTGGGCGGATCGGAAAGATCGCAGACTTCGCCGTCGATGCGCGCGCGGATATAACCCTGCGAGGCCAGATTTTCCAAGGTTTTGGTGTGCTCGCCTTTGCGCTCTTTCACGATCGGGGCCAGCAGCATCAGGCGGCGTCCTTCGGTGAGGGCCAGCACGTTATCCACCATCTGACTGACAGTTTGGGCGGCCAGGGTCACATCGTGATCCGGGCATCGCGGTTCGCCAACGCGGGCGAACAGCAGGCGCAGATAGTCGTGAATTTCTGTGATGGTCCCTACGGTAGAACGTGGGTTGTGTGAGGTTGATTTCTGTTCGATGGAAATCGCGGGAGACAGGCCCTCAATATGATCGACATCGGGCTTCTCCATCAGGGACAGAAACTGGCGCGCATAGGCCGACAGCGACTCCACATAGCGGCGTTGCCCTTCGGCGTAGAGCGTATCAAACGCCAGTGAGGATTTCCCAGAACCTGACAGGCCGGTGACCACAATCAGTTTGTCACGGGGGATGATCAGGTTGATATTTTTCAAATTATGGGTGCGTGCACCCCGAACTTCGATCTTATCCATTCACAATTCCCGGATTAACACAGACCCCAGCATGCCCGTCTGGCACAGCCAGAATGAAGCCTGTCATTATGGCACAAAAAAACCTGATTGGATATACAGTGTTATGGAGGAGGAGGTTGCTAAGGTGAGTACTGCTTAGGCTTTGCAGGGGAAAAATTGCGATCTGTCTTCAGCGGTAAAATGTAGTACTGCAAGCGTGATCTGCCAGGATGGACCGAGATCGGAAGATAGGATTTGGCGATATACAATGTTAGAATTTACGGCTTAGACTTAACGCAGAACATTTATCGGAGATGCGAACATGGCCAGCAGAGGCATAAACAAAGTGATCCTGGTAGGCAACCTGGGTCAGGATCCTGAAGTCCGTTACATGCCGAATGGCGGTGCTGTTGCCAATATCACCCTGGCCACCTCCGAGAGCTGGCGTGATAAGCAAACCGGTGAAACCAAAGAGAAAACGGAATGGCACCGGGTGGTGCTGTTCGGCAAACTGGCCGAAGTGGCGGGCGAGTACCTGCGTAAAGGTTCCCAGGTTTATATTGAAGGCTCCCTTCAGACCCGCAAATGGACCGATCAAGCTGGCGTTGAAAAATACACCACGGAAGTTGTGGTTAACGTCGGCGGTACCATGCAGATGCTGGGTGGCCGTCAGGGCGGTGGAGCGCCAGCGGGTGGTAACCAGGGTAACAACAGCGGTTGGGGTCAGCCGCAGCAGCCGCAGGGCAGCAACCAGTTCAGTGGCGGTCAGCAGTCGCGTCCACAGCCACAGCAGAATAGCGCTCCGGCCAGCAATGAGCCCCCAATGGATTTTGACGACGATATTCCGTTCTAGAGTTGACCTGAGAGTCATTTGTAAAGAATAAATACACAGACCCCTGTTAATTCAGGGGTCTGACTGCTGACGAACCCCACGTTTTTATGTGGGGTTCTTCTTTTGTAGCGACCGCAGTTCGCGATCGCGATATTTTTCCCTGCAAGCTTCTTATCATTTTTATCCGGTACTTCCCGCGCCTCTGTCCCTTTTTCAGACCTTATGCCAGCATATTCAGGGTAAAAAGAGCGCCAGCAGCGCCATTTTCTTCATATTCTGCGCCGTCACCGCAAGCAGGCACTGTATCTGTACTTTAAACAACCCACGGTACCACGCGTACCGGTGACCATGGTGCTGTTTTGCGTCCGCGAAGCTCCTTTCCACCATTTGTTTTCGCCGCGCGTACACCTTTTTGCTCCACTTCGTCAGCTGCAGCGCGTTTGCTTCCTCTTTCCCCTCTTCCCACACATGCCGCGTCAACGTTTTCTGCATACCCCGGCTCTGCGTACACCGGTTTCGCTCCGGGCATAACGCGCATATCTGGCTGTCAGAGCGGTAGTGACGATAGCCGTTGCGGTCCGTGGTGCTCCAGATCAGCTCGCTGCCCGCCGGACAGAGGTACAGGTCCCGCCCTGCGTCGTAACGGAAGCGCTTTTTCTGATATTCATTAAGGCCCCTGTTGGGCCGCCTGTAGCCCGGCACCCGCACCACGCCCATCTCCTGAATCAGCCTGCCAGCCACACCGGTTAAACAGCTTTACCACGCCCCCCACATTACCGGTCAGGCGCGTCAGCAGCGGATTTATCTGTCGCCCATCGTCGTCAAAAGCCGCGTCGAGGTTAGTCCGTGAGAGATAAATGCCGTTCACGCCGGCATTCAGGGCTATGGCATACCGCCCGGTGGGGCGCCTTATCCAGTACCGGCACCAGGCGGATGACCCAGCGGTGAAGCGTGGAGTGATCAACAATAATATCCCGCTTAGCCATCATCTCTTCGAGGTTGCGCAGACTAAGTGAGTACGCCAGATACCAGCGGACGCACTGGGCGATAATATCAGTGGGATAATGGAGGCGTCGTAAAGATTTTCTGATCAGGTACATAGTCGACAACATTACATAAAAAAAACAGAATGTTACCTGCCGGCGTCTTAATGCGACAGAACCACAGAACCGTTATTTTGTATTCAAAGCGTATCCGTAAATATGATTATAAACGCATACCCCTCCGGGGCAGGATGCCCCGCTCAGCTATAGCAGGATGCCCCGCTCAGCTATAAGTGTGCCTTTATGCTCAATAACATTGTGAAATACCCTTCATCTGCTCCCGCGTGACATGGATGATGATTTTCCTCAGGACAACAGGGAGTCATACCCGCTGACTTCAGGTCTGTATTCAGTCAGAAACAGCATTCAGGTGCTGTCTGCTCAGGAAAACAGCACGGCTCGTCGCACCAGGCCGGTGCGGCACAGTTAACCTAAGCGGGGAGCATTGCTCCATTTTCTTTCAGGCGGGAAAGCACCACCGAGGTTTTCACATGCGAAACGCTCTGATGGCCTGCCACCAGCTGGCTGATCAGTGCGCTCAGTCCGGCCAAATCGGCCACGGCAACTTTTAGCAGATAATCGGCATCGCCAGTGGTTTTATAGGCGTCCACAATGGCTGGCTGTTCCGCCACCATGCGGTGAAAACTGTCAACGTAGTCTGCGGTATGGTTAATCAGGCGGACCTCGATCAGACCGATCACCCTCAAACCCACAGCGTCAGGGGAAAGCCGGGCGTGATAACCCAGGATCAGGCCATCCTGCTCAAGGGCGATACGACGCCGCGAGCATTGCGAGGCAGAAAGCCCCACCAGGTCACTGAGTTCCTGGTTAGTCAGTCGACCATTACTCTCCAGCAACGTCAGTATCTTAAGGTCATAATCATCAATCTGGGTCATTATTCATCCGGCAGTAAATCAGGTTATCTGGCAGGACAGATAACCGCACATTTTACTCTGTTGTCCAACACTATTTGGCTGATGTCACCATGCATCACACCCGGCAGGGACAGCCTGTACCGGGTGAAAAGTCAATTTACAGCATCAGATGCGGGTCCAGGGTTTTGCATCCCCGCTGGCAGCGCCAGTCGTGCTTTCCAGCCCCGGCTCAACACCGGCAGAGATCCACCATTTGGCCAGATAATTACCGCCTTTATGGCTAACCCGTTCGCTTCCGCTGTAGCTTCTGTTCGCTGCCCATAGCGGATAAAGCGGTGCGGTGTCATGGTCATCACTCCCGTCTTCTGCCGCTGGCACGATGATCAAACCTATCACGTTACTTCCCTGATAAGCGCCAGCCAGATTGACTGAGATCTGACTGATGGTCTGCTCAGTCACTGCCGGGAAACGTACCAGCGTGCGCTGCTGCCGTGGCGTCGACAATATCTCTCTCGCCGTCGTCAGCCAGTGGAAATTGACATTTTCTGCATCCACATCCGGCGGCAGTAGCACAGAAAAAGCCAGCTCACTGCCCGCGACAGCGTTGATACGCATCTGTGCAACCGGTGCAATGTCTGTGATATCGTCATCACTGTCACTACCATCATGCTCATCACTATTTTCATCGCCATCAGCGCCGAGATTCGCGTCCAGCCAGGCACATGCCTTCATGACATCGGGCTGGTGTCCCACGCCATCCACCACACCAACATCACTTCCGGTTTTAGCAATTAACTCTCGCATTTCCAGGCAGTTAAGATAAATACCAAACTTGCGTTTCGTGTAAGACTGGATCAGCGCCAAAACACCAGTAACCAACGGTGTGGCACTGGAGGTACCGTTGAATTCCGCAGTATAATTATGGTTATTCCCCGGTAATCTTTGTAGTCCGCTGTATCCGGTGGTAGCGACCTGATGCCCCCATGAACAGATCAGTGAACTGATATTGTTATAATTAGAAAATGAGAGCCGACGGCCGGTTGTGCTGGCAACGGCACCCACCAGAAAAACACCACTGTCACCATAATCTGGCATGATGCCTGCCTGTGGGCTGAGGTCAACGTTACCGTTACCTGCGGCCAGTACAACAGTAACACCACGGCGGGACAGAAGGTTAATCCTGTCCCAGATACTTCGGGAATACGTCCATGGCAGATAGCGCCCATTGACTACCAGCTGAATATTCAGCCCCACGATATCGCCCGGCTGGGCGTTCTGGACAATCAGGTTAAGGTCGCCGGTATCATAAAAGTTGAACTGGCTGCCATAAGCGATACCGGTAACGCCAAATGCGTTATTTTCAGCCGATATACAGCCCGTTGCCGCCGTACCATGATTACAGTCATTGGTTTCGGCACGACTGTTCACCACGTTGATGTTACCCTGCAGGTCTTCATGATTACGATAGACACCGAAATCCAGAAAATGGATGGTGGAAAAACTGCCGTTCTCACCTGCCTGCCATGCCGCGCGAACATTGAGGCCGTTTCCCTTGTTCAGATAATTCTGGCGGGACGTAAAATCGGGTGTGCCTACGCTGCTTCGGCCGGAAATGGTCGTAACATCCTCTTTCATAAGCGGGGAAGAGGTTTCTTCAGTCAATGTCGGGGGAAGCAAATCTTTGGTATCAGGATTTAGCGAGCAGGACGCAATATATGACAGCGCCTCCAGTTCGTTAGCGATTAGCCTTAATTCGCCAAAATCACCGCTGGCTACAACCTGGTACAGGTCAGCAAGATACGGGGAGTCACCTTCTGGAAACACCGCGGCAATAGCATGACGGTTCGTTCTGGCTACCTCCGCCAAATGCTTTTTCTTAAATTCGGCGAACAGCGGGGTGCAGGCATCATCCTCATTGTAAAAAAGGTCAACGCCATCAACCAAAAACTGAATCTCAAGGAAGTAGTTGCTGATGTTATCACAGCCAAATGAAACATCTTTAATATTGCAGGTTTCAGCCAGTGGCTGAACGCTTGCCAACAGCCGTGGATGGGCAGAAATGTGCAGTTTACGGGTCAGCAGACGCAGACTTTCGTTGCTATCCAGAATGTCTGCCCTCAGTTCGAATTTACCTGCTGTCTGTCCGGTAAATTTAACGGTAATACCTGCTCCCTGTGCGCTTTGCTGTGCCACTAACACATCATTGCAATAAAGCGAGTAGGTAATACAATTTACCGACAGATCAGAATGGAGTCGGGCATAAATACAACCATCAAATTGCAGGCTGCGGTAAACCTCAAGAAGTTCTTTCATCACACTCACCTTGATATAAATATATTTTTGATTATTCAGCAATAAACGGGACAGAGAGAATAAGTGAAAATAAACACCCTGCTCTTTGTCAATAATTGAAATGAGTCACACCTGTGCATGGCACGGTGTCTTTATTTCATAAAAATATTTTGGGGGATTAATCAGATTTGCATCCACGGCAGGGCATTGCCGGATGCTGGTCCTGTCGTACCAGGCAATCCAGGTTCAACACCCGCGACAATCCACCATTTCGCCTGGTAATTCGCACCTTTATGACTTACCCGGCTTTGTCCCGGATAGGTTGAGGAAGCATTCCACAGTGGATATTGTGGCAGGGGCTCTTGGTTATCACTCTCTGCACCATGATCGGATGGCATCACGCAAACGGGCCAGGAACGCTGAGCGATATCGCCACGATGATTAGTGACGGTCAGCGTTATATTCGCCAGGGTGGCAGCAGCCACTTGCGGCATCAGGATGTCGGTATTCACCTCATTAGGGCTGATGACAGCGGCATGGTCTGCGTGCCAGCGATAGCTCAGCGAGGCCTGCTCAGCACCGGAAGGCTGATACGCACTGAACGCCACGCGGCTTCCTCCTGCCACTTCCAGTACGATAGTGGCCGTCTGAACCCTGGACGAGATCAAGGATGGTGTATTGTTATTTATATTCACATGGAGACCCTTTCGGTAGTTAGAAAATAGCTTTTTGTCTGGCCGGATATTCCGCCGCATTGATGCGTGAAATATCGGTCAGCAACCAAATATTTTTACCGAATAAGGAATGATGCAGCTAATAATTAATAATTAAAAATACACAACGGCAATAAAAAAAATCAGACACAACCATTAACACAAGGATATATCTCTTCCGACATTAATACTATGACGGAAGAGAGTCATTAGCGGGAGAGGATTAGTCAGGGAAATTATTCATCGTCGTACTGTGGCCCGGCGTAATTATCAAAGCGTGACCACTGGCCATTAAAGGTCAGACGCACTGTCCCGATAGGACCGTTACGCTGTTTACCCAAAATAATCTCTGCAATGCCTTTGAGATCGCTGTTTTCGTGGTAAACCTCATCACGATAGATGAACATAATCAGGTCAGCATCCTGTTCAATCGAGCCAGACTCACGCAGATCCGAGTTGACCGGTCGCTTATCAGCGCGCTGTTCAAGCGAGCGGTTAAGCTGTGACAATGCCACCACCGGCACCTGTAGCTCCTTCGCCAGCGCCTTGAGGGAGCGTGAGATTTCTGCAATTTCCAGCGTTCGGTTGTCTGACAGCGACGGCACCCGCATTAGTTGCAGGTAATCGATCATAATCAGGCTCAACCCCCCATGTTCCCGAAAGACGCGTCGTGCGCGGGAACGTACTTCCGTTGGCGTCAGGCCGGAAGAGTCGTCAATAAACATGTTCTTTTTCTCCAGCAAAATGCCCATGGTGCTGGAGATGCGCGCCCAGTCCTCATCGTCCAGCTGACCGGTTCGAATACGGGTTTGATCCACCCGCGATAACGAGGCCAGCATACGCATCATAATTTGCTCACCGGGCATCTCCAGGCTGAAGATTAAAACCGGTTTATCCTGCAACATCGCCGCATTTTCACAGAGATTCATTGCAAAGGTGGTTTTACCCATTGATGGACGGGCAGCGACAATGATCAGATCTGAACGTTGCAACCCCGCCGTTTTTTTATTCAGATCCTGATACCCCGTATCAACGCCGGTAACGCCATCATGCGGCGTCTGATAAAGCGATTCGATCCTGGAGATGGTCGCTTCAAGGATCTGATCGACACCTTTTGGCCCTTCGTCTTTGTTAGCCCGATTTTCGGCAATCTGGAACACCCTGGATTCCGCCAGATCGAGCAGATCCTCACTGGTGCGCCCCTGCGGATCGTAGCCGGCGTCGGCTATCTCATTTGCCACCGCGATCATCTCACGCACCACCGCGCGTTCACGCACGATATCCGCATAAGCGCCGATATTCGCCGCGCTTGGTGTATTTTTCGATAATTCGGCGAGATAGGCAAAACCACCCACCATACTCAGCTCGCCTTTGGTTTCCATCGATTCCGAAAGGGTGATCAAATCAATTGGCTTACCCTGTTCAAGCAGGCGCTGCATTTCGCTGAAGATCATCCGGTGTGGCCGACTGAAAAAGTCCTGTGCCACCACCCGTTCAGAAACGTTATCCCAGCGTTCGTTATCCAGCATCAACCCACCTAATACGGATTGCTCCGCTTCCAGAGAATGGGGAGGTAATTTCAGCCCTTCCATTTGCCGGTCATGCGACCCACGGCTGTCAGCGGATTTGTTGGAGGGTTTATTTCCTGCCATAGTGATGAGATACCAAAAATCTGAGGGGAAGTGCGCAAGTATACCCGTTTGCCTACCTGCCGTCCTCCCTCAATGACACCCAATCAACAGGAGTGACCAATGGCAAAACGTATACAAATCAGCCAGCACGGCGGCCCGGAAGTCATGCAGGTAATTGATGTTGATCTCCCCGATCCGGCAGCGGGTGAAGTGGTGGTGGAAAACAAAGCGATCGGCATCAATTATATTGATACCTATATTCGCAGCGGGTTGTATCCGGCAACGTTACCCGCCGGATTAGGCACAGAAGCGGCAGGCGTGGTGAAAAGCGTTGGCGCGGGCGTGACTACGCTGAAAGTGGGTGACCGCGTAGTATATGCGCAGTCAGCGCCTGGGGCATACAGCGAATATCATGCGGTACACAGTGATAAGCTGGTGTTGCTTCCTGAGGCAATCTCTTTTGAGCAGGCAGCCGCATCGTTTCTGAAAGGGTTGACCGTGTATTATCTGCTGCGTCAAACCTACGTGGTTCAGCCGGAGGAAATTTTCCTGTTTCAGGCAGCGGCAGGTGGTGTCGGGTTGATTGCCTGCCAGTGGGCAAAAGCCCTCGGAGCCCGTCTGATCGGCACCGTAGGTTCAGATGAAAAAGCCGTGCGGGCGAGGCAGGCTGGCGCATGGGCGACCATTAATTATCGTGAAGAGAGCATTCCTCAACGTGTCAGCGAGCTGACGCAGGGTAAAAAAGTGCGGGTGGTTTATGACTCAGTGGGTAAGGATACCTGGGAAGCATCACTGGACTGTCTGCAACGTCGCGGCCTGATGGTCAGCTTCGGAAACGCCTCCGGCCCGGTCAGCGGCGTCAATCTGGGCATTCTGAATCAGAAAGGCTCGCTGTATGTTACCCGCCCTTCACTTCATGGTTACATCACCACACGGGAGGCTTTAATCACCGCCAGTAACGAGCTGTTTTCACTGATGGCCAGCGGCGCGATTCAGGTGGATGTACCACCACAACAGAAATTTGCGTTGCATGATGTACAACTGGCGCATAAAACGCTGCAAAGCCGCGCAACCCTGGGGTCAAGCCTGCTCATTCCCTGACGGTCAGAAATGATTAGGGCCTCCCGCAGGAAGCCCTTTTTTTATTCGCGCTGTTTGTAGGGTCAGCGGCTATGAATTTTTTACATTCAATGGAAAACATCCTGGCAGAATTCATAAGTAAAAAATATGTTTAATCAGAAATCATCTCAATGCTTTTTCAGGTTGTGATCGGTACCGCATTTATCCTGTACACAATATCGTCAGGAAAGTGAGATTACCGGGATAACCTGGCGGAATACTTCGATGGCGTTTTCCGAAAATGGCGATAAAGCCCTACTGCCACCACCGCAAGCAACAGCCACGGTAACATTTTAACAACAAATGCCAACATGCCACCCAGCACCATCAAGGCGGTCGCCACAATCAGCGCCGCAATGATCGCGGGTAGCGTAATCCCAACCAGCAGCAACATCACAAAAAAGCCAACAACAAAGAGAATGTCCATCAGGATGCTCCATCATAAGGTATGGTAGAGTTGATGCAAAATACGCGCCAGAAAAAGGGGGTTAATTAAGCCACTGATATAAATTAACTTTAATCATATACCGCAACTGAATATGGTGAAATACACCACTTTTCAGTGAAAATTTCATCCGTCATACGATGCTTGCAAGGTAGCCAGCGCGGCCGTCAACGCCGTTTAAATACCGGCAGGAATGTTGTCTGCTACCAGTGCCAGCGCCTGTTCCAGCGTAGCAATGCTGGCGCCAGGTTTGTGCGCATTCTCGCTTAAATGGCGTCGCCACTGGCGCGCACCGGGAATTCCCTGAAACAGCCCCAACATATGGCGGGTAATATGCCCAAGATACGTTCCCTGGGCGAGTTCATGTTCAATATACGGATACATCGAACGAACCAGCGCTACCGGATCCACTGGCGGTTGCTCACAGCCAAACAACTCACGATCCACCTGTGCCAACAGGCCAGGATTTTGATAGGCTTCACGCCCCATCATTACGCCATCCACATGCTGTAAATGGATTTTCGCTTCTTCCAGCGACTTCACACCACCGTTAATTGACAGGGTCAGATGCGGGAAATCCCGTTTAAGCTGGTACACGCGCTCATAATCCAGCGGAGGAATTTCACGGTTTTCTTTCGGGCTGAGTCCCGACAGCCAGGCTTTACGGGCGTGAATAATAAACATCCCGCAACCCCCCTTCACGGAAACCTGATGAATAAAGTCACACAGAAACGCGTAGCTGTCCTGTTCATCGATGCCAATGCGGGTTTTGACCGTCACCGGGATGCTGACTTTATCACGCATGGCGTTGATGCCATCTGCCACCAGTGCAGCCTCTCCCATCAGGCAGGCTCCGAAGCGCCCATTCTGTACCCGATCGGAAGGACAGCCAACGTTGAGGTTTATTTCGTTATAGCCACGCGCCTCTGCCAGTACCGCGCACTCCGCCAGCGCCGCAGGATCAAACCCGCCCAGCTGTAATGCAACCGGCTGCTCCTGCGGGTTCCAGGCCAGGTAGTCCCCCTTGCCATGAATAATCGCGCCGGTGGTGACCATTTCAGTGTACAACAGCGCCTGCCGCGTCAGCTGACGGTGGAAATAGCGGCAGTGACGATCGGTCCAGTCAAGCATCGGGGCGACGGAAAAGCGATGGGCGGGTAAATTTGGGGTCATAAAACACAAAAACTCGGTGAGATAAACAATGGGGACAGTTGCGCTCAATCATAACATGCCACGGATGAGCAATCATCTGCGGCAGAAGCTTATCGGCTGAAGAGAAGGAACGGAAAGAAGCGGGGGCGACAGCCCCCACCGATAATCAGAAGGTAAAGGTCATCTGGGCAACGGCACCCCATGTCTTGTCATCGCCCTTCATACCCGCCAGATCCAGATGCACCTTATTGAACGGTGACAGTCCGAAACCGGCAGTGGCAACATTGGCCTGGTTAGATTTCATATCTGCACGGTATCCCGCACGCAGTTGCAACCAGCTAAGCAAGCGGTATTCAGCACCTATACCCGCGAACTGACTGTCCCCCACGGATTGAAAGCCTTTAGTCGGCGTGGCATCAACATCCAGTGCGGCGGTGAAGCGCTCGGTGTGAAAGGAAATACCTGGCGTTACAACCGGACCGATCTGGTAAGTATCCTTCGAGCCATTGACCTCTTTAGTCTCGATATCACGCGAAATAAGGTTTTGTGCGCTCACGCCCAGCGTCCAGTTCTCTCCCAGATCGGTAGCCATACCCGCATCCAGATTAAAGCCGCTGTCACTGTTTTTATATTTACCGTTGGTGAAGTCTGATTTGTCGTAGTTGTAAACAGAAGCGCTGTAATTATACAGGTAAACTTTTTGTAATTTTGGCGTCACGCCAAAGGATACCGGATGGCCGGCAATATCAAACTCATGTGCCAGAGCAATACCGTAATCATAAACAATCGCGCCAACGCCCGTGGCGGACGAGGTTAACGTATCTTTGGGGTTTGAGGTAGGTATTGTCCCGCCATCTGCCACGCCCTGCAGGTAGTCAATATCGCTTTGTGTAACATTGGTTGTGACATTCGCCGTGCCATAGGCTTTGGTAACAAAAGCCGCCGACAGCGTATCATTGGGGATAGTTACGGCGAATGCTGCACCCGCTGTGGCACTTGCTTTGGAGCCCTTAATACCACGCAACTGGCTGGCCAGATCGCCCGCCGCGGCGCGAACAGTGGCCAGGTTGGCAGACAATGTGTTCAACCCGGCTGCGGTCAGCGGCGTGGCGAGCAAATTGTCATAAAGGTCCTGGTAGTGGTCCACGCTATCCGTTAAATCGTCGACCTTATCAATCAGTTTGTTTTTATCCGTCAGCTGGGCACCTACCGCAGGCAAAATAATACTGACATTATCTTCGGGCTTTGCTTTCGTCATTAGCGCCGGGTTAGCCAACACCGCGGAGCTATACGTTGAAGATGCAACACCCGTCCCGCCCATCGCATCATTGCGTGCGTCATAATAGTTGCCCGCAGCCAGAGCACTGAGGGGAGCAAAAAAGAAAACCGGCCAGACAACAGGGCGAGAGATCCTGCTTAACGTACTGTATTTTTTTGCCATTTAAGTTTAAACCTGTCCAGAGAAGGGGTAAGTGCTCAGCGAAAGCCCGCACATGAGAGTCTGATTGCATAATGAACACAAAGTCAGTCATTCATTGCTGTGAATTAAATAACAATGAGGTGGTTTATCTGCTTATTGTTGTTTTATTTATCTGTTAAAAAGACTGATCGTTCCCCACACACAGCGGGGGTTTTCGCTCAGAAATGACCTTAAATACTGCAAAAATGTAGCCATTAAGATGACAGGCTGCAAATAACATTAGCAGGGTTTTATACAAATCATATGGTACTAAATCATTAGCCACTAAACGTTGCATGCATAAAATCCTTACGCATAGTGCAAATACCACGATTTTTCATAGGATAACGGGTCAGCAGGAGCAAATCTGGCCATACGCCAGGACAAAGAGGCGAGAATTCGGCGTTTGAGAACGGGCGTGATAACATAACATTCTGATCTGGCCGGGGAGAAAATCATGAATGTGAACAGCGCTGAAAAAATTCTTTTACAGGCCGAAACGCTCTGCAAACAGCGTAATGTGAGACTGACACCACAGCGGCTGGAGGTGCTGCGCCTGATGTGCCAGCACCAGGGCGCAATCAGCGCCTACGACCTGCTTGACTTGTTGCGCGCCAATGAACCTCAGGCAAAACCCCCCACCGTCTATCGCGCGCTGGATTTTCTGCTTGAGCAGGGTTTTGTACATCGCGTTGAATCCACAAACAGTTACGTGGTTTGTCATCATTTTGAGCAGCCATCACACGCCTCAGCGATGCTAATCTGTGACCGCTGTGGCGCCGTGGCAGAACAACACGCTGACGGTGTGGAAAAAATATTGAAATCACTGGCCCTGCCTTCAGGATTTATCCTGACGAACAGCGTTATTGAAGCACATGGTTTATGTCGGGAGTGTGTTGAAGTAGAAGCCTGTACACATCAGGACGCATGTCAGCACGATCATACGATAATCAGCCGTAAACGTGGGCGTCAGGCATAAGAGCTAAGAGGTTCGTGAGATATATCACAGAAGAGTATGCAGGCACTCTCCCTGTGCCGCCGAGGGTAAAAAGGGTCTTAAATCAGAAACGATGATTGTTATGGCTTTCCCAGTCGCTCACTTCTTTCTCAGCCTGATCCTTAGCGTAGCCATAGCGTTCCTGAATTTTACCAACAAGTTGATCGCGCTTGCCTTCCAGCACGGTTATGTCATCGTCAGTCAGCTTGCCCCATTTTTCTTTCACTTTACCTTTAACCTGTTTCCAGTTACCGCTGGCTTCATCTTTGTTCATTGCATTATTCCTTCAATCAGACATTAACGGACTAAGTGAGATCGGTTTAATAAACGTATTAAATCAAAATTAAGCGCTAAAAAATGCTTAACTTACAGTTAAATATAGTTGAAATTTAGTAAGTCACCTGCCCGAAAATCGATATTAATACCAAAGTTCGTTAAAAAGGGAAAAAAGCCAGTAAAAACAGAAGACAAGAAGCACACTCGTTGCGTAACAGAATATGTCAACAGGCAAACCAGCTGTTATTGCGCCAGTGGTGTCGCCAGATCAGCCATAACGTCAGACCACGTAACAGCAGAAAAACAGTCACCGCCAGCCATAAGCCGTGGTTTCCCAGCAGCGGTACGCTAAACAGGGTAAGCGCATAGCCAGATGCCGCTATCACCATACCGTTGCGCATCTCTCTGGCCCGCGTGGCGCCGATAAACATGCCATCGAGCAGATAGCACCATACCCCACAGACGGGCAATATCGATTGCCAGAGCAAAAAGGCGTCGGCCTGCTGCCGCAGCGCCGGCAGAGAAGTGAGCAGCGCAATAATGTCACGTCCGGCGACGGCATAAACCAGCGAAAAAAAGAGGGCCACCAGTCCTGCCTGCCAACATGCGGTACGCCAGATATTCAACAGGTTGCTGCTGTCACGGGCACCATAAGCTTCTCCTGAACAGGCTTCCACCGCATAAGCAAAGCCATCCAGCGCGTAGGCAGTAAAGGTAAGAAACATCATCAGTACGGCATTCACCGCCACCACGTCACGACCAAGACGGGCGCCGAAGATCGTCAGCGAAAAGAAGCAAAGTTGCAGCATCAGCGAACGCAGCATAATATCGCGGTTGAGTCTGAGCAGACGGGCGACATTACCCCGCCATGCGCTTTGCAGCACCGCGAAAGTAATGCCGCGTAACCTCATCACTCGCCACACCATATACAGCCCGATAGCCAGCGAACTGTACTCAGCGATAACGGTTGCCACTGCGGCACCCTGCACTCCCCACTTCAGGCCCATCACCAGCCATACATCCAGCACGATATTCACCAGGTTACCCACCACCAGCAGGATCACCGGCGCACGGGCATACTGTACGCCTAACAACCATCCCAGTAGCACAAGGTTACCCAGCGTTGCAGGAGCACTCAGCCAGCGAATGTTCAGGAAAAGCGAGGCCTGGTGCAATACGGAGGCATCTCCGCCAATAACCGACAGAGCATAATGATTCAGGGGGAATTTCAACAGAATAAAAACCAGTCCGGCGGTCAGGGCAATCAACAAAGGCTGAATCAGAGCACGGGCCAGTGCAACCCTGTCGCCGGCACCAAACGCCTGGGCAGTCAGCCCGGTTGTGCTCATACGCAGGAACAAAAACAGCATGAACAGAAAACTGGTGATACCAGAACCCACCGCCACACCGCCGAGGTAGCTGGAATTGTCGAGGTGTCCAATCACGGCGGTATCAACAAGGCCAAGCAACGGCACGCTGACATTGGACAGGATCATCGGCCATGCCAGCCGCCAAAGGTGCTTGCCGGAAGAGCTGAAGAATTGCATTATCACCTACTGCTCAACGGCGTTACCATTCAGCCTTCAGTCTGGCCGGGCACGATAGCCAGCAGAATGCGCCACCAGAATTACCCACCGAATCAGGATTACAGCCAGTTACCGTTGCGGATCACACCCACTGCCAGCCCTTCGATGGAAAGGTTTTGCTTGTTGAGATCGACAACAATAGGCTGGAACTCGCTGTTTTCGGGCAGAAGATGGACGACATTACCCTGTTTTTTCAGTCGTTTTACGGTAACTTCATCATCAATACGCGCCACCACAACCTGGCCGTTGCGTACGTCCTGCGTTTTATGTACGGCCAGCAGATCGCCATCCATAATGCCAATATCTTTCATCGACATGCCGCTGACACGCAGCAGGAAGTCTGCGCCGGGTTTAAACAGGCCTGGGTCGACCTGGTAATGACCTTCAACATGCTGTTCAGCCAACAATGGTTCGCCAGCGGCAACCCGACCAATCAGCGGCAAGCCTGCTTCTTCTTCCATCATCAGACGGATACCCCGCGAGGCCCCGGAAATGATTTCAATAACGCCTTTACGCGCCAGCGCCTTAAGATGCTCTTCAGCTGCATTTGGGGAGCGAAAACCAAGCTGGGTGGCGATCTCAGCCCGCGTCGGTGGCATCCCCGTCTGGCTAATGTGTTCACGTATCAGGTCATACACCTGCTGCTGCCTTGCTGTTAATGCTTTCATCCCACCCCCTGGTTGTTTATACAGTCATCTGTGAGTATATACAGGTATTTGCGCGTTGAAAACTTAAAGTTATGCAAAAAACAGTCATTTATCAGATTATGCGAGCGCTAACGAAAATGGGCGAATAACAGCGTGCTCCAGACGAAAATGGCCAACAGAATAGCCAGTAATACGGCAGCGGATCCCATATCCTTAGCCCTGCCGGACAGCAGATGGAAGTTGCTACCGGTACGATCCACGACGGCCTCAATCGCGCTGTTGATCATTTCAACAATCATCACCAGCGCGACGGAGCCAATCAGCAGAACGCGGCTGATTGCATCCACATCAAGCCAGCAGGCAACGATAATGGCCAGAATTGCCACAATGGCTTCCTGGCGGAAAGCGGCTTCGTTCTGCCAGGCGGCACGAAGACCTTTCCACGAGTAGCCAGCGGCTTTAATGATGCGGGTTACTCCGCGGACACTGTTTGTCATGTTGGAAAAAACCTTTATACGATAGTAACGTCAGTAAACAGGGCGAGCACATTTTGCAACACCACAGATCTCACCTGCACTTTCTGGTATGCTTGCGGCGTTTTGCTAACAAGAGGCTCAATATTGTCTATGTCAGGTTGGCGTAAATTTTATTATAAGACACTGAATTTACCGGTTAAATTTCTGGTGAAAAGTAAGGCAATCCCTTCCGATCCCGTCGCCGAACTGGGACTGGATACCTCGCGTCCTATTATGTATGTGCTGCCTTACGATTCAAAGGCCGATCTGCTGGCGCTACGGGAACAGTGCCGCAAACAGGAACTCCCGGACCCACTGGAACCACTGGAAATCGACGGGACTGTACTACCGCGTTATGTCTTTATTCATGATGGTCCCCGCGTATTTCCCTATTTTGTGCCCAATCCTGAATCGGCAAAGCTGTTTCATGATTATCTGGATTTGCACCGTAGCAATCCATACCTTGACGTACAAATGGTGCCGGTGTCAGTGATGTTTGGCCGTGCGCCAGGCCGTGAGGTCCAGGGCGATGAACAGCCTCATCTGCGGGTCCTGAACGGCATTCAGAAATTCTGTGCTGTCTCGTGGCTCGGCCGTGACAGCTTTGTTCGTTTCTCTCCGATGGTTTCAATGCGTCGCATGGCAACAGAACACGGCACGGACAAAACCATTGCGCAAAAACTGGCAAGAGTGGCAAGAATGCATTTTGCCCGCCAGCGTCTTGCAGCGGTTGGACCACGTTTACCGGTTCGCCAGGATTTATTCAATAAACTGTTACAGTCAAAAGCTATCGCGAAAGCGATAGAAGATGAGGCCCGCAGCAAAAAAATCTCTCCAGAAAAAGCCCAACAGAATGCGGTGGAACTGATGGAAGAGATTGCTGCAGACTTCTCCTATGAAGCCATTCGTCTGACCGATCGTATTATGGGCTGGCTGTGGAGCCGGCTCTACCAGGGCATCAACGTGAATGGCGGTGAGCGCGTGCGTCAGCTGGCACAGGACGGCCATGAAATCGTCTACGTCCCCTGTCACCGCAGCCATATGGATTACCTTCTGCTCTCCTATGTGCTCTATCATCAGGGCCTGGTGCCACCACACATCGCGGCCGGTATTAACCTGAACTTCTGGCCAGCCGGACCGATTTTTCGTCGCCTCGGTGCGTTCTTTATCCGGCGGACGTTTAAGGGTAACAAACTGTATTCCACCGTGTTTCGGGAGTATCTGGGTGAACTGTTTACCCGTGGTTATTCCGTTGAATATTTTGTGGAAGGCGGACGGTCCCGCACTGGCCGTTTGCTGGACCCGAAAACCGGCACGCTGTCGATGACCATTCAGGCCATGCTACGCGGGGGCAATCGCCCAATTACCCTGGTGCCGATTTATATCGGCTATGAACATGTCATGGAAGTGGGAACCTATGCCAAAGAGCTGCGCGGCGCCACTAAAGAGAAAGAAGGTTTTATGCAGATGGTGCGTGGACTTCGCAAGTTACGTAACCTCGGCCAGGGCTACGTTAACTTTGGTGAACCGCTGCCGCTGGTTGCCTATCTGAACAGGCACGTTCCTGAATGGCGTGAGGCGATCGATCCCCTTGAAGCACAGCGTCCGGCCTGGCTGACGCCTGCAGTAAATGATATCGCCCAGCGGGTGATGGTGCGGATTAATAACGCCGGTGCGGCCAATGCCATGAACCTTTGTGTGACCGCCCTGTTAGCTTCACGTCAGCGCTCGCTGACCCGTGAACAGATGATCGACCAGCTGGGGTGCTACACCCAGCTAATGCGCAATGTGCCCTATTCATCAGACGCAACGGTACCCGACCTGACACCAGAAAAACTGCTGGATCATGCTCTGGGAATGAACAAGTTTGAAATTGAACAGGATAATATTGGCGAAATCATCGTGCTGCCACGTGAACAGGCGGTGCTGATGACATACTATCGTAACAATATTCACCATATGCTGGTGATGCCGTCGGTCATCGCGGTGATCCTGACACAGCACCGTGAAGTGACGCGTGCCGAGCTACTTCGCCAGGTGAGCATCATTTATCCCATGTTGAAAAGTGAGCTGTTTCTGCGTTGGGAAAAAGAAGACCTGCCAACCCTGCTGGACGCGCTGGTCAGTGAAATGGCCCATCAGGGTCTGCTGAACGCAGATGAACAGGGGGGTATGCGTCTTTCTGCCGTGCGTTTCCATACCCTGCAATTACTGGCGGCAGGTGTGCGTGAAACGCTACAGCGCTATGCAATCACCTTCTCGATCCTTAGCGCCAATCCGTCAATTAATCGTGGCACACTGGAAAAAGAGAGCCGCACCATGGCTCAGCGTTTGTCAGTACTACATGGTATCAACGCCCCGGAATTTTTCGACAAGGCGGTCTTCTCAACGCTGGTGCTGACCCTGCGCGACGAAGGTTATATCAGTGATACGGGTGATGCGCTGGTTGAACAGACGCACAGGGTTTATCAAATGCTGGCTGATTTGATTACCCAGGAAGTGAGAATGACCATTGAAAGTGCAGTTGCCCACGAGTAAAGCGGGATTAACGTGAGGCTCAGCGGCAGTGCTATCTGCACGTCTGAGCTTTCACCGCCCAGCCCGGTGCCTCGCATCAATGACGGCGAACAGCGGCCATCATTGCCTTCGGACCCGTAATACGGCAGGTAATCCACCGTTGATAAAATGCGATTTGCAGTTACAACCAACCAGAAAGTGGTGCGGTACTCAGTGCAATACCAACAAACAGCACCAATCCGACGTAGTTATTATTCAGAAATGCCTGGAAACACGCTTCGCGATCACGGTTAACAATCAGCCTCTGTTGGTGTACAAACAGCGTGGCCGCCAGCAGGATTGACCAGTAAAACGCGCCGCCCAGCTGCATCATCCAGCCCGTCAGCGCCATCAGAAGCAGCGTGGCACATTGCAACAGGCCAATAATCAGCTTATCAAAGCGCCCAAACAGAATGGCTGTCGACTTGACGCCAATGCATAAATCATCATCGCGATCCACCATCGCGTACTGCGTATCATAAGCCACCGTCCAGCAGATATTGGCGAAGAACAACAGCCAACACACCGGCGGCACGGATTCGCTTACCGCGGCCCACCCCATCGGAATTGCCCAGCCAAAGGCGGCACCCAGTACCACCTGGGGAAGATGAGTACAACGTTTCATAAAGGGATAGACCCAGGCCAGCGCCAGGCCACCAAACGACAGCCAGACGGTCATCGCATTCATGGTCAGCACCAGACAAAACGACACCAGCGCCAGCCCGGCAAACAGTAACCGCGCCTCCGTGGATGTGACTGCACCGCTGGGCAGAGGCCGGGAACGGGTACGTTTTACATGGCCGTCAATGTTACGATCGGCAAAATCATTCACCACGCAGCCCGCAGCCCGCATAAAAAACACCCCCAGTATAAATACCAGCAACACATTCAGGGGCGGAATTTGCATCCCGGCCAGCCATAACGCCCACATTGTCGGCCACAGTAAAAGCAGCGACCCGATGGGTTTATCAATACGCATTAAGCGGCTGTATGCCCGGAATTTACTCATTGGCAGACTTTTTTCCACGTCACAGGCTCCCTTCAGCCTGCACCGGCCAGTAAAGCGGTGCAGGCGGTAAAAACAGTTCAGTCAGTAATAATGGCTTGCCGGAAAGACGTAAACGCGAACGACGTCCCCATAATCCATCCACTTGCCCCGGTTCGATGAAATCGCGCGTCAGGGTGGAAGAGGCAAACAGATAACGCCCCAACGGTCGGGTTCCCAGACGTTGCAACATCTGCTCCGGCCCGTTGAGCGTTGAGTCCGGCACGACCGTTCGTCCCGCCAGCCAGGGCACACCGTCGCCACAGAGCAAAATTTCCCGCAGCCAGTATTGTGACGCCGG
Source organism: Erwinia psidii (assembly GCF_003846135.1). Lineage (GTDB taxonomy): Bacteria > Pseudomonadota > Gammaproteobacteria > Enterobacterales > Enterobacteriaceae > Erwinia > Erwinia psidii. Next base: position 36,064 of record NZ_RHHM01000021.1, read on the forward strand.
CGGCAGTAACACTGCCTCCGCCCCAACCTGTCCGGCGGTAATAAATCCTTCGTGCAATACATTTACCGTCACCTGTCGGCAATGGAGTTCAAAGCGGCGGGTCATGGAATCCTCTTCCATCAGCCATTCGAGCAGCGGTGCGTTCAGCAAAGGTGAAGATATGGGTAGCCATTCGAGGGCGCGCAGCGTTGACAGCGCGGGGTCGTTCATTGGCTTCTCCGGGCAATATACAGGGGCTGATAGTGTAGCGCAGAGCGGACGGCAGAACACTTAGCGTTAAACAGAATTTTAACCCGGGGCGTCGGACATAAAACCGGAATATCACCCGCTGTATTTCCAGGCACTCAGCCCCGAAGATAAAACCTGGACGCTTTATTCACGCTTCAGTCGGTTGCTGTTGGCCAGCCAGAGTGTAAAAACGAGGATCAGAATGGCGATCGAGTAAGCCAGCGTGTCAAACGGGTTTTTATGGTCAACGATAATCAGTCTGATGATTGCAGTAATACCGATGTAGACAAAATAACGCAGCGGGAAATGATAGCCAGACTGAAAATATTTAACAATCAGCGCAATAAACTCAAAATAGAGGAAATAGATAACGATTCCATCTATCAGCAGATATGACGATTTCTGCTCACCGGTATTCAGTAACACGCTGTAAAGATGGTAAGTTTCCTTACACAAAAAAACAGCCAGAATGGAGGCAAGAATAATCAGACCGGTATTCAATACCATTTGTAAAGCCCAGGCAATGCGCGCAGCGGTGATCATGCAAAAATCCTCAGAAAGCAGTGTTAACAGTCCGGGTCATCCCAGGGCGTACAATATGCTTCAGTGTGATGAAGTTCACAAGTTTTTGCGAGATAACCGGGCATTGGTGTCTGCTGATGACAGAAAAGGGGCGATTATTCGCCCCTTTGGATTTGGTGACTTAACGGAAATTTTTATCGCGATCGCTGGTCATATCATATAGCTGATACTTACGACCCAACATCTGACCACCGTCACGTGTCAACGGTGTCCAGTTGACCTGAGCACGTCCACGGGTTGGCGTGGTGGTGAACAAATCCATTGGAATTGAGATGTAGAAGCCTTTGGTGAAGTCACCCTCGCCATACTCCTGTGCGGAAACATTGGTTTTGGTCGCGTAAGCACCGACGATAATCCCGCTGTCAAACTGGCGTGATACATCAACCGTCGCTCCTTTATCCTGTGCCAGGTACTGTCCGACGCTGGCTTTGACCAGCACCTGATGATGAAAGAATGATGGTCGCCAGTAAGCAGTCAGATTGCCGACTTTGGCGTTATAGTCGGTAAACTGCATCATATTGTCCCAGTCACGCTGCTTGACGTAGTTGGCATCGATGCCAAACGCCCAGTCAGAGTCAAGCGGACGATATAATACTTCGCCGCCTACGCCGCCGTACATCGTTTCCAGATAACCACCATAAACCTGACTATAGAAACCATTACCGAGGTAATGCATATAGTTGGCCTGAAGGTTGTTCACGTAAACGTTATTCTCAACGTAATCGCGGATGTGTGTACGCACACGCGGTAGCGTGGAATCTGTCGGCGTACCGTTGTAGCTGAATTTATCGTAGTTATTTGCCAGGTTGGCGAACACGCTACCATCCAGCAGCAGGTGATTGCTCACCCAGTAGCTGGCATTGCCCATTACCCCCAGTTGATAGAGGTAGAAACTCTCAGGGCCACCAACCGACTGATTAAGCACCGGAGAAAGGCTGTAGTTAAAATCGTTCGCATCGATGTGATAACCCTGCTCGGTGCGCTCTGGTTCGATCGGCTCGACACGCCGCTGATCCAGCGTTTTCTCTTTGCCCAACGGATACCCTTCCAGCTGCTGACGCAGGCTGTCGACACGAGTCACCGTCGTTACCTGCGGCATACGGTCGCGGGTTTCCGTCACGTTCAACGTATCAATGTTCTCCGGTAGGTGATTCATCAGTATCACATTGGCGCGATCGATACCTTCCTGCGTATTGCGATACTTCGATTGCTGACCACTGGCGTACAGGGTATTACCCTTAACCTGGATGTCAGGCGCATTGAGGCCCGCATTGTATTTCAGATCGGTTAGCTGATCCGCCACCACCGTGGACTGAAGGAAGGCCCCCTGCGGCTGTGGCTTGTAGGCTGGTTTGGCCAGATCGGCTGATGCCGAACGCAGGTCGTTAAAGTTTGAACGCAGGGTAAAACCAGCCATAAAGGTGTTGCCACGCTCATAGCTGATGTTCATATCTGCCCAGTCGGTGATGCGGTAAATCGCGCCAACGTTAACTTTACTCTTCTGTTCCAGACGGCCGGCAAAATCGTCCTGGTAGTTATTGCCCTCGTATTCCACTTTCAACCTCAGCGGCTGCCACGGCGTCTGGTATTCGATCCCGCCAAACAGCGCTGCGGGGCCTTTAAACATATCTTTTCCGTTGACCGAACCTGCCGTACCGCTGCTGTCAGAACGATAACAGTAGCTGCTGTTCACCTCGCAGAACGGATTACTTACCGTACCGCTGTTGCCGAGATAGCCAAAACCCAGCCCCAGGGTGAAATCGAACGGTCCCCAGGCTTTGGTGGCCACAAGATATTCGCTGTCAAACAGGCCGGTTCCGCCAAGATCGCGAGCGCCAACCGACACTTCCGGCAGCCAATAGCCTTCCTGCCACAACCGTGCTTTAAGGTCGAACGCTTTATCCTTATAGGTCTGGCTACCACTGAAGGTTTCCACCGCACTGTAACGACGGGTTTTGACATCGGTATAACGAATAGTGGCCTCCAGCCAGGGGAACAGCTGCACCGATGAAGAGTAAAAACGGTACTGATCGTTATAGCGATAGTTCAGGTTGAATTCGCCATCTTTCGCCATTCTTGCCGTTGGCACCTGTAACAGTCCCACGCCACCAAAGTCAGACTGGGAAGGGCCAACAGGATCGGGAAAGGTGTCCGCATAAGCCTGACATGCGCAGGCGACAGACATCGCCAGCAGGCTGAAGAGATAATTTTTTTTCATCAGTCTGGGATCCGGTGCGTCAGAACAGAAACAATCTGCTGGTTAAGATCTTCATACTGGTCAGGCAGCGACCAGGAGGAGAAACCAAGGTAAATGATGCTGCCAGGCTCCGGCTCGGTGTGCCGATGGTTCCAGTAAGCAACCGGAACCTGGGTCACTTCACCAGACGGCGCGATAAGCGTGGCAACATTCTTTTCCGCCCCGCTGAAACGATCGTGCTCATCAAGATAATCCACTACCGTCCGACCCGGTAACCACGGCGACTGGCCACTGTTGCTGACCAGTCCGGTAACCGTCAGAGTATGGGGTTTTTGCAGGGTATAAACACGGTATTCCCCTTCAAGACGGCGGTTCTCTTCTGCACGGACGCGCACCCAGTCAGGATCGAGCGAAACGAACTGACGGCCGGTAACTTTCACGGCGGCAACCTGACGCCAGATGCTATCCACGACAGCAGCCTTATCGGCATCACCATCGGCACGTAGTTCGGCGCTCCAGCTTTTCAGCCGTGACAGCAGTTGCTGTTGCTGTTGCATCGCCGCTGCGGTCGCCATTTTTTCTGCAATGACCGTTCCCGGCCACCAGGTTTTATTCGCCAGCGCCGGGCTGGCCACCAGCTGAGCGAGATTTTGTGCATGGCTCACCACGGCAGTTTGCGACTGTCCGGGATAATATACGGTCACCTGACTTTCGGCAGATACCTGCAACGACGCACACAGCGAGATTCCTGCGAGAAGATACGTTATTTTTTTCATGATTTCGCGGGCTTCAAGATGATGGTTTCAAGGGAGAAGTCAGCGCCGCCCAGCTGTTGCTGTGACTGGCGAACCTGCCCTGTGGTGGTATCAAACCAGAAGGTATTGGTCCATGATTTGCCGATCGCGGGCAGTGACACCTGTTCAAGCCAGACACGGCAAGGGATTTTTTTACCCGCCAGATCCAACACCCGATCCTCCGCGCGCGTGAAATGCGATACCGCCGTGGCGGAGCGGAATTTTCCGGCCTCAGTCCAGCTTTGTGTACTGGTCCAGGTCGCGCCCTCTTTGATATGTAACGGATCGGACAGCGGGTCCTGTTGCATATTAGTGACACCGGACAGGTTGTCGCGAAGACCAAGCGTTTTGACTACGCGGCCATGCTGGGTAACGACCACGGACCGATCGCGAGTAATCCATTTTTGTTGACCGTTTTCATCAAAGCCCAACACTACGAAAATGCGCTGACCGTCGTTAAGACGCAGATACATGCTGGCATAGGGAAGATTTTCGACCTGTTGACTGGTTACCTCAACATCATCTGGCCCAAGCAGAGCAAGCTCGACAGTATCGGTGAGTCCTTTTTGCGTCTGAGTACAGGCCTGCAAAAACAGGCATAAAAACAGCAGTGGTATATAGCGCACCGGAGTGGATCCCTGAGCAAAGTCTGACAATGTCAAAAAATAACCACACTGACGTGTGGTTATGATTAATTTACTGAACTTAACGAGTTGTACCCGTGGTGGTAGTAGTGGTGGTACCAGTATTAGAACCGTTACCGCCGCTGCTTGCTGCCAGCGCCACACCAACCAGTGCGCCAAGCGCACCTACACCCACAGCAGTCGAGGTCCCGGCGGAAAGCGTTCCCGCCGTTACGCCCGCTGCACTGCCTGCCTCTTCAGGAGCGGCAAAAGCAGCAGAAGCACCCGCTAAGTACACTATGCCTGCAACAGCGCATAAGACTTTTTTCATAATTTCCCCTTCATTAAATGAATGGATAACTAACCTGAAAGGTTTCAGGCGCGTTCATTATAAGGCAATTAATTGACATAATTCATCACGGCAGAATGGTTATTACCACCCAATTATTTTTGTTTTAAATAAAGCCATTTTGGTAGTTTTAAGCGTATTTATAATAAATTATGCAATGTAATAGCATGAATTACTGTAATGCAGAGGTATCACAGTGACACACACCAATAAATGACACAGAAACCAAAATGTAATATTAATGCATTAATTACACATAAATCTAATATAACACCATGAATTATAGAGATATTAAATCGATGTCAGAGAAAAATTAACCTCATGCTATAAAAGGGGTGTTTCAGAATTATCCTGTGATAAATCTGGCGATTACAATAAATTTTAAGATTTTTCTCAGGAGTGGAAATAAGACGAATTAATCAGCCTGTCGCAATATTTGCCTGTTCTTTGCTGGAAACAAAAAGGGCCGCTGCTTTCGCATTCGGCCCTGTAAAAATACCTTAAATGGCGATTAACAAAAGATTAGGCACGCCAGTTCTTATAACGATTAATCAGGCCGTTAGTCGAGCTGTCATGGCTGTTCACCGGTGCGTCACCAGAAAGCTCTGGCAGGATACGATTGGCAAGCTGTTTGCCTAGCTCAACGCCCCACTGGTCAAAGGTAAAGATGTTGAGGATGGCACCCTGAGTGAAAATTTTATGCTCATACAGCGCGATCAGCGCACCAAGGCTGTATGGGGTGATGTCACGCAGCAGGATTGAGTTGGTTGGACGGTTCCCTGCAAACACTTTAAACGGCACCACATGCTCAACAGATTTCGCGTCTTTGCCACTGTCTGTAAACTCTTTTTCAACCGCTTCACGCGATTTACCGAACGCCAGTGCCTCAGTCTGGGCAAAGAAATTCGACAACAGTTTGTCATGGTGATCGCCAAGCTGATTATGGCTGACAGCGGGTGCAATAAAGTCACAGGGAACCAGCTTGGTTCCCTGATGGATAAGCTGATAAAACGCATGTTGGCCGTTAGTCCCTGGCTCTCCCCAGATAATTGGCCCGGTCTGATAAGCCACCGGATGCCCATTACGGTCAACGTATTTGCCGTTGGATTCCATATTGCCCTGCTGGAAATACGCGGCAAAACGATGCATGTACTGATCGTAAGGCAGGATAGCTTCGGTTTCGGCACCAAAGAAATTGTTATACCAGATACCGATCAACGCCAGGATCACCGGCAGATTCTGCTCCGCGGGAGCCGTCGCAAAGTGCTGGTCCATAGCATGTGCGCCAGAAAGCAGCTGCTCAAAGTTATCGAAGCCAATCGACAGAATGATTGACAGACCAATTGCGGACCACAGGGAATAACGTCCGCCCACCCAGTCCCAGAACTCAAACATATTTGCCGTGTCGATACCAAATTCACCCACCGCTTTACCATTGGTAGACAGCGCGGCAAAGTGTTTCGCTACGTGTTTTTCATCACCGGCCGTTTGCAGGAACCAGTCACGCGCGCTGTGTGCATTGGTCATTGTCTCCTGAGTGGTAAACGTTTTGGATGCCACCAGAAACAGCGTGGTTTCCGGGCTGAGATCCTTAACCGTTTCAGCAATATGCGTACCGTCTACGTTAGAGACAAAATGCATATTCAGATGATTTTTATACGGACGCAGTGCTTCCGTCACCATAAATGGTCCCAAATCGGAACCACCAATACCGATATTAACCACGTCAGTGATCGCTTTCCCGGTATAGCCTTTCCACTCACCGCTAATGATGCGCGCTGAGAAGGATTTCATCTTCTCCAGCACCGCGTTCACCTCCGGCATCACATCCTTACCATCGACAACGATCGGCGTATTACTGCGATTACGCAGGGCGACATGCAGCACGGCACGATCTTCAGTCCGGTTTATTTTTTCGCCGGAAAACATTGATTTAATCGCCGCCGGCAAATCGGTTTCTTTCGCCAGATCCTGCAATTTGCTGAGGGTTTCACGAGTAATACGGTTTTTGGAGAAATCCACCAGCATAAGATCGTCGAAGGTGGCGGAAAAGGCCGAGAAGCGATCGCTGTCTTGCGCAAACAGATCGGCTAACTGTACCTCTTTCATTTCGTCAAAATGCTGCTCCAGAGCCTTCCAGGCAGCGGTTTGTGTCGGATTAATACTTTTCATAACAACACACTCTTTTTCAATTGAGAACCGTAAATCAGACCGGACGCCATATTACCTGTTGTCAGTATTCAGCTTCCCTTTTCCTGCAACAGGTGGCCTCTATCGCCAGAGAGAATCTCCCCTCCCTTTGTCCGGGGCTATTTATCATTCAGTCGGTGCGACGCTTACACGCTTAACATTGCAGTATGACCACACTTCCCGTCGAAAGGAAAAACTTTGTACCGATGTTTTTACGACGTCTGATGGTCACCTTTGATGATATTCGCCAGTCCTCTACCGACCAGTATGGATACGGTGTACCGGTGCCACTTTGTCGCGGCTGGTTTTCAGCATCCGGTCAGGCTTTGCCTGCTGCTTTTCAGATTATGAGGTGCTCCTGCGACAAGCTGAATCGTTAATGCTCTTATTGTAGATGCAGAAAAATCAGGGCGTCATCCTGCTGTTTTGCCGAATCCACGGGATATTTACCGAGGGTGGTGATGAAAAATATCATTGTCCCCTTTAGCCTGTCGCCACGGCAATAAAATGAGACCTTCGCCAACGGCAGTGATTGACAGTCAGGCGATAAACAGCTATTTCTAGTCGCCTAGTTGCGCATCCCTGATGCGCAAGCCAGAAGAGGTGCGTCGCCCAGGCAGTGTGTTGGAGGAACCGAATCCGCAGAAAACACATGATGGGGTGCGACGCCGAGGTACAAACCACGCGGGTGGAGAGTATCGGCTACAGAGGCTGAATCCTCTGGGTTGTCACCAGGATCGTCCGACTGTCGGGCAATCCACACCTGATTCACCAGCGTCGCAGCCCTGAGCTGCCGCAACCGGTCATCAGGTCAACAAGGTGGGGCGCTTCTGGGTGACTCGTAGTAAAACCCTTTTCTACGTCTACCCCGTTTCTGCTCTTTCCTTGTGCCAAGGCTGATGGAATCTAACCTGACACGAGGTATGTCAAGACATGTCCCAATCTTCATTAATCGTGGCGAAATTTGGCGGCACCAGCGTTGCCGACTTTGCCGCGATGAATCGCAGTGCTGATGTGGTGTTGCGCGATCCTAATGTTCGTCTGGTGGTGCTTTCTGCCTCCGCTGGCGTCACTAATTTACTGGTTTCCCTGGCTGATGGTCAGGAACAGGAACAGCGCGCTTATCTGTTGGATGAGATCCGCCGTATTCAGTACGCCATCATCGACCAGTTAACTCAGCCAGCGGTGATCCGTGAAGAGATAGATCGCCTGCTGGAAAATATCACCATGCTGTCTGAAGCGGCGGCGTTGGCCACCTCCAACGCGCTGACGGACGAACTGGTCAGCCACGGTGAATTAATGTCCAGCCTGCTGTTTGTAGAAGTTTTGCGCCAGCGTAAGGTGGCTGCCGGCTGGTTTGATGTCCGTAAGGTCATGCGCACCAGCGACCGGTTTGGTCGCGCCGAACCCGACGTGCTGCTGCTGGCGGAACTGGCGGAGTCGCAGCTGGCTTCACGTCTGTCGGAAGCGTTGATTGTTACTCAAGGCTTTATTGGCAGCGAGGCGAAAGGCCGAACCACCACGTTAGGCCGTGGCGGCAGCGATTATACCGCCGCACTGCTTGGTGAAGCGCTTCACGCCAGCCGTATCGACATCTGGACCGATGTGGCCGGGATTTACACTACCGACCCCCGCGTCGTGCCTGCCGCGAAACGCATTGATGAAATCACCTTTGAAGAAGCCGCCGAAATGGCAACCTTTGGTGCCAAAGTGTTGCATCCTGCGACACTGTTGCCTGCCGTTCGCTGCAATATTCCGGTTTTTGTCGGCTCCAGTAAAGATCCCGCCGCGGGTGGCACCCGTGTCTGTAATCAGATGCAAAATCCGCCGCTGTTTCGGGCGCTGGCTCTGCGTCGCAAGCAAACTCTGCTGACGCTGCACAGCCTGAATATGCTGCACGCCCGTGGCTTTCTGGTTGAAGTGTTCGATATTCTGGCACGCCATAATATTTCTGTGGATCTGATCACCACTTCAGAGGTCAGCGTCGCGTTAACGCTGGATACCACTGGCTCCACTTCAACCGGCGAAAGCCTGCTAACCCAGGCGCTGCTAACCGAACTCTCTTCCTTGTGCCGGGTAGAGGTGGAAGATAATCTGGCGCTGATCGCCATTATCGGTAACAACCTCTCCAAAGCCTGTGGCGTGGGCAAAGAAGTGTTTGGCGTGCTGGAACCCTTCAATCTGCGGCTGATTTGCTATGGTGCCAGCAGTTATAATCTGTGCTTTCTGGTGCCGGGCAATGATGCCGAGCAGGTAGTGCAGACACTGCATCATAATTTATTTGAATAACGCTAAAAATTATTCCAACCGGGCGTGGCCCGGTTTTTTTTATTTATTATGCCGCATCAGTCCTTCTGCTCCTGATTATTTTAATTCAAAAAGATACCAATCTTTTTAATAAAAAAATTCGCGCTCACAGCGAATAAATCTTAATAAAAAAAACGCTGCTTTTATCGTATTAAGCTTGAACCATTACATTGAATTACAGCCTGTAGTGATAATTACGGGTTTAATAATAAAAATGGTGAGACTCATGATAAAAAAAATGCTGGCGGAATTTACAGGAACCTTTGCTCTGGTGCTGGGTGGTTGTGGCAGTGCTGTACTGGCGGCGGCCTTTCCTCAACTGGGAATTGGTTTTGTCGGGGTGGCACTGGCATTTGGGCTGAGTGTATTAACGATGGCTTATGCCGTTGGTCATATTTCGGGTGGGCATTTTAATCCGGCGGTGACGCTGGGGCTGTGGGCCGGTGGCCGTTTCCCCGCGTCGCAGATCCCAGGCTATGTGACGTCCCAGCTGCTCGGTGGTGTTGCTGCCGCAGGCATACTTTATGTAATTGCCAGCGGCCATGCCGGGTTCGATGCAGCGGCCAGCGGCTTTGCAGCAAATGGCTATGGTCAGCATTCACCGGGCGGTTTCTCGCTGCGTTCTGCCATAGTGACCGAAGTTGTGCTGACCGCCATATTCCTGATTGTTATTCACGGCACCACGGATCAACGCGCGGCAGCGGGGTTTGCGCCCATTGCCATTGGCCTGGCGCTGACGCTCATTCATCTGATTAGCATCCCGGTGACCAACACCTCGGTCAACCCGGCGCGTAGCACTGCCGTAGCCATCTTCCAGGGTGGCTGGGCGCTGGATCAGCTGTGGATGTTCTGGTTAATGCCCCTCATCGGTGGCGTCGTGGGCGGGCTGATTTATCGCACACTATTTGAAACCAGGGAGTAACCCCTCTCAGAGCGGGTTACGCCTTAACCCGCTCTTGTTATTCCCTCTTTTTTCGTCACGTTTTGATACTCAACGACCCGGATCTGTGATCGCTTTGCATTCCGCACGACGGGCGATATCACTCAGACACTGAGTGAGGAAGAGGGGCAGGATAAGAGTCTTTGCACTCAGCGATTTCACATATTGTGAACGGTATTTTCCGGGTTCGCCAGCCAGCTATTCTCAGGGTGAAGGCGACCGGTTCAGCAGAGTCACTCCCCACACCTGGCAGAATCCGTCGTTTCTTTGTCCTGCAACAATGACGTTAAATATCGCGTGGTTACGATGGCATATGATTTACACATAAAAATGTGCAGGGAATCAGCATGGAAATTATTGGCGACAACACCTGTATTACCAGCATCAGGCCCAAAAGTAAGGTCGTTTACTGTCGTGGTGAGCCGCATAAATACTGGCTTGAACTTCAGTTCGTGGATGAGAACAACCACCCGGTTACCGGGCTGAATGTTCAGCTGGAATACCATCCGCTGGCCTCTGCGAAGGAGGTGGCCATCGCTCACCGTCGTGGCTATGACTACGATCCCACGCCGCCGCCTAATCCGCCCACCGGAGTGACCGACAGCCAGGGGCTGGTCCGCTTTGATGACCTGTACTGGATTACGGTTGATGTGAAGGTTGACGGCCAGCAACTGGCCGATGGGATGGAACAGCGGCCGTTGGGACTCCGGCGCAACCCGAACAGCCAGCCGGTGACCAATAATATATTCAGACCGGAAACCCGCGATCCGTCATGGCGCACTGACGTGCAGGAGAAAGCTGAGGCCAGCGGGTATACGCATCACTATGTCACTATCGGGGAACTGTGTGACCGACTGCCACATATTGAGGGCTGGGATGCACCTGAGCCACCGAAATTCCATTTCCCGCCGGGAAAATCGCTGAAAGGCACGGAGATAGCACGTGAGGCGCTGGAGCAGCGGCATATGATTGAGATCTGCCCGTTCCGGGCATGGGTGCTGGCCCTGCACGACACAAAAGACTATGACCTCGCTAATGCGCTTAACCTTGGCATCATGGCCGATCTTGTGTATGCCGCTGAAACGAAGAACCCGACCATCGATTATTTTTTCCGGCAGAAGTGTCTGGACCTGTCCTGCATCCCTCAGTTTGCCGAGTTCCCGTCTTACTTTCACACGCTGGCAGTGGACGTCCCTTTCCGCGAGCGCTATCAGCCTCCGGTGTATATGAACACTGGTGCGGGGGATGCGGGGGAAGGTGATACCCGCCTGTTTACGGTGGAGTGTGCCGCACACGTGCTGGTTGCCTGGTGCGGAACCGACAGTCTGCTGAATGTCCTGACCGATTTATCCTTTGCGCCGAAGCGGTGTCTACCGGAACTGGCCGGGGCGGGAAGCGTTCACGGCGGCTTCCTGGAAGCTTATCAGCTGGCGAAGCGGAAGTTTGAAAACGAATTTAATGATGTAAAAGCAGTAATAAAAAAGCACAAGCCCTTATTTATTTGCGGCCACAGTCTGGGCGGGGCACTGGCGCTGCTGTACGCCGCCGAGATGAAAGCCAGCCTGCCGGTACTGTACACCTACGGGATGCCGCGTACCTTCACCCGCGCGGCGATAGCATTACTGGACGGCATCACGCATTACCGGCACGTCAATGACAACGACACCATCACGCAGATCCCACCGGATGCAGACCTCGATAATGCGTTCTATAAAACATGGGGGCCGCTGGGCACCAAGCTGGGGTTCGACTGGTCACTGACTACGGCAGCCGGATTCAGCGTGGCGGTTCGGGATCTGACGTATCAGTCGGCGGGGCTTACGGAGAAAAATGATCCGTACTGGCACCACGGCAATACGGTGATATTCTTCCAGGCGCAGCAGTGCGCGATGCGGGCCGCCAGTCCGTACCAGAAAAGCCTGGTTGACGGGCAGGCCTACACCCGGCATTTTGTGGCCATCAAGCTTTATGTGGTGCCCTCCCTGAATGAGGAATGCCTGAAATCCACCGGTAAGCATCAGGCGGCGTTTATCGAGTGTCTGGATCCGGCCAGCCTGAAAAAGACCTTTCCGCAGAATACCAACCCGACGCTGAACGGCATCGGAACCGATCCCCGCAGCCACTCAATGGCGCACCGCTATCTGCCGTATATCCACAATCAGGTACTGGAACTGGCCGATCCGGCGCAGGATATGAGCAGAAAAGTGATGCGGGAGAGATTCCGGGACGAGGTGGAGAAAAGTGCACCCGGCAGCAATTCGAATGAGGTCGGGCGTAACCGCGAGTTCCTTGCGCTTCAGGATATGCTGTCGGTGGCGCTGAGCCGGACACGGGCTGAGGAGACCGGAAAAAATGCCCTGCTGCGTTTTGCGGAGGTAACGGATGAAGACGTTGAATTTTCTCAGTAGAACTGCCGTTGTTATGTCAGCAGTGACGCTGCTTTCCGGCTGTGATAACCGTCCTGACAAGACACTTTTCCCCCCGGCGGGTACAAAGTGGGTGGACGTCACTTTCCGGGTGCCGGAGGGTATTACACTGCAGCCTGCCGAGCTGTTGTACCGCTCGGCACAGTGCAAATCTGTCCGCTATAACTCAAGCAATGAACCGCATGATATTCCGGGTTATAACGATATTGAGCGGCCATTCAGTTCGCAGAACGGCAGCAATATTAGACGTCTGCGGGTTGCAGTGGATGGCGGTGGCCCGTGCCAGTGGCAGCTGAACTCGCTGATGGTGAGCTTCAGGATTGCGGACGATGTTCCTCTGGTGAAGGGGAAAAAGGTTATCGATACCAGTTATATTTTCGATTTTGGAGACTACGGCCTCAGTGACGGTTACGGGACTGGAAGGGCAAAGGACGTCAGTGGGAGTTTGGACTTAAAGACAGACTTTTTCCCAGTCATAACAAAATTCACTGATAACGATGTTAGTATGAAGTTTTTCGGCGGTGATACCGCCACTGAAAAGTGGCGCAGGCGTTTTCGGATTGATGATACTAAAAGTATATCCATTGAACCGATTGTTCATCTTTCCAGGGTTGTGACCCTGGAACCACCAGTTCAAACTGATAATTGGACAGCAATATATCCCGATCATAGTCGTTCGGAAATTCCTCGCATCAATCCAGATTATGAAAAATTACTGTCGATGAAATGATGATGCATTTTTTATCTAAAAGGATCGTCTTGAGATCCTTTTTTTACGCCTTCAGTCTCCCGAACCCGCTCGTTTTGTAAAATGTCGCATTTTGCAGTTTCGCTCCCACAGGGCCTGTCCGGTGATGCCGCTGGCCGCCAGGGAACTGGCTAAACTGTCTCATATGCCGCCAGACCTTGCCGCCGGAATGATTCTGCTGGCCAGCTGTACCGCCTCAAATATGATGATCTATCTGGCTAAAGGCGACGTCGCTCTGTCAGTGACCCTCTCTTCTGTCCCGGCGCTGGTCGGCGTTTTCGCCACACCACTGCTGACCAAACTGTAGGTCAATACCCATATTCAGGTCGATGTGGTGAGCATTGTGAAAATTGTGGTGGTGCCAATCGGTATCGGCCTGATTGTGCAGCACACCCTGAACGGACTGGTGAAACGCGTGGAGCCTTACCTGCCCGCTTTTTCAATGGTCTGTATTCTGCTGTCATCAGCGCGGTGGTTGCAGGCAGCCAGAGCTTTATCGGTTCGGTCGGGCTGATGGTGATGGTGGCCGTGATGCTGCACAACGCCATCGGGCTGCCTGATGGCTACCGGGGCGGCAAACGCTTTGGCTTTGACGAGTCAACCTGCCGAACACTGGCGCTGGAAGTGGGTATGCAAAACTCCGCTCTGGCGGCGCTGCCGGTCAAACTGTATTTCTCACCGCTGGCGGCGCTGCCGGGCGCACTGTTCTCAGTCTGGCATAACCTTTCCGGTTCCCTGCTCGCAGGCTACTGGTCAGGTAAAACGGTCGATAAAAAGTAATCTGCCGACGCTCCCCTGCCTGCCATGAGGTGAGCCATCTTTACTCTTCGCTACGATCGTCATCCGGCTGTTCAAGCACGCTGTAAGCCACCGCGCAAAATAACGAGTTAAGGCGTTTCATATCGCCAAGCAATCCCAGGTGTAAGGAGCTGGTTTCAATACTTTGCACATTATGCTGGTGAAGGCGGTCAACATGCTTGTGTGAATAACGCCGGTTGAGAATGCGAAAGCGATGCTTGGAACGACGCAGACGTTTGGCCGTCGTGATGTCGCGCGATAAAAAGACCGACAGACTGAGACGCAGATTGGCAGAAAGCTGCTCCAGCAACGCCTCCAGTTCTTCTCTGCCCTCGACGGAGAATGCCCGGCGTGCCGCCAGCGATTTGTCAGCTACCTCACCACTCATCCGTTCAAGAATATCACCAGCCATCTCAAGGTTTAGCGCCATTTCGATGATTTCTGCCCAGCGACGCGAATCCTCTTCCGGCAGGTCTTCTTTCGGCATTTGTGCCAGATAGAGTTTAATTGCGGTGTAGAGCACATCCACATCATCGTCCAGCTTACGGATTTCCCGCTCTTCACGTAATTCGCCGTGGACCACTTTACCAAATGCGCTCAGCATCTGTTCCAGCACGTCGCCGATACGCAACGTCTCACGCGAGGCATTAACCAGTGCCAGCGCCGGCGTATCGAGCGCACTCGAATCAAGATGCCGGGGTTTCAGACGCTGGTCGGTTTCCGGTTCTTCCTGAATCAGCTTACGGCACAGCGTGGCCATCGCACCGGTAAATGGCACCATGATCAGACAGCGTATCAGGTTGTAGAAAACGTGGAAAAAGATCACCAGCTCTTCATCATTGACCGGCAGTTTATGTAGCACATCAGACAGCGGATCGACAAAAGGCAGCACGATCAACGAGCCAATAAACTTAAACAGTAAACTGCCAAGGGCCACCCGTTTACCCGCGGCATTTGAGGTGCTGTTGTTAAGCATCGCCAACAGCCCGCTGCCAAGGTTCGCGCCAATCACCAGGCACAGCGCCACCTTGAAGGAAATCACCCCGGTGGCGGTCAGGGTGGCGGTCAGCAGTACCGCAGCCAGGCTGGAGTAACTGATAATGGCAAAAACCGCCCCCAGTAACGCATCCAGCATCACATCGCCGGTAAGCGAGGAGAACAGCACCTTCACCCCGGCAGCCTGGGTAATAGGCGTGGCGGCGGCAACGATCAGCTGCAACGCCAGCAGGATAAGCCCCAAACCTATGCTGGTCCGGCCCAGCTGTCCGGCGCGGGTCTGCTTACGGCCAAGGAAAAACACCACGCCGAAGAAAATAAACAGCGGTGAAAGCCAGGAAAGATCAAATGTCAGAATACGCGCCATCAGCGCCGTACCCACATCCGCTCCCAGGATGATCACCAACGCCGGGGTCAGTCCCACCAGTTCCTGAGCAACAAACGAGGTCACCAGCAGCGTGGTGGCATTACTACTCTGCACCAACGCGGTGACGCCTATGCCCGCCACAAAGGCCATAGGTTTTTTGGACACGCTGCGGCTCAGTACGCGCCGCAGTTCAGCACCGTAGACGCGCATAATGCCGGTTCGCACAATGTGCGTTCCCCAGACCAGCAGAGCCACGGCGGAAAGAAGGTTAAGCAGGGTTAACACCGATATCGACCTCACATCTTTGCAAATATAACCAATTCAGATCGGGCAATCTGTACCCGCTGAATATGTTAAGTTTAGCCGATATACTGAAAAAATGTTGCTAATCAGCGTGATAGTCTTAAAAAATCAGGCGACTTCACGCAGGGTTAACGCATCCAGCAACAGCCCAACCTGGTATCCCGCAGGGTGCAGGTCGGCGGGTGAACGGTTCAGTACATCGACCCACAGCTCCACTTCCCGTGTACGAACGCGGTAGCGAATAACGTTACCCAACAGGCTGTGGCTGAGGATTTCTGCCGCTATCCCCTGTGTCGGTGGGCAGAACACCACGGATTCAGGTCGCAGCGCCACCTGCCCCGTATAGCGGTGGCCGGTCAAACAGTAAGCCTGCTCTGCCGTCAGCAGGTTATAATGGCCGATAAATCCGGCGGCGAACAGATCCGCAGGTTGGGTATACAACGCCTCCGCATTGCCGTTCTGGACAATTTTACCTTTGTTCATCAGTACAATACGGTCGGAGAGCGACAACGCTTCTTCCTGATCGTGGGTCACAAACAGCGTCGTCAGATTAAGCTCTTTCTGAATACGACGGATCTGATCGCGCAGATGACGACGGATCCTGGCATCCAGCGCCGAGAGCGGCTCGTCCAGTAATAACAAACGTGGTCGGGTAACCAGTGAACGGGCCAGCGCCACCCGCTGACACTGGCCGCCAGAAAGCTGGTGCGGATAACGTCTGGCAAAGTCGTTCAGTTCCACCAGCTCAAGCACCTCCGCGACGCGTCTCGCTATATCCGCCGCCGCCAGCTTTTGCATCTTCAGACCAAAAGCCACATTGCGTTCCACGGTCATGTTAGGGAACAGCGCATAGCTTTGAAACACCATACCAATTAAGCGCTTCTGCGGCGTCAGCGGCGCGATGTCCTCTCCCTGTAGCAGGATCTGCCCACTGTCAACCGGAGTCAGTCCTGCCAGACAGCGCAGCAGCGTAGATTTTCCACAGCCGCTGGGGCCAAGCAAGGTAACAAACTCGCCTTCGCCCGCGCTGAAGTTAATATCTTCAAAAATGGTGGTCGGGCCGTAGCTTTTATTCAGTCGGGTCACATTAAGCCAGCAATTCATATTCAGTCTCTCTCGCGGTTCAGGGCGTTTGCCAACCAGGTCACCAGCAGGACAACAAAGAAATAGGAGATAACCAGCGCGCTACTGAAATGGCCACTGGCATTGCGCACGTTATAGAGATAAACCTGCAAGGTTTCGTAGCTGGTGCCCACCAGCAGGTTAGCAAACACAAACTCACCAATCAGGAAGGAGAAGGAAAGCAGCACCGCAATTAACGCACCTTTGCGCAGATTAGGCAGTACCACCAACAGCGCCGCCTGCCAGGTGCTGGCCCCCAGCAGATGAGCAGCATCAATCAGCTCGCGCATATTGATAGCCTGCATATTATTGCTGATAGCACGCCAGATAAACGGCAGAGCGATAGTGAAATAGCAGCCGATCAGGATCCATGGTGAGCCGGTCAGCATCAGCGGCGGCGCAGAATAGAGCTGTAACAGTCCCACTGAAGACACCACTGGCGGAATGGCGAATGGCAGCAGGATCAGTACATTCATTACTGCATCGAGCTTAGGAAAATAGTAAGCAATTACAAACATCACAGGTAAAACCAGCACCAGTGAAAAAAGCAGTGCGCCAAAACAGATCAGTAATGAGTGCCACAGGGCCAGCAGAAAACGGGGATCGCACCACAATTGCACCATCCATTTCAACGTGAAACCATCCGGCAGGATAGATGCCCCCCATTGCGTTGCCAGCGCATAGAGCAGGGTCGCCACCAGCGGCAACGCCAGGATCAACAGCACCAACCAGACAATTACCCGATGGTAGATATATTCACTTCTCGACATTTCCCGCTCCCTTTACCATCAGCGTGCATTCTGATAACTGCGACGAACCAGCCACTGGTTAACCACCGTGATCGCCGACATCAGCAACACCAACAACATCGCCAGCGCGCTGCCCATATTCGGGTCCAGTGAGATATCCCCAGACACCAGCGCAGCAATCCGCACCGGGATGACATTAAAGTTGCCGGTGGTCAGGGCGTAAATGGTGGCATAAGCGCCCAGCGCGTTAGCCAGCAAAATAACAAACGTGCCCAGCAGTGCCGGAGTGAGCACGGGTAAACCAATATGCCACCAGTAACGCCAGCGGCTGGCACCGAGCAACGCCGCTGACTCCTCCCAGTCCTTTTTCAGCGCGTCAAAGGCCGGATAGAGCAGCAGCAGCCCCAACGGGATCTGGAACCAGGTGTAAACCACAATCAGGCCGCTGGTGGAGTAGAGCTTAAAATTATCCAGCACGCCGTGGCTGCGCATCAGCAACGTCAGGCAACCATTCAGCCCAAGCAGGATCACAAAAGCGAACGCCAGCGGCACGCCGGCAAAGTTACTGGTCATATTGGTAAACGACATAAAAAAACGATGCAGTTTGCCGCTTCCCAGGCGATGTAACGAATAGCCTCCGAGCAGCGCAATAATCAACCCATACAGGCTCGACCAGAGCGAAATTTCCAGTGAGAAACGGATTGCCTGCTGATAAAAGGTGGAAGTGAGAATATCGCTGTAATTCCCCCAACCCCATGCCTCGTTCATTTCGCTGTAAAAACTGTTAATGGCGATCCACACCAACGGTGCCACCTGGAAAGCCACATAAAACAGTACAAAAGGCAGTAGACAAAGCAGCGCGATCCCTTTTCCTTTCATCCTCCAGACTCCTGTTTTAGCAAGGCCGTGCAGACCGGCTTGTCATGTGCGATACCCAGAACTTCGCACAGGGTGCCACAGAGTTCAGTCTGTAATGGGGCGATGTGGTTTTGCAGCGAGAAGGCCTCACCAAAGACAAACAGCGGCACCTGGGTTTCTTCCGGCAAGCTACCGCCGTGGCTGCGATCGTCGTTCATGCCGTGATCGGCAGTCACCACCACCTGATAACCTTGTGCCAGCCATCCCGGCATCCAGTGCGAAAGATAACCATCGGCCATGCGTGCACGGTTGCGATACTGCGGCGTGGAAAGCCCGAACTGATGGCCCGCATCATCGATATTCATCGGGTGGATCAACAGAAAATGCGGATCGACCCGCAGACGCAGACTTTCCGCGTCTTCAAACAGGTGTGAATCCGGGTAGCTGTCATCATGGTAAAAGTGGCCATACTGAATCGGTAATTCCGTGTCTGCGGTATGGCGATCGCGGATGGAATGCCACGGCGAGCGGTTGTATAACTCGCTCACCCAATAGTAAGCAGCGGCCGCCGTGGTCAGGCCGCAGGCGCGGGCGTAGTGAAAAATACTGCGTTGGTTACTCAGACGGCTGACACCGTTGTGGATAATGCCACTGTTTACCGGTGTCACACCGGTCAGAATACATTCGTACAGCGGACGGGAAAGTGAAGGAAGCTCACACGTCATCTGGTAGCGCTGTCCGTTTCCCTGTGCACATTCTGCCTGTAAATACCCCATAGCATGTTGCGCCACGCTGTAACTCAGGCCATCCAGCACTACCAGAATCGTTTTCATCGCCAGCCCTTATTGCTTCATATTGATAATGACGTTTTCCTGCCACAGACGCGGCAGCATTTTGCTGGCTTTATCCCAGGCCTGCATGTCAGCGATCGGATGCGCATTTTTGTACTCGTCGCCCGGCAACAGCTTTGCCTGAACGTCCGCAGGCAGGGTCAGATGCTCGGCACGGATTGGACGGGCATAACCACGGGCAAGGTTTATCTGACCGGCGTCAGAGAAGATATATTCACGCGCGAGTTTGGCGGCGTTCGGGTGTTTGGCGTATTTGTTGATGATGGTGGTATAGCCTGAAGTGATACTGCCGTCAGAAGGGATCACCACTTCAAAACGGTTTTTATCAATCTGATCGCGATAGTTCAGGCCATTAAAATCCCACACCACCGCCACCTGAATTTCACCTTTCTCAATATTGGCAATAACCGGATCGGTAACGCCCAACCGGCCTTCTTTCGCCAGTTCACTGAAGAAATCAAGCGCAGGCTTGAGGTTTTTCTCATTGCCGCCCATGGCATAAGCCGCCGCCAGCACCCCGTTTGCCGCCTGTGCCGCCACGCCTACATCACCAATGGTCACCACATATTTACCTTTTTTCAGATCGGCCCAGCTGTGTGGCACCTCTTTCACCTGATCTTTATTAACGATAAACGCGATGGTGCCGGTATAGGCCAGCATCCAGTTACCCTCCTGGTCTTTAGCCCACGCGGGGATCTGATCCCAGGTGCCGGGTTTATAAGGCTGAGCCAGCCCTTTCTGTACGGCAACCGGACCAAAAGCGGCGCCAACATCACCAATGTCCGCCGTGGCATTGCTCTTTTCGGCAGCAAATTTCGCCAGCTCCTGAGCGCTGGACATATCAGTATCACTGTGCGTGATGCCGTACTTACTGGTGATATCGGCCCAGGTTCCTTTCCAGTTAGCCCAACTGTCCGGCATACCGACGCTGTTGATTTGACCTTCGCTTTTCGCCGCTTTTTCCAGCGCCGAAAGATCGTTTCCGGCCGCATGCGCGCCGGGCAGGGTAAGAAAAACGGCACTGGCCAGCACAGATGCAAACAAAGATTTCATAACTGCTGCTCCGGGTGATAAGTTAAATTGCCTTCTGGACTAGTCCAGCAAGATCCGAGCCAATCTAGCCTGCTCAGATGACAATTTTATGTCAGACCCGATTCGTACTGGACTAGTCCAGCAAATGAAAAAGTAAGATGGGCTGAAGATGATACATTCCGGTCGTTCTGATGCTGTGCAGCAGGCACCAAAATGAGGCATTGCGGTGATGAAAGCATTAACTGTGGATGTTATTTGCCAGGCGCTGGCCGATCTTATCCGGCAAGGTGACTTTGCCCTCAGTGGTCGTCTGCCTTCGGAGCGTGAACTGAGCGAACGGTTCTCCACCACTCGCATCACGCTGCGTGAGGCGCTGGGCCAGTTGGAATCACAGGGGATGATTTATCGTGAGCTGCGACGCGGCTGGTTTATTGCCCCGCCAAGGCTGGCGTATGATCCGCTGTTACGCAGCCACTTTCATGCCATGGCTGAACAGCAAGGCCGCACCGCACAAACCGAAGTGCTGGATGCGCGAACGGTAAAAGTGGACGGCGATCTGGCCGCGAAACTGGAGATGTGTGAAGGGGAGGATGTTTACCGCATCTGCCGCCTGCGACGCATTGATGGCCGGGCAGTGCTGTACGTCGAGCACTACCTCAATCCACGCTATTTTCCTGATCTCCTGAGCTTTGATTTAACCCGCTCGCTAACCAGGCTTTATCAGCAGGAGTACGGGATTCATTATGGTCGGGTCGGATTCAACATGTTACCGATGCCGCTGCCAAAATGCGCCGCACCGGCGCTAAAAATGGCGGCAGGCAGCCCGGCACTGTTTATTACCCGCATTAACCGTGACGGTCATGACTGCATCATTGACTGTGATGTTGAATACTGGCGCTATGATGCGCTGTATATTTCCGTTGAAGTAAGAGAGCCTCAGCCTCTCTCCGGCAACCGGGACATGGCGTGAGCCGTGACATCACCTTCAGCAAGGCGGTAACTGCTTCGCCATAGACTCAGCGCACGGTTAAGGACAAAGGGCGGCTGTGCGTGACGGTAAGCGTGCGGCCAGAGGCATCGGCGAGGGTTTCACAGATCGGCAGCAGCATGATCCCCAGCATATCAAATGCGCTTTGCCCGCCGCCACTTTGGCATTAAAGGCAAACACCGTCGTAATAATCATGCTACTCACCCCGCCCTTAACCAGTGTACGCAGGGATGTGCGATAGCCGGTAACCTGCTACGTTGCGAAAAGCAGGATCGTTGACGTCTGCGAAAAGGAACAGGTCCGGCTGGTCAGATTTGACACGCCTGTCACAAGCGGTGGCGCTGAATACTCGTTCCCCATCCGCCTGGTCACCCTTTGCTGAAGCAGCGCGTCTGTTCTGCTGCTCATATCAGCCTCATCAAATATTGCCCTGTGGCAGAATGCCTGTCAGCCATCACAAACCTACGCCAGATCGCAATATTCTCAGCGCTATCAGGTTAAGGCGCTTTGCAGGCAGCCCTAAATTAATCAGAAGAAAATCATTTACGCCGCATGGAAGTAAAAATGATCGCTGGAAAAACGGCACGATCATTTTTACGGAAACGTCACTTACTCAAGGGTTGGATTCATGTGACGCAGATCGTAAGGGGTTATCTGGTAAACATAATAGTTCAGCCAGTTAGAAAACAGCAGGTTGCCGTGGCTGCGCCAGCTGGCTCGCGGTGACAACGCAGGGTTATCCTGTGGAAAATAGTGATGAGGAACATCGGGGTTCAGTCCAACTTCTCTGTCGCGATGATACTCACCGGCCAGTGTCAGTGCATCATATTCAGGATGTCCGGTCACAAATGCCAGCCGCTTATCCTTACTGGCAAACAGATAGGCTCCCGTTTCTTCCGATTCCGCAAAAATTTCCAGGTCGGTGTAATCGCGTATTAGCTGGGTGGGAAAATCAGCATAACGTGAGTGAGGTGCCAGAAAGGTGTCATCAAAACCTCTGGTCAGCAAAGCATGGGGATGCAGTATTTGATGTTCGTAAACGCCCGACAGCTTTTTTTCCCGGGTTTGCTTAGGTATATCATAGAGAATGTTCAGCGCCGCCTGCACAGCCCAGCAGACAAACAATGTGGACGTGACGTGCTCTTTTGCCCAATGTAACACACACTGGATCTGCGGCCAGTAAGCAACATCATTAAAATCAACCAGGCCCAGTGGCGCACCGGTGACAATCAGCCCGTCAAAGTTATCATGTTGAATATCTTCGAAATTACAATAAAAGTTATTCAGATGATCCATCGGTGTATTACGCGACTCGCGGCTGTCGATACGCAACAGTTGAATATCGATCTGTAGCGGTGAGTAGGAAAGTAAACGGAGAAACTGGTTTTCAGTCTCAATCTTTTTTGGCATCAGATTCAGCACCAGCACTTTTAATGGACGAATCTCCTGAATACTGGCACGTGAGGATGTCATCACAAAGACATTCTCGTTGCGCAGGAAATTCACTGCTGGTAACTCATCGGGTACCCTGATTGGCATAACCTTTTCCTCAACTGACCATTTAAACGTTTAGACATCCAGACAGCCGAAGATAGCGTGACCGCCGGGAAATGTCGAGGCCTCATCTGATAGTTGAAAATGTTTCATCTCAGGCAGAAAAATGCGGCAGAGACAGAAGCGATTTTTTGATGCAAGTGCGAGTTTTTTCCTTGAAAAATTAAGGAATTTCTCCAACAGCAAGAGATGGTAATAAGGCGGGATATCAGGACAAGAAACGGAATGGAACGTGGCTGTGCCGGGCCGGTGACGTGCCCGGACCTGATGCCGCCTGCTGGATCTTAATGACCCGTCGCGGATTGCTGATTTTATTGCCGCATGGCTGCGCGCACGGCGCTGAAGTCTTCAGAGGAAAAAGTCAGCCCGGGAAGGGGTTATCCCCTCGTGTCGTCGGGGCTCAACGCAAAAAACCCCGACCAGAAGGCCGGGGTTTCCGCTTTGTATGATGCCTGGCAGTTCCCTACTCTCGCATGGGGAGACCCCACACTACCATCGGCGCTACGGCGTTTCACTTCTGAGTTC
>NZ_RHHM01000022.1 GCF_003846135.1 Erwinia psidii
AATACTCGCTTTGCCAGATCAATTCCGATAATTTGTTCCACGGGGTACCTCTTTATTTTGCTGTTGGTTTGCACTTACAGCATGGCTCAATGAAGCCGGTAAAGGGAGGTGTCCATTTCATTAATTCAGGATGTGAGCGATCTGAAGGTAAAACCCACATTGCAAGAGAACAGTCCTGAGTTTATGCATTTAAAATGTGAATAAAGTCTGAATAATTTAAATGGATTTATCAGGTTTGCGACACAGATAATGAGTTATTGCCTTTTTTTAATGGTAACTTGCTGTTTAATGGTTGTATTATTTAGTTGGTGACATAAAATGACAATATTTGACGATATCCTTACAGAAGGGTAAGCTTGAAATTGCCTTGTTGAAAAGTGAAAGGAAATATTAATTCAGGTTGAATTTACAAGGGGTTATTATGCGTGAAATTAGCCATCTTTATTTTTCCGTTATCTCTGGTGCCAATGCTAACAGTAATTACGAAGGCATAGGGGGGAATAATGGCAGAACGAAAAGTTCAAATAAAACCGGGCGTTCTGGCGGCGGATATTACGCGTCACTCGGTGAAGATGTCAACGCCTGTAATGATGGAATAATTGGGGGCATGGTGGCAGGTTCACCAGGCGGGTTCTGGGGACTTGCAGCTGGTCTTGTTGGCGGTGCTATAGCTGGTGGATGCTTCAGGGATCATGGAGACGGCAATGGCGGCGGTTCTGGCTCAGACACAAATTGTTCAGATAATTCTTGTTCCTGGTAAAGGAATTCAAAGTGAAAAGTAATCTGATACGATGCATATCTGTTTTTTTAGGAATACTCATTGCATCATCATTATTAAGTGGTGCGAAGGTCATTTTTCTTAACTGGTATGCCTTCCCCGAAGCACTATCTAAGTTTTTCGTGATGTTACTTTGCTTTTTCGGTGTAATAAAAATAGTGGAGTTGATTTTTCTCGTCTTTCTTAAAAAGGACCTGTAGTGTAAATTATAATTCAGGGCCGCTATGTGCGGCCTGTTTTGTTTCTGCAAATAGCGGCGCTAATAATTAGCGGGGAGACGGTAATTTAAATTGTGTCTCTGCCTGTTTTTGATATGTTCACTCCAACAACGGAGACAGGCAAATTATGGATGAGAAGAAACTTAAAGCACTGGCTGCTGAACTGGCTAAAGGTCTTAACACCGAAGCCGATCTCAACCAGTTTTCCCGTATGCTGACGAAATTAACCGTCGAAACGGCACTCAACGTTGAGTTGACTGACCACCCCGGACACGAAAAAATGCAGCCAAAACAGGCCCGTATACCCGTAATGGCTACTCGTTGAAAACAGTACTTTGCGATGATGGCGAGATTGAGCTGAATACGCCCCGCGACCGCGAAAACACGTTCGAGCCGCAGCCGATAAAGTAAAATCAGACCCGGATCGCGCAGATGGACAGCCAGATTTTATTCCTGTACGCCAAAGGCATGACCACGGGTGAAATCGTCGCCACATTCAAAATGTACGATGCCGATGTGTCGCCAGCGCTGATATCTGAAGTCACCGATGCGGTTAAAGAGCAGGTCACTGACTGGCAAAATCGGTCGCTGGATGCGTGGTATCCCATTGTGACCGTATCGTGGTAAAAGTTCGTCACAGCGGTAGCGTGATTAATAAAGCCGTATTCCACGCACCGGGTATTAATACCGCAGGCCAGAAAGAGTGGCAGGGTATCTGGCTGGCGGAAAACGAAGGGGCAGATTAAGCTTCATCTGATGATATATAAAATCAACACAGCCACGCAGGTTACAAAATAACATATCCCAGCAAACATCCACAGCCTTGACAGATATAACATCCAGCGACTCACAGTGATTTCATTTTCACTAAAAAATAAGTAAGCAGGATCTTCATGGCTGAGGAAATATATACGTTTATTTTTACCCAACTTAATGAAAAATCTGCACACTTGGTATGCGCCAAAAAAACCAACCATATGATAAAAAGAATAGGGGGCAGGGAACTTATATTTCTTCAGGAAAAGCGAAATCAGATCGTCATATTTCTTCCTGTTGAAAGCATAAATAAAGAAAGATATGAAAATAAGAAAGCTACCCAATAGCCCAGAGAATAAGCCCGCCCTGAATATGTAAAATTCAGTCACCAGTTGATCCCAGTAAAAAATCCACCGCCTTTTCCCCCACCTTACTGCCCAGATAACCACCGGCAAAGGCACCCACAGCCGCACAAGCAACACCTCCGGTCATTATACCTGTAACCGCGCAACCCGCTAATCCTGCGGAGCCTCCCCATGCACCACCATACATTCCGGCACCAGTACCAAGGGCAAATTTTGAATACTTACGTACAGCTATTTTCCCACACTCTCCTTCACGCCCAATCGTACAGGTATTGACCACACCATTCGTCACACCTGCAAAC
The DNA here is from genome assembly GCF_003846135.1 of Erwinia psidii. GTDB lineage: Bacteria > Pseudomonadota > Gammaproteobacteria > Enterobacterales > Enterobacteriaceae > Erwinia > Erwinia psidii. The sequence continues at coordinate 2,420 of NZ_RHHM01000022.1, forward strand.
GAAAAGCCTATACCAATATACCCACCGGCCTTGAGGAAACGCGCTGCTCTTGCCGCATTGCCAACATAATATGAATACCCGGGAATACCACTCATTCCCACCGTAGACCATTCATGCACAACAGATTTGCTGGAGAGGTTTAACGCTTTTTTCATATTTTCATACTGGCGGAATTTCACGCTATAGCGGGCAAGGGATTTCAGCAGCGGTTTGTTAACCAGGGATTTCAGCTGATTGAGCAGCTGATTGCGTTCAACATAAAACTGTTGGCTGATTAGCGTCCCCTGCGTGCGAAACTGGTTTTGATAGCTGGCTTGAGGGTCTGCTCAATGCTGTTGAAGTATTTTTCACCGGCATCCCCGGCGGTGCTGAAGACTTTATCCCCGATAGCGGTCAGCGCGGCAATGGTTGCGTAATGTCTTTGCATAAACCCGGCGTCATCAGCGTCCACGCCGGTAAGGGCCGCACTGGTGGCATTTTTGGCCTGCCTCAGCGTGGTAAGCATGTGCGCGGTCAGTGGGGCGGGGGTATCGGGGTCGGCCACAATCAGAATCTGTCCCGGTTTCAGATAGGGCGTATCCGCATTGAGTTGCATAAACAGGCTGGTGGCAGGGGAGCGGGTGTTTCTGAACAGTTCCCGCGCCTGATTCTCCAGCGATCCCTGCCTCTCAACGATACAATATCCGGGTGCAATGTTACGTGCCATGAGTCCTTTCTCCGTCCGGGGTAAATGTCAGTGCCACAGGTTTAATAAAAACTGCGATAAATATAAATAAATCTGGTGCGTTAGGCAAAAAGAGTTGTAACCATGCAAGGCAGTGGTTACTGCGACACACCGCTTAATCATCGAAACCTCGTCATCTGGCGCGAATACCGTTGCGTCCCCCTGAAATCTCTGAGCTGCACCCGGAATACGGGTCATGATTGTCGTCGCCAGCGTTAAAGCGAGCTGTGGCAGATGAAACTTTTGCCAGAACAACCTCGACCCTGCCAACGGCCTGCTTCACCGCGTGAGAACGTTTTAGCCAATAACCGTGTTTTAACAGTAACTGTTTACCCTGTGCATGATTAAACAATGGTACAAAAATAGCGGCGGGGAGATGATTTAATGCTGGTCGCATCCATATCTCTTTAAAAAGATATTACAGAGTGGAAATATAAAATATGATTCTGATTATCAGAGAAAACGCCATTTTTAATCTGATGGAAAATCAGTTTTTTATTTCTGCTGGTTTTTTTGTTGTAACAGCATGATAAGGATAGTTTTAGTGCCGTTTTTATCTTAAAAGTTTTTCTTGTTGTATTTAAATAAATTTAAGATGTTGACCATTGCTATTTGGTTAGTTTAAGTTGAAGATAAATGTCATTTTAAATGAATAATTTTACTTATTTTTATAATTTTTTATTAAAAGTCTTTTTTTATAAAAATACAGGGGATATCGGGTATGTTTAATCAGCAGAACAGTATGTGTTTATACACTGCTGTCACAGGCAACTATGAAGAGTTAAACGAACTGACACCAGACATTGCCGGTGCTGGCATTGATAAAATTTGCTTCACTGATGATCCAACACTGACCAGCGAAACATGGGATGTCCGTGTTGTTAAACCCGCATTTGCCATGGACTCTGTACGCAGCCAGCGTATGCTGAAGATATTACCCCACCGAATACTGGCAGAATATAGATCCTCGCTTTATATCGATAACTCCATCAGCCTGAAACAGAACCCTGTAGATATTATCAATTTTTTCTGTGGCATTAGCGATATATCTGTACCACTTCACTCTTACCGCGACCATCTGTATGAGGAGTTTATTGAGGTTGCCAAAAGTGGCCTGGACGATCCTGCACGTATTTTTGAACAAATGAATCATTATCAACTGACCCACAGCGAAATGCTGCAAGCTAAACCTTACTGGGCTGGCATCATGATCCGTAATCATATGAATAGCAATGTTATTAATATGATGGAAACCTGGTACCAACATATTTTACGATACAGCAGGCGGGATCAGCTCTCACTGAAATATGCAGAAAAAGAGTCGGGGATTAAAATTAACCCAGTTATTATTGATAATTTCACATCAGAATATCATCAGTGGCCGGTGATTAATAAAAGGGATGATAAAAAGAGAGCGTGGTCATCAGGATTGTCGGGAGGAATGGACATTTTTGAAAAAATGCAACAGGCAAAAGAACTCGAAAAATCACTCGACATTACAATCCATGAGCTTGCTGGCGAATATGCCGAGATAAAAGAAAAATATGCGCTAAAGAAAGTACCCGCAGGTTTTATCCGGGAACGTTACTATGTGTTAAACCCGGATGTGGCCGCTGCCGGGATGGATGCGGCCCAGCACTATCTTAATTTTGGCTGGCGGGAAGATCGAAAATGGAAATAGTATTGAGCCGTAACAGGCTCAATACTTAAAATAAGGTTAAGATTTTAATGCGCTAACGCACCAGGTCTCTGCGTGATGCTGATGCAGCCAGCACCTTCTTACCCAGTAAAATCCCCGGTTTCTCCACGAACTTAAACAGCAGTGCCGCCAGCAGATAGGTGGGGGGGATAGCGATAGCACATACGGTGGCAAAGCGAATCAGATCGCTACTGTCATGCAGGCCTGTGTGCTTCAACAGCAGCGCAATGGTTGGGATCACAATCAGCAGATGTAACAGATAGACGGAGAAAGAGACGTCGCCCAGCCAGGTGCTGAGGCGGTTATTCAGCAGCCAGCGCGGTACCGCGACCAGCCGCGCTGCCAGGCCTCCTCCCTCGTGCTGCCAGAGAATGGCTGCCATACCAATAATCATTATCGCTTCCATGGCAATTTGCAGAGGAATGGCCTTTGGACCGATGATTATGCTGGCGACCGGGCCGAGCAGGGCCAGGACGACATAAAGCAGGGATTTGCGGCGTACCGCTTCGGCCAACAGCATTCCTGAGATAAACATATTCAGTTTAATCAGGATCATTGATGGCATTTCAAAGGCCAGATAATAATCAGACAGCAGGTAACGTCCCGCGCAACACAAAACGATAACCGCAATCAGCGCGGTGGCGTAGCCAAAGCGCATAACGGCCAGCATGATAAACGGGAACAGCAGATAAAACTGCATCTCCAGTCCAATACTCCAGTCAGGCAGAACGGTATTGAAACTCCACCGGGGCAACATGCCAAACAGGAAACTGAAATGGGTCAGGATATTCGCCAGAGACTGGTCGCTGTAGCGGGAGCTTTCCGTTGAGGTTCCGGCATAGAAGTGCGCAATGATATCGCGCATTTCACCATACCAGGGGCCGCAAATCAGCGCCACAATCAGCAGCAGATAGTAAAGCGGCGCAATACGAAAAAAGCGGCGCGTCCAGAATTTCCTGATGGTAGCGGAACTTTGCCACGGCTCTTTATGTTGACGTTCTGCATAATTTTTTGCCATCAGATAACCGGAGAGCAAAATAAAGAGATCGACACCGATACCCGGTGAGGAAATCAGCATGATATGACAGTGGGTCAGCAGGCTGATATGGCCCACCAATACCCAGAGTGACGCAATACCACGCAGTCCTTCCAGTTCTGTGGACCAGCCCCTCACAGACGACATATTTCAACCCCTTTGGTTAGTTTTTCCTGCTGGAATAGTAAAATAGTTGTAACAATTGGCAAGGCGTTGTGTTCCTAAAGTAAAATTTATCGGATTTTCCCTGGGGTAAAATAAAAAATGGTTGCAATACAGGCTGGACTGAACACGCATGGAAAGGCGTTAATAGACTGAAAATTAATATTTTCTTGCAATTTACGTCTTTCGTTTCTTTTGGAATCCCGTACAACAGGCTGTTTTGTTTTTACAGCAGATTAATGAGGGTTTTCCGTTGAAGAAGTGTCAGTTTGTCACCTTTGGTCTGGTTATGGCCGTTGCCTCAATGACGAGGGCAGACCAAAATTCGTTAGCCTTCCCCCTCACGCCTCCCGCGATTGATGCCGCCTCCTGGGTATTAATGGACGCCACCACCGGGCAGGTACTGACCCAGGGTAATGCTGATGAGCGCCGTAACCCGGCCAGCCTGACCAAACTGATGACGGGATATGTCGTGGATCGCGCCATTGACAGCAAGCGCATTAGCCGTGATGACATGGTGACAGTCGGAAAGGATGCCTGGGCTACCGGCAACCCTGATTTTGAAGGTTCATCGCTGATGTTTCTGAAACCCGGCGAGAAAATTTCGGTACGTGATTTAAGCCGGGGCGTGATCATTGATTCCGGTAATGATGCCTGTGTGGCACTGGCGGATTATGTTGCCGGCAGTCAGTCTGCTTTCGTGCAGCAGATGAATCAGTATGTGCAAAAGCTGGGACTGGCCAACACCCATTTCGAAACGGTACACGGGTTGGATGCGCCTGGTCAGTACACCACGGCGGGAGATCTCGCCAAACTGTCGCGGGCCATTATTTACGGTGAACCGGATTTTTATCAGATGTACAGCGAGAAATCCCTGACCTGGAACGGCATCACTCAGCAAAATCGTAATGGCCTGCTGTGGGATAAAACCCTGCACGTTGACGGGCTGAAGACCGGCCATACGCAAACGGCTGGTTTTAACATTATTGCATCCAGTGTTGATGGGCAGCGTCGTTTGATTGCTGTCATTATGGGTGGAAAAAGTGCCAAAGGGCGTGAAGAACAGGCGCGCCGGCTACTGGTCTGGGGACAAAATAATTTCGACACAGTCCAGCTGTTCCACGCCGGGAAAGAAATTGGTCATGAAAACGTCTGGTATGGTAACCCTCATCAGGTCGCGGTGGGTAGTGAAAAAGATGTCTTCTTCGCGCTTCCCCGTGAGGACGTGAAAAAACTTAAAGCGAAATATGTCATTGATCGCAAGGATTTACAGGCTCCGCTTGCACTGCATGAGCAGGTAGGCACCATTCAACTGGTCGATGGCGATAAGCAGCTGGCTTCCTGGCCGCTGGTGACACTGAATCCGGTGGCCAACGCGGGTATTCTGACCCGGATTGAGGATTACTTCAGGCAGAAGCTGTGAGAACAGGGCGGCCTTGCAGGTCGCCTTACTTTATGGATAAAGGTCGCATTTACCATGCCAGCAAGCAAGCTGTTCGGCATTTACTTATCCGGTGCCGAACTACTTTACGCTGGCCGGCACCGTTTGCAGGCAAATGATGCCACCCGGCACCGCGTAAAATCCTGCCAGCGAGGTAGTCAGTCGGGTTTACATGCGCGCGGCCAGTGGATGGGAAACGGCGGCAGGCCGACTTATGCAAGCTGCTTAACTGCACTGACGACGCACCATCAGGCGGCTTCAGCCATTAGCTCTGCGATATCACCTGACGCTGACGTAGTAAGCCGGCATCAGAGTCACGCTTTTGGTCATCAGCTTAACCCCGGCCATTGCCGGAACCACCCTCGCACAGTCAGTCGGCTTTCCCCCTTCAGAAGCGCTTAAAATGGTTAGATAAAGTAACGCCTTACGAACCACTGATTATGGTTCTCTGCAAATCAGTCGGGTGCCGCCCGGCAATAAATGGTGTCCCGATGTGTGTGATGCGTGGGGATCAGCCAGCACAGATCAATCTTCCGGCATTTTTATAAGGTATGATCGCCAGGTTTAACGTTCTCAGGAGAGATCTTTGCGTCCCGACAAGCCGCTATCGGCCCTTGAATTTACCCTGTACCGCAACTATCGCATTGTGCACGGCATTCGCATTGCACTGGCTTTTGTGTTGACCTTTTTACTGGTGCGACTGCTGGCGATCCCGGAAGGTACCTGGCCGCTGATCACCCTGGTGGTCGTCATGGGGCCCGTTTCGTCATGGGGAAATGTACTACCACGGGCGGTGCAGCGCATCGGTGGCACGCTGTCTGGTTCGGTCTCCGGGCTGATTGCCCTGAAGCTGGAACTGTTTTCACTGCCGGTGATGCTGGTCTGGTGCACGTTGGTGATGTTTTTGTGCGGCTTTTGGACGCTGGGCAAACACCCCTATGTGGCGCTGCTCACGGGTATCACGCTGGCGGTGATTTGTGGTGCGCCCGCGGGCGATATGACCACGGCACTGTGGCGGGGTGGGGATGTGGTGTTTGGTTCAGTTCTGGCGTTGTTGTTTACCAGCATCTTTCCGCAGAAAGCCTATATTCACTGGCGGATAAAACTGTCTGACTCACTGCTGGAAACGGCAAAAATTTACCATGCCGCGTTTTCGCCTAATCTGGTGGAGAAGCCCCGCCTGACGCGGCCATTACAACGACTGATGACCGGCGTGGTGAAGATGCGCGCGCTGATCGAACCCTCCAGCAAGGAAACGCGCACACCCCGCTCGGTGTTCGAAGGTATCCAGACCCTGAACCGTAATATCGCCTGTACCCTGGAATTGCTGATTAACGCCTGCTGGGCCTCGCGCGAGAGCCATCTGATTATGCTGCATGCGCCGGCGCTGCGGCGCGCCCAGCATATGACGGAGAGTACGTTGCGCGCGCTCTCCAGAGCCGTGATTGAAGGGCGCCCGGAGAACATCGCTGCCAACAGTGCGGTGCTGGCAGATATCAGTCGCGAGCTTCGCACGCTGATCGGCGAGTCCACCAGCAATGAACTGGTAGAGACGCCAATCCACGGCTATGTCTGGCTGAATCTTGAAATGGCCGGACAGCTGGAAAGATTGTCAGATTTAATACGGTTGGTACTGCGTAAATAAATGATTTGCATAACCTACTGCACGCGATGTCGCTTCGCGGTAAGATAACCACAGTCCGACTCAAGATTGCCACCGGCAGCGGTCATCCGTTAAGCCGGTGGTGATGATAATAACGCCTGTGTCAACAGGCCTGAATGAAAGGTGTTTCCATGGAAAATGCAAAGCAATCATTTCAGGACGTACTGGAGTTCGTCCGCATGTTTCGTCGTAAAAACAAGTTGCAACGCGAAATCCACGACAACGAAAAGAAAATTCGTGATAACCAGAAACGCGTTCTGTTACTGGATAACCTGAGCGAATACATCAAGCCGGGTATGAGCATCGAAGCAATCCAGGAAATTATCAGCAGTATGCGCAGTGACTATGAAGATCGTGTTGATGACTACATCATCAAAAATGCCGACCTGTCGAAAGAGCGGCGCGACCTGTCGAAAAAACTTAAGGCAATGGGTGAGCCAAAAGCGCACTGACCGTCTGACCGATCCTGCACGGACAATGGAAAAACGTTAAGGGCAATATTTTGTCTCTGCGCTGCGGTTAATGGCATTTTAACCGGAGACAGGCGCTTGAACATCGTGCATTGTTAGCGTTTGTTTTCTCAGTACCCCGTTGATGGGGTGCTGAAAGCAGCAGGTGGAGAGATGATCTGCTTTTTTACTGTTGCACTCAGCTCACCAGCCCCATCGTTGCCAAACCTGAATACTGTCTCTTATTGCTTTCATCAGTACGGATATTCCATCATTATCATGGCATGGGAAAGTATGATTCACCGGCAGGACATACGGTGGCATCGTCTGCTAATCTTCCCCTCATGCCGTTATCCGTCTCCTGCTCTCTGACAGAGCCAGTTTGCTTCCCGTACCCGTCCTGAAAGGCCGGTGTGGTGGCTGAATAACCGCTTATCCCCGTCCTGATGCCTCTGTGTCAGTCGGACCATGCAGGTTTGCGCCACCTGTACCTGATGTCTGATGTCTGATGTCTGATGTGGCAACGTCTCCCTTCGCCCGTGGTAGTGGCGACGGACAACCCTCACCGTGCATGGTTTTTTCAGCGAACTGTCCCGCGTGGTATATTCCCGTACGATGTGTGTTGATAACTGCATGCCGGGTGATGGTTTTTCCTGAAGCCTTAAATGGTACAGGGTGAAAAGAAACCGCGAAAAAGGCTTTGCATATTACGCAGGCTTTACCCATCATTTGCCAGAGCCTTCTTAACGCTTCCTCTTCTCTGGCAGGCATAACCTTGCAAAACTTCATCGCGACTCTGCTTCAGGCAATCAGGCATTCGGCGTGGTATCAGAAACGACATTCCTCGCGGGTTTTATTCTGGCGTGAGATTACCCCGCTGGCGGTGCCGATCTTTTTTGAAAACCTCTGTGTCCTGCTGATGGGCGTACTCAGTACCTTTCTGGTGAGCTGGTTGGGTAAAGAGGCGATGGCCGGTGTGGGGCTGGCGGACAGCTTCAATATGGTGGTGATCTCCTTCTTTGCAGCAATAGATCTGGGGACGACGGTGGTGGTGGCTTTCAGCCTGGGGAAACTGAACCGCGAACGGGCACAGGCGGCGGCGCGACAGTCACTGGTACTGATGACACTGTTTGCCATCCTGCTGGCGGCGGGGATCGAGTTTTATGGCGAGCAGATTATCGATCTGATTGCGGAAAATGCCGACCCCAGAGTGAAAGCGCTGGCGCTGATTTACCTTAATATCACCGCCTGGAGCTATCCGGCGGCGGCTATTGCGCTGATAGGCTGCGGTGCGCTGCGCGGTGCGGGCAACACCAGGATCCCGATGTTGATCAATGGTGGCATGAATATCCTTAATATCATTTTCAGCACCGTGATGATCTATGGTTGCTTTGGCTGGAAGGGAATGGGCTTTGCCGGCGCGGGGCTGGGGCTGACGCTTTCACGCTATGTTGGTGCAGTGGCGGTGATTTATGTGCTGGCGATCGGTTTTAATCCTCAACTGAAAATTACCCTGCGGAGTTACTTCTCCCGGCTGGACAGCAGCATTCTGCGGGAAGTGCTGGGTATTGGTGTGCCTGCCAGCATTGAGTCGGTACTGTTTAACGGTGGCAAATTACTGACACAGGTCTTTGTGGCGGGCATGGGCACCGATGTGATTGCCGGCAATTTTATCGCGTTTTCAATCGCATCAATCATCAACCTGCCGGGTAACGCGCTGGGTTCCGCGGCCACCATCATCGTTGGCACCCGGTTGGGAAAAGGTCAGCTTGGTCAGCCTGAACGTCAGCTGAAGAATATTTTTTGGTTATCCACCGTTGGCCTCTGTCTGTTGGCCTGGCTGTCCGTGCCTCTGGCCGGGCTGCTCGCCTCTTTTTACACCAAAGAAGAAGATGTTATCCATGTGGTAAAGGTACTGATTTGGCTTAACGCCGCCTTTATGCCGATCTGGGCAGCATCGTGGGTACTTCCTGCCGGGCTGAAAGGGGCGCGGGATGCACGATTCACCATGTGGGTTTCGATGCTGGGTATGTGGGGGTGCCGGATCGTGGCAGGGTACACGCTGGGTGTGGTGCTGGGCTTTGGCGTGGTGGGGGTCTGGCTCGGCATGTTTCTTGACTGGATGGTGCGGGGCGTCTTCTTCTACCGAAGGATGACCAGCGGACGCTGGTTGTGGAAATACACCAAACCGGCACCCTGATACTGTGTTGGTGAATTATGTCGCAGAGATAACGGACAATCTCAATATGACCATCCTTAATCAGGGCCTGACCGTTACTGAGGGCCATCATGACGATATGCAATAAGGTCGGCGCCGGATGTTTACCGGTTTCTCCTGGGGCGGAGAGCTTCCTGTTCACTTCATGCTGGAAGAGTCTGGTAACCGAGGGGCGGCTTATCTCAGTGGAAACGCCAGCCAGCCAGGGGGATAAACTGGAGGGGGCGTTCCAGCAGGCGGTACGCAGTGCGTTTGCTGCCGCAAGGGCAACGGGCATGGTACGGCCACTGCTGGTGGGGGCGATCCCTTTTGATACGCGCCAACCATCCGCGCTGTTCATTCCCCGGCACAGTTATTTTTTTAACCGACGGCAGTGGCAGCCAGCAGGCATACCAAATGGCGGGCAGTGGCCGCCGGAAGCAACTGAACAAAGGGCGCTACCGGAAAAAGCGGCTTTTATGGCGATGGTGGCAAAAGCGGCGCAGGCCACCGCAAGGCCGGGGCTGGATAAAGTGGTGCTGTCGCGGCTGATTGAGATAACTACCGCCCAGCCATTACACCCCGCCGCCGTTGTTCACCGGCTGGTGGCGCTGAATCCGGGCTGCTACCATTTTTATCTGCCGCTGGCAGACGGCAGCAGTTTACTGGGCGCCAGCCCTGAACTTCTGTTACGTAAATCTGGCCATCATTTTTCCTCGTTGCCGCTGGCCGGTTCAGCGCCGCGCGACCTTACCAGCCTTCAACAGGATCATGATATTGGGGCACGGCTGATGCGTTCGCAGAAAGATCGCTTCGAGCACCAGCTGGTGACGCAGGCAATGCGGCAGCTGCTCCAGCCTCGCAGTTTATCGCTCGATATATCGCAACAGCCAACGCTGATTACCACCCCGACACTATGGCACCTTGCCACGCAGATTGAGGGCGAAGTGCGATCTGAGCAGGAAAATGCCCTGTCGCTGGCCTGCCTGCTGCACCCCACGCCAGCCCTGAGCGGCCACCCTCACGTGGCGGCCCGACAATGGATTACACAGCTTGAGCCGTTTGACCGCCAGTTGTTTGGTGGCATAGTCGGCTGGTGCGATGAAGCAGGTAACGGCGAGTGGGTGGTAACCATTCGCTGTGCCACGCTTGCGGGTAACCGCATTCGGCTGTTCGCTGGGGCGGGGATTGTTCCGGCTTCGGAACCGGAAGCAGAATGGAATGAAACCGGAACAAAACTCAGCACCATGCTGAAGGTTTTTGGTCTGCGATAAAAGAGGGGGCAATGTTATTCTCACCCAACCAAAGACTGCATATTCTGGCGGTTTGCCAGATGCCAGATGCCAGATGCCAGATGCCAGATGCCAGATGCCAGATGCCAGATGCCAGATGCCAGATGCCAGATGCCAGATGCCAGATGCCAGATGCCAGATGTGGGGAATATGGCCTGACGCCCGGCGGCACAAGGGATGAAAACTACCTCTGTTGCGTAGGGTGTTGCAATACGGCCAGGAGAACTTGATCCCTGACGGAGAATCTGCGGCTGATTTGGCTTAACATCAACCCCGTTCAATCAATGAAAAGGAGTTTAACCCGCATGACGGTAAAAAAACGCTTTCCTGAGGGGTTTATGTGGGGCGGAGCCACCGCCGCGAATCAGGTCGAGGGTGCTTATGATGACGACGGCAAAGGGCTGTCAATTGTTGATACCATCCCCGGCGGCAAAGCGCGTCTCGCCATTGTCTCTTCCCCTGATTTTGACTTCGCGCTGGAGCCTGAGCGCTACACTTATCCCAACCATAAAGGCATCGATCACTATCATCGTTTCCGCGAGGATATTGCACTGTTCGCGGAGATGGGATTCAAATGCTATCGCTTTTCCATCGCCTGGACCCGTATTTTCCCAAACGGCGTTGAAGAGCAGCCAAACGAGGCCGGTCTGCATCACTACGATCGGGTGATCGACACATGCCTGTCTCATGGTATTGAGCCGGTGATCACTCTTTCCCACTATGAAATGCCGCTGCATCTGGCAAAAGCGTTTGGCGGCTGGAAAAATCGTGAGGTGATCGATCATTTTGCTCGTTTCGCCAGCACGGTGCTGCAACGCTATGGGCAGAAAGTGAAATACTGGATGACCTTTAATGAGATCAACAGCGCGGCACATTTCCCGATGATGAGCCAGAGTCTGACGGTGAAAACGGGCGCGCTGGAAGCGCAGGCGAAGTATCAGGCGTGGCACAACCAGTTTGTAGCCAGTAGCCTGGCGGTGAAAATGGCCCATGAAATTAATCCGCAGACCCGGATTGGCTGCATGATCCTTTTTGCCACTACTTATGCCTGGGACTGTAATCCGGTTAACCAGCTGGCGGCGCTGAAGGAGAATCAGGCCTTCAACTATTACTGTACCGATGTGCAGGCAGGCGGGAAATACCCTTATTACGCACAAAACCTGTGGCAATCGCTGGGCGTGACGTTGGATATCCGGCCCGGTGATTTACAGCTGATCGCCGATAATACGGTGGATTACATCGGCTTTAGCTACTATATGTCCACCACGTTGAACAAAACCGACGATCTAAAAGCCGAAACGCAGGGGAATCTGCTGGGCGGGGCGCGCAATCCGTTCCTTGAGGCCAGCGACTGGGGCTGGGAAATCGACCCGACCGGTCTGCGTATTGCGCTGAACCAGCTCTATGATCGTTATCAGAAGCCACTGTTTATCGTGGAGAATGGCCTGGGCGCGGTGGACAAGCCGGACGCCGGTTTCAATATTGTTGATGATTACCGCATCAGCTACCTGCGTGAGCATATTCTGGCGATGGCCGATGCGATTGACGATGGTGTCGAACTGATGGGCTACACGCCGTGGGGGTGTATCGATCTGGTAAGTATGTCCACCGGCGAAATGAGCAAGCGCTACGGCTTTATCTATGTCGATCTGGATGACGCTATTTCCGGCAGCGGTAATCGCTACAAAAAGAAATCTTTCCACTGGTACCGGCAGGTAATTGCCTCTCACGGCGAGGATTTGAGCTGACTGAGCGGGGCGGCTGCCGTGGAATGCACGGCAGCCTGAATATTACATCCTTTCTTCACTGTTCAGGGCAAACAGCCAGGGCGCCACCGAACTCAGTTTTTCACTGGTTTCCTCCCATTCCCGTTCTGGCATTGACTGTGCTACCAGGCCGGCACCGGCACGCAGCCAGCAGCGCTCACCATCACAATAGGTGGCACGCAGCACCAGTGCGGCATCCAGCTGTCCATCGCTGTCGGTAATCAGTACACAACCGCTATACAAACCACGTCGTTCACGCTCGTGGCGACGGATACTTTCCAGCGCTGCCGCCTTTGGAATACCGGATGCGGTCACGGCGGGAAACAGTTTCTCAAAAGCGGTCCAGGGGCTGGCATCATCAGCCAGAATGCCACTCACCTCTGAGGCGAGATGCTGCACGCTGCCGCGCTCCAGCACCGACATAAACGCATTTACCGTCACGCTCCCCGGGCGACAGACCTGCTCCATTTCTTCTGTCGCCAGTTTCACCGAAACGGCGTGTTCGGCAATTTCCTTGCTGTCGCTGAGCAGCTGCTGTCGCAGTTGCGCATTGGTCGCGGCATCGCCGGTCAGGGCACGGGTACCCGCCAATGGCTGTGTGGTAACCTGTCGGTTGGCGTCCACCGCAACAACAATTTCCGGGCTGAAGCCATAGGCCTGAAAGTTACCCTGTTGTAACAGAAAAGATCGCGCTGGGGTGTTACGTTGTCTGCCTGCATAATAGCTCCCCACCATATCCACCGGCGTTGTCACCTCCACCGTCCGCGAGAGGATCACTTTCTGATAACGTCCTTCCTGCATATCCTGAACAGCAGAGGCAACCTGCTGCTCATAAGACTGTCGTCCTGTGGCACGGACATCCACGCTGACCGGCGTGATGCCGTGCGGCAGGGGAAGCCGCCCGACATCGCTCAGCTGTTGTCTTATCCATGCCATATCGTCGTCGTTCAGTGCGCGTAACTCGGCCACAGAGGGACGGAGACGAATTTCGTAACGAGGGAGGGTTAGCGTCATTAACCTGCCTGGGTGAGGGTGATGTGCCACACCACAGGCAAGATAGGACAGCTCGAAATCGGCATGTCCATAGGCTCGCCAGCCGATAAAGGGTACTGTTGCCAGTGCCTTGTCGAGCGCGGCGGCGGGAGAGGCGGCCTGCCAGCACTCACCGTCACTGCGTCTTACGCTGCCATCGGCCTCAACGGTGATCTCCATCACCGACCCTACGCCGAGCGCCCACTCGCCATGCCGTTCATAAAGTGCCACACTGCTGTTTTGCTGTCGCAGATACCCGAACAGCTTTACGGCAAGATCAAGAGGCGTATCGCTGATAGCCACGCTCTCCTGTTGGTAATGCCTCATGTCGCTCGTTGTTGCGATACGCTTTATGGCAAGGGTGACCAGCTGACGTTTGTCTATTTTCCTGGCGGCGGTCAACGGCCATTCTGCGATGGCCTCAATCTGATCCGGTATCTTATAGTCGCTTATCCCCCGTTCGCGTAGTTCTGTCTTGATATACGCCGGGTTGATTGCCCGTCCGGTGGTTTTGATAAAGACACAAATCCTCTCTCCCATCAGGGGATCCGGCACGCCTACGGCGACGGCAGCGTGAACGCCATGCAGGGCGCTGATTGCCTCTTCCACCTCGGCGGCAGAGATTTTTTCCCCGGCGCGGTTGATTTGCTCCTTGATGCGCCCCTCAACGATCAGATTGCCCAGCGCATCGCGGCGTACCAGATCGCCAGAACAGTAATAGCCATCCATCGTGAAAGAGGACGCGTTGTGTGCTGGCGCACGGAAATAACCCCGGATCGTGTAAGGGCCACGCGTCAGCAGCTGGCCGGTTTCACCCTCTGCCACGTCATTATCCTGCTCATCGACAATGCGGATTTCATCTTCCGGCGACAGCGGTCGCCCCTGAGTTTGGATAATGGTGTCCAGCGAGTCGTCAAGGCGGGTGTAGCAAAGTAACCCTTCTGCCATGCCAAACACCTGCTGTAACTGACAGCCCATCACTTCCACCAGCTGGCGGGCCAGTCCGGCCTCCAGTCTGGCACCTCCAACCTGAATCACCTGCAGGCTGGCAAGAGAGCTGTCTTCCCACTCACGCCCCTCCACCCAGAGTTTTGCCAGCGGCGGCACCAGTGCCACATGGGTGACGTGCTGTTTTTCTATCAGCGGCATGGTTTCGTCACAGCTGGCTGAGGTGGTAGTGACCACCTTGCCACCACACTGCCAGGTGCCGAGTACACCCGGGGATGCCAGGGTGAAATTATGTGCCGCAGGGAGAACGGCCAGAAATACCATACGGCTGTTAAATCCACACAGCCTGGCTGACGCCGTAAAGTTGTAGAAGTAGTCGTCATGTGTCCGTGGGATCAGCTTTGGCGTTCCGGTGGTTCCGCCGGAGAGCAGCAACAGTGCGGTATCACCCGGCTCTGGTTCTGGCTGTGGACAGGTCGCACCCCACATTTCAGTCAGACTGGCGATGCTCGCGCTGCCCGGGCCATCGCTGACCAGTAGCCGCAAAGTAGGGTGTTTTTGCTGCATCCGGTTGGCGAGAGCCAGATATTCCGGTCCGTCCGGGATAAAAAAGGCTACCGGTGTCGCAAGCTCAATCAGAGCATTAATATCCTGTTCGCGCTGGTTGGGCATTGCCATCACCGGGATGGCGCCCAGCCGCAGCAAGGCAAAGAAGACCGTGTAAAAACCCAGGGTGTTAGGCATCTGCACCATGGCATGATCGCCTGCCCGCAGGCCTCTGGCATACAGCCCGGCAGCAATCTCTTCGACGCGCTGATACAGCTGCCGGTAAGATAGGGTCTGTTCCTGCTCGTTCACCAGCGCAATCCGGGAACCATACAGCTGTGCCCAGTGTTGCAGGCAGTGACTGAGGAGAACCGGTTGAACGGTCTGTTCTGGCAATAAAACTGCGTTGTCGGTCATGACAATATTCCTTACCTGAAAGCGTATGAATCGCTTCTGTCAAAGCAGCGCCTGATGTGTTCAAGAAAAGCGGCAGGACGCCGCGTGATGTAAAAATGGTCGCCGGAAACGGATACCGGTCCCAGTGGGTTGTTGAGCCACGCTTTCCAGTCAGCAACCTCAGCGGGCGATGCCTCAGGATCGGCACTGCCGCAGACCAGCAGAGTCGGTGTCTTCAACCGGTCAGCAGCAGAGGGCAG
This sequence comes from Erwinia psidii, assembly GCF_003846135.1. Classification (GTDB taxonomy): domain Bacteria; phylum Pseudomonadota; class Gammaproteobacteria; order Enterobacterales; family Enterobacteriaceae; genus Erwinia; species Erwinia psidii. Next base: position 18,031 of record NZ_RHHM01000022.1, read on the forward strand.
TGACGCATGGCGGTACTGCTCCGTGGCGGTAAAATCTGCCCGTAGCATGGGCATAAAAATGGGCCACAGAGCAGGCTCGTCAGTCAGCGTCTGCGAACAACCGCCCATCGCCACCAGTCCGGCGATAAACTCATGATCGGCGAGATGGCCGATCGGTTTTCGCCCGGTGAGGTGTGGTGCATGGCAACCAGAGAGCACCAGGCCGCGTGGAAAGATATTCCGGTGCTCCAGCTGTCGGCACACTTCAAATGCTACCTGAGCACCCATACTGTGACCGGCAATCACCAGCCGCTGCGGCGCAATGCTGTTAAAACTGCGTTGCTCAAGCAGATCCTTAGCCAGCGCATTGATGCTGTTCACACAGGGTTCTTTCATCCGGCGATCGCGCCCCGGATAGACCGCCAGCGACACTTCAATCCCTCCTGGCATACTGTCGCGCCAGCCCTGGAAGGCGCTGGCGCTGCCACCGGCAAAAGGACAGAGCACCAGATGCAGCCCGACGGAACATTCTCCGACAGTCTGCCCCGCCAGCAGCTTATCCATTTGCTTCTCCTGTCGTGGGTATGGCGTCGGTCAGCGCCTTGCAGCTAATCAGCGGTGGTGGTGTCAGCTGCCTGGTTACGGCGGGAACGGCCTGCACGATGTCGAGCCACAGGCGGGCCAGCGACAGCTGATACCCTGAGTCAAAGGCTGCGGGAACCGGACTACCTGCCAGCACCTTGCTCATTGACTGTAATATCTGCCCGATGGCGGTAGCGGCCTCCACTTCAAAAACATCCCGCCAGCAGCTCTCCACCGGATGTAGCACCACCGACGTGGGTTGTGCGTAACTGTCGACTTCACTGGCGTAGCGATATAGCGTGCGGTCGCAGTTATGGTGCTGTGCATCGTGGAAAGCGCCCGTCCATACCACCGGACCGTGGCTTGCGGCCAGCGTCAGATAGCCGGATCGCCAGAACAACGTGGCCTGATGCATTACCAGGCTGAACATATCCGGGTCGGCAGGGTCCAGCCAGGATTGCAGGTGCAGTGTCGCCTGGCCTGCACCGGGCAGTTGCAGGCCAACCAGTGTGAAGCCGTCGTTTGCGTCACCCGCTGTGGCGACAGTGACCTGTCCTGCATCTGTCACACCGCAGGTCTGTAATAGCAAATCCAGCGTGGAATAGAGCAGCTGGCGGCTGGTGGCAAGATGAGCGGCGACGGGACGTTCACCGTCCAGCAGTGCCGTAACACGCTGTGCCTTATCAATCCAACAACGGCATGCCGGAAGATGAGGGTAGAAACTGTTCACCCAATAAAGCAGATTGCGTTGCTGTGCCAGCTTCTGCAGACGGGCAATATCGTCAGGATGTAACGGATGCTCCTGTAAAACATGGATACCGCGCTCCAACAATTCAGCTGCCAGCTGGCTACCTTCTCCCCCGGCAACCGTTGAACGGATCACCACGCAGGCGATGTCAATATCGTCCGGGATCTGTTCCGCGCGGGTCCACAGCGGGATGCCAAAGGCGTGCGCCAGTTGTTGAGCGCGGCGGCTGCCTCTGGCATACAGCCCGGCCAGCTCAAGCCCTGCCTGCGGCTGCATAAAAGCGTTAAGGTAAATTTCACCGAATTTGGCCCCGGCGACTAACACCCGGCGGTTCTTTTTGACAGCGGTTGTATTCATGGCATTTGCTCCTGACAGGATATCTGGTTCAGCCACTGAGTGACCAGCGAGGCCAGCTCTCCGGCGATTTCCGGGTCATCCATTAGTTGCCAGTGAGTGGCGTCGACAGTATGACGTTGAGATGATGCTTTCCATCCGGCCCAGTCCTCTTTCGTGGGCGTCCAGTGCGACGGACGAGATCCTGCCTCCAGCCATAAGCAGGGCACCGGAACCGCCGGACCTGGTTGATACTCCGCCTGCAGCGTGAGCAGATGTAAGACGCGCGTCAGCCACGGCCGCGCTTCCCCGGCGCTCATTGGCTGGGCTATCATGCCAGCGGCCAGTGCATGGGTAATAAAGGCATCAATGCGGGCATTTTCCGGTAACCGCTCCCAGCTGTCCGGCAGGGAAATATGGCGTTCCCTGAGCATCAGGCGCATCAGCGCCGACAGATCGCCTGGCGCGAAATCCCTGCCACACACCGGATCAATCAGTACCAGCCGGATAGCCCTGCCGCGCTGATGTAGCAACTGGGCTATGGTCGCAGCGACGCTTGCGCCATACGACCAGCCGACCAGGGTCAGCGTTTGTCCTTCGGCCAGGTCGTTAATTGACTGCACGTAGGCTTCTGCCAGCGCGGTCAGGCTCTTTTCCGTGATGGTTTCCGCGGCCTGAAGTCCCCACACCGGCTGCGTCAGCGCCTGTGCGAAGCACAGATACGGCGTCACGCCGCCATCCGATGCATGGCAGACCAGCACGGTTTCTCCGCTGCTGCCCTGGGTCAGCGGCACCAGCAGCGGATTGATGGCCTGGCGGCGACCGCTGAGGGTGCGGCAAAAACCGGCCAGCGTCGGTTGATCAAACAACGCCTGCAAACTGGCTCCGGCAATACCGGCACGGTTAAGTTGCGCGATCGCTCTGGTGGCAATCAGACTGTCGCCGCCGCTCTGGAAGAAGTCCGTTTGTGCACTGACCGGCCTGCCAAGCAGCGACTGCCAGACCCGCGCAACCTCTTTGATTAACGTCTCATCCTGCGGTGTAATGTTATCGGACGCGGGTATGGCTGAGGTGCCCACTTCTGGCTGAGAGGGGCGCGGAGTATCGTCGTATGCACACAGCGTCAGCGGTTCGCATTGCACCACCGATAGTGCGGGAGCGGTCGCGGCGAACTGTCGCTGTAGCACCTGTTGCAGTGCGGTGCAGTCCGCCTTCGCTGCCCGGGTCATCCGCGCCACAATCACATGCTGATGCAACGGAGAGACCGCCTCGTATGGCCAGGCAAGCTCAGGAATAAACCCGGCCTGTTGCAATGCGTCGTGCCATTGCTCAAGGTTCAGCATGGCGCGATCTTCAAGCAGGCGGTAATCCTGATAGTTGCCCAACCCTTCGATAAAACCGACGCTGGCCATCTGCAACTGGCTGTCGCGGTTTGTCGCTTCAATCAGCAGCAAGCGCGCACCCGGTTTCATCAGGCTGGCGAGACGTTTCAGCGAACGAACAATATGACTGGCGTCGTGCATTACCTGTGCCGCCACTACCAGGTCGTAACCTTCGGCGGGATGCTGCGTATAGTCCACCGGCTGATTGATATCAAACAGGCTCCATGCCATATCGTCCCGTGTTGCAAAACGCGTGCGGGCATCATCAAGAAACAGGGTGGAGACATCAGTGAAATGATAGCGATGGCACTGGTCACCAAGCCCGCTCAGCACCGACCCGGTGGTGGCACCCGTACCCGCACCGACCTCCAGAACTTGCCATGGCGTGGCGGAGGTGGACTGTGCCGTCAGGGTATCCACAATGTGTTGCACATTTGCTGCAACACATTGTGCTGCCGGGTTGTCGGCGTAGAGCGCGCGGGTTACCGCATGGTCGTCCACAAAGAAGAGTTCCAGCGCTGAGCAGCTGCCCTGCAATAGCGCACTATGCTGCCCTATGCTGCGATCGAGATAGGCGCTCAGTGCATCGCCCCATCGGGATGAAGGTATCCCGGACGATGCTGGTACCTGCCTGAGCGAACGCTGACAGGTGAATGTAGTTCCTTCCTGGGTTAGCCACCCGGTCTCTGCCAGCGCGCGTAACCATTGCCGCACCAGGCGTTGGAACTGCGGCAGTACCTTCAACCGCTGCCAGACTTCATCCAGCCCGGCCCGCTGTCCCTCACGGATAAACAGGTCGTGCTTCACCAGTGTCATGGCAATGCCATGCAGGGCATGGGCTTCCAGCCCGTGCCATATCGCATCAAATTGTGCCTGCGCCGTGGCATCCAGCCCGTTCAACATGGGAAGAAGTGATGAAAGCGCTGGGCTGTGTGACACGGAATAAGCACGTTCAGCCGCCACCACTCTGACGGACAGTTGGTCGGTTTCAGCGTTGCATTGTGCCGCTGCCAGCAGAATGCCGGGCTGTTGACGGGCGGCCTGCTCCACATCACGCAGGCTAATGGGGGAGCCAGGAATCACCGCTGGCCAGCAGGGAGGTACGGTGTCGGAAAGCGCTCTCTGCCACTGACGGGGTTGTTCCATAAGCGCCGGGTCTTCTGCTACCGCCAGCAGCAGGGCGCCGAAATCATTGAACATCGCTTCTGCCGTGCCTGCGGCGAGCACCTCGTCCATGCAGTACCAGCTGAACACCAGCTCACCGTCAATTTCCATCACCTGGTGATCGAGCCAGACCTGCGGCGTCTGGGTAAAGACATGGACCGGATCGCCGAGTAAACGAGTCATTGCCTGGTCAATCGCCAGGCCATCAAGGGTCATCCCCAGCATACTGGTGAAGACCACCGGCATCAGCGGCTGCCGTGACTGTCCACGCAGACGCCCCAGTTCACGCAACAGCTCCACGCCATTTACCTGACTGTGCGCCAGGCGTTGCCGCAAACGGTGCTGGGTCTTTTCAATAGCCTGACGCAGACTGACGGATGCATCGTCCAGATCAAAGTCAATCAGCAGCACTGAAGTGAAATCACCAATCAGTTGCTGCATCTCTGAATGCACCGCCCGACGGTTGAAAAAGGTCAGATTAAGGGTAAAGGCGGGCCAGCGCGCCCAGCGTTCCAGCGTGACGGCGAACAGTGTCATCAGTGCCGCTGATGGCGTCACGCCCCAGCGCTGACAGGCCTGTTTTATTTTTGCCCAGCGGTCGGCGTCCAGCCGGTCCTGCCAGGTGGTGAAGTGCGGCTGGGCGCGGGTCTGCGTTGGCGACAGCGGCAGGGCCGGCGCCGGGGGCAGATCGGTGAGCAGTGTCTGCCACCAGCACCAGGAAGTCAGCCAGGCCGGTTGCAGGCGCTGAGCCTGTTCGTTAAGAACATAATCGCGAAAGGTAATCTGCATCGGTTCCGGGTTTTCACCCTGGTAGAACGCAGTGAGATCGTCCATCATCACCTTGAAGCTCTGCACATCGAACAACAGCAGATCGAGATTCATATGCAGCCGGTAATGTTCGGGGTCGCATTCGCTGGCGATCAGTTCAAACAGCGGCCAGCGGTCGGTTGGCAAAACGCGCGAGCAGAGCGCCTGCCGCGTGGTCTCAAGTGCCTCCTGGCGCTGTTGCGCCGGCAGATGGATTAGCGTGTGCCGGGCGATTTTGTACTCTGGCACCTCTGCCAGAATGCGCTGCAGCCCGTTGTCGGCAATCACCATGCGTAACATATCATGGCGACGCACCAGCGCATTCCATGCCTGTTCGAGACGGGGGAGATCAAACTGGTCATGACGTAAATCCCACTCAAACACGACATGGCAGGCGACGCCACCAAAGTCGATCAGGCCAGTACGTCCCATCCAGTAGGCATGTTGGATCGGTGTCAGTGGGAACGGATCGAACCGTCCCGCCGCGTCGTGTTGCAGCTGTACGCTGTTGTCTGGATGGGGTCGGGCGCTGTCTGCCTCACTGATGATCAGCTGGCTCAGACCGTTTACCGTTAAGTCTGCGTATGCTTTTTCGGCGTCGATTTTCACCCCAAGACGTCGTTGAATAGTACTGTTCAGTTCAAGGAACAGCAGCGAGTCCAGCCCCAGCTGGACCAGATCCCGCTCAGGTGCCACTTGTGCGGACGTATCCAGACGTAGCTGTGCCGCAATCTGCGTCATCAGCCACTTCGCAACCGCTGCCGCATCACGCAGTTGATCGGCTGGCAAATCGCGGGTTGTCTTGCTGACGCTTGCAGGTGATGGAATGGGCTCATCAACCGGGAGAGGCGTTGGCTGATGCAGCCCCAGAAGTCGCTTACGCGTTTCATCCAGCCTGTCTGGCAGCATACGCATTGCCAGACGCCAGGGTGCCGCACGGGAAATGGCCTGTTCCAGATGCCACACGCCTTCGGCATCGCTCAGTACTCCCATCCCTTCTGCGGCAAGGCGTTGCTGCATTCCGGCCTGTGCTGCATGACCGGTTTCGCCCCAGGCTCCCCAGGCAATCGATATAACCTGCACGCGTTCGCCGCGTGAGGCATACGCCAACCCGTCGAGATAAGCACAGGCCAGCGCATGGGCCGCCTGGCCTGCACTGCCCAGGGTGGCAGCGGCAGAGGAATAGAGTAACAGCCATGCCGTTTGGTCTCTTGCGGCCAAATAACGGTGCAGCGTGGTGGCAGCATCGGCCTTTACCGCCAGCACCGGGGCCAGCCGCTGAGGGTTAAGCGCCGTGACAGGATGGTCGTCAAGAATACCTGCGGCATGGATCACCCCGGCGATACCACCGTCGCCGTCAAGTTTCGCCAGCGTTGCTGTCAGCGCCGCAGCATCGGCCACGTTGCACACCAGACAAACAATTTTGCAGACAGTGCTGTGTTGCAAGTCGGCGAGCAGTGCGGCGCTGTCTGCATTTTCCTGCCGAACCAGCAGGGCAACGCGGCGTGCACCTCGCTCAATCAGCCAGCGGGCGCTAAGGCGTCCCAGCCCACCCAGCCCACCGGTGACGATATACCAGCCATTTTCCGCCAGGCTTTCTGCACTCAGTGCAGGTGCGGCCCACGGTTGAGGTACCAGACGCGGGAACCAGGCTTCACCCTGACGGACAACAACGCCCGGTTCGCCGCCGCTTATCGCTTGCAGGCCGATGGCCAGATCCTGGCAGCCCGATGCGGGTGAAAGATCGATCATCGAGACGGAGCGACTTTGCCTGCCAAGCTCGGTGGCGGCGGTGCGCATCATCCCCCAGATCGCGTGCTGAATGGCGTCCACCGTCTCCCCTGTGTTGGGTGCCCAGGCCGAATGTGTCACGACCACAATGCGCTGGATGCCCGTCTCTGCGAGTATGTCGGGCAGCGGGGCGGACACGCCAGCCAAATCCCCGGCACGGGGAACAAGCACCAGCACCGCGTCGCTGGCCGGCATTACTCCGGCCTTCCTCAGTGCGGTGGCCAGCTCACCATCGGTATCTCCGACCAGACGGAAGTTACCCGCTGACAATACTGCAGGTGTTCCGCTATTTCCGGCGCGCTGCCATGACCAGTCATAGTGCGTTTCGGGCACGGAAGCCTGCGGCAGGAGGGAGTGAGGGGTGAGGGATTGCCAGTGTCCATCCGGGCGACAGAGAGCCACTTCCATCCACGGCGTTCCCCCCGGTCTGCCGTGCCATTGCAGCCGGACCAGACTGAGCCATTCCGGTACATCCGTTGTGGGCAAAGGCGCTGAACGCCCGTTGCCATGACGACGGGCCATTTCCGCACAGGCGGCCTCCAGGCGATGCCGCCAGGCCTCCTGTTGTCCGGCACAGTCTGACCAGTCCGCCAGATAACTGCCTTCGTTGCTTAGCGGCTGGCCCAGCATTCCCTCTGCCAGCGCCAGCGTACCCTGTGTGGCAACGCTACCGGGCGCCGTCGCCAGCACAATATGCTCACTGATCCCCGCGGTGGGCGTGCCATCTTCCGGCAGCCATTCCACCTGGGCAAATCCCGCCGCCAGGCACTGTTCGCGCCAGCGTCCTGTGGTGAGGAAAAGTTCGCCGCCGCGCGCCGCTTCATCGTGCAGTGGCAGTACCAGCGGTCCGAAAACGAAATCAAACAGCCGCATTGGTCGGGTGATTTCGCGCATCAGCAGTTTGCCCCCCGGTTTGAGTAGCGGCAGCAGATTTGCCAGCGTGTTCCCCACATGCTGGGTGGCGTGGATCACATTGGCCGCAACGATCAAATCAAAGCTGCCCGGATCAAAACCCTGGCCGGCGGCCCCTTTTTGCAAATCGAACTCGCGGTAGCTGACAAAGTTGTAATCAGCGAACTTTTCTGCGGCGCGCCGGGTGAACAGTGGCGAAATATCGCTAAAGGTATAGTGGACACCGGTATGTTCTTTCAGGGCAGGCAGCACCCATGCCGTTGTGCCGCCAGTACCGCCACCCACCTCAAGGATACGCCAGGAGCTGGGTGGCCGCCCGCCGCTCCGATGCTGGCGCAGCAGGTCGGTTACCACCCCTGCCGCAATCTGGTTGAAGTAACGACCAAAGCTGAAATCCTGGTAGAGTACTTCGACGCCGCGGGATGCGCCTTCCGGGAATATCACCGCAACGGGTTCCACTTCCCCACTCATCATGGCGTAGAGGTTTTCTCCGGCGCGCTGCACCGTGTCCGGGATAACATCCAGACCTTCACAGCAGGTCTGCAGGCTGTCCAGCAGCGCCGGGAGATCGGCATGGGGCGCGGGAACAAGCGTGGTATAGCTATCGTCGCTGCGTTGCAGGTAGCCATCTTCGACACAGGCATTAAGCAGACGCACCAGAAGCTGGCGGTGGCGCGGCAACAGCCTTCCGCGGCGCAGGATCGCCAGCGCGGTGACGCCGCGATCAACAGCGTCTCCAACGCAGCGGCGCACCAGCCGGTCGACATAAATCGCATGCAGGCGAATGACGCAGCGGTAGAGCGCCTCCAGACGGGGAAGATCCAGCTCGCGCCCTTCGCGGTCCACCACACTGTGCGCGCTGGGCAACTTTGTTGGCAGGAGAACGGTTTCCCTCCCGATATCCATGCCAGCGTCACGCCAGTAGCGCTGTTGTGCAAAAGGATAGAGCGGCCCGTGGCATTTTCTGCCGCCAGCTGGGAAGAGCGACGGCCACGGCAGTTCGACGCCGGCGGCAAACAGGCGCAGTAATACCTGCTTCATCTGCTGTGCGGCTGGCTGATTACGTCTGGCGCTGGCAATCCAGCAGGCAGCATCGGGAAATTCCCGCTCTCCGCTGCTGGTTAGCGAGGCCTCTGGCCCCATTTCAAGAAACAGTCCGACCCCTTTGTCCACCGCGTGCTGCAGGCACTGGATAAAGCGTACCGGCTGGCGCATATGACGTCGCCAGAAGGTGGAATGATTTAATTCTTCCGCCGAAACCGCAGTACCGGTCAGACCGGAAATCAGTGACAACCTGCCTTCCTGAGCCTGCAACGTTGCGCAGGCCTGTTGAAATTCGTCCAGCACCGGATCCAGCATCAGCGAATGTGCCGCACCGGTGACGTTAAGCAGATGAGTGCGGATGCCCCGGTCATCCAGTGTTGCCGCCATCTGTTTTATCGCCTCCCGCTCGCCTGAATAAACCAGGTGTCGCTGGCCGTTGTAAGCGGCGAGGTCAAGGTTCAGAAGCTGTGCCACTGGCAGCGTTTCTGCTTCTGTTGCAAAGACCGCAAGCATGGCACCGCCGATGCAGCTGTCCATCAGCGCGCCACGCCGCCGTACCAGTGGCATGATCTGCTCCGCACTGTAATGTCCGGCCACCACGGCAGCGGCGAACTCTCCCACGGAGTGTCCGATAACCTGGTCAGGCACCAGCCCATGAGCCTGCCAGTGGGCCGCCATCGCCAGCTCGAAGGCTACAATGGCGGGCTGAGCAAACGTCATCTGCTGCAACAGATCGTGGTCTTGCTCTAACAGGGCGCGGCGAAGATCGTCATGGTAGTGACGGTCGATCTGTGTGTCGAAGATTGTCAGAGCGTGATCGAGAGCCGCTGCAAAGGCCGGAGAGTGGTCATACCAGTTTTTCGCCATGCCGGGCCACTGCGATCCCTGACCGGTAAACAGCCATACCCGTTTGTCAGGTGTGCCGTGCCCAGAGTGTACGAGGATCTCCTCTTCACCGACGGAGAAGGCGGCCAGCGCCTCAGCTGATTCCGCGCATACCGGTACAGCCAGACGCCAGTCAAGGTTGAGTGCACGTCCATGCAGGGCGGTATATACCAGATCCGCTACGGATTTCTGTTGCAGATCCTGAGCGTATGCTCCCGCCAGCTGTCGTAATGCCTGCTCGCTACCCGCACTGAGCAACAGCGCGGCTTGATCGCTGCGGACTTCGCTGGTGGTGTTTTGCGGCGGGCGCAACGCCTCCGGCAGTGATGCCACTACCATATGGCAATTGGTCCCGCCGATGCCAAAGGAAGAGACGCCTGCGATACGCACCGGAGGGTTCCATGCCTGTGCTGTTGTTGGTACACAGAATGGGCCTTGCTCCAGATGCAGGGCCGGGTTGGCCTCGCTGAAATTTACCGTGGGCGGAATGATGCCGTGGTTGACCGACAGCACTGCTTTCAGGAAGCTGGCAACACCGGCGGCGGTATCGAGATGACCGAGGTTGCTTTTCACTGAACCCAGTGCGCAGATTGGTCCTTCACCGGACGCATGAAACAGCCCGTGCAGCGCCTGTAATTCGATGGGATCACCCATTGGGGTGGCGGTGCCGTGGGCTTCAATCATGCCGATTTGCTGGCTTTTTACCCCAGCAAGGCTCCAGGCATCGGCAATGACCTCGCGTTGACCAGCAACGGAAGGCGCGGTGTAGCCCACTTTCTGGCTGCCATCATTATTGACCGCGCTGCCCAGCACCACCGCCACCACCGGGTCGCCATCGCGCAGGGCGTCGGCCAGGCGGCGCACCACCACGGCGGCCACGCCATTACCGGCAAAGGTTCCCTGTGCCTGTGCATCAAATGGCCGACAGTGGCCGTCAGGGGAGAAGATCATCCCCTGCTGCCAGAGGTAGCCACCCGTTTGCGGGAACGATACGGCCACGCCCCCGGCAATCGCCATATCACACTCGCCGGAACGCAGACTTTCGCAGGCCATGTGGATCGCCACCAGCGAGCTGGAGCAGGCCGTTTGCACGGTGAGTGCCGGGCCGCGCAGATCCAGCTTGTGCGCCACTCGCGTGGCAACATAATCCTTGTCATTGCCCATCAGCGACTGAAGACTACGTACATGAGCTACCTCAGCCAGTTTAACAGGCTCACGTCCGGGGTAAGTGCTGAGGCGTGCAGCCGCGAAGACACCGGTTTTATGCGCCACTGAACCTGGCGCATATCCGGCATGTTCCAGCGCATGCCAGGCAATTTGCAGGAACAGGCGCTGCTGCGGGTCGATCAGTTCTGCTTCCTGACGGGAATAACCGAAAAGCGCCGCATCGAAGGCGTCCGCATCTTCCAGCACGGTTCCGCAGGGCACGTAGTTGGGATCGTCAATCAGTGCCGCAGGCTGGCCCGCGTCCAGCAGTTGCTGGCGCGAAAAATGTCGGTTGCATTCCCGTCCCGCCAGCAGATTGTCCCAGAAGGCATCGCTGTTTCCGGCTTCAGGAAAGCGGCAGGCGTGCCCGATCACCGCCAGCGGCTCGCTGTCGGGGTAGTGGTGATTCAACAGTTCTTCAATAGTCATGATGTGCTCCGACGACGGCGTTCTGCCCTGGTTTTACGCTGAGCCAGCAGATCCCGGCGCGTATCATTGAGGTTTCCCTTGTTGGTATTGTCACCGGATAAATCCTCCAGGTGGGTTGCGAGTGCCAGCGGTGAGGGATAGGCGAATAAGTCGGTGACCTGCAGATTCACGTAACCGTGTTGCGTAAGGTGAAGATGTAACCGCACCAGCTTCAGCGAGGTGGCTCCGGCATCGAAAAAGGTTTGGCGAGGCCGCACTGGCTGGCCAGTAACCTGCTGGAAATGGTTGCACAGGGTGCGTACCAACGGGCTGTCTGCGACGGCAATATTATCGTCCGGTGGCCTGCTGGCGGGGTGAGTGGTGCTTTTTTTCTGCCTGGTGGCGATCCGCGGTAGCCCGTCGCTTTTCAGTGGAGGTACAAGCGCTTGTAACGGCAACTGCCAGGTGTGGCTATCCGTCGCCAGTCGCCGTAGCAGGCTGACATATTGTTCAAACACCTCGGCTATCTGTTGCGGTGCAAACAGCTGATCAACATAATCCCAATTGAAGCGAAGCTCACCTTCAGATTCATACACCTGGTGGTCGAGCCACACCTGCGGCGTGTGCGACAGGCCCCAGGTGGGCTTCATCCAGCCGCTTTCTGCCAGAAAGCGATCCTGCTCAAAACCCAGCGCACTGGTAAACACCACTGGCATGGCGACAGCCTCGCCATTACGCTGGGCCAGCTGACGCATTACCTGGATGGCGGAAACATCCCGGTGCAGCAAATCCTGGCGCAGGCGCTGTTGCAGCCGTTGTGCGCTGCCTCGCCAGTCGGATACCGGTTGCCAGGCGAGCAGCAGCAGGGTGGTGAAGTCGCCCAGCACCTGTTCGATTTGGGGATGGAGTGGCTGACGATCAAACAGCGTCAGGTTGACGCAAAATTCTGTCTGGCGGGCCCAGGCTGACAGGATGCTGCACCAGGCGGAAAGCAGTAATGCTGAAGGTGTCAGATCTTCATCGCGGGCGCGGGTTTTCAGCGCCTGCCACTCGGTTGCGTTGAGTCGGGCAGACAGACGGGTAAAATGCGGCGTGTCGATTTCCGCCGGTTCACAACGCAACGGCAGGCAGGGCGCGGCAGGCAGGTTCTCCAGACGACGTGACCAGTAAGCCTGAGAGAGAGGGTTGGCCTCTTGCTGGCGTACATATTGCTGATAGTCACGAAAACCAATTTCCAGTTCCGGCAGCGTCTGCGGAACCTTGAGACAGAGGCTCTCCAGCTCCGCCAGCAGGATCTGCATACTCAGACCGTCGAGCATCAGGTTATCCAGGCAAATCATCAGGCGTGCCGCACTGTGGCCAGGGACCTGGACGGCCTGGATATCGAATACTGGCCAGCGAGTTGGATCGAGCACCTGGCGTGCCAGCCGTTCACGCAGTGCCACACTTTCCGCGCCATCAAGTGCGGGCACCTGGTGACATGGCAGTACATAAGGCGGCACCTCAGGCAACACAAGCTGCATATCATCACGCACCACCGTACGCAGTGCGTCATGCCGATGGACCAGCTGATTGACCGCTTGCTCAACGTGTGCGACATCCAGCGCGGTAACGCTGAATTCAACGAAGAAATGTGAGCCGACGCCGCCGAGACTAAAGCCCGGTCGGCGGCCTACCAGATAAGCCTGCTGAACGTCGGTGAGCGGGAAGGGCTTATAGCGGTTTGCCGCATCATGCCGCAGTTGTGCTGCCTGGATGCTGTCGCTGCTACGCAGGGTGGCGGCAAAAGCGCCGAGCGTCGGGAAGTCGAACAGATCGCCCAGCGTCCCCTGGTAGCCCACGCGGCTCAGTTCCCCGGTCAGCCGGGTCGCCAGCAGGCTGTCGCCTCCCAGCCGGAAAAAGTGGCTGTCACGCCAGATATCATTGGTTTTCAGCAGATCCCGCCACAGTGCGGCTACTGCCCGTTCTGCTTCGCTGGCTGGCGACTGGCGTTCAACATTTGCCCGCTGTCGATCCTGTGTGCAGTGGTCCAGCAACGCGCGCTGGTCCACTTTGCCATTGGCGGTGAGTGGAAGCGTATCCACAAAGATCAGGCGCTGCGGTACCATGTAACCGGGTAGTTGTTGATGCAATGCCGCCGACAGCTTCGTGCTGTCGGGAACCCAGACCGTCTCCGGCGCGCTCAGCAGCAGCCATTGCATATCGCCAGCGATGCCATGCCTGACCGTACGCATCCCATGATGTTCCAGCCGTTTCTGCCACCATGCCGTGGTGTGCAGCCTCTGGCTGACGCCACTTTCCTCGCCGCCAGCCAGCAGGTCGCTGCTTACCAGAGTCAGGCAGGCGGCTTCACTCAGCTCCTGCACCCATATCAATGCCGAAGGTGCAGCCAGAGCCAGAAGCGCCCGGATACCGTCATCACCCAGCCGGTGGAGGGCGTTATTTGCCAGTAGCAGATCGGCCTGATGCCGCTCATCGTGCGGCAGATCTTTATGCCAGCGCCGTGCGGTGCCGTGGTGTTGCAGATGCGCCGAGGCACGCAGCACCATCTCGGCAGATTCATCCCAGGCGGTGTATTCCACCACGCCCGCATCAAGCTGTTGCAGAAGTTTTATCGCCGCCGTCGCGCTGCGGGCGCCCACTTCATGAAGGCGTACCGGTCGTCCAAGCACTTTTGCCAGAGCGGTCACCGTAGTAACAAGTAGCGCAAGGCTGGCCTGAGCGGATGGATCGCGTAACAGCAATTGCTCCGGTGCCCAGAATGGGTGATTTAGCAACGTTTGTACCGCCCGTTCACCACGTAGTATCTGTTCCAGCGACTGATGATGAGTGGAGAGTGCGCTGGCGACGTCTGATAACGGATGGTCAGCGGAGGGGTGCCAGAAGTCTGGCAATGATTCTGTCTTGCGGTAAGCTCCGCCCGGCTGTGGGCGCAAAAAGCCTGCTTCGCACAGATGTTCGAGCCACCGGGCGAGAATGAGGCGGTGTTCTGGTTGAACGCCATATTGAATGGCGACATTGCTGATGGTGATGATGTCGGTGAAATCAACGCCCTGGCGGCAGAGATGCTGCCAGAGAAAACCTGCCACCAGCTGCGCCATATCGTCTTTTTCTGGCCGTATGGCCTGGCGTACTGCATTAAAATCCGGCACCAGGGAAGCGTAATCTGCTGGCAGCATCGCATCGGCATGACGTGCACTTAGCAGTGCTGTTCCCTGTGGTACTACAAAGGCGGCCAGCGTTTTTTCCCTTTCACCCTGGGCGACAGCTACTGCACTTTTGATTCCGTCTACTTTCAGCAATGCGGCATCGATTTCGCCCAGTTCGATACGATAGCCCGCTACCTTAACCTGCTTATCACGGCGGCCGAGGAATTCCAGCATGCCATCCGGCCAGTAACAGCCCATATCACCGGTGCGATACCAGCGTTCGCCGTTGTACATCACAAACTGCTGTTCGGTACGCTGCGGATCGTTGAAATATCCCAGCGCAACGCCCATGCCGCCAATCCACAATTCACCGGGTACCCAGTCGGGGCAGTCACGCCCCAGACTGTCCGCTACGCGGTATTTCTGTCGCGCCAGCGGATAGCCATAGGGAATAGATCGCCACGCTGGCGACACTTTGTTCACATCATGGATGTTGGACCAGATCGACGCTTCGGTTGCGCCGCCCATCGCCACAAATTGTCCGTCCGCACGAAATTCCCGGTAGCGGGCTGGCAGATCCAGACCGATCCAGTCCCCTGAGAGCATCACCAGCCGCAGTTTTTCCGGTGTGCGAAGTGCGAAGCCGTCGCACCAGGTGAGCATCATATCGAACAGAGCCGGGACGCTGTTCCACAGGGTGACGCCGTGGCGTTCGATGGCGTCGCACCAGGCGGCCGGATCGCGGCGCTGTGCATCGTCCACCAGCACCAGCGCTCCACCGGCGCTGAGCAGGCCGAAAATGTCATAGACCGAAAGATCAAAATGCAGCGCAGAGAGAGCCAGTACGCGGTCGTTAGCACTCAAGGCGTAGCGCCTGTTCAGTTCATGACAGGTATTAAGTGCGCCCTGATGAGAAATGATCACGCCTTTCGGCTGCCCGGTGGAGCCAGAGGTATAGATGATGTAAGCCGGTGAGCTGGTGACAACCGTGCGGAGAACGTTGAGGGGAGCATGTTCGATGGCATCCTGCCAGGCCAGCAGGGTGATAGCCTCCAGGGCCTCACTCGTGGCATCCCGCCTGCAGGTCAGTACCACCTTGACGTCCGCCCCCCGGTAAATGGCCTCGCGGCGTGGCAACGGCTGATCATGCGATACCGGCACGTAGACCGCACCGGCCAGCAGAACTGCCAGCACCGCGATAATCTGCCCGGGGCCGCGTGACATGCTGATGGCAACCCGATCGCCGGGTTGTACCCCGTGCGCCACTATTGCCCCGGCACAGGATTGCGCCTGGCGGGCCAGCTCACCATAGCTCAGCTGGCTGGCGCCGTGGAGCAGTGCAACGGCATCCGGCTGTGTCTGCACCCGCTGCCAGAAACCGTCATGCAGCAGTTTCGCAGGTGCAGGGGGGCTTTCAACATTGTTGATGCTGTCCCGTATCTCACGCTGTTGCGCGGGCATCAGGTCAGGGATCGGTTCCTGCCAGGCCTGCGGGTGTGCGATCAAATACTGAACCAGCCCGACATAGGCGCGAAACAGTTCGCCGATCAGGCCGGGGGGGAACAGCGCCTCGTTGCTGTCCCACTGGAGGACTACTTCACCGTTGTGTTCAAAGGCCAGATGATCGATCCACACCTGCGGTGTCTGCGAGATCCCCCAACCCGGCTCACCCAGTGTACGCGTTACATCCTGACCAAACAGTGGTTGTCCCAGATTGCTGGTAAACACCACCGGTGCGCCATGCGGGAAGGCACCTTGCGTTTTACGCAGTTCACGCAGCAGTTCCACGCCTGAAAGGTGACGGTGCTCAAAGGCTTCGGTGAAGGTGTGCTGATTGGCCTGTGCCAGAGCGGCAAAATGTTCACCTTCCCCAACGATATCCAGTAGCAGAATGTTGGTGAAGTCGGCAATCATTCTGGCCACCGACGGATGCAGCGGCTGGCGGTCAAAAAGGGTCAGGTTGAGCAGCAGCCGTGGCTGGCTACACCAGCGTGCCAGCACGGCGCTGAAACAGGTTGCCAGCGCCATGGTTGGGGTGATACCAAATCCGGCGGCCAGTGAGCTGAATTGCGCCCAGTCTTCGGCGCTGATTTTGTGGCGCTGGCGGGTAATGCGCACTTTTCCCGCCTGTTCCGGTTCGCAGGCCAGAGGAAGGCGAGGGGCGTCCGGCAGGGTGCTCAGCCGTGGTAGCCAGTACGCCTCTGCCTGTTTCCGGGCATGTTGGTTTTCATGGGCGCTATGTGCCAGATAGCTACAAAAATCATATTCCCGGGACACCGGAGGCAGGCGTTCGCCGCGCAGAAGTGCGGCCAGTTCGTCAAATACCAGGCTGAAACTCGCCGCATCCATCACCAGAAGATCAATATCTGCGTGTAGCCGATGGCGTCCACCAGGCAGCAGGGTGAGCTGAAAATCGATGTTCTCACCCTTTTCCACGGACAGAACCCGATGCCCGTTGCGTTCGCGGACCGCCTGCAGATGGCTTTCGCATTCCGCAGCTGAGGAGGTTTGCAGGTCGTACAGGGTCAGTCCGCGCCAGCGGGTAGTTGGGCGATATTGTTGGCGGCCATCTTCCAGAAAAGACACGGTTAGCATCGGATGCCGCTCAATCAGGGTGCTGACAGCCTGCCCGACAGTATCAGCTTCCAGTCCTGTGCCGTCGAACTCCTGGTACAGATGGCAACCAACGCCGCCCAGCGTCTGATGCGGTGCACGGCCTACCAGGTAAGCATGTTGAACCGGGGTCAGAGCGAAGGGCGTTTGATCTGTCATGGTTGGCCAGCCAGTAAGGTGAGCCTGAGCGGGTGTTGGGACGGCTGCAGGCGCGGCTGGTGACGCAGGGTTGTCGGCCAACAATCGGCTCCATCCTGCCAGTGTTGGCTGCTGATACAAATCTTTCAGTTTGATCCTGTGGCCGCGTTTACGCAGCCGGTGTAGCCAGGCCATCATTCGTATCGAATCCAGCCCCAGTTTAAGAAGGCTGTCCCCAGCCGCCAGCGTCTTGGCGGGAATGCGTAGGTCGCTGGCGAGCTCCTGGCGTAACGCATCGTTCAGCTGTTCCGTCCCGCTGTACCCCATTGGCACTATTTCTGTCATCAGAACCTTCTCCGTCAGTCTGTTTCAGGGAGTGGAGGCGATGTCGGATAACCATAAAAGCCCCGTCTTCAACGCCCTGATAGCAAAAGTGGCAACCTGACTGGTGCCCTAAATTACTGGTTACATACCAGCATGTTGTGTTAATGGAACTTTCCGACTCAATTCGCCTTAGTTGCCAATAGAAATGATAATAAGAATCATAATGATAATTATTTACGTTGATGGGCGTAGGAAATCCCGGTATGTGTTTATTTTGAATGAGTTATAAATCTGCCTGCCAGGTTGTTGGGTACGTTTTCATGTTTGGCGTGGACTGAGTACATCTGACAGGGAATACTGACCAGCACTTGTTACAGCCAATGTTAATTAAACATTGGCAGCGTGTGCTAACGGTTTACGGACGGAATTTGACTTTTTCGGAATTTTTATTCGTTGCCCAGCCGTCTGTCGAAAAAGGGTGGCAGACTGCCAAAAGGCAGGGTAACAAGGTTGGCGGACAACGCAGGGTATTACGTTGACCGCTTTACCATCATACCATTTACAGTGAACGGGTGCGGGTGACGTTAATTACAGCCCGATGCCTGTATCTCTGTGCTGTGGGTCTGGAGTGATGCCGAGCGCACACTGCTTGGGAGAGATCCCGGTGTGGTTGCGAAACACGCGGCTGAAATGGCTCAGGTTTCCAAAACCACAGCAGGCGGCGGTTTCGGTGACGCTGGCACCACGTTGCAACATGGTGACGGCGGCATCAAGACGAATACGTGTCAGACAGGCATGTACCGAGCAGCCAAACATGGCATGGAACCCGGACTGTAAACGCTTTTCATTCAGGCCAATGAGGCGTGAAAGAGACTGTACGCTCCATTCCTTTCCATAGTCTTTTTCCAGCATGACACGCGCTTCATTCAGCAATGACCGGTCAGCAGGGACGGGCAGCTTAATCTGCTGCTGGGTGATATTTTCGCGCAGGAAGCAGGCCAATACTTCCAGTGCTTTTGCCCTCAGATAGATATCCCGCGAAATACATGCGCCCGGCCAGCTACACTCAAAACCCAGTAATCCGCAGGCAAGACGCTGAAGAGCGCTGGAGGCGGGCATTGACCCAAGAAATGCATCAATGTGTGCCTGATTACCTTTAACGGTAGTAATGCGCTGACGAAGGTCGTCCAGTTGCAAACCGGTCAGGCCTGCAACCGCCGCTTCCTGCATATGGATGCTGACCATGCGAAAAGCGCCTTCGGATTTTCCGTCCAGCACATCCCAGCCCGTTGCATACTGACCGGTTGCCATCATAATCGCCGTACCTGCCCTTGCATCGAGCACGGTGCCATTGTCAAAGGCGGCCTGCATCCGACCTTCAATAAGAATATTGATGCTGAACGCCGGTGGTCCTTCGGCGTTAAATGCCCATTTACTGCCGGGGCGTCCGTTAATACAGTTGATACCCAGTCCATCGCAGGGCTGGTACATGTGTACGACGTGTCGCCACTCTTCCTGAATCCCCGCTACGTGCTCTTCCTGCAACCTGTGCGGCTTAAGCGCAGGTTGTACGGATACTCTTTGTGCATTCACCGTCATAAATATTTCCTGAAAACAGCAAGTTTTTCCTGAAAACCGTTAGCACCATCTTTGAATTAGCGTAATGATACTCACTATCACTTACAACATTTTTCGTTGCGAAAAGACATAATTGCTATCGGCAATAGTCGAAAAATCGCCTTTTGAATCAGAAATATACCCTGTAAAAGGTACGGACTTCCGGCATGTCAACTACTCCTCGCGCTTTGTCATTGCTACGCCCCCGGCAGGTTTTACCGGCGATTGCCGGAATTTATGTCAGCCAGACCATTATCACCGCACTGACCACGCAGGCGCTACCGTCGCTGCTACGCGAGGCGGGTGCTTCTTTGCAGGTGGTGGGGCTGACAGCGCTACTGTGGATCCCGTGGGGATTGCGTTTTCTGTGGGCACCAGCCGTTGAGCGCTGGCGTTTACCCGCCGGACGTGCCGAACGGCGATCGCGTACGCTTATTCTGGCAGGGCAGTGGCTGATTGCGGCAATCCTGATGGTGATCGGCTCATTGGCGCTGGCCGGGCATCTCGCTCTGGCCTCTTATGCCGGATGGATAGTGGCTGGTCTGCTGGTGGCGTCGCTGGTGGCGGCGACTACGGATGTGGCCAGCGACGGCTTTACCGTCGAACAGCTTGCCAGCCAGCAGCGTGGCTGGGGAAACGTGGCGCAGGTGGGTGGCAGCTATGTTGGGGCGATGCTGGGTGCGGGAGGGTTTTTGCTGGTGGCTGGCAGACTGGGACTGCCCTGGGCGCTGTTCTCGGCCTGCCTGGCGATCCTGTTGTTGAGTGTGCCGATGCTGCTATTGCAGGAGCCTTCGCGCCATGTAACGGCTGACGTGAACAAACATCGCCCCGGACTGTTCAATGCGCTACGCCGCTCACCGATCCGCAGGGGTCTGCTGTTGATGCTGCTTTCCAGTATTGGCGTGCGTTTATCACTGGGCATGTTTGGCCCTTTTCTGCTTGACCGGGGGTTGAATATTGAACAGCTGGGCTGGTTTTTCAGCTCGGTTTTTATTGGTGCCGGCCTCAGCGGGACGTTTCTCGGTGGGTTGCTGGTACGGCTCGCCCCCGGCTGGCGTGCGGTGTGGATTGCCGTCGCTGTTAAGGGCTGTATGCTGGCGGCGCTGGCGATTGCAGCCCCTTCTGCTTCTCTGGGGCTGTTGATGACCTTCATTGTGCTCATATTCGCCGCGTTGGGATTTGTTTGGGTCGCGCTTTATTCCGCGCTGATGGGATTGACCTCACCATTGCAGTCCGGGGTGGATTTCACCCTGTTTCAAAGTGCCGATGCGCTGCTGGCTATGCTGGGCGGTGTTGCAGGCGGATGGCTGGCACAGCATTTAGGCTACCACGTCTGTTTTGGGTTGGCGGCTATGTCCGCTGGGGTAGCGGTGCTGGTGGTCAGACAGCAGGCGACGATATTGGATTGCCCCGATCGGCGGCAGGGATGATGTATGCGTAAAGATAACCGACGTCAGGTACCTCACATGTGGTCGATTCTGAGGCCCGTGCGCGGGCAGATCTACTTCGCTATGGTGCTGGCAGGACTGGCTTCTGCCGCAACACTGGCTGCGTTATGTGCGCTGGCGTTGGCGGTGTATGGCCTGTTGCACGATGCGGATCGGTTTCCGTGGCCGATGTTGATGCTGGCGGCGCTACTGACGGTGTTTGCCTATGTGCTGAGGCTGACTGCGTTTAATCAGTCACATTTTGCCGCCTTCCGGCTGGAGACGCGGTTGCGTACCGATCTTGCCACGCATCTGGCTGGCGTCCCACTGGGTTTTTTGCAACAGATCGGCTCAGGGGCGCTGACAAAAGTGATGATGGAGGATGTTAAGGCACTGCATGTGTTCGTTGCCGACAGTACGCCGCTCTATGCCAGAGCGTTTGCCTCGCCATTGTTAACCTTTGTTTTGCTGTGGTGGTTGGACTGGCGTCTGGCACTGGTCGCCACAGCGGTGCTGGGGGTCGGTGTGATCGTGGTTTCTCTGGCGATGCGTGACAGTGACGGGATGACGCAGCGTTACCATTCTGCCAGTGAAAATATCAGTCGGTCAGTCGTGGAGTATGTGCAGGCGATGCCAGTGGTGCGTACCTTTGACACAGGAACCTCCACCTTTATGCGTTATCAGCGGGCGCTGGATGCCTTTCTGGATGTCGTGTTGCGCTGGTACAGGATGGTGGGTTTTTCGTCGCGACTGTCGGTTGCCATCCTTAACCCACTGCCGACGCTGGCTGTCTTGTTGTGGCTGGGGGGATGGCTGGTAAGCCGTGATGAGCTGGCAGTGTCCAGCTGGCTGGCGGTGCTGTTGGCAGGAACCGGAATGGCCGAGTCGCTGTTGCCTCTGATGTCGCTAAAACACCTGGTGGCCAAAACGCAGATGAGTATTCAACGTATTCATGAACTGCTTGCAGTGCCGGTGATGCCGCTGGTGGAACCGGCCAGCGCCAGAGAGCCAGTGGATCATAGCGTGCGCTTTGAACAGGTCGATTTCAGTTATGGTGTTGATGGTGGCCAGGTATTACATAACGTGAGCTTCACCGTGCCAGAGGGGAGTGTAACGGCGCTGGTCGGCCCTTCCGGGGCGGGAAAAACCACCGTAGCGCGGTTGATCCCACGTTTTTGGGACGTTAGCGCGGGCTGTATCCTGGTGGGAGGCGTGAACGTACGCGAAATGCTGCCTGATACTCTGATGCAGCAGGTCGCTTTTGTGTTTCAGGATACCTTTTTGTTCTCCGGCACCATCGCCAGCAATATCACACTGGGTATGCCAGGCGCTACCCGGGAGCAAGTGGTTGCCGCGGCCACTGCGGCTCAGGCCGATGATTTTATTATGGCGCTGGAACAGGGTTATGACACTCAGGTCGGTGAGCGCGGCGTGTTCCTGTCGGGGGGACAGCGCCAGCGTATTACCATTGCGCGGGCGATCCTGCAAAACCGGCCTATTCTGGTGCTGGACGAGGCCACTGCCTTTGCCGATCCTGAAAATGAGGCGGCACTGGTGGCGGCGCTTTCCCGTCTGATGCGCGGTAAAACCGTGTTAATGGTGGCGCATCGACTCGCCACTGTTCGTGATGTCGACCAGATCCTGGTGTTTGACCGGGGTCGGTTGGTCGGGCGTGGGCGTCATGAGGCGCTGGTGTCGCAATGTGGGGTCTATGCCCGGCTATGGCGTAATTATCAGCAAGCGCAGGACTGGATGGTGACGGCAGAGAAAACGGGAGAACCATCATGAGCGCCTCTCCGCCAATTGCTTCATTTCGCCAAAGCTGGCGTTTACTGATGCGATGTGCCCGCAGCCGGATGCCTCGTTTGCGCGCCAGCCTGGCGGGTCTTGCGCTGGCCGCAGTGGTTCAGGGGCTTGCACTGGCCTGCCTGATGCCGCTGTTTATGGCTCTTTTCCCTGTACATGACTGGCCAGAAGCGCTGCGGTGGTTGACGGGAATGACGGTGCTGATGCTTATCAGTACGGTGATCCGGTGGTGGGCACAGGGGTTTGATTACCGCGGCGATATGGTGCATACCACACATGAACTGCGTACCGAACTGGGTGAGCAGTTACGCCGTATTCCTTTGGGGGTTTTGCAAAACGCCCGTACCGGTGGCGTGAATGCCACGATACTGGGCAGTGTTGACGAGACGCTGAGCTACATTCTGACCATTGCTAATATGATGGCAACGGCACTGTTTACGCCGCTGACCGTGGCGCTGGTCGCGGTGTGGTTCGACTGGCGGATGGGGCTGGTTTTACTACTGGTTTTTCCGCTGTTGATCCCGCTCTATCGTTGGCGGCGGCCTGCCTATGGGCGCGGGATGCGTATGCTGGCAGAGGCTAACGAACGGGTGAGCAGCGATATTCTGGAATACATTCAAGGGCTGCCGGTATTGCGCGCGGCCTGTTGTGTGGGGGAGCGGGCGGCAGCCTTTCAGGCCGGACTGACGCAGCTGGAAGCTATCCAGACTATCGGGCAGAAAAAAGGTGCCAGGCCAAACCTGATCCTCGCGACGGTGATGGAGTTGATGGTGCTGCTGGTGGTGTTTATCGGTACCCTTTTGGTTGCCAGCGGGAGTCTCGATATTGCAGTTCTTGCCGCGCTGATGGTGATTGTGGTGCGTTTTGGTGAACCGTTAGCAACCTTTGTGCTCTACACCAAAATGATTGACCTTATCGAAACGGCGCTGGCGAAGATCGATGCGTTATTGAGTATTGCGCCTTTGCCACAGCTAACCCCGGCACGGGTGCCACGGTCATTTGATGTTGTCTTCGAGGATGTCTGTTTTAGCTACGGTAACAAGCCGGTGTTCCACCATTTGCAGGCCCGGCTACCGGCACGAAGCCTGACCGCGTTGGTGGGACCCTCCGGCAGTGGTAAAACCACGCTGACGCGCCTGCTGATGCGCCATGCAGATCCCCAGTCCGGGCGCATTACCCTCGGCGGTGTCGATCTTCGGGCCGTGACACCGGAAGCCCTCAATACATTGATTTCCGTCGTATTCCAGGACGTGTATCTGTTTGACGATACCATTCTTGCCAATATTCGCATGGCGCGGCCTGATGCCAGTGATGAAGAGATTGAAGACGCTGCACGTGCTGCCTGCTGCCACGAATTTATTACTCGTCTGCCAAACGGCTATGCTACCCGCGTTGGGGATGTGGGCGGACATCTGTCAGGCGGCGAACGACAGCGCATCAGCATTGCTCGCGCGATCCTGAAAAATGCACCTGTGGTGATCCTTGATGAGCCTACCGCCGCACTGGATGCGGAAAGTGAAGTTGCCGTTCAGCACGCCATCAATGCGCTGGTGCAGGAGCGGACGGTCATTGTCATTGCTCACCGTCTCTCCACCATCGCGGCGGCGGACCAGATTCTGGTTATCGATAGCGGCCGGGTGGCAGAACAGGGAATACATGACGAACTGATCGCTCTTGAAGGGCGCTACTTTGCCATGTGGCAGGCTCAGCAACGCGTCAAACGTTGGCAGACTGACCCACTTTAGCTTCCGGGCTGGCGTGAAAGATGAAATTTGCCGCAGTGCCCTAAACATCGTGCATTTCGGTGAATAACAACGTTGTTAAAGATTTCTCATTTATTCGTTGCTGCGGCACTGTCTGCCGACATTTTTATCTGGCACTTGTTCTTTCAGGGATACACCATATGCAAATAATACGACTCTGCCCGCTGGCCTTTACCGGCTTACTGTTTTCTCCTCTGGCGTTGGCCCAATCCTCTCCAGACGATACAGCGCTGGTGGTGACTGCCAGTAAACAATCTTCCAGGTCGGCGTCGGCGCAAAATGTCTCTTCCAGCATTGCCACTGGAGAACAACTACATGACGCCAATGTTACCGGCACGCAAAAACTCAGCCGGGTACTACCCGGACTGCAAACAGAAAACAGTGGTAGCCTGCTTTACCCGATTATTTCTCTGCGTGGCGTCTCGTCAGCACAGGATTTTTATAACCCTGCCGTCACCATGTATATCGACGGTGTGCCGCAGCTTGCCACCAACACTTTCCAGGCACTAACCGATGTGCAAAGCGTTGAAATGCTGCGTGGTCCGCAGGGAACGCTTTATGGCAAAAGTGCTCAGGGCGGCATTGTCAATATTGTTACCCAACAGCCTGATGGCACGCCGCGTGGCTACCTGGAAGGGGGGGTAAGCAGCCGTGAAGGCTATCGCAGTAAACTGAACCTCAGCGGGCCGCTACAGGACGGGCTGCTCTACGGCAGCGTTACGCTGCTTCGACAGGTAGATAATGGCAATCTGCGAAATCCGTCAACGGGCAGTGATAACCTTGGCGGCACGCGCAGCAGCGTCGGCAATCTCCGCCTGCGATTAGCCCCTGACGACAGCCCCTGGGAAGCCGGACTCTCGCTGACGGAAGATTGCACCCGTGCCACTCAGGACAGCTATCTGCCATTTAATGATATTAAGGGGCGGACACTCAGCATGGCGGATGGTGCGCCCGATCCTCGCCTGAAACGCTGTACTCACAGTCAGTCACTCAGCGGTAAATATACCACCGAGAACTGGATTTTTAATCTGGTGGGGGCCTTTCAGCAGCAGAACTACGATCGCCGTTTTGCCAACGGATCGGTGATCGCCAGCATGCCAGAGCGTTGGAACCAGGACGTGCAGGAAATACGCGCCTCAACCTATGGCAGTGGCCGCGCCGTGGATATGGTTTTTGGGCTTTATCGCCAGAAAACCCGTCAGAAAATCGATCTCGCGTATGATATGCCCACCTTCAATTATATGACAACGCACTCTGCCACTTCATCTGAAACGCTGGCCAGCTACGGTGATTTGACCTGGCACCTCACCGACCGGCTTGATCTTGGCGGCGGACTGAGGGTGTCGCACGATCGGTCTGACACACGCTATCACGGTACTGTGATGGATACGGAGTTTGGCGACAGCAACAGCCACCATGACAATCAGCTTTTGGGCCAGCTTTCTGCAGGTTATCGGCTGATGGACGGTTGGCGGGTATATACGCGCGTTGCTCAGGGTTACAAGCCTGCGGGGTTTAATATTATCCCGACGGCTAATGTCGAGGCAGCACCCTATGCAGCGGAAAAGTCCATCAACTATGAGATTGGTTCCCGCTACGAAGAAGATGATCTGATGTTGCAGGGGGCGGTGTTTTATACCCACAGCAGGGATATGCAGCTCTATTCCGGGCCGGTCGGGATGCAGACCCTTAACAACGCGGGCAGCGCGGATGCCCGTGGGCTGGAGTTTAACGGCAGATGGCGGTTTATCCCCGGCTGGTCGTGGGATCTGAATGGCAATCTGATCCGCTCCGAATTTACCGGCGGCAGCGAGTTGTATAAAAATAATAAGGTGCCGTTTGTTCCTCAGTACAGCGCCAGTAGCAGTGTGAATGGCGCCATCAATACGGAATATGGCCTGTTGCAGCCGCGTCTGGCGGTGAATCTGGTAGGCGCTCACTATTTTGATGGTGATAATTTGTTGCGCCAGGGGGCATACGTCACCACCGACTTCCGCCTTGGCTGGCAGGCAACGGAGCGCCTTAACGTCGCTATGTATGTTGATAATCTGTTTGACCGGCGCTACCGCACTTATGCTTATCTCAGCGGCGATACGGCGTTTGCGCAGGTGAACGCAGGGCGAACGGTAGGTGTGGATTTCCGGGTGGATATGTTCTGACCCGCGGCGGGTGACTGAGACAGGCCATGCGTTGCTTTACCTGGCCTGTGATGATTGTTAACTGCAACATGCTCATAAGGTTAATCATAAACGTTGACATCCTGGCCGGCTTTCAGGCAGGGGAGGATGTCAAACTTTACTCATAATTTCAGAAACGCTTATCGCACGCATGTATTTTGCAGGACTATCATTTTGTGCTTTCAGTGCACTGAAATCTGCTGTTGCCACGCACTTCATCCTGATACTGCCCGGAGCGGCCTTCGGTGCCGATTGGGGTAATATCGTAGACAGCAGCGACCGCACGACTATCGTCAAGCCGCAGCATTTGCGAGTTGTTCTGAAACTCCATCCACGGTAACAGATCGGCAAACGACGGGCCTTTATGATACGCAGCGTCAGCCGCCTGCTGCATAAGTTTCTCGGTGCGGGAGCGGGCTCATTACATGGTCTCCACACGTTCGCCGGGCAGGGCATAATGCACGCGCGGAAAAATGGTGCTGTATCCCGGCACTGACTGGTGTTGGTTCACCTTCCGTCAGGTGCGGGTACACCTACATCACCCTATCGGGATTGGGCAGACGCTTAAAGCGGGTCTGAATTTCGTTAGCTGCTGTGCAACAGCCTCTCAGCCATTCTGCCGGATAAACCGTTGTAAAGTAATTCAGTTATATGAGGAAGCAGGATATTGACCGTCGATATTATTGCTCAGCACCGACTGATGGAGGGAATAACCGTCCTGATGCAGTTTTTGTAACTTTCATGCTCCCGCGTATGTTAAACGATAATCGTCAGGCAATCTTACAGACTTATCTGGCTATAAATGCGGTAATAATGCCCAGTGCTAATTATGTTTTTGCTAATTAATTATTTTGTGGGGAATTAAGTGGGTTTGTTGAACTTTCACTATGACTAATATCTGGCCCGCCATGGCTATTTAATTTGTCATTTTGTATCTGTCCTGCGCCCCATATTTTTACGTACTCCGTATATGTGCCGGTTTTCCTTCGCTGACCGTGTTTAAATTCCCTACCCCGGTAACAACTGATGGGGCAGACGCTAAAAATCCCGGAAAAATTAAGTGGGGGTTATTTGATTTTTGCGTTACCGGGTATTCAGATTTTCCTGTGAAAGAGGCAAGGTAATCTGTCCGGTGTCCTTATAGTTAAGAATCTTCCGGCAATCTTCTGTGTGAATGATGTATCCATGATCTAAGTCAATATTATTTGCAATGTTTCACTTGCGCCCTGTTTTGTATGATGTTGGCAAATTTATATTCTTTGATTATTGTTTTCCCTGCGTAAGATGTTGCTAATTTCAATATTTTTACAAGGTAAATATCTTTTTTGTGGTGGAAAGTTATCGGTGTATTTGTTTGGTCAATTTTTTGAACTACTTCATTGCTTTATTCTTGTTTATTGCTCTATTATTTTGCGTGAAAAAAACAGGATCCGATATAGCACGCAGCAATAAACTGAGGGACGACGTTATGGCAGACAGCTTTCAGTCTGAGGTGCCGAAGGCACGTATTAATTTAAAATTAGACCTGCATACAGGGGGCGCGAGCAAGAAAACAGAATTACCGCTAAAATTACTCGTCACCGGCGACTTCAGTAATGGTCAGGAGACAGCGGCATTATCAGAGCGTAGCAAGGTTAATATTTCCAAAAACAACTTTAGCAGCGTCCTTTTTGAATATTCCCCGAACGTTAATCTCACCGTTAAAAATACCCTTGCTGATGACGGCAGCGAAGACAATATCAGTCTGACCTTCCGCGACATCAATGATTTCACCCCGGAGCAGGTTGCGCGTCAAATTCCGCAGCTGAAAGCCATGCTTGCCATGCGCAATTTATTGCGCGATCTCAAGGCGAATTTGCTGGATAACCAGACTTTCAGGAAAGAGCTGGAAAAAGTGCTGCTTGATCCGGCACTCAGTGCGGAGTTGAAAGCCGAACTGTCTGCTCTGGCCCCGAAACAGCCGTAGCGCTCACGATGATTTAACGGATTAAAAAGGAAGATGCTGATGTCTGTAAAAAATGAGAATGCCGCGGGTGGCGAAAGCGTGGTGCTGGAGCGTCCTGCCGTGGGCGGGGTTTATGCCTCCCTGTTTGAAAAAATCAATCTTAACCCGGTCTCTGAACTGAGTGCGCTGGATATCTGGCAGGACGCGCAGGCGATGTCGGATGCAACTGCGGATGAACGTTTAACGGCCGGGATGCAGGTGTTCCTGGAGTGCCTGAGCAAGGCGGGGGCAAAAGTCGATAAGCTGGACAAGAATCTGATTGACCATCATATCGCTGAACTGGACTGGCAGATTAGTCGTCAGCTTGATGCTGTTATGCACCATGAAGCCTTTCAGGCGGTGGAAAGCCTGTGGCGTGGGGTTAAATCGCTGGTGGATAAAACTGACTTCCGTCAGAACGTGAAGATCGAGCTGCTGGACCTGTCCAAAGAGGATTTACGCCAGGACTTTGAGGACGCCCCGGAAATCATCCAGAGCGGGCTGTACCTGCAGACGTATGTCGCCGAGTACGACACCCCGGGTGGAGAGCCGATTGCCGCGCTGATTTCCGCTTACGAGTTTGATGCGTCGGCGCAGGACGTGGCGCTGCTGCGTAATATCTCCAACGTGTCCGCCGCAGCCCATATGCCCTTTATCGGCTCCGCCGGGCCGCAGTTCTTCCTGAAAGATTCCATGGAAGAGGTGGCCGCCATCAAGGATATTGGCAACTACTTTGACCGCGCGGAATACATCAAGTGGAAATCCTTCCGTGAAACGGACGATGCCCGCTATATCGGCCTGGTGATGCCGCGGGTGCTGGGTCGCCTGCCGTATGGCCCGGACACCGTACCGGTACGCAGCTTCAACTACGTGGAAGAAGTCAAAGGCCCGGATCACGACAAATACCTGTGGACCAACGCCTCGTTTGCCTTTGCTTCCAACATGGTGAAGAGCTTCATTAACAACGGCTGGTGTGTACAGATTCGTGGTCCGCAGGCGGGCGGCGCGGTGCAGGACCTGCCGATTCACCTGTATGACCTTGGCACCGGCAATCAGGTGAAAATCCCGTCAGAAGTGATGATCCCGGAAACCCGCGAGTTTGAGTTTGCCCGGCTGGGCTTTATCCCGCTGTCGTACTACAAAAACCGCGACTATGCCTGCTTCTTCTCGGCCAACTCCACACAGAAACCGGCCGTGTATGACACCGCGGATGCGACGGCGAACAGCCGCATCAATGCGCGTCTGCCGTATATCTTCCTGCTGTCGCGCATTGCGCATTATCTGAAGCTGATTCAGCGTGAAAACATCGGCACCACCAAGGACCGCCGCCTGCTGGAGCTGGAGCTGAACACCTGGGTGAAAAGTCTGGTCACCGAAATGACCGATCCGGGCGACGAGCTGCAGGCCTCTCACCCGCTGCGGGATGCGAAGGTGACGGTGGAAGATATTGAGGACAATCCGGGTTTCTTTCGCGTGAAGCTGTACGCGGTGCCGCACTTCCAGGTGGAAGGGATGGACGTCAATCTGTCGCTGGTCTCCCAGATGCCAAAGGCGAAATCATAAGGCGAGGGGAAATCAGGGATGAAGATTTATCGTCCGTTATGGAATGAAGGGGCACTGCTGGCCCCTCAGCAGTTTCAGCAGCAGTCCCGCTGGAGTGAGCACGTTGCCAGCATGGTCGCCCGGATGGGTATTTCTCATCCCTGGGGCGTGGTGGCGGCAGAATTTGACGATGCAGCACTGGCGCTCTCGCGCCTGAATGCCACCCGACTGGTCGTACGTTTCCAGGATGGCACGCTTGTTGATACGGATCTGGCGGATAATCTTCCACCGGTCTGTGATTTATCCGCCGCAAACGGCTCTGAGGCTGTTGAGGTGGTTGCCGCACTGCCGCTGCTGAGCGCCAGTGGTGGCAACCTGGATGACGGTCAGGACAGCGAACGCCCTAAGCGCTGGAAAGCGGAGCGTGTGGTGGTCCAGGAGCTGGCCGGGCATGAGAGTGGTGAGCTGGCGATACTGCGTCATGCGATGACATTGCGCTTATCCACCCAGGAAAACGGGGCGTATCTGACCTGCCTGGTGACCCGTCTGGTGCGCAATGCCCAGGGGCAGTGGAGCCGTGACCCGGCCTTCATTCCGCCGATGCTTACTCTGTCCGCCAGCCCGTGGCTTGCCACCGAACTGGGTGACCTGCTGGTACGCCTGCAGGCGCGTCGTCGTCGCCTGATGGCGATGCGCCGTGAAAGCAACGAACGTATGGCAGATTTTGCCGTAGCCGATGTGTCCCTGTTCTGGCTGCTCAATGCGCTGAACAGCGCCGAGCCGGTGCTGACGGAACTGCTGCAGACGCCCGATCGTCACCCGGAACTCCTGTACCGTGAGCTGGCCCGTTTGGCTGGCAGTCTGCTGACCTTCTCACTGGAGCATGACGCTGGCGATATTCCTGCCTATCAGCACGATGCACCGGAACGGGTATTCCCGCCGCTGCTGGCACTGCTCGATAAGCTGCTGGAAGCGAGCCTGCCGTCACGGGTGGTGAGTATCCACCTGGAACATCAGGACCAGATCTGGAAAGGTGCCCTGTACGATGCGCGCCTGCGCGAAGGGGCCGATTTTTATCTCTCGGTGCGTTCCTCCATGCCGAATCACGAGCTCCAGACCCGGTTCCCGCAGCTGTGTAAGGCGGGCAGTTTTGAGGATGTCTCGGATGTGGTGAACGTAGCGCTGAGCGGGATAGAGATCAAACCTCTGCCCCATGTTCCGGCCGCTATCCCTCTGCGTCTGGAAAACCAGTACTTCTCGCTGGACCTGAGTTCTGACGTGGCCCGGACCATGCTTGAAATGGGCAGTTGTACCTTCTACACCCCGCGTTCTCTGGGAGAGGTGAAACTTGAACTCTTTGCGGTGCTGCGCACATGAATACATCAGAAATGAGTCAAATTGAGCGTGCGTTCTACCCCGGCTGGCTGATGGCCAGTCAGCTGCGGGGCGGACAGGAGGTCCGCGACGGGGAAGGGCTCTGGCGCCGGGCCTGCCGCCTGGTGCAGGAGGCGAAAGCCGCGCTGACGGAGGCGGGGTACAGCGATATCAGCCGGGATCACATGGTCTATGCGCTGTGTGCCCTGCTGGATGAGAGCGTGCTGAATCGCGGGTCGACAGATGACGGTTACCTGACGTGGCGACGCGATCCGCTGCAGGCGCATTTTTTTGGCACACTGAATGCCGGTGAAGAGCTCTGGGAGCGTATTCGCAACCTGCTTAAAGAAACGGCACCTGACATGGCGGTGCTGACCTGTATGTACCGTACCCTGCAGCTGGGCTTTGTCGGGCAGTACCGGGCTGAAGACGATGAACGACGCGAAGATGTGGTACGGGCATTAGGTGAACGGGTGCCTGCCTTTACGCTTTCGCAGGATGCGCCGATTGTCGCAAGGGCCTCCCGTTTGCGCAGCGGTCGTCGTCTGTACTGGCTTTCCTGGATTATCGGGGCGGCCGTACTGGTGGGGCTGTGGTTCTTCCTTTCTTCCTCCCTCACCGAACTGGTGAGTCAGACGGTCAGACCGGGGTAAAGGATGCGTGATGTTTACCGGAGTCTGTTAACCGCCCTGGCGGGCGTACTGGCACTGTGGCTTATCCTGGGCTTCTGGCCGCTGTCGGTCGGCAGCCGTGTGGCACTCAGCCTGCTGGTCATTCTGGTGTGCGGGGTAATGCTCTGGCGTCAGCGCCGGGCATCACAGCTGCGGGCTCAGACTTTCAGGGATATTGTGGACGAGAGTCTGCCCCCGGAAGATTTTCAGGGCGCGGTCATTCTGGTGTGTGGCGATAACCGCGCACTGTTCGCTGAGTCTGTCCGGCATCGTGAAACCCGTCAGGGCTGGTATCTGCGGGTAAAAGACGCAGAACAGCTCCCCTTGCTTGCCCGACATCTGAGTCTGATCCGCCCGGCGCTGGTGTCGCAAATCTCCGTCATGCTGGCGGTGATGCCAGAGCTGCACACATCCGGTGATGATTTTACCCAGTCTCTGCGGGGCTGGCAGCGTGCTGTCGTCCAGTGTCGTGCGGCATTTGGCACTCTCCCCCCGCTGTGGACTGTGACCTGGGTATCGCCCCCTGTGGTCTGTGCTGACGCGGAGCCGGTCTGGTTTACCACGGTAAGCCAGCGGAGCGGTATTCAGGTGTATCAGCGCGGTCAGGGCAATGTGTCACTGACGGAGTGGACCCTGGAGACCGGGTCAGACGGACGTCTTTCCTGTCTGAGTTATGGCCTGTGGCTGGGCAGCCTGCTTGCCTGGCAGCGCAGCGCGGTGAATGACCTTCTGTCGGTACGGCAGGGCGAACTGCCGGTGATGAAGCCCTGTGTGCAGGGCATGTGCATGGTGCCGGTGAGCGGTATCGCGGGCAATCTCTGGCAACAGCACATTACCTCCGTGACGGCGCTGCCACCGGATGCGGCCGTGACCGCAGAGCCACTACCGTTGCCTGAACAGCTGCTGCCAGCACTGCCGCGCCGACGTGGCGTGAGCCGCAGAATGGTGTTCTGGCGTTACGCCGGATTACTGGGTGGGATTTTTCTCGCGCTGGCGATGCTGGCGTCCTGGATAAACAACCAGCGCCTCATTCGTAATGTTGGCGATCACCTTGCGTTGTATCACCAACTGACGGGTCAGCCTGTTGCACCGAAACTGCGTGCACAGCAGCGTCTGCGGGCCGATGGCGCATTACTGGACGACTGGCAGCGTCGCGGGGAGCCACTACGATATCGCCTGGGGCTGTATCAGGGGCTACGCCTGGTTTCGCCCGTTGAGGCCGCCATCAGTGACTGGGCACCTCCGCCGCCGCCACCTCCGGTCATTAAGAAAATCATTCAGGGTCCGAAAACCATTCGCCTCGACAGCATGTCGCTGTTTGATTCCGGCAAATCCGGGCTAAAAGCGGGTTCCACCAAAATGCTTGTCAACTCACTGGTCGGTATCAAAGCGAAGCCGGGCTGGCTGATTGTGGTCGCCGGGCATACCGATAACACCGGTAATCCGCAACTGAACCAGACGCTTTCACTT
>NZ_RHHM01000023.1 GCF_003846135.1 Erwinia psidii
CATGCAGAGTGCTAACGGTACGCCCTTCCGTGATGTGTCTCTGGACAGGGCATTGAAAGAGCATATTATCAGGGATAACTCACAGGAAAATAGTACACGTGTGTTATTGCAGAAAGCGTTTGAAGACAATATAGACTGGGAAAATAATATTTATCCATCTATTGAAAAAGCAAAGCTGTATGAAGCCATATCTGGTGGTAAATTGCCTAAATTCGACAGATTCCAGGATAATTTCAATGGTATGGGTATTACCGTTCATGATACCTGGGCAACGCATATCACCATAAAATTACTGCATATTGATAATGGCTGTTTCCGGGCAGTGGTGCATTATAAAGTTCAGGATCACTTTGGTCTGGATAGTGATGATATTCTGAACACAAAATTCAGCCAGTTCCATTTTTTCCGCATCTGGTTTATTCTCCAGCGGTACAATCAGTTTTGCTTCAAGCCATTCATGACCAATATGGAAGCCACTGTAGAAATCACCGGGGGCCGTAGTGAAAGCTAATCTGAAAAAACTTCTGCTGATTCTTCTTGTCGCTGGCGCTGTCCTGATGGGCTATTTTTTTGGTTGACCTCTCGCCCGGTAGAAATTATTGCAGTTCATAAGGACAGTAACTACAGTTCTATTTTAGTAAAAAACTTTCCCGTTACGGACAAAGGAAAAATAGACTGGTGGTTGAAGAATAAAGATATACTCAAAAGCCGCTATGATATTCCCAAACCCGCCCCCTATGGTGGCTATGATGTTACTTTTTGGAATTTTGGTGACGGATATAAAGAAGATAAATACGACAGGCTCTGTTTCGATGATATGCAAACAAAAATGAACTACATCGATAAAGAACCAGTATTTACTATAAAACGATTTAAATATGAAAGAGAGATATTTATCACATATGAAGGGCGCTATAAATTGAAGGAAAACGGGGAATTAATGAAAGTTCATCGTGAATAGAACCCCTCTCCCTCGCGTGGGGACAGCAATAAAATCATCCGCTCTACCCAGCCTTGCACCAGCTCTGCGGAAGTAGTAAATGGCCGGGAGGCTATTCCGGCGGGGAAAAAAGCGGCAATGCCTTACCGCCTGCCTCACTCCTTCAGTAAGGCGGTGACGTGCAAGGCGAGCGTAACAGAGCAGCACAGATGCTGTGCGCTCATGGGGCAGATTGCACCAGTGAGGATTTGCTGACGCTCTGGAAAGAAAACCATATCGAGTTATGCTTTCCTCTGCACGATTATATAGCCTGCGAAAATGTCCCAGCGCCGGGTACAGGCAGAGAGGTTTTACTGTCGGTATCTCCGGCCAGTTATTACGTCTTCTGGGAATCGGTAGATTATTGTCCTCCACCGGATGATTACACAAGACTCTGCGTTAAAGAGTACGGTTCCACGGATAGCTATACAGAGCGCAAACTGTAGGTCTACATGGTGTAAGTATCCCGCATAATCGTGCCATTCACATTCAGAGACCTTACGGCATACTCATTTTGCCAACGAAGGAGATCGCTATGCGTAAAGCCCGTTTTACTGAGCATCAGTAAATCACGGTGATTAAATCAGTTGAAGCCGGACGAACAGTGAAAGATGTCTGCCGCGAGGACGGAATCTCTGAAGCCACGTATTACAACTGGAAGTCTACATACGGTGGCATGGAAACATCTGATATTAAAAAAATTAAGGATCTTGAGGACCAGAATCAACGGCTCAGGCAGATGTTTGCCGACCTCAGTCTTGAGAATCGGGCACAGAAAGACGTTATCGAAAAAAAGCTCTGAAGCCAGCCTTTAAGCGTGGGCTGGTGACGCATCTGATAATAACACTGAGTATTCGTCAGGCCTGCCGGAGTCTGAACCTGAGCAGAACGGTTTACCATTACCGCCCGGATACCACGCGTGACGTACCCGTTATTTTCGCGTTGCAGACGGCTGCGGAAAGATATCCACGATACGGCTTCCCGAAGCTGTTTCAGGTTCTGCGGCGGCAGGGATACCAGCGGAACCATAAACGGACCCACCGTATTTACTGTCTGCTGAAACTGAATTTTCGTCGCAAAGGCAAACAGCGTCTGCCGATACGTAATCCATCACCGCTGACCACACCGGAAGCGCTGAACCAGAGCTGGTCTGTTGATTTCATGCATGACGCGCTGATTTGTGGTCGTCGCTTTCGCACATTCAATGTCGTCGATAATTTTAATCGTGAAGCGTTGTCGATCGAAACAGACCTGAACCTTTCGGCCCAACGGGTGGTTTGGGTGCCCGACAGGAGCGACGCAAACCGGGGATATCCCGCGATGCTTCGCATGGATAACGGCCCGGAATTTATTTCTCTGACTCTGGCTGAGTGGGCAGAAGTGCATGCAGTGAGGCTGGAATTTATCAAACCGGGTAAACCGACTCAGAATGCATTTACTGAACGCTTTAACCGGACATACCGCACTGAAATACTCGATTTCTGTCTGTTCAGGACGCCGAACGAAGTACGGGAAATCACAGAGCGGTGGCTTTCAGAATATAACTGAGAACGTCCACATGAATCACTGAACAACCTGACACCGGAGGAATACCGATGACAACACCATCTGGCCGGGATCTCAAAAAATACGTGGAACTAAAACGGGTCTGTTTACAGTTATTCTGAAAGGCAATTTATCCTGTAAAGCCCATTATGATACCAGCCAGAACAGTTATAACTGTTACCGTGCTGATGTATAAAAATCACCATACAGCTGGCAGGCAAACGAAGCAGTGTCCACTTCAAGGCAGAGTCCGACATCCTCGTTGAACCCGCGCTTTTTTAGTTCAAGTGCTGAGGAACACTCACGAAGTTGACGCAAATTTTGCTGTCGGTAAAGTTGCCAGGCCGCCACTGACGCCAGCGCCTCAGGAGAGCAATTACGACGTCCCATTGCAGCGATAATACCACCGGCTGCTACGTAATCTTCAACTGAAGGACGAAAGCTGCCATCAGGCCATCGCTCTCCACAGGGGATCACCAGGATGCTTTCAAATGCGCCACAGGCATTAGCCGTTGCAGACATATTTCTGAAACAACCGCTGAAAACGGTAATCCCGGTGTCCCGTGCCCTGAAGGAAATGGCCGATCCGTTAGGTGACGGAAGTACCAGTCTTTCGCCATCACTGATGTTCTGGATTGATGCTGGCGACAGGCTGTAACCTTGACCGCTAAATCTTCTGTCAGGACTGGCCGTCTGCGCGCCGATTTTCATACCATATCCGCTCGCGGAGTCATCTTTCCAGGGATAAGGGTAAATGTCGGCGCCATTATCAACCGCCAGACTCACGCACGTAGAAAATGACATAACGTCAACTATCACAGCACAATCTGCATCGCCAGCCAGGTAATCCACGGCCGGCAGGCCCCATTCAAGACGAACCTCAAATTTTTTCTGGTTGAACCAATCCATCATGATGTCCGGTTAATATTTTTCTGAAATGTAGAATGCAATATAGTCGTGTTGAAGTTTATTTTTCAGTACATCAATGCACAATCAGCTGACGCTAAAGAGAAACCGTCTGCGCAATAATAATGATTCATATAATTGTTATAACGCCACCTGTGCAAAAAGATGCTCATCGATATAGCACCGGGCAGAAAGTTATTAAGAATTTCACTCACATAAGATGATGATGTGAAATAAATACCCTCCGTAAGCAATAAAAGTGGAATTTAAAAAATAATTTCCGCCGCTGAACTCCCTAAATTCGACCAACGCCGGATAATCTGAACGACATGGATATCACCGTACATGATACCAGGGCTGCGCATATCACTACAGAACCGTTGCGCCGTTACCGGCAGTGACACATGACAAGGTACAGAAACACAGTGGTTTGGACAGAATGATACTCTGAAAAACACAGTCAGTCCCCGCTTCCATATCTGGTTTGTTCTGCTGCGATCCAGGAAGTTTAGCCTGTGCTGAATGGCAGCGATGGTAAAAAGCTGTCATCACGAGATATATTTTCCGGTACTGGCTGAGGGAAACACGTAACTTATCACCTTAAAACTGAACTTGCCGACAGGTAAGTAATTCCTCACAGAAAACTGATGGCGATTAGCCAGAGGTTCACAGCCCATCCACCTTCTTCTTTACGGCGGGGAGAGCCTGAAACCTTGGTGCAAGATGACGATAAATATCATCCGTTGTTACACCGAGTAAGGTGCAGATGTGATAAAACTCAACGGCATCAAGCCTCCTTTCACAGCGCTCAATCCTTGATACCAGCGTCTGCTCGATCCGCATCGCTTCAGCCAGCTGTGTCTGAGTGATGTTACGTTTCCTGCGGACATCCACCAGGTAGCCGATAAGTTTCTGATAGTCATTTGTAAAAAATGAAGGCATATAAGACCTCTCAAATAGAACAAAATCGACTATCGAACAGCTTTAATATTAGAACAAAACGTACTATTTTGAGGCTTGCCGGTTAAAGGATTAACTACAGGAGAATTATGGTGACAGAAGGGAAGGACTGGCATCCATCCGAGATTTCCGCCGCACTCAAGAAGAAGGGGAGTTCTGTATCACGATTATCAAGAGAATCCGGCCTTGCCTCATCCACTCTGGCAAACGCACTTTACCGTCACTGGCCAAAAGGAGAAATTATCATCGCGGTGGCATTAGGAATCAGCCCCTCAGAAATCTGGCCTTCCCGCTATCCCAGTCAGAGAACCAACGCCGTGCTAAAAAAATAGCAGCAACAGCGTCTTAAATGCTTTTTCCAGGCTGACCATAATTACTGTCAGTCACGGCCACCTGTACTGAGGCCCCATTCACGGCGACAGGAAAGCGGCTGTGCATGCTGTTTACACGGGATATCAACCTTTATCATGTCGGGTGGTGGAATCAGCCATCGTGCCAGCGGGAAAGTCGGCTTTTCATAACACTGTTCTGAGATAGCCAGTGCAGCGCTGTTTAAAGCCTTTAGCAAGTTTTGGTGTTGGGGCTGCCAGCATTGAGAAACGTGGCAGGCTCACGATTAACAATCAATACATGATTACGCTAATGCTCGCTGACTGGCAGGCTGAGAAGTATTTCAGGCGTCTGAATTAATATCATTTTTTCTTCGTCCGCCCATAACATCACTTACTTCTTCGCAATACAACCTCTGCCTGCCTGTTCAGAATGTCGACATGCCGCTGTTGCACACACTTTTTAGTCGTCTGCACACTGACCTGCCACAACATAGAATCTGTCCCGCTCCCTAATTATCTTGGTCTGAACATTCCCACAGTCCCAAACCAGATGAAAAAACTCATCGGTAGTCACTTCCCAGTCCAGTCGGATGCGTCTGTAATCCCCATTGCACAACATCTTGCTGGCTTCAGTGAAACAAGTTGCGCCAGTTTCATCAGAATATCTCTGTTGGCTTTGGCTCATGTTATTGCTCCTCAGATTTAGATTGATCAGAAAACGGTACCAACCACAGCTACGGGACCAGGAACCACAGACCCATACCATATATGCCTACGCCGACGATCACCGCAATACCCGGATTTTTGGTAACGCGTAATGCCCCCA
Source organism: Erwinia psidii (assembly GCF_003846135.1). Lineage (GTDB taxonomy): Bacteria > Pseudomonadota > Gammaproteobacteria > Enterobacterales > Enterobacteriaceae > Erwinia > Erwinia psidii. The sequence goes on from NZ_RHHM01000023.1 coordinate 5,549, forward strand.
ACGTCATTAAAATCCCTGCTACATAGCACAGCGTCCTGCCATAACCGATGGACATTGCCTGCTGCATACCGGGAATTAAAGTAACAATCATGATAGCGGCTAACAGCGAAGGTCCCAGCGCGGCAAAGACTGGCGACCCGTGATCGGCCCTGTTGTCATCAGCCCGAACCCGTTTATTAAGCATAAAAGGCAGCGAGCGTAACAGCCAGGTCACCACGCCCATGGCAATCACGGCCATCCATCCTTCATCATATGGCATAGTCATTCAGTTTTCCTTTTACAAAAACCGCACAACAACCACAGAGTGCCCCTGCGATAAGTGCCAGTGCGGTTAATCCATGTAAATACAACACACCAGCAACGACTACGGAAACAATCACTGGCAGACGGTACTGCGGGCTGAAACTTTCCTGTACCAACACCACAAACAACGCAGGCAATGCAAATGGCATAGCGTCTGCCAGCAATGGAAAGGCGTTACTGAGCTGGATTCCCGTCACCGCACCCAATACCGTTCCGACGACCCAGGCAAGGTAACTGAATATTCCCAGCCAGCTAAGCCAGCTGCTACGGTAAACCATCGCTATTTCCGGCATCCGCACCAACGCCGTGGCAAATACCTCATCCGTCAGTGTTGAGGCAGCCAGCAGCTGTCGGCGCAATCCCGCAGGTAGCTGACGTACCATTACGGCACCATATAACATGTGACGGACATCCATCATAGCGCACAGTCCCAGCACCAGATACCAGGCCGTTCCGGCATGCATGGCAGCCAGTAATACAAACTGGCTGCCTCCGGCAAAAATAAAAGCGGACATGGCAACCACCATTGCCACCGGCAGACCACTAACCGCACCCGCCATACCAAACGCAAAGGCGATTGGCAGATAGCCAGTAACCACAGGTAAGGAGGCCAGTAACGCCTGGTTAACCGTTTTTTTCATCTGAATCATAATGCCTGTAATACAAACAGATGCGTTCCGGCATCGCTGTCTGTTCGTCCACTGGTCGCGTACAAACGGCGATGCTGCTGCACGCTAAACCCGGCTATTCTGGCCAAATCGGAAAAGCAGTCCGGTGAGGTTTTTTGTTCAACTTCGTAGTCCAGTCCGGCAACTAACGCTTCCAGCTCAAGAATATGGAAGCGATAAAATACCTGCAAATAATTAGCAGGCTGCGGCGGAAGATGTAAGCTATGCAGTGTTTCCAGCAGATGTTTGCAACGATATTCAGCCCGCCCTTCATCGCCTGTCCGGGCCTCAAATAAAGCCTGTGGCACATCTTTGCGCAGCATCTGCACCAGACGACACTCATCCACCGAAAGCGCCTCTGCTGATATAGGTATCAGCGTGTCAGCAATATACTGCAGGTGATGTTTCATCAGGCCAGTTTTGCGTTGACTGATAGTAGAGAAAGGGCTAATCATTTCATCGGAGACAATAAAAACACCCCCACGGGCCAACTGTCGCCGCGTCGAGCTGAGAAACGCCATCGTATCCAGATGATGGGAAGCCCCGACTGAAATAGCCGCATCAAACGGATGATCTGGCACAGGAAGATCGGTAATGCTGCCCTTACCGGGGTGCACATTAGGTGTGTTTTTAAACAGCTTTTGCAAATGATTAAAAGCCGTTTCACTGGGGTCCACGGTGGTGACCTGTAGTTCTGGCAACAACTCCAGTAACATCTTTAAGGGCAATCCCGGACCGGTCCCAATATCAATTACCCGTGAAGCACGATGAGAAAGGTAACGACTCAGTTGTTGAGCAATCGCCACAGACTGTCTGGCGTAGGCTGGATGCACCATCTCCCAGACCGCATAGCCATCCACATCAATTCGATCTTCAAACAGCACCGTGTCATTATCGCGCTCCACAACAGGCGTGACTTCATAACGGGGAGCAGCGCACCGTGGTACAGAGGGTTGACCATTACGGGTCAGCACCTCTGCTGCAAGACTGGAAAGACAGAAGGTGTCGGAACGTGACAGCATTTGCAGTCTGGACTGGCTCTCTGCGTCAATCTGGTTCCACGGCGAAATGGCAAGATTGCTCAGATCCACGGCCTGCTGCAATAAGGGATTTTTCGCCGTTTCTTCCTCCAGACGCGCGTGGCTTCCCTCACGAGCGAGACAAATCAATTTTGGTCCCTGCTCATCAACATAAAAAGCCTGCATACCCGGCGATTCCGGTAGCAGTCTTTGCTGGATCTGCTCTGCTGCGTCGGCCATATCCTCACAACCGGTGAAACAGAGGCGAACCGCATTCACGCCCTGACGGCTTTCCAGCGCGAGACGACGAAACTGTTGCTGTAAACCGGACCAGTCATCTTCCGTTCCCGGCCATTCACGATAAATATCGTGTTCTCCCGGTGCAGCTTCAGCCAGGGTGGGATAAATCACACTGATCATCATCGAAGTCTGTTCATCCAGACTTTGATAAAGGTGGGGCGTATCACTGGCAAAGCTACAGCTTTTACCGGCGCTGAGGAAAACAGGCTCCGACTGGGGGCCGGTAAGCGCACGCCCCTTAAGCACCACCACGTTCTCTTCCACTCCAGGCATATGCGCTTCTGCCATGCGTTTCGTGTGAGGTGCTAAATCCATCACATAGGTTTCAATAACGAAGGGAGAAGATTGCTTATTAATCAGGCGAACGCTGACACCGGACGAACTGGATTCAACTGACTGATCCTGTTCCTGTGAGATAAGCTCGCCAAAGGTAACCCCCAGCGCATGTGCCAGCCGCCATACGGTTTCAATGGTGGGATTGCCGCGCCCGGCCTCAATGCCGGAAAGTGTCGCTTTGCCAATGCCACTGGTTTCTGCCAGACCGGAAAGCGAAAGCCCGCGAGATTTCCTCACTCTGGCAAGGCTTAATGACACAGACTGGCGAAAATCACTGGACAGCAATAACGAATTTTCCATGACACACTTCCTGCATTTAACATCGGCGTTCTGTATAAAGGCCAATGTTGTTCCTTATAATGAACGACGCTGCTGACTGTCAATTGTTTCACCAAAAATTCATTATTATGCTTCGCACCAGCAGGGTTTTCTGTAGGTTTCCGGCAGGCAACAGGCTAGAATGCCCTCCTTTTATTATGGATTAATTTGGAGTCTTACCATGCAAACGCTTCCTCCATGCCCTAAATGCCACTCTGAATACACCTGGCAGGATGGTGAACTCTTCAATTGTCCCGAATGTGGGCAGGTATGGTCTGAAGGTGCAGATACAGCCAATGAAGACATCCTGACAGTCAAAGATGCCAATGGTAATCTGTTGGCAGACGGCGACAATGTGACCGTCATCAAGGACCTGAAAGTCAAGGGCAGCTCCACTCCCCTGAAAATTGGCACCAGGGTAAAAGGCATACGTCTGGTTGAAGGAGACCATAACATTGACTGTAAAATCGATGGTTTTGGCCCAATGAAACTGAAATCTGAGTTTGTGAAGAAAAACTAATCCGATTTTAGTCAATGAAAACAGATGCCCGTCTCAGGCTTTCACTTATCTGTTCTTTATCGCTGACGAAACAGACACTCATGGCTACCATCAAAACACAGGATAAGCTGCCGCCTGTGATACCGCCGCAATGTCGTAACGCGCTGTCTGATGTTAAAAGACACGGCTTATTTTCATCGTTTAACAGCAAAATTGCTCATCGTCCTGCTCTTCTTTCGCCATGATGATGTCCAGAGACTGCCGTACGATAAATTATCACCATGATGATCTTCAGGAGCAGACAATGTTACTTAGCGTGCTCTACATTATTGGTATTACCGCCGAGGCAGTGACCGGCGCACTGGCTGCTGGTCGACGTAAAATGGACATGTTTGGCGTCATTATTATTGCTTCCGTCACCGCCATTGGCGGCGGGTCGGTGAGAGATATGTTGCTGGGTCACTATCCGCTCAGCTGGGTCAAGCAGCCGATGTATATCATTATCGTTGCAGTGGCAGCGGTGGTGACAACCCAACTGGCTTCGCTTATGCCCCATCTGCGTAAAGTCTTTCTGGTGCTGGATGCGCTGGGGCTGGTGGTGTTCTCGATCATTGGTGCGAAAGTCGCTCTTGACATGGGCCATGCTCCGATTATTGCGGCAATTTGCGCGGTAATAACCGGCGTATTTGGTGGCGTACTGCGTGATATGTTCTGTAACCGTATTCCGTTGGTCTTTCAAAAGGAGCTGTATGCAGGAGTAGCCTTTACCTCTGGCTGGCTCTATATTCTGTTGCTGAAAACCTCGCTCTCTCATGAACTGGTTGTTACCGGTACACTGCTGTTCGGTTTTATCGCCCGTCTTCTGGCACTGCGTTATAAACTGGGCTTGCCCATTTTCAATTATCCGCATAATGAACACTGATCCCCTGAGATTGATGACGTTCAAGCCAGGCGATCAGTTCCCGAACAGAAGGATGTTGTAAAAACGCGACAATTTGCCCTGCCAGCTTTTTACCCACTCCTGGCAGCTGCTGCCATGATCCCTGACTACGCCCAAGCAGATCGGCCCAGGTATCATCCTTCATGGAATTTAACGCGCTGGCTGGAATGGGGACGCCGGTGGCTTTTACCCAGCGCTTAAAAGGCTGCCTTTGACTGAGAGAAAACTGGTGATAAATCTGGTTTATTCTGGCTGCGGTCATTCCCTCAATCTCGCCGGGGTGTTCAGCAGGCAGTGACAGCCAGGAAAAAAGATGTGTCAGTTTCCCTGCCTGTATTAATTGCTGCCAACTGCTCCGGCTAATCCCTGGCATTGACAGTGCCGCCGGGCTGCTAAGCCAGACGAGTCTGGAAAGAAATTGTTCCCGACACTGTGGTGTGTAAGTGAAGCAACTTAATGCGTTGAATCTCTCTGTATCGGGCATTGCCGGAAGCCGGCGTTCTGTCACCCTCCATACCACGCCATCCAGCCGTGGGATCCCCTGACCAGCCAGGCTGACGGTAACCTGATCGCCGGGCAAAATGTCAGCGGCCAGCCAGCGCTGTAGTGAACCAACGCTAACCCGGTTAATTTTTTTGTCATCCAGTTGCACAGACACCAGATTCAGGACTGCACTGATTTTCCCGGTTCGCCCCACGGGAAAGTCAACAGAGCGAACTTCGGTGCTGACCTCAGGCGGAGAGTATTTCCAGGCCACCGACCAGTTATTCTCACCCGGTTTCCAGTAGACGCCCGCCACCGGTGAACGGTGAACAACCACGCCATCTGTCACAAAAGGCAGCGCCTGGTGAAACCAGCGATCTCGCCAACCTGCAACCTCATCGGCGCTGCTGACCGGTTTGCTCCAGTCAGCCACAAGGCCAAAACCCGCCTGCCGTAACAGACTGAGCCGTTCTGTCATTCCGTCAGGCCCATCGGGCCACGCCCAGATAAAGATGCCCAGCTGATGTAATACACCGGATGCATCCTTGCGCCGCATCGCCCCTGCCACGACGCTGCGGGCATTGACGCTACCAGCGGATGACTGCCGGTGGTCATGCATGCGTAAAAACAGCTCACCTTGCAAAATTACAGCGTCGCTTTCGAAGGGAATGTGCTGAGGAACAGATGGAATTTGTTTTGCTTTATCCGTCCAGTCTTCACCCTGCAATCCGTCTCCGCGACTGACCATACTGACCAAAAGGCCATGTCGGTAATGCAGTGTAACAGCGACACCATCGATCTTTGGCTGAACCCATAGTGCTTTTTTTCCGACCATCCAACGGGCAACGGCCTGTTTGTCAGCCAGCTTTTTTACCCCGACATGAGCCACGGGATGAATAACTTTACCAGTCTGACTCAGTTCCGGCTGGCGGGCAGCACTTTGTGGACGGAAACAGCGCTGCCAGGCATGAAACTTTTTTTCCATCGCGTCGTAGTGGTCATCTGTTACCTCACCGCTCCCTTGCTGGTAATAGGCCCGATCCCAGGCACTCAGTTGCTTTGCTAAAACGCTGAGCTCACGCTCCGCCTGAGTGGGTGTCCAGACCGGGCATTGCGCCTGCACCAGTACACACCAGAAGGCACACAAAATGACTATGTTACGCATCGCCTTACTCCCTGTTTTTCCGTGGTGGTATTACAGGGAAAAGAGAGACTGAAGGCGACGGGCAACAATAAATCTCTCGTACCGGCTCGAAAAGATTTTTAACAGGTAGTGAAACACGGCACAGATGTCGTGGGATGCTTTCCATTTTTCAGCAAATATAGTGCTGCAAGACGCCCGAAACGCTGTATGAACGAGGCCAGCCGTGTATACTGTGCAGAAATCAGACTCTGACTGGCTTATCAAGAATAATCATGGCTCAAGGCACTCTTTTTATTGTTTCAGCGCCCAGTGGGGCAGGTAAATCCAGCCTGATCAACGCACTGCTGAAAACTCAGCCGCTGTATGACACACAGGTTTCAATCTCCCACACGACGAGAGGCATGCGTCCCGGTGAAAATCACGGTGAACACTACTATTTTGTGTCTCATGACGAATTCTGCCGCATGATTGAACAAGAAGCCTTTCTGGAGCACGCTGAGGTGTTTGGCAACTATTACGGCACATCACGTAAAGCCATTGAGCAGGTACTTTCTACCGGGGTGGATGTTTTCCTGGATATTGACTGGCAGGGCGCACAGCAGATCCGTGAGAAAATGCCCCAGGCACGTAGCATTTTTGTCTTGCCACCGTCGAAAGATGAACTTGATCGCCGGCTGCGTGGTCGCGGCCAGGACAGCGAAGAAGTGATGGCCAAACGTATGGCGCAGGCTGTTGCTGAAATGAGCCACCACGCAGAATATGACTACCTTATTGTAAACGATGATTTTGATCTGGCTCTGTCCGATCTGAAAAATATTATTCGCGCCGAGCGTCTGCGAATGGGACGTCAAAAATCCCGTCATGATGCTTTAATCAGCAAACTGTTGGCAGACTGAGGACAACTCAGTATGATGCGCAGTCATTTCGTCACCCGTGGAGTATCACACTTATGGCACGCGTAACCGTACAGGACGCAGTAGAAAAAATTGGTAACCGTTTTGACCTGGTGCTGGTCGCCGCCCGTCGCGCACGCCAGATGCAGGTTGGCGGTAAAGATCCGCTGGTACCGGAAGAAAACGATAAATCAACCGTCATCGCGCTTCGTGAAATTGAAGAAGGGCTTATCACCAACCAGATTCTGGATGTGCGTGATCGCCAGGAACAGCATGAGCAGGAAGCCGCGGAGCTACAGGCCGTTACCGCTATTGCTGAAGGTCGTCGTTAATCATCAGCCGGAAGGCTCGCCCTTGTATCTGTTTGAAAGCCTTAATCAACTGATTGAAAAATACCTGCCTGAGGACCAGATTAAACGTCTCAAGCAGGCTTATCTTGTCGCGCGTGATGCTCACGAGGGACAGACGCGCTCCAGTGGCGAACCTTATATAACTCACCCGGTTGCTGTCGCCTGCATCCTGGCTGAAATGAAGCTCGACCATGAAACACTTATGGCCGCGCTTCTGCACGACGTGATAGAAGATACTCCCGCCACCTATCAGGATATGGAACAGCTGTTTGGTCAGACCGTAGCTGAACTGGTAGAGGGGGTGTCCAAGCTTGATAAACTGAAATTCCGCGATAAGAAAGAGGCTCAGGCCGAAAACTTCCGTAAGATGATCATGGCGATGGTGCAGGATATCCGCGTCATTCTGATCAAGCTGGCAGATCGCACGCATAATATGCGAACGCTGGGTGCTTTGCGCCCCGATAAAAAGCGCCGCATCGCGCTGGAAACGCTGGAGATATACAGTCCTCTGGCACACCGTTTGGGTATCCACCATCTGAAAACCGAGCTGGAAGAGCTGGGCTTTGAGGCACTGTATCCCAATCGCTACCGTGTGATTAAAGAAGTGGTAAAAGCGGCGCGTGGCAATCGCAAAGAGATGATCCAAAAAATTCTCTCTGAGATCGATGGCCGGTTGCAGGAGGCAGGGATCCCCTGTCGTGTTAGCGGCAGAGAGAAGCACCTCTATTCGATTTACTGCAAAATGCATCTGAAAGAACAGCGTTTCCATTCCATTATGGATATCTATGCTTTTCGGGTGATTGTCAGCGATGTTGACACCTGCTACCGCGTACTGGGGCAAATGCACAGCCTCTACAAACCCCGTCCTGGCCGGGTAAAAGATTATATCGCCATCCCCAAAGCCAACGGCTATCAGTCTCTTCATACCTCAATGATTGGACCACACGGTGTGCCGGTTGAAGTACAGATCCGTACGGAAGATATGGATCAAATGGCAGAGATGGGGGTCGCAGCTCACTGGGCTTACAAAGAGCAGGCAGAAAGCAGCACCACAGCGCAAATTCGCGCACAGCGCTGGTTGCAGAGCCTGCTTGAGTTGCAGCAAAGTGCTGGCAATTCCTTCGAATTTATTGAAAGTGTCAAATCCGATCTCTTCCCTGATGAGATTTACGTTTTTACCCCGGAAGGCCGCATCGTCGAACTGCCTACCGGCGCAACCCCCGTTGATTTTGCCTATGCCGTGCATACCGATATCGGACATGCCTGCGTCGGCGCGCGCGTTGATCGTCAACCCTATCCACTTTCCCAGTCGTTGAGCAGCGGACAAACGGTTGAAATTATCACCGCACCGGGTGCACGGCCAAATGCCGCCTGGCTGAATTTTGTGGTCAGCTCCAGAGCACGATCAAAAATCCGTCAGCTGCTGAAAAACCTGAAACGCGATGACTCAGTGAGTCTTGGGCGCCGTTTACTTAACCATGCGCTGGGCGGCAGTCGGAAGCTGGCCGAGATCTCTCCTGAGAATATTCAACACGAACTGGAACGTATGAAGCTGGCAACACTTGACGATTTGCTGGCAGAAATAGGCCTGGGCAATGCCATGAGCGTGGTGATTGCCAAAAATCTGCAGCAAAGTGAGCAATTCGTTACCGCGACGGTCAGTACCTCTTCACGGGGCAAGTTGCCAATCAAGGGTGCCGACGGTGTGCTGATCACACTGGCCAAATGCTGCCGCCCTATTCCCGGCGATCCTATCGTGGCACATGTCAGCCCGGGCAAAGGCCTGGTGGTACATCATGAGTCCTGCCGTAATATTCGTGGCTATCAGAAAGAGCCAGAGAAATATATGGCAGTGGAATGGGACAAGGTTACCGAACAGGAGTTCGTGGCGGAGATCAAAGTAGATATGTTTAATCATCAGGGGGCGTTGGCAAACCTGACCGCAGCGATTAACACTGCCGGATCGAATATTCAGAGCCTTAACACGGAAGAGAAAGATGGCCGTGTTTATTGCGCTTTTATCCGTCTGACGGCCCACGATCGCGTTCATCTGGCAAATATAATGCGTAAAATCCGCGTGATGCCCGACGTGATTAAAGTCCACCGTAACCGAAATTAGTCGATGAATGCTCAACGTTATGCCCGTATCCTTGAGATGCTGGCCGCCCGCCAGCACGATCTGACCGTTTGTATGGAAGAGGTTCATAAACCTCATAACGTATCCGCTGTTATCCGTACTGCTGATGCGGTCGGTGTGCACCAGGTTCATGCCGTCTGGCCCGGTTGCCGGATGCGCACTATGGCTTCTACCGCGGCGGGCAGCAACAGCTGGGTACAGGTAAAAACCCACACCAGCATTGCCGATGCGGTGAGTCATCTGAAAAGCCAGGGTATGCAAATCCTCGCCACTCACCTGTCTGATAATGCAGTCGACTTCCGTGATATCGACTATACCCGTCCAACCTGCATTCTGATGGGACAGGAAAAAACCGGTATCACACAGGAAGCACTGAAACTCGCAGATCAGGACATCATTATCCCGATGACCGGCATGGTGCAGTCGCTGAATGTTTCGGTGGCCTCCGCCCTGATCCTGTATGAAGCACAGCGTCAGCGGCAGAATGCCGGAATGTATCAGCGTCAGCGGAGCACGCTGGAGTTCAGCGAGCAGCAGCGTCTGCTGTTTGAGGGCGGCTATCCGGTGCTGGCCCGCGTCGCCAAACAAAAAGGTCTGCCCTGGCCGGAAATCAACGAACAGGGCGAAGTGATTGCTACGCCGGAGTGGTGGGCTTTGATGCAAGCATCGGTACGCAGAAAATGAAAGGCCACCTGCTGGATGCTGTCCCTCTCAGCACGTTATCCGGTGTTGGCCACAGCCAGGCAGGTAAATTAGCGAAGCTGGGATTAGTCACCGTACAGGATCTGCTACTGCATTTGCCCCTGCGCTATGAAGATCGTACCCAGCTTTATGCTATCAATGATCTGCTGCCAAATATTTTCGCCACGGTAGAGGGCGAAGTGTTGCAGAGCGATATCACTTTTGGCCGCCGACGGATGCTCACCTGCCAGATCGGTGATGGTACGGGGATCCTGACACTACGCTTTTTCAACTTCAATGCCGGGATGAAAAACAGCCTGGCTCCGGGTCGCCGCGTGACGGTCTATGGCGAGATTAAACGCGGCCAGCGCGGTGCCGAGATTATCCATCCTGAATATCGCGTGCAGGGTGATAACAGTGTGGTGGAATTGCAGGAAACGCTAACGCCGGTCTATTCCACCACCGAGGGTATTCGCCAGGCAACGCTGCGCAACCTTACCGATCGGGCGCTTGAGCTGCTACAAACCTGTGCCATTACAGAGCTACTCCCGCCTGAACTCAGTAAAGGCATGATCGGCCTGCCGGAAGCGCTACGAACGTTGCATCGTCCACCGCCAGATATAGCGCTGACCGATCTGCAAAGCGGGACGCATCCAGCACAGCGCCGTCTGATCATGGAAGAATTGCTGGCACATAACCTGAGTATGCTGGCCGTCCGTGCCGGAACCCAACGTCATCATGCTCTGCCTTTACCCTCCCGTCATGAACTCAGCGATAAGCTACTGGCAGCACTCCCCTTCAGTCCGACTGGCGCTCAGCAAAGGGTCATCCGTGAGATTGAACAGGATCTGGCACAGGACCATCCCATGTTGCGACTGGTACAGGGCGATGTTGGTTCGGGGAAAACCCTGGTTGCTGCTTTAACCGCCCTTAATGTGATTGCCTGGGGTAAACAGGTGGCACTAATGGCACCAACAGAACTTCTGGCAGAACAACATGCCAGTAATTTCCGTCAGTGGTTTGGGCCACTGGGTATTGAAGTGGGCTGGCTGGCTGGTAAGCAAAAAGGGAAAGCCCGCCAGGCACAACAGGACGCTATTGCCAGCGGGCAGGTATCCATGATCGTTGGCACCCATGCCATTTTCCAGGAGCAGGTGCGGTTTAATGGTCTGGCACTGGTGATTATTGATGAGCAACATCGCTTTGGCGTCCATCAACGTCTGGCGCTGCGGGAAAAAGGTGAAGAACAGGGCTTTCATCCACATCAGCTGATCATGACAGCCACCCCCATCCCGCGGACCCTGGCGATGACGGCCTATGCCGACCTGGATACCTCCACGATTGATGAGCTTCCACCTGGCAGAACCCCGGTGACTACCGTCGCCATCCCCGATACACGACGTTCAGAGATTATCGAACGGGTCAAAAGCGCCTGTAGCGAAGAAGGCCGCCAGGCTTACTGGGTATGTACACTGATTGAAGAGTCGGAACAGCTGGAAGCGCAGGCAGCCGAAGCGACCTGGGAAGAATTAAAGCTGGCGCTGCCAACACTTCAGGTTGGACTGGTACACGGCCGGATGAGGCCCACGGAAAAACAAATGATTATGCAGGCCTTTAAGCAGGGTGAAATCCATCTGCTGATTGCCACAACGGTGATCGAAGTCGGTGTGGATGTTCCGAATGCCAGCCTGATGATCATCGAAAACCCGGAAAGGCTGGGACTGGCGCAACTTCATCAATTACGCGGACGGGTGGGTCGTGGGTCTGTCGCCTCGCATTGCGTGTTGCTTTACAAAACGCCACTGAGTAAAGGGGCACAAAAACGTCTCCAGGTGCTTCGTGACAGCAATGATGGCTTTGTCATAGCGCAATGTGATTTGGAAATTCGTGGTCCTGGTGAACTGTTGGGTACCCGGCAAACCGGTAATGCAGAATTTAAAGTAGCAGATCTACTTCGCGACAGTGCAATGATCCCGGAAGTACAGCGCATTGCCCAACATATTCATCAACATTACCCTGAACAGGCCCAGGCATTAATTGATCGCTGGTTACCCGAAACAGCGCAATATGGCAATGTATGACTTACCAGGTGCATTTCTCTATATAATAGAGTGGACCTCCCACCAGTTATTTAAATTAAATGAGCTAATGTTTTATTCTTGCTAATTAATTATCTTCCACATGGCGAAATTCCTGTTTTCCTGCCGGACCATTGACGTAAAAAATACCATCTGTAATATCACAGAAGAAAAGTATTAACAGAAAATTAGCATCCCTTTTCAGGAGCACTGGTGCCAGGCGTTATTTTTGAAAATAATCGAAAAGCCACAAAAAATAACCGGCTAAAACGTTTTTATTCACTGTTGCTCTCAGCTTATATGCGGCATGCTGGGCCGGTTTACCCCCTCTTTGATGATGAATTTTTGTCATCAGGGTTAACTTTTGCCATAAAAAAATGACGAAACGGATTTGTTTTTAACGTGTAAAAAGCATGGAATAAATCCTAATTTTGAAAAGAATCAAGTCGCAGGATGCTGACAGCAAACGCCGTACAACAGGAATAGCACCACGGAAAATTATAAAAAATATAATTAAGACCATTTTTATTTTGAGAAAACACATTTATGACATTTTTAAGTGCACTGGTAGCTATAAGCCAAGGGCGGTAGCTTGATTTTAAGAGTGGTTAGCCACGGCATTTATCTTAATAATAATTTGTCAACAACTGCTCTAATCTCAGACATAATTGAATTCACGTTCGCCAGTCTGCAGCTACCAGGAATCAACTTAAAGGATCATTTTTTCTGTTAATTGGTGGCGCTAATCCTTACCTCAATGATAAGTTTGCTCAGTGAAACTCGCAGATTCATGGTGTTTTTCAGATGGCACATTGATGTTATCTGTAAACAGGGTTAATGGGTGACGGGCATGGGATACGTCCTGACCTCAACCGCCCCCCTATCGACCAGTGCCTTTTCCGGGATGTGCGGTACAATTCAACCGATTGATTTCCTGTTGGAATAAAGGTTTCAAAATTTATCCGTTTAACTTACTGCGGGTGAACAACGTTAAGAGGCAACATGATTAGCAATTCATCAGATATTTTATTCAGTTTGATTGTACCGGTATATAATGCAGCTCAGTACCTTGAAACCTGTATCGACAGCATTCTGTTACAGAGTGAGAATAACTATGAAATTATTATTGTTGATGACGGTTCCACCGATAATTCTTTGGTCATACTGGACAAGTACAAAAACGATGAAAGGGTTAACGTACTGAGTAAAGAAAATGGCGGTGTGTCTTCAGCCCGTAACTATGGCCTGAACGTTGCCAAAGGAGATTACATCAGCTTTGTTGATGCTGATGACTTCCTGCCAGAGGAGGCGCTGGCCACATGGCGTAGTCTTATGCAGAATAATATAAGTATGGCTGTTGGTCAGTCGGAAGGTTATACACACGACGGCATCAGAATCCCCAATCTGACCGCATCGGAGAACAGTAAAATACTTAACTGCGCTGATGCAATAAATGATATTTTATACTTTAATCCTAAATATGGCGTTTGTGATAAAATTTTCCGTGCTGATATTATAAATTCAAACAGCCTAAGATTTGATGAAAAGATAGCGAACTTCGAAGACTTACTTTTTGTCATCCATTATCTCAATCTGGCAGAAAACAGGAAAGTCGTTTTTTCAGATAAAATTATCTATAACTATAGATATTCATTAAATTCTGCAACAAGAACGACCTTAAAAGAAAAACATTTCTCATTTACAATCTCTTTTATAGAAATAAGAAAATACCTGTCTCCTGAAAATATAAAATTCTACTACCATATTTTTCTGAAAATCACTGCATCTTATATTTCAAGGGCAATGAACACTCAAGGATTCAGCCGTCCATTTCTCGATGAATATATTTCATTATACAGAGTAATTTTCAGAAAATATTTCTCTACTGGTTTAATTTTTAAGGCCAGCACCGGTTATCTTGCCCTGTTTTATTTTTTTCCCGTATTGGTATCACAGTTGCGGAAACTGAAAAAAGATAATCTTTGAGGTTTAATCGTGAAAGAAAAAATAAGAAATTCATTATGGATGATCTCTGAAAAAATAATTGCCGTTTTGGGGCTTATTTTTGTCACCTCTTTCGTGGCTAAATATGTCGGACCGACCATTTTTGGCATCATGTCAGTTTCTATGCTTGTGTTTCAGTTTATACAGTCAATTTCTGTTATGGGCAGCGATGTTATTTTATTAAAAAGGATATCGAGAAATAAAGATTCAGGAATAAAACTGATGCTGTCAACTTTCTTCCTGGTGTTGGTCAGCTATTTTTTTCTTTCAGTTACTGGCATGGTTGTGATGAAAGAAAATATGACATCAGATGCAGCGGTGTTTATTTTTGCTGCGGCAATAGCCTGTCTTTTTTCAGCTATCGATCTGGTTAATGTCTATAATGAAGCAACGCTCAATGCCAAATTGAATGTAATTGCAAACGTTACGGGATTAGTGATAAGCCTGCTGTGCAGATATATCATTTCATATCTGGAGATGGACCCCAGGTATTTGTCCATCCCGATTGTGTTGGTAACTGCCATACCATTTCTGATCAAAACATCCTGGTTCATGTTACGACACGAGAAGAGATCCATTCTTAAGACCAGGCATGTAAAAAAATATTCAAAATATATGATTTCATCAGGCGGGACATTAATTTTCTCCATCATTGCGGTCTCACTGTATACCCGATTTAATCAAATCAGCGTTTCTTATTTTCTTGGCGTGAAAGAAGCTGGTATTTTCTCTGTGGCCCTCACATTATCTACAGCATGGACATTTGTGCCCTATGCATTGCTGGCATCCTTTTATCCTTCTTTCTTTGCGGAGAAAGATCCTGGCAAAACCATCATCAAGATTCAAAATCTGCATCTGATGGTTCTTGGCGTATCCGGCATTATCATCCTGAGTATTCATTTGCTTGCAGGTAAGTTCATCGAATACTTTTATGGCATAGCCTACCTCAATGCGGTCAAACCAACTTTATATCTCAGTATTGCCGCAATGTTTGCCATCTTTAGCAGTATTATGGATCGGTTTATCATTAAATATAATGGATACAAATTTCTGGTCAAAAAAACATTCTTCGTGCTGATCATTTGTTTTATTTCTTCAGTCACCCTTGTTCCTTTTTTCGGGATTGACGGTGCAGCGCTCAGTGTAATCATAACGGAATTTTTCTCTTTCTCGGTTCTCAACTATTTCTTTCGCGATCAACCAGTAATTGATATACATAAGGTTTTTATCAATCCCAAAAAAATATGGGATCTATTTTACAATATAAAACATTCCAGAAAATAAAAGTGAATCCAATATGAATGAAAAAACTATGTTTAGTATCATTATACCTGTCTATAATGCTCAAAAAACAATCCATCGCACCATGATAAGTGTACTGAATCAGACTTACAGTAATTATGAGGTGATTATTGTTAATGATGGAAGCACAGATAACAGCGCCACCATTCTTGAAGAATTTACTGGTCATAAACAAATAAAGGTCATCCCTCAGAACAATGGTGGAGTAAGCTCAGCAAGAAATACCGGATTAAAAAACTGTTCTGGTGATTACGTTCTTTTCCTTGATTCAGATGACTGGATTGATAACAACTTTTTACTTATCTTCAAAGAAAACCTGAACAGTTTTAAAGATAATTCAGTGGATTTAATTATAGGTAATCTTGAAGACGACAGAATAGGAAAAGTTTCTCAGTATGGATTTTTTAATACTGAGGATATTCCTTCTGTTCTCGGTGATTTGGAAGTAACCGATAATATTGGCTATTTGCACAATAAGTGTTACAGAAAAGAAATTATCGATAAATTCAACCTGTGTTTTCAGGAAGGAATCTCCATGAGTGAAGATCTTTTGTTTAACCTTCGCTATCACAATCACGCAGACAATATGCTTGTCATTAGCAGTTCTTCATATTATTATGAGAATTTGTCTGACTCGCTGTCAAAGAAAAGAGTTAGCCATCAGGAACTGGTAGTACGGAAAAAACACTTAACGGAAACCTATAATATACTTATCAATAAATACAAGAACAGTAATCTGAAATTCTTCACAAAAGGGGTTTCAAAACGAATGCTCGCGCTGGATATGCAGATTGTCACTTCAATGTATTATTCATCATTCTCTCAATCGGGTATTGTTAGCGAAATCAATGAACTTAAGAAGAAAAAATATCCGAAAGGGATTTTTAATTTACTTAGCAGAAATGAAAAAATGAAATTCTTCATTATGCGGTTTAACTCTATTTCCGCTTATTATGCTCTTGGCATTCTTTATAAAATGCGTTTTTTCTGAATTGCGTATGATTTCTTTTCGAGTCAAATGCTGAACCTTTAAAAAATATTTCGTTTACCTTTCTTTGTATTTCCTGTTGCTTTTGGTAGCAATACGGCGAAACCATTTTTTCGACCCATTGCTATTTACTATCCCTGTCATGGTTTTTCACTTTCTGGCCAGATTAAACGAGGCTCAGGTACAGCAATCGTTTGCTTTTGCTTCGTGCACGATTAGAATCGCTTTTTTATTCACCAGAGAACCGTGACAATGTCCGCTAACACCCCGTCAGCAGAAAAAAGTGAGTTGATTTACCGACTGGAAGACAGGCCACCTTTACCACAAACCGTGTTTGCCGCATGTCAGCACCTGTTGGCGATGTTTGTGGCCGTTATTACCCCGGCGTTGTTGATTTGCCAGGCGCTGGGCCTGCCCGCCCAGGATACCCAGCACATCATCAGCATGTCGTTGTTTGCTTCTGGGGTTGCGTCGATTCTACAGATAAAAACCTGGGGTCCGGTTGGTTCCGGGCTGTTGTCGATTCAGGGCACCAGCTTCAACTTTGTTACGCCACTGATCATGGGCGGGATGGCACTGAAACATGGCGGTGCCGATGTAAAAACCATGATGGCAGCGCTTTTTGGTACGCTGATGTTAGCCTCCTGTACCGAGATGCTGCTGTCCCGCGTACTGCATCTGGCCCGTCGTATTATTACGCCGTTAGTGTCAGGCATTGTGGTAATGATTATTGGTCTGTCTCTGATTCAGGTTGGTCTGACGTCGATTGGCGGCGGTTTCGCGGCGATGAACGATCACACCTTTGGTGCACCAAAAAATCTACTGCTGGCGGGCACGGTGCTACTGGTTATCGTTCTGCTCAACCGTCAGAAAAATCCATATATCCGCGTGGCTTCACTGGTGATCGCAATGGCAGTGGGTTATCTGCTGGCCTGGGTGATGGGTATGCTACCGGAAAACACCACGCCGTCTCATCAGGCGCTGCTTACAGTGCCAGTGCCGTTCTATTATGGACTGGGTATCGACTGGAATCTGCTGGTGCCGCTGATGCTGGTCTTTATGGTCACCTCACTGGAAACCATTGGCGATATCACCGCGACGTCAGACGTCTCTGAACAACCGGTTAGCGGTCCGCTTTACATGAAGCGCCTGAAGGGCGGGGTGCTGGCAAATGGCCTGAATTCCTGCGTTTCCGCCCTGTTCAACACCTTCCCCAACTCATGCTTTGGTCAGAATAATGGCGTGATCCAGCTAACAGGCGTTGCCAGCCGTTATGTCGGTTTTGTGGTGGCGCTGATGCTGATTGTTCTGGGCCTGTTTCCGGCGGTCAGTGGCTTTGTTCAGCATATTCCTGAGCCGGTGCTGGGCGGTGCCACTATCGTGATGTTCGGTACTATTGCCGCCTCCGGTGTGCGAATTGTGTCACGTGAACCATTAAATCGCCGTGCAATCATGATTATTGCACTGTCACTGGCCGTAGGTTTAGGCGTATCTCAGCAACCGCTCATCCTGCAATTTGCCCCTGAGTGGCTGAAAACGCTGCTCTCGTCCGGTATCGCTGCGGGCGGCATCACTGCGATCGTTCTGAATCTTCTGTTTCCGCAGGAAAAATAATCTCAGCGGCTGCAAAGACGGCGGGCCTGCCGCCGTCATCTCCCGGTTGAGCTTCGATGATAAATCAGGCATAACAATATCTTACCGAACGATCTGAGGAACGGATGCAATGAAATTTACAGGAAAAATTTTGCTGACAATAGTGCTGCTGTTACTGATGGCAGTGGTTGCAACATATCTGCTGATGCAAACCCGATGGGGGAGCAGCTGGATCAGCCGTGCTGTCAGTGAACATACTGAGTATCAGATCGCTTTTTCGAAACTGGAACATCATTTTTCCAATCCAACTCATTTTACCCTTAATAACGTTTCCTTCGGATTTAAAACCCAGCCCGCTATTGTGGTTGCCAAAAAGGTCGATGTAGTTCTCAGTCGCGCACAGTTCTCCAGTCCACTGCATTTTGCCATTATCCAGCTGGAAAATGGCACGCTTAACCTCAATAGCAACGGTCAACCCCTCCCTCTTTCAGCCGACCGACTACAACTGAATCAAATGATCCTCAACCGTCCGGGCAGTAAATTCCCGCTGGTCGCTAAACAGGTGGACGGCGGTATTTTGCCGTGGTACCCCGAAGTGGGGGATTTTATCGGTAACGATACCCGCTTCCAGATCAGCGCAGGGGCACTGGAGGTTAACGGTATTGCAGCGACCAACGTGCTGTTGCAGGGGACACGCAATCACAATCAGCTGGTGATAAATAACCTTGGTGCCGACGTGGCCATGGGCTCAGTCACCACCAGCGCACAATGTGATGCTCAGGGTAACTGGCTGGTTTCTGCTCTGCGACTTAACAACATCCGCCTCCAGAGCAGGCTGTCAATTTCTGATTTACTTGCTCCACTCGCTTCATTGCCCTCGGTCCATTTTGACCGTATCGACGTGACCGACGCACGGCTGGAAGGAAAGGACTGGGCGGTGACCGATCTTGATTTGGCATTAAAAAACATCACCCTTAACAGGGGTAGCTGGGAAAGCAAAGCGGGTTCACTCTCAATGAATGCCAGCACGTTTGTGAACGGCAGTCTGGAACTAAACGACCCGATTGCCAATCTGACATTTTCTCCTGAAGGTATTGCGCTGAAACAGTTCAGTTCACGCTGGGTGAACGGGTTGATCCGTACTTCAGGTCGTTGGGCACGGGATAGTAAGAAGCTGACGCTTGATGAGCTGGCGGTAGCCGGTCTTGAATATACGCTGCCACTGAACTGGCGCGAACGCTGGATGGCCACGTTACCCGAATGGCTGGACAGTGTGGAAGTGACAAAGTTTGTGGCAAACCGTAATCTGATTATTGATATTAATCCTGATTTCCCTTTCCAGCTCACCTCGCTGGAGGGCAATGGCAATCATCTGCTGATAGCACGCAATCATCAGTGGGGTGTCTGGTCAGGCGATCTCAGTTTTAATGCCGCAGAGGCCACGTTTAACCGTGTCGATGTGCGCCACCCTTCCATGTCTCTTAACGCCGGTAACAACAGCATTAACGTAACAGAGATGAGCGCATTTACTCACGACGGTATGCTGGAAAGCCTGGCAACACTGTCTCAGCAACCCGAACGCCGACTGTCACTGACATTGAATGGCCGTAACGTGCCGGTCAATTTGCTGCATGACTGGGGATGGCCGACAGTACCACTCACCGGCGATGGTCATCTTCAGTTGAAAATTCAGAGCAGTCTTGCGGCTGGCGTGCCATTAAAATCAGCGACTAACGGCACATTAGCCATCACCGCTGGTGACAAAACGCTGCAGCAAACCATGAACGATGGCCTGGTGGCTGGCGCGCAATAATCATTTAAAGGTATCATCCGCTTATTTGCGGAATAATCATGCTGACCAACTCCTCAACGCGCCTCAATAAATATATCAGTGAAAGCGGGATATGCTCCCGCCGTGATGCCGATCGTTACATCGAACAGGGCAACGTTTTTATCAACGGTAAACGCGCCTCGGTGGGTGCTCAGGTTTCTGCCGGTGATGTGGTGAAAGTTAACGGTCAGCTGATTGAGCCAAGAAACGAAGAAGATCTGGTGCTTATCGCCCTGAACAAGCCTGTAGGTATCATCACCACGATGGAAGAAGGTGAACGTGACAACATCAGTGATTTTGTTAACCACAGTAAACGCGTTTTCCCTGTCGGACGGCTGGATAAAGATTCTCAGGGGCTGATTTTCCTGACCAACCACGGGGATTTGGTCAATAAGATCCTCCGCGCCGGGAATAACCATGAAAAAGAGTATCTGGTCACCGTCAACAAACTGATAACCGATGAGTTTATTCATGGTATGGGTGCTGGCGTACCGATGCTTGGAACAGTCACTAAAAAGTGTAAGGTGAAAAAAGAAGCGCCGTTTGTCTTTCGCATTACCCTGGTTCAGGGATTGAATCGGCAGATACGCCGCATGTGTAAGCACTTCGGTTATGAAGTTACAAAGCTTGAGCGCACCAGAATCATGAACGTCAACCTGAAGGGACTCCCCCTCGGCGAATGGCGTGACCTGACCGGTGATGAGCTGGTTGAACTGTTTCGGCTTCTGGAAGGTTCTTCATCGGAAGAACCCACGGTGAAAAAAACCAAACCCAGGTCTGCTACAGCAAAGAAACCCGCCGTCAGCGGGCCTAAGTCAGGTGAAAAACCCGCCGGTAATCCGGCTGCCCGCAAGCGCTTTACCCAACCGGGGCGCAAGAAAAAGGGGCGCTGATTCAGCGCATTATCACATCGGCGAGCCGCCCTGCTCTAATGTACCTTCGGGATCGGGCGGCAATACAATATACACCCCCTCAAACACGGCTCCGCACACGTCATTACCCAACAGTTCCACGTTCAGTTGCACACGCGCTTTTCTGCCCCTGGCCAGGCGATCGAGATCCCCACTCAGTGAACCTAAATCAGCTACCGCGCCCGGCTTACCGACAACAGGACGATGATAGCGAATGTGCGCATCCGCCAGGATGATGGTACCGCCCAGATGTTGCTCCCGTAACAGCAGCCAGATTAGCCCCCAGCCGGTCAGGGTGGCCAGCGAGAAAAGGCTGCCAGCAAACAACGTGTGATGCGGATTCTGATTGCCGGTTTCCGGCATGGTGGTGATAAACTTCTGCCCGGTATATTGCTGAATGCGCACCCCCATTTTCTCACTGAGAGGGATATGCTCGTACCATGCCTGCTGCAACTGACCACACCAGTCGGCACGATGCAAAATGTCATCCAGGGTAATAACGGGCTTAACCATCAAAAAATGACGTACCGGGGTGGTTTGCGGTACGGTGACTTCACCCTCATTGAGATAACCAAGCTTGGCAAAAAAGGCCTCAGCGCCCTCACGCGCACTGCAAACAACACGTTTTACACCTTCCTGGCGCGCCACAGACTCCAGCGTCATCGCCACCAGCGTTCCCAACCCCTTACCCTGAACAGAAGGATGAACCGCCAGAAAACGGATTGCCGCTTCATTATCTGCATTAATATACAATCGGCCAATGGCGACCAGTTCTCCACGTTCATCAACCACCATCTGATGATGTGCCAGCGCATCCCAGGCATCACGCTCCGAACCCAATGGTTGATGCAGGGGCTTACGCAGCATTTCCCAGCGAAACTGATAGTACATATCCAGCTCTTCCGCTGTTTCAGGAACCCGAAGGTGATACATAAATAATTCTCTCTATAAATCTGGTTTACTTCCCCTGAAGGGAGCTTATACCTGTAGCCAGAATGTCACGGGACCATCGTTAACCAGTGCAACTTTCATGTCGGCGGCAAAACGGCCGGTATCAGTGGTAATACCCTTTTCACGGCAACAGTCGACAAAATACGCGTAAAGCCGCTCAGCTTCAGCCGGTTCAGCCCCACGCGAAAACCCCGGACGCAGGCCCTTTTGCGTGTCAGCCGCCAACGTAAACTGCGACACAACCAACAGGCTACCTCCCGCCTGCCGGACATTCAGATTCATTTTCCCCTGGTCATCACTGAAGATACGATAGCCCAACACGCGCTCACATAACCGCCGTGCTTTTTGCTGGTCATCCCCTTTTTCAACACCGAGTAAGATTAGCAATCCAGGGCCGATTTCACCGATAGTTTCTCCGGCTACCGTGACGCTGGCGCTTAACGCCCGTTGTATTAACGCGATCATATCCTGTTGCCTTCTTTTTCCTGTTCCTGCTGTTTCATCATACGGTGGTCATGCAGCGTCGCGGTTATCTCTGCACCCAGCAAAACAATACACCAGGTCCAGTAGATCCAAAGGAACAGTATGGGAATAACCGCCAGCACGCCATAAATCAGCTGGTATGACGGAAACATCGTAACATAGAGCGCAAAGGCTTTTTTCCCCAGCTCAAACAACAATCCGGCAATCATCGCCCCAATGAACGCATCACGCCACGCAACCTGACGGGTGGGAACGATACTGTAGAGCAGCCAGAAAGCGAGCCATGAGAGCAGTAGCGGAAAAATTCTCAGTCCATAGTCAATCAGCCAGCTGACGCCAGTTACCGAGGCCCAACGAAGCGATAGCAGATAGGAGCTGATAGCCAGACTGGCCCCGGCCAGCAGCGGCCCCAGCGTCAGGATCATCCAGTAAACGGCAAAGGAATAGACTAATGGGCGTTTGCGCTGGCTACGCCAGATGGTATTGAGTGCGGTATCAATGGAATACATCAACAACAGCGAGGTTACCACCAGCCCACAGGCTCCCACGGCGGTCATCTTGTTGATGTTGGCCACAAACTGCTCAAGATAACTCTGGATTGCCGTACCCGATGCGGGAACAAAATTACTGAAAATGAAGGTCTTAAGCTGGCTGCTGACCGAGGAAAATGCCGGAAAAGCGGCAAACAGCGCAAATACCACCGCCACCAGCGGGACCAGTGAAAGGAGTGACACATAAGCCAGATTACCCGCCAGCGTGGTCATGGCATCTTCATTGATTCTCTGCCAGAGCAGTTTAAGCCATGACCAGAACATCCTCAGACGAGACCGGTAAGCGTTATGACGGCACAGCATCACTGCTTTTCAGCAAAAAAAGCGGGGATGACGCTGGCATCCGTAACATGAACACTTTTGATTCCAAGCGCACGGGCACCTTCAATGTTTTCAAGGTTCTCATCAAAGAAAATCGTCTGGTCGGCGCTGAAACCCTCTTCATTCAGCACCCGCTGATAAATACGGGCTTCAGGTTTGCGCATCCCCATATCCTGCGAAAGATAAATTTTATCCGCAGCACGCTGTACTTCAGGATATTCCTCAGGCCAGAAACGACAGTGCAGACGGTTGGTATTAGAGAGAATAACGACGCGATCGCCCCTTTGGCGCAACGCTTGCATCACCTGCAACACGTCGGGCCGCACGCCGACAAAAATCGCCTGCCAGCCGGCGGTGAACTGTTCGAAGCTCAGGGCAAGTCCCAGTTCCTCACAAACCTGTTTCGCAAAGTGCTCATCGCTGACTTCCCCGCGCTCGTGTCGGTGCACGTTTTCACCCAGGGTGAAGTTGCTTTGTAGCGTGGCTAATGGCACTCGTCCCAGATCGCTCCACACACCCAGGACCCGGTTGAAGTCAATATCAACAATGACGTTACCTAAATCAAAGATATACAGCATGACCATCTCCTTTTGTTCCGCCAGGCTATTCACTCTAGCGGTAAAACGAAAGCCTGAACAGGTCGGAAATTTAAAAACTGGAAGGAAGATTCAGAGAGAGAAAAATACAGGGCCAGAAGATACTGACCCTGTGTTGACGGCTAAAAGGCAGGTTAAGCTTCTTTGCTTCCGCGCATGGCGCGTTTACGATCGTTTTCAGTCAGGTGACGCTTACGAATACGGACGGAAATCGGCGTTACTTCTACCAGTTCGTCATCATCAATAAACTCAATCGCCTGCTCAAGCGTCATCTTGATCGCCGGAACCAGCGTGGTGGCTTCGTCGGTACCTGATGCACGCATGTTAGTCAGTTTTTTACCGGTCAGACAGTTCACGGTGAGGTCGTTAGAACGACTGTGAATACCGATAATCTGGCCTTCATAAACTTCTGCACCATGCCCCAGGAACAGCTTGCCACGGTCCTGTAAACCAAACAGCGCAAACGCTACCGCTTTACCCTGACCGTTAGAGATCAGTACGCCATTCTGACGCTGCCCCACTTCACCCGGACGGATATCATCATAATGGCTGAAGGTGGAGTACAGCAGACCGGTGCCAGAGGTCATGGTCATAAATTCGTTACGAAAACCAATCAGACCACGGCTTGGGATAACATAATCCAGACGGACACGACCTTTACCATCCGGGTCCATGTTTTTCATGTCAGCTTTACGTTCACCCATCGCCTGCATCACAGCACCCTGATGCTGTTCTTCAATATCCAGAGTGACGTTTTCGAATGGTTCCTGCTTGCGGCCTTCGAACTCACGGAAGATAACTTTCGGACGGGATACCGCCAGTTCGAAGCCTTCACGACGCATGTTCTCAATCAACACCGACAGGTGCAGCTCACCACGACCGGATACGCGGAACGCATCAGCATCGGCAGTTTCTTCCACACGCAGCGCCACGTTGTGCACCAGCTCTTTATTCAGGCGGTCCAGGATCTGACGAGAGGTGACAAACTTACCTTCTTTACCGCAGAAAGGTGATGTATTGACGTTAAAGAACATAGTAACGGTCGGTTCATCAACGCTCAGTGCTGGCAGCGCCTGAACATTCTGAGGATCACAAATGGTGTCAGAGATATTCAGTTCACCCAGACCAGTGATAGCGATGATATCGCCCGCTTCCGCTTCCGTAGCATCAATGCGTTCCAGCCCCAGGTGAGTCAGCACTTTACCCACTTTACCGTTGCGGGTTTTACCTTCGCTGTCGATGACAGTAACCTGCTGGTTTGGCTTCACTTTACCGCGTTTGATGCGGCCAATGCCGATAACACCAACATAGTTGTTGTAGTCCAGCTGAGAGATCTGCATCTGGAACGGCGCAGCCATTTCAACCTGCGGCGGCGAAACGTGTTTCACAATAGCTTCATACAGTGGCGTCATGTCTTCCGCCATATCGGTATGGTCAAGACCAGCGATACCGTTCAGCGCCGAGGCATAAATCACCGGGAAGTCGAGCTGTTCGTCAGTCGCGTCAAGGTTCACGAACAGATCAAACACCTGATCCACCACCCAGTCAGGGCGCGCGCCAGGGCGGTCGACTTTATTAATCACCACGATCGGCTTCAGACCATTAGCAAACGCTTTTTTGGTCACGAAACGGGTTTGCGGCATTGGGCCATCCATTGCATCCACAACCAGCAGCACCGAGTCAACCATTGACATCACACGCTCAACCTCACCACCGAAGTCGGCGTGTCCCGGGGTATCCACGATATTGATGCGGTAGTCGTTCCATTTAATGGCGGTGTTTTTTGCGAGGATGGTAATCCCACGCTCTTTCTCCAAATCGTTGGAGTCCATTACGCGTTCGGTTGCTTCAGCGCGGGCGTCGAAGGTCCCGGACTGCTGTAGCAATTTATCAACCAGGGTAGTTTTACCGTGGTCAACGTGGGCAATAATGGCGATGTTACGCAAATTTTCGATCACAGCTTTGCCTCAGGCATTAGAAATAGCGCGCTATTGTACACGGATTAATCGAAGGACTGAACAGGATCACAAATATCAATTAAAGATTACTGTCAGCTTGCTTTTTTAGCCATTTACAGTGCAACAATTGCACCGGGCCAGAGAAATGCACCATTTAGGTGCCTGTACTACACTAAACAGCACCACCATGGTGCGATAAATCCATCTTGGTGCAGACCCCGGTTCACGGGAGGGCGCATCATAGCGCTTTTTCAGCATATTTAAAAAGTTGGCATAAATTTCGCTTTAATCCCTGTAAGCAAAAGATGCCAGTTTACACTCAAGGTTGGTAATCTGTCAGAGCGCTTTATTATCGAATGACCGCGCCTGTAAAGGCAAAATATTTGCCGTCGTAAAGACCTCTGGCCACAACGACAATGACATAATCCAGGAGAGTTAAGTATGTCCGCTGAACACGTTCTGTCGATGATGAACGAGCATGAAGTTAAATTTGTTGATCTGCGTTTTACCGATACCAAGGGAAAGGAGCAGCACGTTACCATCCCTGCTCATCAGGTTAACGCTGACTTCTTCGAAGAAGGCAAAATGTTTGACGGCTCCTCGATTGGTGGCTGGAAAGGGATTAACGAATCCGACATGGTCCTGATGCCTGACGCCAGCACCGCCGTTCTCGATCCTTTCTTTGAAGATCCTACGCTGATTATCCGTTGTGATATTCTTGAGCCGGGCACCATGCAGGGCTATGACCGTGACCCGCGTTCAATTGCCAAGCGTGCAGAAGACTTCCTGCGCTCTTCCGGTATCGCAGACACCGTGCTTTTTGGACCAGAACCTGAGTTTTTCCTGTTTGATGACGTGCGCTTTGGCGCCACCACTTCCGGTTCCCATGTTGCTATTGACGATATCGAAGCGGCCTGGAACACCGGTAAAGAATATGAAGGCGGCAACAAAGGTCACCGTCCTGGTCTGAAAGGCGGTTACTTCCCGGTTCCTCCGGTCGACTCCTCACAGGACATTCGCTCTGCTATGTGTCTGACCATGGAGCAGATGGGTCTGGTGGTTGAAGCTCACCACCACGAAGTGGCTACCGCAGGTCAGAACGAAGTGGCTACCCGCTTCAACACCATGACCAAAAAAGCCGACGAAATTCAGATCTACAAGTACGTTGTGCACAACATTGCCCACGCTTATGGCAAAACCGCAACCTTTATGCCAAAACCCATTTTTGGTGATAATGGTTCCGGTATGCACTGCCACATGTCCCTGTCTAAAGACGGTAACAATCTGTTCTCTGGTGACAAGTACGGCGGCCTGTCTGAAACAGCGCTGTTTTATATTGGCGGTGTTATCAAACACGCTAAAGCGATCAATGCACTGTCAAACCCAACCACCAACTCTTACAAGCGTCTGGTCCCAGGTTATGAAGCACCTGTTATGCTGGCTTATTCTGCACGTAACCGTTCTGCTTCCATCCGTATCCCAGTGGTTGCCAGCCCGAAAGCACGTCGTATCGAAGCGCGTTTCCCGGATCCAGCGGCGAACCCTTACCTGTGCTTCTCTGCCCTACTGATGGCTGGCCTGGACGGCATCATTAACAAAATCCATCCTGGCGACGCGATGGACAAAAACCTGTATGACCTGCCGCCGGAAGAAGAAGCTGAGATTCCAAAAGTGGCCGGTTCACTGGAAGAAGCACTGAACGCACTGAACGAAGATCGCGAGTTCCTGACCCGTGGCGGCGTGTTCACTGACGACACCATTGATGCCTATATCGAACTGCGTAAAACCGAACTGGATCGCGTTCGTATGACTCCGCATCCCGTTGAGTTCGAACTGTACTACAGCGTTTAATTAACGTTTTAAGCCCGGCGAACTCTCTGTCGTAGCAAGACAGCAACCGAAGCGCTCCCGTTCATTGATTAGCGTGAAAAGGGAGCCATCATCGCTGTGACATGAAAGTCGCCAGCACCGATTGCCGTGGAAATTTCAGCCCATCTTCGGATGGGCTTTTTTCACCACGGATTCATCGTTCAGTACAACGATTTCTGGGTTAAAGACTATAATGCACTAAAAAAGTGCAGGGGAATGCTGTATGGCAACAGGCATGCTGCCCGATGCTGGGCAGATTCTCAACGCTCTGATTAACAGCATATTGCTGGTCGACAGTGAACTGGTGGTGCATTACGCCAATCCTGCGGCACAGCAGCTACTAGCACAAAGCTCGCGTAAGCTTTTTGGTACGCCGCTACCGGAACTGATGGGATATTTTTCGTTAAATATTGACGTCATGCGTGAAAGTCTGAATGCCGGTCAGGGCTTTACCGACAGCGAAGTCACTCTGGTAGTCGACAGCCGTGCGCATATTATGTCATTGACCGCGCAGCGTCTGTCCGATGGTTTAATCCTGCTTGAAATGGCTCCGATGGATAATCAGCGCCGTCTCAGTCAGGAACAGATTCAACACGCCCAGCAGGTAGCCGCACGGGATTTGGTTCGGGGTCTGGCACACGAAATTAAAAACCCGCTGGGGGGATTGCGGGGGGCAGCCCAGCTTCTGGCAAAAGCGCTTCCTGATCCATCTTTAACTGAGTACACCAGGGTCATCATCGAACAGGCCGATCGCCTGCGTAATCTGGTTGACCGCCTGCTTGGCCCACAACAGCCGGGTATGCATGTAACACAAAGTATCCATCAGGTGGCTGAACGCGTCGTCAATCTGGTGTCGATGGAGCTTCCCGATAATGTGACGCTGGTGCGGGACTACGATCCCAGCCTGCCGGAGCTGCCACACGATCCTGATCAAATCGAACAGGTTCTGCTTAACGTTGTTCGCAATGCGCTACAGGCATTGGGTGACGCAGGCGGCGTTATTACACTTCGTACCCGCACAGCATTTCAGCTTACGCTACACGGAGTTCGTTATCGTCTGGTGGCGCGGATTGATGTCGAAGATGATGGCCCCGGTATTCCGGCACAGTTACAGGATACGCTGTTTTATCCAATGGTCAGCGGCCGCGAAGGCGGAACAGGCTTAGGCCTCTCCATCGCCCGTAGCCTGATCGACCAGCATGCGGGAAAAATAGAGTTCAGCAGTTGGCCTGGTCACACTGAATTTTCGGTTTATCTGCCTATTCGCCAGTGAGGTTTCTATGCAACGAGGGATAGTTTGGATCGTCGATGACGATAGCTCCATCCGCTGGGTGCTTGAACGCGCGCTCACTGGAGCCGGTTTGAGCTGTGCCACCTTTGACAGCGGTAATGAGGTGCTTGACGCCCTCACGACCAAAACCCCAGACGTTTTACTTTCAGATATTCGTATGCCCGGTATGGATGGACTGGCGCTACTTAAACAAATTAAACAACGCCATCCTATGCTTCCGGTCATCATAATGACCGCTCACTCCGATCTGGACGCGGCGGTAAGTGCCTATCAGCAGGGCGCTTTTGATTATCTGCCCAAGCCTTTTGATATTGATGAGGCCGTGGCGCTGGTTGAACGTGCGATCAGCCATTATCAGGAACAGCAGCAGCCACGTAACCAACCGGTCAGTGGACCAACCACCGATATCATCGGTGAAGCACCGGCGATGCAGGACGTGTTCCGCATTATTGGTCGCCTCTCCCGCTCGTCAATCAGCGTACTGATTAATGGTGAATCGGGAACCGGTAAAGAGCTGGTTGCTCATGCCCTGCATCGCCACAGTCCGCGTGCCAAAGCGCCATTTATTGCCCTGAACATGGCGGCCATACCAAAGGATCTGATTGAATCTGAACTGTTTGGCCATGAAAAAGGGGCATTTACCGGCGCAAATCAAATCCGACAGGGGCGTTTCGAACAGGCCGATGGCGGCACACTCTTCCTTGATGAAATAGGGGATATGCCGCTGGATGTACAAACCCGTTTACTGCGTGTGCTGGCGGATGGCCAGTTCTACCGGGTTGGAGGATATGCGCCAGTCAAAGTGGATGTGCGTATTATCGCGGCAACCCACCAGAATCTGGAGCTTCGCGTGCAGGAAGGTAAGTTCCGTGAAGACCTGTTCCATCGTCTGAATGTGATCCGTGTGCATCTGCCCCCGCTCCGTGAACGCCGGGAAGATATTCCGCGTCTGGCTCGCTATTTCCTCCAGATTGCGGCGCGTGAACTGGGTGTTGAAGCAAAAATCCTGCACCCGGAGACGGAAACGGCACTGACGCGTCTGCACTGGTCAGGCAACGTACGCCAGCTGGAGAATACCTGCCGCTGGCTGACGGTAATGGCCGCAGGACAGGAAGTGTTAATCCAGGATCTGCCGGGAGAGCTGTTTGAGACCGCGACACAGGAAACGCAGGTACACGCGTTACCCGACAGTTGGGCAACGCTGCTGGCACAGTGGGCCGATCGGGCGCTTCGTTCCGGTCATCAAAATCTGCTTTCAGAAGCCCAGCCGGAAATGGAGCGCACCCTGTTGACCACCGCATTGCGTCATACTCAGGGGCATAAACAGGAAGCAGCACGCTTACTGGGATGGGGACGTAATACGCTGACCCGCAAACTAAAAGAGCTGGGGATGGAATAAACCGGTAAAAGCGTAAAAATCATCTGACGGCGCGGTGTTCGTCGCCTCACCAACTTTATACGTTGGTGAGGCGACGGCCATCCAGACTGTCACGCTTTGCCCTGGGAAATAAGATCAATAAATTCCCGGCTGGATTTTGCCAGGGAAAGGCGTTTTACCAGCCTTTGTCATCAAGCAGGTTTGCCAGTCCGGCGATGGCGGAGCCATGAGGTGCGCTCAACGTATCAATAGCATTGTCTGCCGGTAACCGGGTGATTAGATTTAGCGAAGGCAAATCCGGGATATGAGGTCGGGCTGGGATCGGTGACCGTCAGTGCCATCGTAAGACAGGGTTCAGCAGACGGCTTCCCGAAGGTGCTGGCAATCTGCTATGCAATACTGAGGCAGGGATAATGCATTAGTTTGGCTGCGGATCAAATCACCCGTGAGAACTGCTGCATACGCGCTTTCTGACGCAGGTAAATATCAAAGCACATACAGATATTTCTGACCAGCATCCGCCCCTTCATGGTAACCCTCAGGCCTTGCTCGTTACACTCCACCAGCCCGTCGGCAATAAACGGGGCGAGTAGTGCTAAATCCTCAGAGAAATAGTCCGTAAAACGCTGTGTACCCGTTTGAAAGTCGGCAAAATTCAGCGAGAAGTTGCACATCAGCGTTTTAATCACATCCCGGCGCAGACAATCATCGGAAGTCAGGCGGAGTCCACGCCATAACGCGGTTTTCTGACGCTCCAGCGCCGCATACCAGCTTTTCAACACTTTCTGATTTTGCGCATAGCTGTCACCAATCATGCTAATGGCGGAAACCCCCATACCCAGCAGATCATTGCCACCCTGGGTAGTATAGCCCTGAAAATTTCGATGCAGCCGCCCTTGCCGCTGGGCTATCGCCAGTTCGTCATCGGGACGGGCAAAGTGATCCATGCCAATGAACTGATACCCCTTCTCCGCCAGGAAGGTGACAGACTGTTGCAGAATCGCCAGTTTCTGTCCGGCATCGGGCAGGTCGGCTTCCCTGATTTTGCGTTGGGCGGCGAACAGACCGGGCATATGTGCATAATTAAATATACTGAGCCTGTCGGGAACCAGCGCGGCCACCTTTTCCAACGTAAAAGCAAAGCTTTCCGGCGTTTGCATGGGCAGGCCATAGATCAGGTCAAGATTTACCGAGATAAAACCCAGCCGTCTGGCATACGCAATCAGCCTGACGATCATCGCCTCATCCTGAACGCGGTTGACCTTTTCCTGTACGTCCTTATTAAAATCCTGCACTCCCATACTCAGACGGTTGAAACCAGCCGAGCGCAGGTGGTCAAGCATATCCGTTGCTATCTCTCTGGGATCAATTTCAATCGATAGCTCAGCCTCTTCACTGAAATTAAAATGCTGACGTAGCAAATTGATCAGTTGGGTAATTTGTATTTTGTTCAGCCAGGTTGGCGTGCCACCACCCCAGTGCATTTGGGTAACGGTGCGGTTGCCAAATAACCTGCTGCGGGATGCAATCTCCACGGTCAGCGCGGTCAGGTAGTCATCCGCTTTATGCTGCTGTCGTGTTACCAACTTGTTGCAACCACAGAAATAGCATAACCGATGACAGAAAGGGATATGGATATATAACGAGAGCGGCCTGTCTGGATAACGCTGACTGGCCTGCAAAAATGCCGTCTCATCGTAATCCTCGTGAAATTCCAGTGCGGTGGGATAGGAGGTATAACGGGGACCAGAGATATTGTATTTCTGAATCAGTGTCTGATCCCATTCAATCATCTGCGTCACGATGTTTACTCCTTCCTGAGGGGTTGGATGTAGACCGTCGGGTGTGTGGCAGCGGCCTGCGTGGAGGACGAATGCCTGTCCTGTGAAGACGGTTCTTCAGCCTGGACAGTCGCTGTATTTTAACCAACATCCATACCAGGCCGCAGAGCAAAATCATCAGGTAAATTGATCCAGGCCAATTCATCAGCAGAGAACCCTTAACAAAAGTAATGCACTGCTGGCACCACAGATCAATTTCATTGCCAGAAGCGTCAGTTTCCGCCTTTCAGCAAGCGATACATATTTTCTTCCGCTTCTTCATCATCAGCCTCGGCATCATCATCGAGGGCAATGCCCAACTGTTCCATCAGTACGTCAATGCGATCGAGCGTCTGATCGAGCCAGGCCTGATCTTCCGCTTTCAACGCTTCGCCGCTCTCCAGCCGATCCAGTAACGCATCCAGACGCTCGTCGTTTTCCAATTTCGCCAGCTCTTCTTCTGGCGTCAGACGCGGGGCTTTCTCAGCGCCGGACCGGCTCCGGGTGGGCTTTGCCGCTTTTTTCACTGACTGAGCATCGCCACCCAGTGCGATCGGTTTTTTACTGCCGATGCGCGGATCTTTCTCTTTTGTGACCTGCCCCCCCGTCTTTTCAGATGTAACAGGATTTGCACGGCTACCGGAAGCATTGCCGCGTTGTTTTTTTTCACGTTTACGATCGCGCGCTTCGCTGTTGATTTGATCGCGCGTTTTGCGTTTTGCTGCCGGTTTCTTACCGTGGGGCACACGTGCAGGTTGATTCATTGTTTCTGCTCTCAGACTCTTTATCTTCACTGTAAAATGCGATATCAACCGGAATGCCATTCCAGATAGTTGATCACCGAAAGGGGGAATTCAGCCCGAATGGCGTGCTCTGATAAACGCCAAACCAACCCTGATCGCTAACCGGGCTGCGTGGTGCCGATCATAGCACTGATTCGTCATGGCAAAAGAGGCAGGAGCAGAAAATCACCTGTAAAATAGCGGATACCCTCCAGGCTGAACGCACTCAGTGTAGGGGTAGTGACGCAATTTCCCGCCAGTCTGCTGATTTATTGTGAGTTGATTAGTTTATCTTCTGGAAATATTAATTAACCAACCGCGCCACGGGACTGAGGTGACAATAATCATTGTTCTTCAGCTGTAAATTTTACCGTGTTGGAAAATACCTGCGCTTTAACCTGTGAGGGTACAGCAGAAACGTAGCGATCTCCTTGGTCAGATTAAACGCAGAAGGCTTCTTTGTTGCGCTGTCATTAGCAGGCTGTTTTTCAACAGTGCAAGGCAGACCTTCAGGTCAGTATGTGATGGGAGTACCAATGCATTACCGCTGTAAAAGACGTTTGCTACTGATTTGCTTTGTTTCAGAGTACAGGCACAGCTGACTGGAACGATCAGAAGCCAAAAGGCGACAGGTTATCCCGTCGCCTTTCCTGGTACCTTCCGCAGAAGGACTAACGTTGACCAGTGTCCTCTTTAGCACACAACATCCCGGTTTTCCGTTGCCGTGTCCGCTTCTCCTGAACGATATCCCTTTCCATCGAATGCGCTTTCCCCAACACGCTCCATCCCTGCTCTGCATCATCCTGATATTCCCTGAGCACTTCTTCCTGAAGGAAGCCCTCCAGACTTTGAGAAATACTTTAGGCTACGTGGTCAAATTTACAAGGAAGTACCCGTTTTTTTTGTGCATAGTTTCTCTGAAAAAATAATTATTTTTTTTTAATATAAAAAACAGGGAAAAAGCAAAACACATTGAATAGCTCTCACTCATGTATAACAAATGGTTCCTGACTCTGCCCCGCTGGGCCTTTCCGGTCGGTAAGGGTATACTTTGCGCAACTGACCTTATTTCTGGAGTGCTTATTTTGTCTGGCTGGAATTATCACGTTACCCATTTTGTTACCAGCGCCCCTGACATTCGTCATCTCCCTGCCGATACCGGTATCGAAGTGGCCTTTGCAGGAAGATCCAATGCGGGAAAATCCAGCGCGCTGAATACGCTGACCAATCAGAAAAGCCTGGCACGTACCAGTAAAACGCCGGGACGCACCCAGTTAATCAACCTGTTTCAGGTAGCTGAAGGCTACCGGCTGGTGGATTTACCCGGCTATGGCTATGCGGAAGTACCGGAAGAGATGAAGCTGAAATGGCAACGCTCACTGGCAGAGTATCTGCAAAAACGCCAGTGTCTCAAAGGGCTGGTGATATTGATGGATATCCGCCATCCGCTGAAAGAGCTGGATCAACAAATGATCCAGTGGTCAGTGCTTAGCGGTATTCAGGTACTGGTGCTGTTAACCAAATCCGATAAGTTGGCTTCCGGTGCGCGCAAAGCCCAACTGAATATGGTGCGTGAAGCAGCGAAAGATTTTGCTGGTGATGTTCAGGTTGAGATGTTTTCATCTCTTAAAAAGACAGGTATCGATAAGCTGCGCCTGAAACTGGACAGCTGGTTCAGCGAATTACCCTCTCAGACTGAGGATAAAACTGCCTGAGTGGAGGCAAAAAACACCCAATAAAAAACGCCCCAGTTATAAAAAACTGGGGCGGCTAATATTCAGCCAAATCCGATTACGTGAAGTAAAAGGTCTGAAAGATAGAACATCTTACCTCTGTACCCTACGTCCTGAACTCTACATGATTTTATCGGTACTCAAAAGTTTTTTTGTAGTTAAATTTCACAAAAAACCACATTTTTTCCAACATAACTCACAAAAATCGGCATTGCTTGTAGCTTAATTACAAAAAAAATGCTTCTGCGATAACCGGTTAGCAGAAATTCCGCTGACAAAAAAACACAGGCGGGTTGAATCCGTTAACCAGAGCATTTTCTTATGGATAAAAACCAGGCCGATATCTTATTAAAATCAGCCGGGGTTTGGCTGGGTTCATATGATTAATGTGCCTGATCCCAGTTATCACCAACGCCCACATCAACCTGCAACGGGACATCCAGTTTCATGCTGTTTTCCATCAGTTGGCGGATCCTGGCACTTGCGGCTTCCACTTCTGACGTTTTCACTTCAAACACCAGTTCATCGTGAACCTGCATAATCATTTTCACATCAGAATGAGCCTGTGACTTCAGCCAGTCATCAACATCAATCATCGCTTTTTTAATGATATCCGCTGCGGTGCCCTGCATCGGGGCATTGATAGCCGCGCGCTCAGCGGCTTTACGACGCATAACATTACTGGCCTTTATATCCGGCAGGTAGAGTCGACGGCCGTCGAGGGTGGCAACATATCCTTTTTCCGCCGCCTGCTGACGGGTGCTTTCCATATATTCCAATACGCCGGGGTAACGTTCGAAATACAAATCCATATATTTCTTCGCTTCACCCGCACCAATATTTAACTGGCGGGACAATCCAAATGCGCTCATGCCATAGATCAGACCAAAGTTAATGGCTTTGGCACTGCGCCTCTGTTCTGTGGTCACTTTATCCAGCGACATATTAAATACTTCAGCCGCGGTGGCACGGTGAATATCCTGCCCTGCGGAAAAGGCGTTGAGCAATCCTCTGTCCTGTGACAAATGCGCCATTATGCGTAGTTCGATCTGCGAATAGTCTGCCGCGATAATCTTATGGCCAGGTGAAGCAATAAAAGCCTGACGTATACGCCGCCCTTCTTCATTGCGCACCGGAATATTTTGCAGATTAGGATCGCTCGAAGAAAGCCTTCCCGTTGCGGTCACTGCCTGATGATAAGACGTATGCACCCGTCCGGTATGGGGATTGATCATCTGAGGAAGCTTATCTGTATAGGTAGACTTTAGTTTGGACAGGCTGCGATGTTCCAGGATCACTTTTGGCAGTGGATAATCCAGCGCCAGTTCAGCCAGCACTTCCTCACTGGTTGAAGGTGCACCACCCGGCGTTTTTTTCGTCGGTTTAATACCCTGCTTTTCAAAAAGAATAGTTTGTAGCTGCTTCGTTGATGACAGATTGAACGGCTCACCAGCCAGTTCATGCGCTTTTAACTCCAGTTCACCAAGCCGCGTTGTCAGTTCCTGCGAGTGCTTCGCCAGGATATTTTGATCGATCAGTACGCCATTACGTTCAATACGCGAAATGACCGTTACCAGCGGCATTTCAATTTCACTGAAAACGGCCTTTGGGCCTGCTTCTTTTTCCAGCTCTGGCCACATTTTGAAATGCAACTGTAACGTGACATCAGCGTCTTCTGCTGCGTAATGCGCCGCCTGCTCAATAGCTATCTGGTTGAAAGTCAGCTGCTTCTTACCCTTACCGGCAATCTCTTCAAAGGTAACCGTTTTGTGGTTCAGCCAGCGCGAAGCCAGCGTGTCCATATCATGCCGTATGGCAACGCTGTTTAGCGCATAAGATTCCAGCATGGTGTCGAATTTTATACCCTGCAACTCAATATCGTAATTTTTCAATACGCCGCGATCGTACTTCAGATTTTGCCCTACTTTCTGCAAGGTCTCATCTTCAAGCAACGGTTTCAGCCGTTCAAGAACTTGCCCACGATCCAGCTGAACGGGGGCATCAAGATAATCGTGAGCAACAGGCAGGTAGGCCGCTTCTCCCGGCGCAACAGCAAAAGAAATACCGACGATATTGGCACTGAGCGTATCCAGTGAGTCTGTTTCCAGATCGAAAGAAAAAAGATCGCTGGTTTTAAGTTTTTCCAGCCACTCGGTAAAGGATTCTTCGTCAAGAATGGTGACATAACCCTCTGCTGATAGCACACTGGCAACCTCAGTTGGCCGCACGTCTTCAGCCAGCGCGTGTTGCGCCTGCAAATTATTCTTTTTACCCTGTAACCATTTACCTTCTTCGAGATCGGTGATCCAGCGTTTGAACTCATAGTGGCGAAACAGGTTCAGTAGCTCTTCAACTGCCGGTTCACTCACCGTCAGTTGTTCACTGCTAAGTTCCAGCTCAACATCGGTCTTAATGGTCGCCAGCTGGTAAGAAAGCAACGCGACCTCTTTGTTCTGCTCCAGCTTCGCTGCCATGGTTTTCGCACCGCGAAAAGTCAACCCGGCAACTTTATCAAGATTGGCAAAGATATCATTAATCCCCCCCAGCCCCTGCAACAGCGCCTGAGCCGTTTTTTCGCCAACGCCAGGTACACCAGGAATGTTATCCGAAGCGTCCCCCATCAGAGCAAGAAAATCGATAATCAATGCCGGAGGAATACCATATTTCTCCACCACTTCATCCGGGCCAAGAATGGCATTATTCATGGTATTAATAAGCGTAATATCAGGCGTGACTAACTGCGCCATGTCTTTATCGCCGGTACTGATGAGAACCGACTTACCGCGTTTTGCCGCTTCGAGTGCCAGTGTACCGATGACGTCATCCGCCTCGACGCCGGACACCGCCAGTAAAGGCAACCCCATTGCCCTGACCATTTTATGCAAAGGTTCGATCTGGGCACGCAGGTCATCAGGCATTGGCGGACGATGAGATTTGTACTCTTCGAAAAGCTCATCACGAAACGTTTTTCCTTTGGTATCAAAAACCACTGCCACATGGCTTGGCTTGTACTGTAATAACAGGCTACGCAGCATATTCAGCACGCCATACATTGCCCCGGTGGGTTCTCCTGAGCTATTGGTCAGCGGAGGGAAAGCATGATAAGCACGATAAAGATAAGAAGATCCATCTACCAGAATGAGCGGGTTTTCTGCAATTTGGGCCATAAGTCGTCACGTTCTTCTTTGATTTTCTCAATGGCGTTAAGGATGCCACAGCTAAGGCTGAAAAATGAAATAACTACGAACATTAAGTTGTTTGATGACGCAGATTTACAGCAAGGATCGCAATAATAAACTGTGGATAACTTTGTGTGTAAAATTTATAACGTATTTTCACACGTGGAAAAGGCATGCGGAGATAAATTAAAAAACAAGTATAATCATAAGGTTATATTTTCCCACAAAGCGTTACTGCAAATATTACCGAACTTATTTTATGTGGATATTAATTAGTTAGGTGTCAGGAGCCGCCCACAATTGTCCTGCCGGGAGTGGTTGCTTATTATCAATAACAGGCAACAACGCCAGCCAGAAGCTGGCGTCATCAATGAATGAGATTATTTCTGAGTCACCAGAAATTTAACCACGTTAGCATATTGTTGGACATAGTTATCCATTGAGCTGGTGTCCAGGCCGCCGTTGTTCACCATATATTTGCCGTTAATAAACATTGCGGGAACGCCACGTAAATTAACGTCTTCAGCCGCTTTTTCCTGTTGGGCAACCAGAGACTTGACGACAAAGCTGTTCCAGGCAGCATCATATTGTTCAGGGCTAATACCGGCAGATTTAACGAAAACATCTTTCAGGCTGGCAGGATCGGTGATGATCTGTGTTTTCTGGATACCTTCAAAAATAGGCGCGGTAACTTTATCTTCCACTCCCAGCGCCATGGCCACAGCCCATGCCTGAGTAACGGTTTTACCCATATCACCACCAAGGAACTCAACGTGATATTTGGTTACTTTAGTATTTGCCGGCAAGTTCTTTTTCACAGCATCACTCACATGCCAGACATGTTCAAATTCATAGCAGTGTGGGCAATAGAAAGAGAAAAACTCCATCACCTGAGGTTCACCGGTTGCAGGCTTCTGCAAAGTGACATATTCCTTTCCATCGGTGAACTGAGCAGCTGATGCACTGAAAGCCAGAACCATACCAACTAGAGCAAAAAAAATTTTTTTCATCGAAAAACTCTCTCCTGACAACAAAAAGAGGTCGATCGGAAAGGCGATCAACCCTGAAATGCGGGCATAATTTGCAAGGGTGGCTCCTGCAACAGTCGGGCCTGCTCGTTAAAGATAGAAATCTGCCTGCGCCAGAAATCCTCATCCTTTATCCACGGAAAGTTAACCGGAAATGCCGGATCTTCCCAGCGACGGACAATCCAAGCCAGATAATAAACCATCCTCATAGCGCGTAAAGGCTCAATCAGTGACAATTCGTGTAAGTCGAAATCACTGAATTCACTGTAAGCTTCCAGTAATATTTCCCACTGGATACGCTGTTCCCGAATATCGCCATTGATAAGCATCCACAGGTCCTGCACCGCCGGACCGTTTCGGGCATCATCCAAATCCACAAAAAGCGGATCGTCGCGCCAAAGAATATTGCCGGGATGGCAATCACCGTGCAGGCGTAGAGACTGCCACTGAGTATGCCAGCAATTTTGTAAAGTTGTGCCGACCAGGTGAACGCTGCTTAATAAATTTACCTTGAGGTGATTAGGTATTAAGTTACTGACTTCAAGTAGCTGCAATGGTTCAGTAATGTATTCCTGCAAACTGATAGCAGGGCGCACAGCAAAATCGTTTTTCCGACCAATCTGGTGAATGCGCCCGAGGTGACGCCCTACACATTCCAGATGATTGTAATTATCTGTTTCATACTGACGACCACCCAAACTGGGGAACACGCTGAACAGATAACCCTCATATTGATGTAGCGTTTCACCGTGTAAAACCTCAGGAGCAGCAACAGGTATCCCAGAGGCCTGAAGCTCAGCGCTAAATTGATGTTCTTCAAGAATTTGCTGCGCTGACCAGCGCTGTGGTCGGTAGAACTTTACCACATAGCGTTTTTTTTCCTCGTCGCTGAACTGCCATACTCTGTTTTCATAGCTGTTCAACGCGGTCAGACCAGACTCCACCCTGATTCCGAGTCCCCAGATCGCATCAAGAATAGTGTCAGGATTTAAATTTTGAAAATTGAAGGCAGGTTCTTTCATCCGGCATACTCGCAATCGCAATCAGTGAACGATCAAGAATATCATTAAACACGCGGGCCACAGCATGAACTTAATCTTTGATCACACCTCGTGCCCGCAGCAGCGCCGTTTTGAAATCCTCTTCATAATCCTTTTTCAGGCCAGGAATTTCTGCGTGTTTCTCCGTACCGCGCATTTTAAGATGATAAATTAATACATCATCGGTTAATTCATTCAGTGACTGAGTAAAGCCAGCTTCAACGGCAAGTTTCTGCAAAAGTTGTGTTAAATTCAGATCGGGGTCTTGCTGCCAGACAGGCTGTAATAATGACAGTAATTCATTGAGTCGATGACAATTCATGCCGGGATCCCTGTAGTAATTTTTGACTCGCTACGTTATCAGGCTTAAAACCACAAGAAAAGAGGGTGTAGGAATAATGACTTCCCATTTTCCTTATCCAATCACCACAGTAACGGGCGTTATTCTTGCCGGAGGACGCGGTAACCGTATGGGCGGTAAAGATAAGGGGTTAATCGTCTGGCGGGAAAAACCGCTCTGGCAGCACGTTCTGTCCCGGCTGGCGCCGCAGACAGGAAAGGTCTGTATTAATGCTAACCGTAACAT
>NZ_RHHM01000024.1 GCF_003846135.1 Erwinia psidii
GTGGGAATTGCTGGGATAATAGCCCAATGGAACGCTTCTTCAGGAGCCTGAAAAATGAATGGGTGCCAGTGACGGGTTACATAAGCTTTAGCGATGCAGCTCGCGCAATAACGGACTATATCGTTAGGTATTACAGTGTGTTCAGACCGCACGAATATAACGGCGGGTTGCCACCAAACGAATCAGAAAACCGATACTGGAAAAACTCTAAAACGGTGGCCAGTTTTAGTTGACCCCTACACTTTCTTGAAGTCGATCTCAGACCACCTGGCAAAGCGTAGTTCGCTGGAACGGATGAAGATAAGCAGGGTGAGTTTAGTTGCCAGCCGGGTGAGAGGTTGTCCTCTGTATGCATCCAGTCGTTCAAGTAGCTCTGAAATGCGATTTAAGGCGAGGGCAGGGCGATGCTGGCGTTTCACCGTCGTTAAAGCGCCAGCCATATCCACGGCAGGGTTATAGCTGATAATGCCTGACTGGGCAGCATAGCGCATGATTGCAGTGATACGCTGCTGAAGGCGGGCTGCAATCTCATATATCTCTTTAGCTTCAGCTGCTTTAACGGGGATAAGTAAATCGGGAGTCCTGAGGTGGTAAGATCACGTGAGCCGATAAAGGGGAAAACATGAGTCTCGAGACTTTTCAGTATTTTCTCACTATGTGAAGCTGACCATTTTTTGTTGCTCTTATGTTACTGTCTTGCGATACCTTCAAATGTCTGTGCTGTCTCTGGTACAAACTTTTTGATCCTTTTATGTTCGCACGGGTCAGTTCCCTCAGCTATCAGCTTCCTCGCCGCATCGCGTTTTTCCCTTGCTTCTGATAACGAGACTTCAGGATAGACACCCAAAGCGAGAGTTTTCTCTTTGCCCAGAAACCGGTAGCGGAGCCGCCAGTAGCGCGAGCCGTTAGGGTGAACAAGCAAAAACATGTTGCCGCTGTCGGCAAGTTTATAAGGTTTTTCATCCGGTTTAGCTGCACGGATTTTAGCGTCAGTGAGCGCCATTGGCGGTATCTCCTGGTAGTAAAAGGGGTATAAATTTTATCGAATCAGACGATACCGTCAGTTGCACCCTCGCAAGGGACTTGATGCGGGTTGAAGTTGATTGAGTTGGGTGGAGTTAAGGGATTGTAGAAGTGTTGATTTCTGGAGGGTTAGAATGCAAAAACGGACCTCCGTGGAGGTCCGTTGATATGAATTAGTGGTGCCCGGACTCGGAATCGAACCAAGGACACGGGGATTTTCAATCCCTTCGCAGGTGTTAATCGGATGTAAAAGGGCGTTTGTACGTTACATGAGTGAACGTACAAACTATGAAAATTTTACCCGTTATTTCCCCAAAAGGCGGTGAAGGTAAATCGACTTTCGCTGCTTACCTTGCTGGTTTTCTTGCCGATGCTGGTGTGAAGACACTTCTTATTGATGCAGACTGGACCCAGCCGACGGCCAGCAGCATTTTTGCTCTTAATAAAGAAGCGCCGTTCGGGCTGTATGAGCTTCTCATGCAGACGATCCCCGACCCAATTCAGGCTATTTCTCAGACTTCAATTGATAATCTGGACCTTATTTATTCAAACGATCCGGACGAACTTTTGCCGACAGCGATGCTACACGCGGCAGACGGTCGTATCCGCTTAAGGAATATTCTTCAGCATCCTACCTTTGCCCGCTACGGGGCAATTATTATCGACTCCAAAGGTGCCACTGGGGTGATGACTGAGCTTTCCATACTTGCGTCAACCGGCCGCGTCATGGGAGTTGTGAAACCCATACTTCCCGACGTTCGCGAGTTTATTCGCGGTTCCCTGCATATGTTTTCCCGCCTCAAAACCTACGAAAATTACGGTATACACCTGCCTGACATCTCTATTCTCGTGAACTGTTTCGAAAATACGCTTCTTGACCGGGAGGCGATGGACAGTCTCTCAAAAATTATCAGCGAGAAGCTGTATGACAGCAGTGTATTGGGAGAGCGAAATATGTTCAGTCTGCTCGATACCTGTATCGAGCAACTGGATATCTTCAAACTGGGCCATGTTAAGTCACAGCCGGTTCACCGGCTTGAATATAAAACCCGGCGTAAGGGACCTGCGGCGGCAGATACCATTCACAGCCTTGCCTGCGAGTTGTTTCCG
Organism: Erwinia psidii; assembly: GCF_003846135.1. GTDB lineage: Bacteria > Pseudomonadota > Gammaproteobacteria > Enterobacterales > Enterobacteriaceae > Erwinia > Erwinia psidii. The sequence continues at coordinate 2,134 of NZ_RHHM01000024.1, forward strand.
GAGTGGAAAGCGTTCTTTGATGACGTCCTTTCTCGGGAGGTTCGCGTATGAGCCGGAATCTAATTTGGCGGGCTGTCGCTTATGCAATTAACACACGTAAATTCCAGGAAGAAGTTTTTGTTTTCGTCGACGCGCCGGATCGGGAAACAGCAAAAGAGCGGATTTACGAGCGGCTGGCTGAGGAATGGGGAATAAGTAAAGCAAGTCAGTGGGATGATAAGCCGGCACACATCGAATTTCATAATCTCTGTGATGAGAAAGAATTACGTGATATGGCCCTGGGAACGTCAGTACCGCCGGGTATGCCGTTGCTTGAATGTGGCTGGGGGGGAGGAAGGGCAATTTATGATACGGAGCCTTTGATTCTTATCGCGTCACCACGCCTGCGTGAAGTGCTGGAAAATGCACTGCGGGAGGTGCCGGTATGAGCAACATGACCATCAATGCCATTCTGGCGCAGCTTCCGGAGCGGCAGCCTTATGACGATAAACCTGTCGGAACTGAGCCTGCAACCTGTGTCGGATGCGGCTGTACAGACAGTAACGCCTGTGTGAACGAATACCGTGAAACCTGTTACTGGCTTAAGGTGAATCGCGAAACAGGGATGGGGGTTTGTTCCTGTTGTCCTGAGTTCCTGAGCCACCCTTGCACACCGGATTTCGACTGAGGAGGGACTATGGATAAAAAAACAAATATGCCCCACTCGGCAGAAGCAGAGCAGGCCGTTCTGGGCGGATTAATGCTGGATAACGACCGCTGGGATGACGTGGTTTTATTGCTGGCACCGGATGATTTCTTTGTGGGCTGGCACCGCGCCATTTACCGGGCAATGGCCGAGCTGGTTGGTGAAAGCCAGCCGCTGGATCTGATTACGCTCTCTGACCGGATGGAGAATGCAGGTTTGCTGGAGCGGGTTGGCGGCTTTGCTTATCTGGCTGAGTTGAGTAAGAACACGCCATCGGCCGCCAATATTCTGGCATATGCAGGGGTGGTGGCGGAAAAAAGCCGGCTACGCAAGCTGCAGAGCGTCGGCAATATGCTGGTTGCTGACGTACAGGCGTTGAATGCGCGTTCATCTGACGTTCTGGAGGTAGCTGAGAACCAGCTGTTCTGCATTGCTGAGCGGGGCATGCTGCAGGCAGGTACTGAAACTACCATAAACGATGCCATGGACACGCTGGTCAGCCGGCTTGAAGCCATGATGGCGCTGGACGGTCTGACCGGTACGCCAACCGGTTTCAGCCAGCTGGACGAGATGACCTGCGGCCTGCAGCCGGGCGATCTGGTTTTGCTGGCCGCACGGCCATCGATGGGGAAAACCGCTCTGGCGCTGGCTACATGTGCCGCCGCTGTTCGGGGAAAACCGGATGATTACGTTTTTGTCTACAGCATGGAAATGCCGGAAGAACAGCTCTCCATGCGTCTGATGTCTATGGAGGGGCGGGTTGAGCTCAGCAGGCTTCGTAGTGCATCACTGGGCGATGAAGAATGGGCCCGCCTTTCACAGGCCATGAAGGAGATTATTCAGTGGAATAATCGTCTGATTATAGATGACACAAGCTATCAGACACCGGCAACCTTACGCGCCCGTACCCGCCGCTATGTCCGCAAGTACGGCAATCCTGCCCTAATAATGGTCGACTACCTGCAACTGATCCGCTCTCCTGAGCAGGAAAACCGGACTCAGGAGATCGCTGAGATATCGCGCTCTCTTAAGGCGATGGGCAAGGAGTTCGGGTGTCCCGTGCTGGCGCTTTCTCAGCTCAATCGTCAGGTGGAGCAGCGGGCGGATAAACGTCCCAATAACGGCGATCTGCGTGATTCGGGGGCGCTCGAACAGGATGCCGACCTCATTATGTTTATCTACCGGGATGAGGTGTATAACCCGGGCACCATGACGCCGGGTGTGGCAGAAATCATTATCGGTAAGCAGCGGCAGGGACCAACCGGAACGGTGAAAGTGCAGTTTGATGGCCGCTATACGCTTTTTTCCGAGTATCAGGAAGGGGGATATGACCTCGGGTACCACAGGACAGGAGGTCGGGTATGAGCCGTAACCGCACGAATATTGGGGCATCCATGCTCCAGCCGGGCCGCAGGACCTCGGGTAGCGTTGAGAGCACAATGGTGGTTGAAATGCCAATGGTTCTGACGATTGAGCAACTGGCGCCAAACCCGGATAACCCCCGAACATCGCGTAATCCACGCTATGACGAGATAAAGGCGTCAATTAAGGCCCGCGGGCTGGATACGGTGCCGAAAGTCACCCGCGATCCGGATGGCGATCCGAATAAATACATTTTCAGTGATGGTGGTAACACCCGTTATCAGATACTGACGGAACTGTGGCATGAAACGGGGGAAGAGCGGTTTTTCCGCATCCATGTGCTCGTGAAACCCTGGCCCGGGCGGCTCCAGTGTGTGATTGGTCATCTCGCGGAGAATGAGGTTCGTGGCGATCTGTCCTTTATTGAAAAGGCCCGGGGGGTCCATAAGGCTCGGATTATCTATGAAGAACAGCTGGATAAACCGGTTTCGATGCGGGAGTTGTCAAAGTTACTGACTGAGCAGGGATTACCGATTGATGCCTCAAGTATCAGTCGTATGGAAAGCACCCTTACCCATCTTTACCCCTGGATACCGGATTTGCTGGAGTCCGGGCTGGGGCGGCACCAGATTACCTCTCTTCTGGCGATACGACAGGATGCGGAGAAAGTCTGGGATCAGTTTTGCCTTCTGTCTGAACGAAGCGATAAATGCTTCACCGATGTATTTGGTGAATGTTGCCGTAAGTTCAACTCCCCTGATTTGTGGTCGCCGGAAATGTTCCGCGATGAATTTATTGGTGATCTGCTGCTGGCGCTGCCGCATCCGGAACTGAATTATGACCGCTGGATGATGGAACTGGATCCTGGCGAGCGTAACCGGCGCTATCACTTTGGCGAACCTGAAGAGGCTACCCGTCCTCAGGAGGCGGTACCACCGTTGTCCACTGACAGCATTCAGGAAACTTCACCCGGGCTTGATTTTGTTCCGCCGACAGCATCGTCTGAGCTGCCGCCTGCCACGCCAGCGGTTCCGCAGCAGGATGCAGATTCACGGGTATCGCCCGAGAGCAATAAGGAAGCGCCTGCACTGTTGCCTCGTACAGAGATACAGCCCGATATGTATGGCGGTTCCCCTGTTATTTCGGGTGACGACATGGGCCCGGGGCTTTCTCCGGACCATGATGAAACCGACAGCGATGAGACGCTGATCTCCATGCTGGCGCCGGAGCTTGAGGATGAGGAGGAGACCCTGCATCCGGCCTGTCACATTGCCGGAGATGCGATCTGGTCTGTTCCGGCTTATCAGGACGATATCGAACATCTGCAGAATATGGCTTTCATCATGGCGTGGGAGTTGGGTGAAAAACTGGGATGTGAAGATGAAATTCTGCCAGATCGCGCCAGCAGTCTGTCGCCTGGCTATTGTGCCGCAGGTGATAACTGCAGTGCGCCGGCCGCCTTCCTTTTGTCCCTTGCCGGGTGTTGCCCGGCGCAGTGTCCGGCAACCGGGATGGATGTTGTGCTGATCGGCGGTTCTGCACAGCAGTATGTGCCGGTTCTTGATGATGAAAATGCCATAAAACTGCTGAGGCTGATGCGTGTCATGCGCCGCCTGCGGGAACTGCAACGTGGCGTAACGGTGGTGGAGGAGGAGCATGATGAATAATGACAAACGCCAGGAGCGGTTGGTCAGTCTGGTCAGGAAACTACTGGAACTGAGTCGAAGCAACAGCAATGCCCATGAAGCCGGACTGGCGCTTTCAAGGGCGCAGCGCCTGATGGAAAAATATGGTATCAGCGAGCTGGACGCCACTCTTTCGTCAGTTCGTGAAGTTGCCTCTCATAGTGCACCATCAGAGGCCGAAAAGGTGCCTGAGTGGATGACCCGTCTGGCATGGGCAGTTGGCCATGCCTTTGGCTGTCGCCCTTACTTCTCATGGCGAAATACATCATCGGGCGACTGTCGACGGACCGTGACATTTTACGGTTTCAGTGAACGGCCTGCCGTGGCGGCTTATGCCTTTGACGTGTTGACCCGGCAGTTGAAAGATGCCACTGCGGTATACCTGAAAACCCAGAGTAAGAAGCTGAAGCTGACGACCCGCCGAAACCGGGCAGAGCTTTTTCGTTCCGGGTGGGTTGACGGCATGCGTCGCGTCATCACGGTTTTCCGGGTTACAGAACAGGAAATGCAACTGATGACTCAATGGATGGATAACCAGAATATGAAGACGGCGACCATCCGGGAATTGAAAAGTTGCCGCGGAGGCGATCTTGCCCGCCACCGGGGTTATGAGGCGGGTAAGAGCGCCAGGTTGCATCATGGTGTTGAAGGTGAAAATACGGCCGCTATTGGTTACCGGGAGGAGCATACATCATGACGAAACATCAACGGATGTTGCTGTCGGGTGCCTCCCATTGTCTGTGGTGCGGTGTGGTACTGGGGCTGCTGGCCGCAGATATGTATCCCAGTGTCGTTCCGGCATTTTCTGCCCCCGTTTTACGGGGACTGGCTGTTGCCAGCCTCTTTTCTGTGCTGCTGTGGATGACTGTGAGTTTCCTGGGGGGAATTTCGTGGACGTATATCTGGGGGGCGATGCTCCTGCCTCCGCTGGCTACATTACTCCTTTGTCATGTGGGTTGGCTGGGTTACAGCTTTATTTTCTGGAAATGGGACTACGATTTTTCTCTCTTCATCCGGGAGGCGGTTTTTCCAGTTGTTTTCCTTGTGTGGGGGGCATGTAGCTTCTTAATTGTCCCGCTTATCTTTCTGTTTATCTTGTCTCCCGGAGGTGTTGAGTGACTAATTCCGGTGGTTTATCTCAGGCTGCAAACGGGCTGCTGATGCAGCTGGTGATGGATCTAAAAAGTGGCTATCTCCGCCGCTGTGAGTCGCTGGGGATTAAGCGCGAAGAGATGCAGATGCTGCAGGGGCTCTCCCTTGAGGAGCTGCATTATCTCGCAAACAGCGAAGTTTCTGTGGTCAGCGTCAGCATCGATCACAGCAATCTGGTCAGCATGCTGCAGCGGGCCAGAATGGAGCAAAAGCGCATGCAACGCATCGACCGGGCACTGGCGCTGGGCAGTTCGATAGAGCTGATGCAGACGTTTTTCGGGCTTTCCAGTACGGATGTGGCGGCCCGTCGCAGGATCGCCGGTATCGAAGCCCGTTCCGGACGTGGCAATACGCTCGGGGATGAAGATAATGCGGATATCTGGCGGCTGTGGCAGAAATCAGGCGTTGAAGAGGTGGAAAGCCCGGACGGGCTTGATGTCATGATGCTGGCCGCAGAGCAACTGAATATCCCCCTGACCTCAGTCTGGCATGCGGTGAAAGGATGGCACAGAACCACACCCCGCCAGTCTGTGGGTCAGTCCCCGAAAACTTCTGCGAGGAAGCGTGCATGAGGATGAAAAACGTGGGCCCCGGTCTGTGGGCTTCCCCCGGCGTACCATCGCAATGTTGCCGTAAAGCCCTACGGCTGGTCAGTGAGTTTCATCATGGCGATCGTCATTATACCCGGCTTGAGGACCGGGGCTGTGGATACGTCAAGATCAATATTGGTCCGTTCTGGCGTCTGCTCAGTCGTAACGGGGGCAGAACCTGGTTACTGCTGAGTCACGGGCGGTATAACTCAGCGATCCGCAAATAGTGTGTTTATCCTGCATCTGTACGCGGATGCAGGCATAAGCTTACTGACAGAACAGAATGGCCTGATGGGAGCCATCATAAGGAAGAGGATATGACGCTGCCTGCGGACAGCCTGATAGCGTTTACGCTGGAAAAAATGAATGCCCGTCTGGCGGCAAATCCGCTGCGCGATGACGGACGGGTACGCAGCGGCCTGCTGTTTACGGGGAACATGCATGATGCCATCCCCCGAAGGCTGTTGCTGGATCCGCGGCTTTCCCCCCTTGATAAGATGGGCTGGATGATGATCCGCCTGTATGCGCAGAATAATGAAGGCGCGATATTCCCCAGTTATGATGAGCTGCAACTGCAACTGGCTTCCCCGGGTAAAGGTAAAGCCTCCCGTGAAACCGTCAGCCGGGTGTTGCTGATGCTACGAATAACCGGCTGGCTTAGCCTGTGTAAGCGGGTTCGCGATGATAAAGGGCGGGTTCGCGGTAATATCTATGCACAACATGACGAGCCCCTGACTTTCCGGGATGCAGAATCACTGGATCCGCGTTTTCTCGATGTTGTTGCCGATGCCTGCCTGAGTAAAAACCGGACGGTCAGTCAGACCGCCCGGGATGTGCTGGACGAGATTAAAACCGATCCCACAATGCGGCACTACCATAGCCACCTGTCTCTTCTTGAAAACCGCCTGGGTCGGCCACAAAATGCCGGTCAGTTAGCCACGCGGCAGCATCCTTCATTATTAACCCCGGAACAGGGTTCGGGATCCGAACTCAGTGTAAATAGAACAATAAATGACCATTGCGAGCTGAGTACGGAAACCGAACTCAGTCAGGATCCGGAGCGAATAATACAGAGTTCGGAATCCGAACTGCCAGTAAAATCAGGGGATTGCCACAGAGTTCAGAAACCGAACCATTACGTACGTAGTTTCACACACAGTGTGAATAAAAAAACGTACGTGGACAATCCGGTTGTGTTGCCTGATGCGCTGAAAGCTGTGGTGTCGCAGGAAGACCAGGCGATGCTGATTCGCCAGCTTCAGGCCCTTCCTGAAGAGCAGGCACAACAGGTCCTGTTTACCCTGCAGAATCTGATGGCCAGGCAGCGAGTGGACAACCCGCTCGGCTGGATGCTGGCGGTGATGAAAAAAGCCCGGGAGGGGACTTTCAGACCCGTTAAGCAACCGCAACCGGTTCAGCCGGAGACTCAGACGCGACCATGCCGACCTGAACAACAGCCGTTTTCCGCGCCTCCGCGACCTGCGGCAGCTTCTGAAGAGCAGGTCAGGAATTACGTCACCAGTCTCCGGGAACAACTGAGACATAATACCCGATGATTAAAAAGTGTATGGTGCTGGCACTGCCATCAGTGGTTAAAAAGTGTACGGTGTTGCCCCGGGCAACAGCGGTTAAAAAGTGTACGGTGTTGCCCCGGGCAACAGTGGTTAAAAATTGTACGGTGTTGCCCCGAGCAACAGTGGTTAAAAAGTGTGCGGTGTTGCCCCGGGCAACAGTGGTTAAAAAGTGCACGGTGTTGCCCCGGGCAACAGTAGTTAAAAAGTGTACGGTGTTGGCACTGCCAACAGTGGTTGAAAAGTGTTCTTCATTCATGGGTAATGGATAAATCAAAATTTCAACACCCGGCGATCTGGTTTTCAATTGTCGAGTCTCCTCTTGCTGAGGACTATCTCAATCCTGACTGAGATATCGCAACAGCAAGGGGCTATATATGGAAAAGGGTAAAAAGAACGCGGATGCTAAGGTCGGTAATGAAGCATCTTCACCGCGGGCAGGCGCACTACAGTCCGCGCTTTCGGTGGAACTTCATACTCACTATGCCATCAGATTATGGGAAGGGCGTAAGCAAAGTGACAGTAATTCCCGTAGTCCCCATGAGAAAAAGCGGCCTGAAATCATTAGTATGCCAAAGGCCATTCAGCGTGCCGGGGTGGCTTCACGGGATTCAGCAGCAGATAACCCTTATGCTGATATGGTACTGGTGAAGCTGGAAACCACGATTAATAGTGCTTCCACTAAGATCGGTAAGATAGTGAATGAGCTGGATGTGATCCTGACAGCGGTTCCCAAAGGAATAACGCTTTCTGATATTGCGTCTGCGCATCCTCTGAATATCAGCGTTTACAGTCGTTCCCCCCTGGGGTACCGGTGCGTATGGCTGCTGGTTGGTTATGACCAACTGGCAATGAAAGCGTTTCAGGCTTTCCATTATGGGCTGATTTCACGCGCTCAGCGCGATCAGTATCTCAACAGAGGCGGACATGCTGTCAGACAGGTTTATGGGGCTATTCAGCCTTATTACACCGTGGCGGTTAACCGAAGCGATATTATTAATCTGACCGCCCGCGGGAAAGAAGCCCTGGCGCGGTTGGGTGAACCCGATCCCGATATTTTCTCCGGTAAAAAGCGATCTTCTTTTTCATCGCCTCTGCGGGAACACTTTGTTCGCCAGAGCGAAAAGAGCTGAGAGGGGAGGTGAGACATGCAGCTTTATCTGTGTGAGAAACCGTCTCAGGCGAAAGATATTGCGCGGGTTCTCGGCATCAGCAAACGGGGACAGGGATTTATCAGCGGTGGCAATATCACCGTCACCTGGGCCATCGGCCATCTGCTGGAGCAGGCCAGCCCGGATGCTTATGGCGAGCAGTTTGGTAAACCCTGGCGGGCCGATGTGCTTCCGGTTTTACCTGATAGCTGGAAAATGGTGGTCAAACCCCAGACCCGGGATCAGTTCACGGTTATCAGTAAGCTGCTGAAGCAGGCCGGAGAGGTGATCATTGCCACCGATGCTGACCGGGAAGGTGAGGTTATCGCCCGTGAGCTGCTGGCGTATTGCGGATATCGTGGCGCGGTACGTCGGCTGTGGTTATCCGCGCTGGACGAAGCCAGCGTCCGTGAGGCTCTGGCCGGTATTCTCCCCGGGGAAAAAACGGCAAAACTGTATGATGCAGGGCTGGGGCGTAGTAGGGCGGACTGGCTCATCGGCATGAATCTGACCCGTTTGTATACTTTGATAGCTCGTGAATCCGGTGTTTCCGACGTGTTGTCCGTTGGTCGGGTTCAGACGCCGACGCTGGCGATAGTGGTTAACCGTGATAAGGAAATCGCTGATTTTGTCCCGGTCCCCTGGTGGCAGGTGCCGGCTCTGCTTGAGAAAGATGGCGTGCGCTTCAGGGCGACCTGGCAGGCGGCGGCGCAGTACTGCGATGACGAAAAGCGCTGCGTGAATAAGCAGGCGGCGAACGCTGTCGGACAACTCTGTCAGCAGCAGAAAGGTGCAACAGTACTGGAAGTGAGTCAAAAGCGTGATAAAACACCGGCTCCGCTTTGCTTCGATCTGGGAACGCTGCAGCTGGTTTGCTCCCGTAAATTCGGGATGAGGGCCAAAGAGACGCTGGCTGTCGCCCAGTCATTATATGAGACGCACAAAGCGACGACCTATCCGCGGACCGACTGTGGTTATCTTCCGACATCAATGCAGAAGGAAATACTGGAAGTAATGGGCTCTGTTGCCAAATCCGATCCGTCAGTGGCACCGGTGCTGGCTCAACTGGACCGCGGGTTTGTCTCCCGGGTCTGGAATGATAAAAAAATCACGGCACACCATGCCATTATTCCTACACGTCAGGCATTTGACCTCTCGCGCCTCAGTGCGGATGAGCTGAAGGTTTATCAGCTTATTCGACAGCATTATTTTGCCCAGTTCCTGCCGCTGCAGGAGTCTGATGTGACCGATGCTTCTTTTAATATCGGCGGCCAGCTGTTCCTGGCCAGGGGGAAAGTCAATGTTATAACGGGCTGGACGTGTTTGTTTCAGAAAGATATTCAGGAAGATCCGCCTGAGGATGATGATATGGCGTTGCCAGCTCTGAACAAAGGTGACAGTTGTATCGTAAATGGCGCCAGTGTCGGGGATAAGGTCACCAGCCCACCAAAACCCTTTACCGAGGGCACGCTGATTGCCGCGATGAAAAATGCTGCCAGTTTCGTCAGCGATCCGAAGCTGAAAAAAGTGCTGCGTGATAATGCGGGACTGGGAACCGAAGCGACCCGGGCCGGGGTACTGGAGACACTTTTCTCCCGTCATTACCTGGAGAAAAAAGGCAAACATATCCACGCCACGTTGCTGGCCAGGGAACTGATAGCGGCGTTGCCTGAAACGCTGACCAGCCCCGGTATGACCGCGCTGTGGGAACAGGCGCTTGACGATATTGCTCAGGGAAAAATGTCGCTGGACACCTTTATGCAAAAACAGCTGCAGTGGACCCGTCATCTGGTTGACAAAGGGCGATCTGATACAGTGAAAATTACCGCGCCTGTGACGCCTCCCTGCCCGCTCTGTAAGGGCCTGACCCGCAAGCGTAAGGGAAAAAACGGAGACTTCTGGGGATGTATTCGTTATCCAGAATGTAACGGTATTGTTGCTGGGAAAAGCGGCGGAAAGGGGCGGAAAACTATTCGGGGCAAAAAAACGGCAGCAAAGACGAAAGCGGAATTCTCAGCACCGCAATAATGGTTTTGGGTACACTAGGGCAGTAAGTTCTGCTATTGTAAACCCGCTTTGATGCAAAGGTACCCCGCAGGCTACGGGGCTGTTACGGACTTTAACGGGGTCTGATGATAGCCTGGCCCGGCAGGCAGTGAATTGTACGTTCCGACTGGCCTGCAAGACGTATGCACTCCGTGAAAACCGCGTCGGGATAATGTCCTTAATCCCCGGAGAATGATGAGACACCGCAGGTTCTGGTACTGGCCATAAGGGCGTCGGCAACGGCGCCTTTTTTTATTCTGCAACTCGCAGCAGCACCTCCTCTGGTTTCAGGTTGACATTCTCGCCGGGCAGTTTAATGATGGTCGTGCTTAATTGTCGTGTTTACGACCACCAATGTTTCAGCGGTCTGTGAGAAACGCCTTCGGGTGGCTGCAAAAGAATTCTCCCGCAGCCTGAAAGGGAGAGCATATTGAATGTGGTACATCTGCACACCTTTGAAAGCAGATATCGCCAGTACAAGCGCACTATGACGCGGCGATGAAGGTTTCTTAATGACTCACCAGACAGTCGGAATTTAGCTAATTCTGACTCCCCGACGGGAAAAACACTCCCGTCCGGGCAGATGTTTTCTCCGTCGTATCTTATTTTTACCTCCATGGAGAAAACATCATGTCTGTAAATAATCCTGCTTCCGGCAAAACGGAATATTTCAACCTGACCATTAAAGGTCTGGGGTATCTCAGCAATATTCGCCAGGTCAATCTTCAGAACGGCTCTTTTCTCAGTTGCGTGATTAACGCACTGAGTGGTCCGACGGATAACCCGGTATATGTTCGCTTTGATGTTTCCGTTGCCGGCAAAGAAGCGACCAGTCTGATTGGCCGCTGCCAGAAAGCCGTTGATGAGGATAAAAAAGTCCTTATCGGCTTCACCTTAAGTAATCCGTCCACGGATATCTTTACGCTTAACAAAGGCGATCATGCCGGCGAGCAGCGTGTCAGCCTGAAAGCCCGCTTAATAAAAGTGGACTGGATAAAAATAGGCCAGGATATGGTTTATAAAACTGAAAAACCGGACTCCATACCGCCTCAGAATGGTTCTGCTCAGCCCGAATACGCTGAAAATTCTTTCTGAGTTATTTTTACCCTCACCTCCCTGAATAACGGACCTTCCTTCAGGGAGGTCTGTTTTCTTTATTAAGGAAACACATCATGAATAATTCAACAGGAATTCTGGCAGCAGAGTCCGGCTTTACTTTACCTTTACAGGTGCTCAAAAGCGGTCGCGGTTATTATATCGGTACGGCAAATCATGAGGGGCCTGTTTCCCGTGAGTCTGAAGAATACTTCAGCACCCATAAAAAAGCGGTTCAGGCGTTCACCACTGGTGCCTGGACTCAACGTGAGTGGGCATAAGGAGAAAGCATCATGGCTTCACGTGGAATTAACAAAGTCATTCTGGTTGGAAATTTAGGCCAGGATCCCGAAGTGCGCTATATGCCCAACAGTAACGCTGTGACCACGCTGTCGATCGCGACTTCAGAGAGTTGGCGCGATAAGCAAACCGGCGAAATGAAAGAGCAGACCGAATGGCACCGTGTTGTGCTGTTCGGCAAACTGGCGGAAGTGGCCAGCGAATATCTGCGTAAAGGCTCACAGGTGTATATTGAAGGCCAGTTACGTACCCGTAAATGGCAGGATCAGCATGGCCAGGATCGTTATTCTACCGAAGTGGTGGTCAACGTGAACGGTAGCATGCAGATGCTGGGGAGTCGTCAGCAGTCGGGGAGCACCTCCTCTCAACACCAGGGATGGGGACAACCTCAGCAACCTGTATCAAGTGGCCAGCCACCTCAGGTTGGGCCGTCGTCATCCGGAAGCTCTGCTGCCGGCATGCCGATGGATTTTGACGATGACATCCCGTTCATTGGGTGTGGTTATGGCGTTAATCGCGTGACCATACATGCAATCTGACAGGGAGAATATTGTGCCTACAGTATTAAGGATCGGCGCTTATCGATTCTACTTTTACAGCCATGAACCGAATGAACCGGCGCATGTCCATATTGATAAAGGCAATGCAACCGCTAAAATATGGTTACATGATATCAGTGTCGCGCGTAGTGTGGGATTTGCTTCACACGAGCTTCGTGAATTACAACGTCTGGTTAAAGAATATCAGATAACACTCCGGGAGGCCTGGGATGCTTACTTTACAAAGTGAGAATGATATTCGCGTAATGAATGTCTGTATTGATGATGATCGCCTGACGGTTGATCTCATGGATGGACGCAGTATCTCTGTTCCCGTTGCCTGGTTCCCGCGTCTTGCTGCTGGTACTGCTGAGCAGCGACAAAACTGGGAGCTGTGTGGTGCTGGCTATGGTATCCACTGGCCTGAACTGGATGAGGACCTGAGTACCGAAGGGCTGCTTCGTGGTGCTAAAGGTGCGATTCCACGACACTGACAGGTGTAATTTGACAAACAGAACGCTGACCTTCCGGTCGGCGTTTTTTTTCATCTGTGGAAAATCAGTTGTTAATTGAGTGAATGTGGGGGGATTTCGCACAGTGAGGCCTGTTCTGTCACTGTAAAGGAAACCCCTGGATGAAATTTCATTCCCGTTGTAAAACCCTTACCGCTGTTCTGCCTCTGTTTTTACTGGCCGGCTGTTCCTCTTCAACTCAGAAACTACAGCAGCGTGATGCTGCTGCGCCCACGCCTTCCGTGGCTGTCACCCGCAATGTTCAGACCGTTGCGCCTGATGAATATGCCAGAACGCCGGAGGTGGTGCGTTATGACCGTTATCTGCTGGTCAGCACGGATCCGATGGCCGTCCAGCGCGATCCGCTGTCGCAGATTATTGATATTCGTATCCCGTCATCCCTGCATCCGACAGTGGCGGATGCCCTGCGCTATACCCTGAAGCAGTCCGGCTATTCACTTTGCGCCACGGGACCGGCAAACGGCGTACTGTACCGCCAGCCACTGCCGGCCGTGCAGTATCAGTTGGGGCCCATGCGCCTGCGCACCGCTCTGCAGGTGATGGCCGGCCCTGCCTGGCAACTGGAGGTTGATGATGTTCAGCGCGTGGTCTGCCACAGTCTGCGTGACGGGTATCAGTTACCGGCCAGCCAGTTACCGACAGTCCAGACTCCCCGAAAGGCCCCGGCCCCGGCTAAGGGAGGGTTTCTGAAAAAATGAGCGAAACGAATATCACTGAATCTGTACCCACCAGAGGGAAGAGAGGCCGGTGGTCCTGGCGATCTGCTGTTATCACCTGTCTGTACCTGACGATGGTGGCGGCTGGTTTTGTATTGTATGTGCTGGTCAGCGGCGTGACTGACCTGGATATGCGCCTTTCACGTCTTGAAGCGCAGGACAATACCGCGACAACCACCGAGACGTTATCCACCCTTCAGTCGCGGATTTCAACGCTGCAGGCCGGGCTGGCCGATAACCAGCAGCGTGTGGAGACTTTGCAGAAAGCGGCTGAAGCACGGACCGGGCCTTCGCAGGAGCTGGCATCGTTGCAGGCATCTGCTGCACGTCTGCAACAGGCGCAGCAGGAGATGGCGGCCCGGCTGAGTGCGCTTGCTGAACAGCTGAATGCCCTGAAAACGGTACCGGCTACTGCGATTCCGGCTCCGGAAAAAACACCGACAGACGTCAAAAAGCCTCTACTCGTTAAACCCCGTTCGACGGCTGTTGTTGCACGCCATGCACCGTTTGTGCTGACCGGCGTGGAAAGACGAGGCGCGGAGTCGTGGGTGGCGGTGGCCCCCCGCGGTTACCACAGCCTGTCGCAGATAGCGCTTATCGGTGAAGGGGAAACCGTCTCCGGCTGGACGCTGGTGCGTGCCGGTTACAGCGAAGCGACTTTTCGTGTCAACGGGCGCCTGACAGCCCTTAAGGTGGAGTAAACCATCATGCAACTGAAACTGACTTTTCTGGCGCTGGTCATGCTGAGTTCGCAGGCTCTGGCGGCCACGGATATCTCCGTAGTTGAAAACTCACAAACCACACAGAGCCAGACGCAGTCCCTGCAGCAGAAAGCCGGCGAATGGGGGCTAAGCCCGGAGGATTACCAGCGGTATCAGCAACTGATGAATGGCCCCCGGGGTATCCAGTCCCCGGGACTGGATCCGTTGTCGGCACTGGGGATTGAGGCCCGCACGCCGGCAGAGCGCCGCCAGTATGCGGAAAAATGGGTTAAAGAGGAATTTGTCCGTACGCAAAAAGAACTGGATTTCCAGCGGGAAATCAACGCGGCCTGGCAACGGCTTTATCCGGACAGACTGCCGGTGAATCTGGGGAATGCTGCCGGTGTTGCCCGGGATACCGGGGGGCGTCTGGCGTTGTTCGTTAAGTCGAAGAACTGTCCGACCTGCGATGCGCGGCTGTCTGCGGTGCTCAGTGACAATCGTCCGGTTGATATTTACCTGGTCGACAGCGAGGGGAGTGACGATAAGTTACGCCAGTGGGCCCGTGCTCACCGTATCCCGGCGGAAAAAGTCCGTTCCCGCCAGATTACGCTGAACCATGATGGTGACCGCTGGCTGCGCTTTGGCGACGGAATGATGCCGGTGTTGCTGCAACAGGGGGAAAAAGGATGGCATATCGCCGCATTCTGATCGCCCTGATGCTGGCGGTAAGTGGCAGTGCAACGGCAACTGGTGAGACTGTACCGGAAGGGTATATCCGGGTGGCCGTTGCGCACGGGGTACCGCCGGAAGCGCTCTATTCTGTCTCGCTGACGGAAACCGCCATGGCGCCACGATCAATTGCTGCGGTGGTCAGGCAGAAGACAAATCTGCCTGCTGTGAGCCGTCCCTGGCCGTGGACGATTAATGTGGCGGGTAAGGGATACCGCTACGCCAGCCGTCTGGAGGCCTGGCAGGCGCTGCAGGTGTTTATGTCACGCTATTCCCCTAAACGTATTGATGTCGGTCTGGCTCAGGTAAACCTGGGCTGGAACGGGCATCACTTTGTGTCGACCTGGGCGGCGTTTGACCCGTACACCAATCTCAATGCCGCAGCCACCATTCTGCGTGAGTGCTGGGAGCGTAAACCGGGTAGCTGGCTGGATGCGGCCGGTTGTTATCACCATCCGGCGGGTGGGCAAGCTGCAGCACGATACAAAATTATCGTGGAGCGTCATCTTGTCCGTCTCAGCAGCACGACCCGCCAGCCCCCTTTGTTGCCGCCTTCTTTATTACCGCAGACAGTGGCAGCCATTGCCCCTGAACCTGGTTTTATCTGGACTGAACCCGGGAGTGAACCATGATGAAAAAACTGTTTTTAATGATGAGTCTTTTTCTTCCCCTGACGGGCCATGCCGGACTGAACGTCATCGCTGACCTCGGTGGGGAGGATGCTTCGTCTTATTTTGACGGCATTAATAAACAACCCAGCCTGCCGGAGGCGTCAACGGCAACCACACAGTCCCCCGTTTCTGCGATGGCAGCGATGTTTCCGGTCAGCACGCCGGAGATGACGCCGGGGACGGTGGAGGATCGTCCTCTGCAGTTGCCGGGCATTGGTGCGCTTTTCCTTATCGGTGATGACGAACAGTCACGGTACTGGCTGGCAGAGAATGCGCAGGCGCTAATTGCCCGGCATGCGGCAGGCATGATTGTCAGTGTTGACAGCGCGTCGGCGGTTGAGTCATTGCGGGATCTGGCTCCCGGTGTTCCGATGGCACCAGCATCCGGCTCTGAGCTGGCCCGCCGTCTGCAGTTGCGGCATTACCCGGTGCTGATCACAGATACCGGATTGTCCCGACAGGTACGGCCGTGATGAGCGCACTGCAACTGAGTGCTGCGCTGCTGGTCAACCCGTTACCGGCCCTGCTTCTGGCGGGGCTGTTTATCGTGGTGATGCTGCGTCTGAGTTTTCGTCAGCGGGAGAAAGCCAGCGTTCGTCGCCACCGTTGCTATCAGGCTGCGGCGGCACGGGTGCTGGAAAAACTGGGCACTCTCCCGGGGGACGGACAGCGTATGCGGTATCTGCGCAAAATTAACCCTTATGTGTTTGAGGAACTGCTGTTGCTGGCACTGGAACGACAGGGGTTGACAGTGGTTCGTAATGCGTCTTACAGCGGGGATGGCGGCACTGATGGACAGGTCATTATTGATGACGAATGCTGGTTGATCCAGGCCAAACGCTACAGCCGGGCGATTACGCCAGCCCATATTCGCGACTTTGACCAGCTTCTTGAACAGCGTACCTGCTGCGGTTTTTTCATTCACACTGGCCGGACCGGAAAGATGAGCCGGGCGGTCAGCTCCACCTCTCCGCGTCTTTTTATCATCAGCGGTCAGCGTCTGCTGGATCTGCTTGCCGGTCGACATGACTGGCTGTCGGGTTGTTCATATTTTCAGAGGAAATCTGTATGACATTTTCGTTACTGAGGACCTGGTGCCTCACCCTGGGCCGCTTATTTTTTCTGTGGCCGGCGTTACTGACCGGAGGCGTGATGCTGGTGATGGCCTTCTTGTCGTATCAGGGAGGCGTTGCATCGCGGCTGGATTATTACATGTATGAGGCCGCCCGCTGGCGCAACGCACCGGAGGGGAGCCTTATGGTGCGGCGCTGTATTGATGCCGCTGCGGACAATGCCGTATTCCCTGTAGCACCGCTGAGCGGAGATGAATGGCGTGCGATGGCTACACGGGAAACTGACTGCCCGACAGCGGCGGAACCGTTTGAACAGGCAGCAGAAAACGATATCCGTGCATTACATCTGCTGATGAAAATTGTTCTGACGATCAGCATTTGCCTGGAACTGTTTATGACGGTTCGTGCCCGAAGGAGAAGGGGTCACAGTGGCGCGGTGACGCATGTTCGCATGGCAAAGGGCGATGTCCGTATTGTCAGGGAGGAAGATAATGAGTAACCGCTATGTGATTGAAGCCCTGCTGCGTCCGGCGGTTGAGCTGAATACTGCCGTCGTGGCCGGTATGGCGGCATATGTTTGTGTACAGGCTCCCTGGGCTGTGGCGCTGGCACCTTCAGTCAGCTATGTAACCGCGTCTGGTTTTGCAGTGTTATCCGTTGTACGTGCCCGGCAGGGGATGAATATTATTCGTTATCGCCGCAATCTGACCCGGCTCCCCCGCTACGTCATGAGCACCGGGCAGATACCGGTCAGCCGTCAGCGCCTGTTTCTGGGGCGCGGGTTTCGCTGGACGCAAAAACACACCCAGCGACTGCAGGATACGCTACGTCCGGAAGTGGCGAAGTACCTGCAGCCGGGCCGGTTGTATCAGGTCGCTCGCTGGCTGGAAATGAGGACGGAGCATTCAGCGCCGGGTCTGGGAAAACTCCTGCGCACGGATTCACCCCTGAACCCGGTTCGCCCATTGCCGCCGGTGGGTGGTAATCCGGTACTGCACGGCATAGAGCCGGATGAGCAGGATGTCTGGCTGGCGCTGCTGGAGCGTGTCGGGCATACCATCGTCTATGGCACCACCCGCGTGGGAAAAACACGCCTGGCAGAGCTGCTGGTTACCCAGGATATCCGTCGTGGTGAAGTCACCATTGTTTTTGACCCGAAGGGCGATGCCGATCTGATGAAGCGAGTCTGGGCTGAAGCACACCGTGCCGGCCGGGGTGATGCGCTGTATATTTTCCATCTGGGCTGGCCTGAAATATCTGCCCGCTATAACGCTGTCGGGCGTTTTGGCCGGGTGTCAGAAGTGGCGTCCCGCGTGGCGGGCCAGCTGTCAGGAGAGGGGAACAGCGCGGCGTTCCGTGAGTTTGCCTGGCGGTTCGTCAACATTATCGCCCGGGCCTTGGTAGCACTGGGCGAGCGTCCGGATTACACCCTGATTATGCGCTATGTGAACAATATCGCCGATCTGTATATCCGTTACGCAGAGAAGGTTATCCGTGAGCAGCTTCCCTCGCTGCAGGCACAAATTCAGAATAACGAGCAGGTTCTGGGGGATGATGATGTCCCGCGGAATATGCAGGGGCAGCCGGATGCGGTACGTATCTGGTCCATTGAGGTGGCACTCAGTTCAGAAGAGGGGAAGCAGCTGTATGATCCCATTCTGGATGGTCTGCGTAGCGCTGTACGCTATGATCGTACCTATTTTGATAAAATTGTGGCTTCCCTGCTGCCTTTGCTGGAGAAATTGACAACCGGGAAAACCGCGGAGTTGCTGGCACCGGACTATCTGGATATGAGCGATTCGCGACCGATTTTTGACTGGGAGCAGATAATCCGTAAAAAGGCCGTGGTGTATATCGGCCTCGATGCGCTCAGTGACAGCGAAGTGGCCAGCGCCGTGGGAAATTCCATGTTTGCCGATCTGGTGAGCGTGGCGGGTCATATCTACAAGCACGGTATTCATGCCGGGCTACCGGGAGAGGGGGAGAGCAAGGTCCCGATTAACCTGCACTGTGATGAGTTCAATGAGCTGATGGGTGATGAATTTATCCCGCTTATTAACAAAGGGGGCGGTGCCGGCATGCAGGTGACGGCCTACACCCAGACCTCATCGGATATTGAGGCCCGGATCGGCAATGCGGCCAAAACGGCTCAGGTCCAGGGTAACTTCAACAATCTGATTATGTTACGTGTCAGGGAGAACCGTACCGCCGAACTCCTGACCACGCAGCTGCCGCAGGTGGAGATTTACACCAAGACGCTGGTCTCTGGTCATCAGGATACCGATATCAGTGCGGGCCAGGATTTTACCTCCAGTACGCAGGATCGTGTCGGAACGGTCAAGGTGCCGTTGCTGGAGCCGGCTGATGTGGTAACACTACCGAAAGGGCAGGCATTCGCCCTGCTGGAAGGCGGGCAATTGTGGAAAATCCGCATGCCGCTGCCTGCCGGTGATGTGGATGATAAACTGATGCCGCAGAGTATTGCGAAAATTGCCGAGGAAATGCGCCGCAATTATCACAGTGGTGATGCGTGGTGGAATGATGCGCCGGCCATTGTGCCAGCAGGAGGTGAACGTGGCTGAACCTCAGCGTAATAGTCCTCCCCCGCCCCGGCCGGAGAAGCCACATGGTTTGCTTTATAATGTGTTCTGGGGCTGGCCCTGGGCATTGATCGGCATGCTGCTGGGTTCGCTGATGCTGAGCCTGCTGATTGAGTACACCGGCATAGCGTTCTTCTGGCCGGAAGCGGGGGCAGCCCACAGCGAGGCTGTGATGAATACCGAACTGGGCTGGTTGTCGACAGAATTCACCCGCAGCCTGTTGCTGTCTGAGCCTTCTGTGACTGTTGTTAAATGGGTAACAGTAGCGTATCAGTGGCTGTTTGTTGACAGTGGGTTTACTGGCTGGATAAAGCAGCAGAATGTGTTGCAAACTGGCAGCGATAACGAGCTGACCCGTAATCTGAACAACTGGAGTGGGTGGCTCGCGGGCTATCTACATGAATATCTGATGGCGACCGTATGGATATGCGTGATTACCCTGGTGCGAGTAACCATACTGGTTCTGTCAGTCCCGTTGTTTCTGATGGTGGTGCTGGTTTCGCTGGTCGAAGGGCTGGGACGCAGGGATCTTCGGCGCTATGGGGCAGGTTATGAAAGTTCGTTTGTTTATCACCATGCCAAGAAGATGGTGAAACCAGCGATCGTAGTACCCATGATGCTGTATCTTTCCTGGCCGACGGCGGTATACCCCAACCTGCTGCTGTTGCCTGCTGCCATATTGCTGGGTGTCGCTATCACGGTCACCACGGCTTCATTTAAAAAGTATCTTTAGTTATCAGCGCTGGACGAAGGCGTACAAAACTTGTTTTTGTGCGTCTTCGTCAGCAGACAAGCCCCTGAACAGTCGCTAACTGGCGCGTCAGGTTTAAACTTAGACTTGCCGCTGGTAAATGGTCAAAAATCTTGGGTGCACGGTGTTGGCGATGTGTGAAGTTTGTCCGACAGACTAACCGATCTGTGCGATAAACTGTCTACCTGTCTTTAATATCAACAGGGATGATGCTGAATGTATCTGAGCTCATTGGCGCATCGCGTTATGCTTATTGCCGCCGAACATAACGTACAAGCAGGGCAGGTCCTGCCTGAGCGGGCGTTTGATTTGTTTCTGACTGAAGAGGGGGCTGGGGACGCTCTGATGGAGTTGTATCTGGACGGTTTGCTGGAAGAAGTCCCTCATGAGGTGGATATTCTGACGAAGAAAGGGTTTGAGTACATACAACGACACTGCGCCGTTCTGGAGGTCTGAAATGTATTACTCAGACCTATAGAGGGGTACAGGTCAGGAGTAGCCTTACGTTTCTAATGAAGAAATTTCTGGCATCTCTTTGTGTTAATCAATGAGGAACAGGCAGGCTTGTTCATTGGCTTCTGGGGAAAACGAGAAGGTACGTGCTTAAGTAGTAACTTTAAGTATTTTAATGTGTTAGCTTGAGTGGGATAAAGGAAGATTGCTACAATGCTCTGCAGTAAGGTGGTCCCGGAAAAAGTGTCACCTCAAAAAAGCGAAACCCCGAGAGGGACCAAAGTCTGTCTCGGGGATCTAAGTAGATTGTTGGAGGCGCTTAGTGTTACCACCAGAGGGGCCGAACCAACTGCTCTGATAAGGATTCTAAACACTCATGGCTGAAAGTCAAGTTCCTTACGATTACGCTGGCAACGAAGCTGGCATCATTGGAAACCTGTCTAAAGAGCGATTCGCGCCCTACTTAAAAAACGCTGGGTTTAATACACAATATGCATTTAGTTTGTATCTTTATAATGCACGGTTGTCTAAATCCTTCCTTTATCCTTTACATATTCTTGAGGTCACTCTCCGGAACAGGATGAGCGAGATATTTAGCGTTTATTTCGATGAAAAATGGTTTGACCATAGTTCTTTCAGATCAGGTTTATCAGCTGAAAGCATGGATGCGCTGGATCGCGGAATTAGAAGAGCTAAAAAGCCCAACAAGGAAGATATTATTTCAACATTAACTTTTGATTTTTGGTCAAACCTGTTTAGACCAGAGTACGATCGGTTTGTATGGCAAACAAATATGCAGAATTTATTGCCGAATATCTCTATGACTCGAAAAGATTTCGAGAAAACGGTCAGGGACATTAACGATTTTCGAAATCGTATTGCGCATTATGAGCCAATACATAAAATGAACTTGAGTCAGATGCATGTTAACATATTAAATGCATTGCAATGGTTATCAACTGAAACCAGTCTCTGGGTAAAGCATCATTCCACTGTCAACGAATGTTTACGCATGAAACCATCACCTAAAGGCGACGGGAATGTTTTAATAAGCGACCGATGTGATACAGATTTTACAGTGGTAACTCTCGATGAAGCTATCAGTAGAATAAAAACCTCAAAATTTACAGTTTGTGTTAATCGTGAAGGTGATATAAAGGCTGTTCTAAAGAAAGAACATATGGCCAGGTATTTAATATCTCTATCGGAAGATGATGAGATAATTATAGATCTTAAGTCTCATAATATAAGCGATCTAATTGAAAAGCTAAGTGTTAATAACATGAATTTTTGCAGTGCAAGTGAGCCTTATAAAACTATTGAAAAGTATTTCAAAAGCAGAGTTAGTTTTCTTGTCGTTCTGGACAAAGGACAAATCATAGGCGTAGTAGAGAAAGCACATCGGAGATATTAAAAATTTTATATAGTTAATCAGTTAATAATATTCTCCCTACTGCACAAGTGGGTTTGTTCACCCCTTCATAAACCCGACCCGCATTCCCCTTTCTGAGGGGACTCCCGAGGAATATTATCGAGAAGAGCTGACCGCCTGATCGAGAACGATAATGAAAATCCGCCAGGCCAGTCAATCTACTGTAACTGACAGCTCTTCGTTCAAAGCCGGCTGTCAGATTAGATGGTGTTCTGTTCGCAGAAATTTGTTGATACCGGGTGGTTTTTAAAAATCCTCCCGCAGCCTGACTAGGTTTGTAAACCCAGTGTTGCATGTCGTCATATTATTAAATTCGTCTTTCTTCTTACCGCCAGGATTGCATACTTCTCCGCAAAATTTTCAGAAACACAAATAGAGTTTATCGCTGACCAGCCTTCTTATCCTGCGCATTCTGTACGCACCTGTTAATCCTCAAGGAGGTGCGTATGAACCATCCCCGTCCGAGCTTGCGGCAGATTGCCTGCATACCGGGCATCACCGGCCTGCTGCTGTTGGCCACATTATCTGCGACGGCACAGGCGGCAGAAAAAGACGAGCTTGCCTCAGCCCAGCGCCAGCTGGATCAGGTGCAGGCCTCGCTTGAACGTGCCCGCGTAGCGGCGGCTCAGGCCGATCCTGCTGAGCAGGGGCGTTTCTTTTTTGACTACCGTCAGGCCACATCCGATTTAAACACCATTCGTGCCGGTATTGACCGCTATCTGGAGCCATCCCGGTCCCAACCCCGGGCTTCATCTGTCAGCGGCAATTATCGTCGGGAGCGTCCCTGATGGGAATGACCTCCGCACAATCCACAGCCTTTAAAGCTGCCTCCGGCAATGTCGAGGTCAGCATTCTGCACCTGGTCTGCATCGGTGTGTTGCTGGCCTTTCTGTTTTTGTGGGCCGCATGGGCACTGTCCGATGTGTGGACCGGCTGGAGTAACGAGAAAGTTCGGAATGCTGCGCTGGGGCGCTTTGCTATCCGGGCCGTGCTCCTGCTGGTTGTGAGTATCTGGATGTTTGCCAGTTGAATTAATCAATCAATTTCTGGAGATAAATTTATGTATCACTCTGCGTCTGTTGCCACCCGCGTGCGTCGTGGTATTGACCGCGTTATTAACCGTACGTTCACGCTGGCGCTTCTGGTCTGGCTGACCTGTAAACCCGCATTTGCTGACCTGCCCACTGTAGAAGCTCCTGAATCAGGAGGCGGCAGTGGCCTGATGGGGCAGATCAAAGGTTATCTGCAGGATGGTGTTGTTATTGGTGGGCTGGTAGTGGCAGCCATTGCGTTCATTAACGTGGCGATTGCGGCAGTTCATACTTTTTCTGAGGTCCGGAATGAGAAGGCCACCTGGACGAAGTTTGGCTCCATCATCGTGGTGGGTGTGGTGTTACTGGTTGCCGTTATCTGGCTGCTGGGCAAGTCCGCCGACATTATTCTCTGAGGCGGCCCCATGCAGACCATTCGCTTTTTACCTGACCGTCTGAACAGTGAACCGGTGGTGTTTCGCGGATTCACTACACCGGAGATGGGGCTTGCCGCCCTGGCCGGTCTGGGCGTGGGTCTGCTCCTGTCTCTGCCATTTATTCCTCTTGCCGGCTGGGTCATTATCCCGACCGGCATGTTACTGGCGCCGTTACTGGTTATCGGTTTCGGTGGTCGGTGGCTGAGCCGCATTAAACGCGGCAAGCCGGAAAACTATATCTGGCAGCGGCTGGAGGCGTTCAAACGTCGTCACAGCCTGGGCAACCCGACACTGATCGTTGATGCCCGGGGATGGTCCCTGAAACGAACCGGGAGAGAAAAATGAGCCGTTTTCGTCATGCGGTCAAAGACCGGGATCAGCATATTCTGACACTGCGTATTGCCTGCGGTGTGCTGGCCTTTTTCCTGTTAATCACCTGCGCCGGCTGGATGCTGGCCCCGAACAAACTGACTGTCCATAACCCGCCGGATTTACGTACTGGCAGTACCCGACCTTGGTGGGAAGTACCGGCGTCATCGGTCTATTCCTTTGCTTTCTATATTTTCCAGCAGCTCAACGCCTGGCCGAAAAATGGTGAAGTGGATTATCCGGCAAAAATTCATGCGTTGTCAGCCTATCTGACCCCGGGTTGCCAGGACTATCTGAATACCGAGGCCCGGAAAAGAAGCAACGCTGGCGAACTGACTGACCGTGTTCGTGTGGTGTATGAAATTCCCGGTCGGGGTTATCAGTCGAAGAGCGTCAGCGTTATCAGCAGAGATAACTGGGTGGTTCGTCTCGACCTGGTGGCGGATGAGTATTTTCATGCTGAACCGGTAAAACGCGCCCTGGTCCGTTATCCACTGAAAGTGGTGCGCTGGGAGGGGGATGCTGAACGCAATCCGTTTGGTCTGGCGCTGGACTGCTATGACGGTGTACCGCAGCGTCTGGAGGCGGCACTGCCGACGGAAATCCCCGCGAAATCAGGAGCATTTCAGTAATGAAGATCCGTAACGATACCCGCGCCGGGTTGATGGCGCTGTCACTGTTGCTGTTGCCGCTGGTCTCTCTGAACAGCGAGCCGGCCAGGGCTGATGAATTTATGAAATGGGAGCGTATCCCGTTGCAAATCCCGCTGCAGGTGGGGCTGGAACGGGTGGTATTTGTGGATAAAAACGTCCGGGTGGGTTTTCCTCCGGCACTCAACGGTAAGCTGCGTGTGCAGAGCACCGGTGGTGCTGTCTACCTGAAGGCCGACAGCGCTTTTCCTCAGACGCGGGTGCAGTTGCAGGATGTGGAAAGTGGCGAGGTTATTCTTCTCGATGTCACCGCCGGTGAAAAAGGCCCTTCCGAGCCCGTTCGTCTGGTGTACAGCGGCGAGGTGAACACGGTAAGCCAGACGACCGATACCCGTCGACAGGCGAAAAACAGCAGCGGCAGCGTCCAGCCGGGAAGTGATGACGGTACGCAGGCGAAGCGTAAAAAGGTACAGTACAGCGCTCCCATCCCTGTATTGCTGACCCGTTATGCTGCACAAAGTCTGTACGCGCCGCTGCGTACGGTCGAAGCCGTGCCGGGCATCCGCCCGGTGAATCCGCATCTGTCCAAACGCCTGACAACACTGTATCCGTCTGAAGCCATAACGGCCACGCCGCTGGCCGCGTGGGGCGTGGCAAATCGCGTCGTCGTGGCTGTCCGTCTGCAAAACACCGCCAGTCGCAGGATTGTACTGGATCCCCGGGCCCTTCAGGGGCAGTTTGTGGCGGCGACGTTCCAGCACCGCTGGCTGGGGCCGGTGGGCACGCCGGAAGATACCACCACAGCCTATATCGTGACGGGCACGCGGCCACAGAGCGCTTTCATCGCTGAACCTTCCGTGGCACGTAAGGCTGTTCGTACCGCGAAGAAGGAGGTCAGCCATGCAGATTAAGTCCAATGCCATGGTGAAATTTATTGTTCCCGCAGTAGTGGTGGCGGGTCTGGCTGTGGGCCTGAAAAGCTGTAAAGGAGAGCGACCACCAGAGAATTCATCGGGTGATGTGACGACAGTACTGAAAAATCTCTCACAGGATGAGCTTAAGGCGCTCGGAGTGGAAGGTGATACGCCGGAAGATACTCTGCGCACACTGATAGGTCGGCTGAACGACGTTCGCGATCGCCAGAAAACACTGGATAAACAGAATGCCGATTTGCTGAAAGAGAATGAGCAACTGCGTAAGCGCGGCACGAATGTATCCGGGCAGGTTGACGAGGCTGTGCAGGGGTTGCGTAAAGAGTATGACAAACGCCAGCAGCAACTGCAGAACGAACAGACCAGCCTGCTGGCAAAAGTGCAGGCTCTGTCTGAACAGCTGAAAACTACCGGCAGTGGTTCCGCAGGCGTAAAACCGGCTTCTGACAGCGATATTCCACTGGGCCTTGGTCTGGATGGGCTGGGGGGCAGCACCCATGGTACCGCCACCCGGGGCGATGACGGGCTGATGTGGGTGACGCCAGGCGATCAAAAAGCTGTCGATCCGCGCGATGCTGCCAGTGGTAAGGCTTCACCGCAGTTTCCCACCTCCTTTCTGGACAACAATCCTCTGACCCGGCAGAAAGCCGCTTATGAACAGCAGGTGAAGGGCCACACTAATGAGAAAGGGGCCCAGGAAAACGCTGAACCCGTCTACACCCTGCCGGAAAACTCCACCCTGGTGGGGAGTCGGGCAATGACGGCGTTATTGGGGCGCATTCCGGTTAACGGCACTGTGACCGATCCGTACCCCTTCAAGGTGCTGATTGGTAAGGATAACCTTACGGCTAATGGGATTGAACTGCCGGATGTGGAGGGGGCGATTGTCTCCGGCAGCGCCAGTGGCGACTGGACGCTCTCCTGCGTTCGTGGGCATGTGAACAGCATCACCTTTGTTTTTGCTGACGGTACGGTCCGTACTGTGCCCCAGCCAGATGCCAGCGGGAAAAACACCGGTAACGGCAATACGCAGAATAAAACCGGTACCGACGGCGGTATCGGCTGGATTTCGGATAATGACGGTATTCCGTGTATCAGCGGTACCCGCAAGTCTAACGCGTCAACCTATCTGCCTACTCTCTTTGCGCTCTCTGCTGCCGGTGCCGCCGGGGAAGCACTGAGTGAGGGGCAGTACACCACACAGAATAATGTGAACGGGATTTCCTCCACGCTGACCGGCAGCGCCGGCGAAGCGGCGCTGGGGAAAGCCCTCTCAGGTGGCATGAGTGAGACCACTGACTGGGTTAAGCAGCGCTACGGGCAGACGTTTGACGCGATTTATGTACCGCCGGGTGCGAAGCTGGCCGTGCATATTACCCGTCAGCTTGCCATTGACTATGAAGATAACGGTCGCAGGGTTCGCTACGACTTCACCCTCCCGGGTGGGGTCAGCGACAACGGCGGTCTGGACTGAAGGGGAAGAAGATGAATCAGAATGTCTCACAGGGTTTTACCCTGACCTGGCTGTTTCGCGGACAGGGTGAATGGGGGATCCAGTTTACCAGCGGTCATTTTGACACCATGGAGGAAGCAAAACAGGTGATGAGTCTGGCGCCGTTCGCCCAGTTGCTCTGGGTGGATGCAAGTCTGATGCTGGATCTGAGTGCCGGATACAAGATGATTCCGGTTGAGAACGACACGTTTATTGCCGGTCCGTTGGTGAAAGAGTCTGATGGTATCCGGGAGTCACTGTTTAAGACAACAGACGTTCTTTTATGCCGCCCTGAATATGCCTCCTTTGGGCTGATTTCATGTAAAGCGACCCGGCTGGGCCTGCAGGGCGACGTCGTCGTGTCCACCGTTGTGCCGGAGGAAAAGAACGCGGGCTTTTCTTTATTAAAGCTTCCTTTCGGCATTTTTCTGGTCTGCCTTTTTATTCTGACGGTTGTTTTACTGACCGGCTGTTCAACAACAAAAGAGGAGATGCTGCCAACTGGCGAGCATACCATGCTTGAGCTGTGGAACGGGGCGGACGGAGAGGGGGGAACAGCACGACAGTCTACTGCTGCAAGGGATGCACTGCGCCGCCCGTTAACCGACGATGAACACCAGAAAGGTACACAGGACGATCGCAGCTACAGCCGCACGCAGGAGAGCGAAATTTCACAACAATTCTCCCGATTGCCTAACCCGGACATGGTGATGTACCTGTATCCCCATCTGGCTGGCGGCAACACGCCGGTGCCTGGCTACAGCACCGTATTTCCTTTCTACAGCCAGACACAGTATGCGATGCCTGGTGAACGTACGGAGGCGCTGTAATGTTTTCTCTTTTCGGCCGTAAAAATGAAGTAAAACCCGATGGTACGGCAGGGCAGCCAGAGGGGGCGATCTCTCCTCTGGTTATTCATGGTCGGGAGCCACTGACGCGATCGGGCCGGATGACCCGGCAGGAAGAGTCAAAAGTGTATCATGCCAACCCGTCCATCATTGATTATCTGCCGTGGGTGGAATTCCTGGATGAAGAGCAGTGTCTTCTGCTTGAGGACGGTATTTCTGTCGGTGCGGTTTATGATGTGACGCCGGTGGCCACGGAAGGACGCACAGATGATCGTCTGGAGCAGATCCGCGATACGGTGGAAGATGCCCTGCAGGACAGTTTTGATGAATATGACGAGAACCCCTGGGTGGTGCAGTTCTTCTGCCAGGATGAAGATGATGCCGAAGCGTATCTGGACCACTTACGCGGTTACGTGAAACCGCATGCGCAGCGCACGGCATTTACGGAAGCCTGGCTGGGTGAAATGGCACGTCATATCCGTAGTATCTCGCGGCCGGAAGGGCTGTTTACCGATGCGTTGATCACCGGTCAGCCGTGGCGCGGCCAGCAGCGTCGCACCCGTATGGTTATTTATCGCTGGATCGGGAAGTCCGCGTCCCGGGACCCGATGCCGCCGGTGGCGATGCTCAACCAGGCGTGTGAACGTGTGGTCAGTGCGCTTGGCGGGGCCGGTATTCGTTGTACCCGCCAGAACGGCCTGCAGGTTCACAGTTGGCTGCTGCGCCTGTTTAATCCGTCTCCGGACTGGGTGGAGAAATCCACACTGTATCATCAGGCGGCGTATGCCGATCCGCGCAACTTCCCGGCGGGCGTGGCGCCGGTCAGCAATGATTTTGCTGAAACGCTGTGGTTTACGCCACCCGTTTCGGATCCGGAGAACGGCGTATGGTGGATAGATAATAAACCCCATTGTGCGCTGCCAGTTGAGAGACTGCGTACTCCACCAGAGCCGGGTACCATTACCGGTGAACAGGCCCGTGGTGAGAAAAAAATCAACGCGCTGATGGATATGTTTCCGGAAGGGACACTGCTGTGCATGACGATTGTTGTGCAGCCGCAGGACAGGCTGGAAGAACAGTTTAACCGCCTGTCGAAAAATGCCGTCGGGGAGAATACCGAATCCGGCCGTGTCCGCCAGGATGTGAAAACGGTGAAAGAGTATCTGGGAAACCGGCATAAGCTGTATCGTGCCGGGATCACCTTCCTGCTTCGCGGTGATGATATGGATAATCTTAAGCGCAAACGTCTTGATTTGACCACCGTATTGCTTGGGGCCGGCCTGCAGCCGGTTCGACCGGAGTTTGAGGTAGGGCCGCTGAATACCTGGCTGCGGGCGCTGCCAATGTGCTTTAACCCGGACAGCGATAAAAAACACTGGTATACCCGCCTGACTTGGGTACAGCATCTGGCGGGGTTGTTGCCGGTTACGGGGCGTGAAACCGGTACCGGCAATCCGGGTTTCAGCTTTTTTAACCGCGGCGGCGATATTCTGACGTTTGATCCACTGAACAAGTATGACCGTACCCAGAATGCGCATCTGCTGTTGTTCGGACCGACGGGGGCAGGTAAGTCGGCCACGCTGTGCTATGCCTTTTCTCAGTTGATGGCGGTTCACCGGCCACGTCTGTTTATCGCTGAAGCCGGGAACAGTTTTGGTCTGCAGGCTGATTATTTTGAAAGTCTTGGACTTTCTGTCAACAAGATAAGCGTCAAACCGGGTAGTGGTGTCAGCCTGCCGCCGTTTGCCGACGCGCATAAACTGGTCGAAGAAGGGCTGGCAGCACATGCTGTTGATGAAAGCGACCTCCCCGATATTGATGCTGACAGCGATGGAGAGGGTGAAGACGAGGATAAGCGGGATATTCTCGGTGAGATGGAGATTTCAGCCCGGATGATGATAACGGGCGGCGATCCGAAAGAAGAAGCCGAAATGAAGCGTGCCGACCGGGCTATGATCCGTGAAGCGCTGCTGATGGCCGCACATGCAACATATAAAGAAGGGAGGCAGATGCTGCCTTCTGACCTGCAGAAAGCGTTATACAGCATTGCCGGCGATGACAGCGATGAGGGGCAGAATGTCCGTAATGCCCAGCGTAAGGCGAAAGCCGCAGAGATGGCGGAGGCGCTGGGGATGTTCACGCAGGAAGGCAGCTTTGAGGCGGAGCTGTTTAACCGCGAGGGTGAGTTGTGGCCGGAAGCGGATGTGACCCTGGTGGATCTCGGTCATCTGGCGCGTGAGGGTTATGAAGCGCAGATGGCACTGACCATGGTGTCAATGACCAACATGATTAACAATATTGCGGAGCGGGACCAGTATCTCGGCCGCGATATTGTCTTCGCGGTGGATGAGGCGCATATCGTGACGGTTAATCCACTGTTGTCGCCGTATATGACCAAAGTGGTTAAAATGTGGCGAAAGTTGGGGGCCTGGCTGTGGCTGGCCACGCAGAACCTGAAGGACTTCCCGGATATTGCGGAGAAAATGCTGAACATGGCGGAGTGGTGGATTTGTCTCACCATGCCGCCGGAAGAGGTGAAAGATATCAGCCGGTTCCGCGCACTTACGCCTGAACAGGAAGCCGTGCTGCTTTCCGCCCGCAAGCTGTCAGGTTGCTATACCGAAGGGGTGGTGCTGGCCAAACGTATTGAGGCGCTGTTCCGTGCGGTTCCCCCCAGTCTGTATCTCGCGCTGGGCATGACGGAGAAAGAGGAAAAGGCGGAACGCCGGGCACTGATGCGTGAGCATCACTGTAGCGAACTGGACGCGGCGAAGCTGATTGCCCGTAAACTGGACCGGTTGCGCGGACTGACTGACGCACACGACGAGGAGAGCACAGCAGCATGATGACGCTGAAGTATCCGGTTCCCTGTGTCTGCGGTAACGACAACCCGGATAACACTGTTTTCACCCTGCCCCCGCAAGGGGAACCCGGGATGTCTGTGGTGACGCAGGCTAATCTGCAACGTCTGAGCGAACACATCCGACAGCGACTGAATGGCCCGGTGACCGTTACCTGTCACCCTCATCGGGTGGGCCTGAGCAGCTGTGTGGCGGTGACGGTGGAGAGCAGGCTCCGCAGAGCGGTTAATATTCTTATCACCGTCAGCGGGCAGGGAAGCTGGCCGGCAGAGGAGGAGTATGAACATCCCCGCTGGTATATTACCGTGACGGACGCGGCTGATATGGTTTACCTGGTGCTGTGGCTCAACAGCTTAATTGTCCATTGAGAAGAGGGTTATCCGTGATCATTTTGCTGCTATCCGTGATGAATCTGATGGGGATTAATACCTGAACGGGGAAATGATAACGGATTTACCTTGCGAATATGCCCCAGTAACTCACCCTTACTGTTGTAGCATCCATTCCTTATGTAGCTTTCACCTGTTAATATCATCAGTGTTCCTGGTTAAGTTATGAGACAAAGATGCGTACAATCGAAATGTGTGCCGGTGCTGGAGGTCAGGCATTAGGCCTCCATAATGCAGGTTTTAAACATAGTGTTCTCATTGAAATAGATGAGTATGCATGCGCCACACTTCGTCATAATAACGAAACATTAGCCCTCGATTGGGGGCCTGTTCTGCAGGACGATCTGCGTCGTTTTGCGGAAGAGGAAGCCTCAAAGTACCAGGGACAGATTGAACTTGTTGCAGGTGGTGTACCCTGTCCGCCATTCAGTAAAGCTGGTCTGCAGTTGGGGCAGGATGATGAGCGAGACCTTTTTCCGGCAGCACTTCAGGTTGTCCGCGCGGTCAAACCGCTTGCTGTAATGATTGAAAATGTTGCTGGCTTAATGGACAAAAAGTTCGCGCCATACCGAAATCTTATCCAGAACGAACTTGAGGTGCTGGGCTATAAATCGGAATGGCGTCTGTTGCATGCCAGTGATTTTGGTGTTCCTCAACTACGCCCGAGAGCGATTCTGGTTGCGATAGACGCCCCCTGGTTTAATAAATTCAGATGGCCTGAAGCCACCACGACCAAACCGATCAGCGTAGGCGAAGCGCTTTACGATTTAATGTCGTCCAAAGGCTGGAAAGGCGCCGTGCGATGGAAAGAGATGGCTAACAATATAGCGCCTACTCTTGTTGGTGGGTCGAAAAAGCACGGTGGGCCAGACCTTGGGCCATCACGCGCCAAGCGTCAGTGGCAAGCACTTGGTGTCTACGCACATCGCGTAGGGGGCGATCACGAGATCCCCGGTCCTGATTTTAAAGGTGTACCTCTACGTGACGGTTCCTACAGAGCGGGTTATGAAAATATGCCTTTACTCAACGTGCGCATGGCGGCACGGATACAGGGGTTTCCTGATGAGTGGGCGTTTGTTGGCTCAAAAACACATGCTTACAGGCAGGTAGGTAATGCATTTCCGCCACCGGTCGCACAGGCTGTCGGGGAGTGTATACGTGATGCTATTTTCGCTATACAACAAGAAAGGAGCGATGCTGCGTGAAAGGATTAATATCTCACCAACGAGATCAGTTTCATCGTATGCTTATCGAACAAAGGACGTTGGCCGTTTCAAGTTTTAACAAATACGGTGAAACCTGGATAGCAAGTAACGCTGATACAGGGCAACGCACAAGTGTTCTCTTGTCTAACATGCTTTTCAACAAAATCACTACTCGCCTGAATATTATCCCGGAGATTTTTGACAAAAAGAGAGATGGGCAAACTGCAGGTAATGAGTTTGAAGCAGCATGTGCATGGTTTTTAAATGCCACATTTCCTATGCTGGATGGGTTACGCCCGGGGAAATGGAGTGTAGAACAAGTTCGTCACCGCAGCGAAGCCGTTCTCGGTAAATTCGAACAATATTCGCATCTTTCTGAGCTGTCGCTACTCGCCCAGGAAAATAAAACGCTGCGAAATTTCCTTGGAGATGGCTATACCGTTTCACCAGATGTCATTATTTCAAGGAAGCCGGAACCAGACGAAGATATTAATCACTCGACCATTATTGTCGATGCTGAAAGCAGCAGAAACACCATGCTACGAATGGAAAACCATGAAGATAAAGTTCGTCCTCTTCTTCATGCCAGTATCTCCTGTAAGTTCACAATGCGTTCTGATCGAGCGCAAAACACCAGAACCGAAGCACTAAATTTGCTCCGGACCAGAAAAGGTCGGGCGCCGCATATTGCTTCTGTTACGGCGGAGCCGATGGCCAGCCGCATAGCTTCTTTAGCACTGGGCACAGGTGACATGGATTATGTCTATCATTTTGCTCTGTACGAACTGATCGAATGCTGCCAGGAATTAGAATTAGAGGAAAGCCTGGAACTGCTTACTACCATGATCGATGGTAAGCGTTTGAGGGATATCAGCGACCTTCCGCTGGATCTTGCCATATAGTTAACAGGCTGGAGCGACTCCGGCCTTTTAACATATTACGTCTTTTATCTGCCAGCTGTTGCATGGCGGCTACGATCCCGTCGTTAACTTCTGACGTTGCATTTTTAGTTTTTCACTGCTTTTCTCATTGCTGGCGAGCACGCTGTCAGACGATTCAGTCTGACGGAGTCTCCCTAATGAAATTACGCAATTTTCTCCTTCTGCCGGCATTGTTGCCGGTGTCCGTTCTGGCCAGCACGGTGGTATATACCGACAGCCAGCACTTGCCTGAAAATCTTTCCCCGGATGTCGTGGTTGTGTTGCTGGATGAACCTGAACGCCTGCAGGCGAAAGTGTTTGGCCAGCTTCCGGCTGACCCGGAGCTGGCAGCAATGCAGGCCAGGCAGGTGATGTCCTCCCCTCAGTGGCAACAAAAGCAGCAGCAACTGGTCACGGCATATCGCCAGGTAGTGCATGCCCGGGAACTCGGTATCCGCAAGGTGCCCGCTGTCGTTTTTGACGACCGGGAAGTGGTTTATGGCACAACTGATGTAGCGCGGGCTCAGGCACTACGGCAGCAGGCAGGAGGTGGTCAGTGAATCAGCCTCCTTCCCGACTCAGAAAAACGTTCTGCTCTGCCGCTGTCGCCACCGTTCTGGCCACAGCGTCAATACCTGCAGCGTTTGCTGCGCTGAATACGGCGCAGATAGTGGCCAGCGCAGTGACGCAGGACTGTATCAGCTGGCGGGTAAGTGGTATCTGCTACTGGTTGTTCTGTACTGCATTCGGCTGCACCGTAAAAACCTCTGTAAAGGTCACCCATTTTATCCCGGAAGCGGTGGTTTCGACCTACGTTGCGCCCGGTGGAAATCCCTGGACAGAGATGGCTTTTGTCAGCCAGACGGCGGGCGGGCTGGAAAATGTCGTTACTGGCGCTTTGTCAGGGGTGACAGCCGGTGGCGCCAACCCGGCAGATATGAAGAACCCGGGGCAGCGTAAATCCAGTATTCGCTTCAAATACGCCGATGCCATTGGGCATCCGGCCACGTCTCTTATCGGGGGCAGTATCGCCGGGTATTCCTGCGACAGCGCCGCCACTCCCCTGATGCCGTATTTCCTCAGCACGCTGGACTCGATTGCCTGGCGAACGGGTGTACCGGAATCGCTTTATCCCGAGGCATTGATCCCCGGTCGACGGGAAATCGGTAGTCAGGCATCCGGCAACATGTGGGGCAACGTCTACCCGCGCTCCGGGTTTGTCAGCCAGACCGATGATGACAAAGCATCGGCGGTGGTGGCGCAACGTGTGGCGGACATTATTACCCGTACGGGTCAGCCGCACGTTTATCAGGTGTTGAAGGGTACCCGCCGCGACGGGTACTGGCCACCGGGAGAAGTCACGGAAAACACCGGCACCAGGAACCATAAATGGCAGCGTCTGGCACCTCAGATGACCCAAAGCTGCGCGGTATTTCCTGACGGGAGCCACAGCGCAGCCAGTGAGAACAACGAGGCCTTTGTGCTGTGGCAGCCCTACAGCTGTTGTAAGCGTATGGGGCAGAGATTCCTGAGCAGCACGGATTTTTGACGAGGTAAAAAATGAACATAGATGCATTGAAATCGGCGACCGGCGCAGTGTTACTGCTTGCCGGCACAGTGGGCACCCTGTTGCCTGCCCGGGGTGAAATTTCGTTACCGCAGGTTAATGACAGCGCTTTTGGCTATGGCAAATCCGTTGACGGCGCGGTATCCGATAAATTGTTTTATACCCTGGGCGGTGGGTCGGTGATATCGCAGCCGGCGACGCGCAGCAATATGAAAAAGCTGGGGCTGGATGTGGGGTGGAGCAGTGACCTGATGTGCGGCAACTTTGACCTCAAAACCACAATTGGCAACCAGTTAAACGGCGTAACCGATGGTTTTAAAAACCTGATGGGTGACGTTATTCAGGGGGCAACTGGCGCGGTGGCCAGCCTGCCGGCAATGCTTATTCAGCGGGCCAATCCGGGACTGTATGACATGCTGACCAACGGTGTACTGCAGGCGAATGTCTCGTTCGACAAAGCACAACTGAACTGCCAGAACATGGCGAAGAAATTGGCAGATTTCACCGACAGTAGCAAATGGACTCAGCAGGCCATGCTGGAAGAATACAAGTCCATTGTTAACAGCGGTGATGCAGACGCCGTGCGCACTAATGAGGCCGGGCGCAAAGCTTCAGGTAATAAAGGTAATAACTGGATTGGGGGGCAACAGCGAGGCGGTGCCGGACAACCCGCTATTAAACCTACACATGACCTTGCTGCTGCAGGATTCAATATGATGAATGACCTGTCTGTAACCAGTACACAATCAGTCAGCGAAAGCAGTTGTAATGGCGGTGCCTGCAGTAAATTTAGTAATGCTGAAGAAGCGGCTAAGGCTGTTGTGAAGGTGCTGGGTGATAAATCATTACGAACCTGTGGTAATGCCTCTGAATGTACCAGTGGAGGAGAGGATGAGCAGCCTGGTTCATCTGTGGCTGGTACAGGATTTGCTCCATTATTTGAAGAAGCGACAAAGGTTAATACAGAACAACTGGTTAAGCTGGTCAACGGCACAGTGAAGCCAACCGCGGCTGAACTGGCAAAGCTGAAAACAGGCGGGCTTTCCCTGACGGCCAATGTGATAAAGGCTCTGCAACGTGATCCGGATAATACTGCGCTAACGGCCCGTCTTGCCAGTGAGCTTGCCATGTCTGATACGGTCGAAACCGCACTACTGATGCGTCGGATGTTGATAACAGGTATGTCGGAACCCAATGCAGCATCTCAGGATGCTGCATTGCAGGAAGGGGAACGCCGTATTGATGCACTAGATCGCGAAATCATGGCGTTGAAGAATGAAATGGACCTTAAGCGAGAGCTGGCGAGGAACTCGGTACTGACCATCATCGAGCGGGACAACGAACGTGTCGGCACAAACCCGATGATTCAGAAGACGGATAATGCCGACAGTAGGTTCCAGAAGCTCGATACCCCGGATGCAGAATAAGGACGTTGTGAATATGAAAATCAGTCATCGCGACCTGCTGCGTAAAACAGGAAAAGGGTTAAAAGTTGGGCTGCTATATCTGCTGCTCCTGGCGCTGATGATGACCGTGGGACTTTGGCTGGCTGATATCGGGATGCGTCATCCGGAGAGCGTGGCATCCCTGAAGCGATGGATGCACGCAACGCGCTACGGCTGGCTGGCGTGGCGGCTGGTTATCTACTGCGCCGTCGGGTGGGGGCTGTGGAAAATCTGGCATGCACCGGGCTTTCGGCCGGAATATCGTCGGCCACTACTGCGCATTGCTGGCGCCAGCACATTATTCTTTCTGGTCTGCGAATACTCCATTTTTTCCGGTGTGGGAGGCTGATTCACTATGACAACGAACAGCTATCTGGAGTATTTCCTGACCCTGCTGGGCTGGCTGGTCAATAATGGCCTCTGGGACGTCCTTGTCAGTACCGGACTATTTGCGCTGCCAATGGCCTTTAAGGTCGTGGGTATCTGGCTGAAGGTTCGCGAAGAAGGGGAAGATGAAGGTAACAAGGGTATGCTGTCGCTACCCCGTATCGAGAATGCGCTTTATGGTGCGTTCTTCGTGATGATTGCTTGCTGTGTACCGCTGATTCAGGTGAGCCTGACCACGCTGGAATTTGATAAAACCCGGGCGAAAACATGCGGAACCTGGACACCAAAAGCGCCTGATGAAAGTGGTTACAACAACATCATCTCCAGTATGGACGGCGAAAGCGCAGCTGCGCCAGTCTGGTGGGTTCTGGTCCATAAGCTCTCCAAAGGTGTGACCCAGGCGGCGGTGGCCAGCATTCCCTGTCGGCCGGATCTGCGACAACTGAGGTTTGAGGTGCAGCGGACGTTCATTGAGAACCGCGCGCTGGCTGATGAGTTGCAGGATTTTACCAACGACTGCTACTCGCTTGCGCTTTACCAGTGGAAACGGCGTGACCAGGGGCAGACAACGGATAAAGCCGTTTTGTCAGATCTCAGTTGGATAGGCAGCAGTACCTTTCTTAAAGGAGACTACACCACCCTACAATCGAAATTGCCGCGCGGGATGTTCTCCTGGAGTGACGCCCGTGACAGCGGCCGGCCGAATACCGGTAATGGGGGATACCCCTACTGTTCTGAGTGGTGGTCGGCAGCAGACACTGGTCTGAAGGCCAGGGTGATGAAGCAGGTTGATGACAGCTACTGGCTGCGGTTATCTGCGGCGATGAAGATGATTGGCAGCAGTCAGACTGATTATCAGGAGGAGGTTATACGCCGGCTCGTCAGCCCGGCGAACCTGACGGTATCTCATGGCGGTGAAGTGTATAACGGCTATGGTGGTAATGCGGATATGACGGCAATGAACGCTGTTTCCCGTATCGCCGGTACGGCAGGGGCTTCAGTTGCCTCTCTGGGCGCGTTCCCGGCTCTGGATGCGATGCGCCAGGCACTGCCGATGGTACAGGCCGTTATGCTGATGGCTATTTATATTATGGTGCCGTTGATCCTGGCCTTTGCAGCCTATGAATTCAAAACGGTGATCACCCTGACGTTTGTCATTTTTGCTGTGAACTTCCTGACGTTCTGGTGGGAACTGGCCCGCTGGCTCGACAGTTGGTTGCTGACGGTGCTTTACAGTTCCGATACACATACACGCTTCAATATGATGGGATTTCAGAATACATCGGATGATCTGATTATGAATCTGGTTATGGGGACGATGTTCCTCGTGCTGCCTGCCGTGTGGATAGGGGCATTGAGCTGGGCGGGTGTTCATTTAGGCGGGGCTATTAGCAACGGTGTGAAAGCCGGAACGGACAAAGCCACACAGGCAAGTGAGAAAGGAGGAAAAATCGCGGAACAATCTATTTCATCTTTCGCAGGTGGCGTAATGAAAGGTAAATAAGTATTAAGCGAGTTTCATAAGTCTGATAGCGATTCTCCGAAGTTCAGTCGCTATCAGACCATGTCCCATACGACTCTCCATAAGGGGCACCATCATCAATAGCGTTTAAACCCTCGTAGGTTCTTTCAATAAGAGGATCATCATTGAAAAGCGTTTCTGCTTCATCGTTGAAGCACGTAAGTAAAGAGCCATCGTCAGTGTGATTGTCTGACTGAGAGCCAGGTAGCACCGCATTCAGCAGCGTTTTCATGAACATATTCATATCCGAGCTTTCTCCTGTTTGACCTGATGCTGTTTTTTTGTTCGAATTTAACTTGTATCATAAGACTTGCTGAAGAAATGCGCAACCTTGGCTGTATCTGTACGGAATATGTCCGATTATGCTTATTTAAATAGTTATTCAAAGGAGGAAAGAATGTTCGGGAAGAAAATATTGGCTCTCTGTATTGTTTCGATGCTTACGACAGCCTGCTCTATGGAGGAGTTTTCAGCGGCAAATAAAAAGGTAAGCGATGGTGCTTCTAATATCATGAATACGTTACGGGGAAGTAATGGTTCAACGGATAATGGAATGCCTCGTTTGTCTCCATCACAACCTTCAAAAAAAGAGTCGTCATCTAATTGTAGTGGCATAGTGAATTTGGCCACCTGAATAGAGGTGATATCATCACCTCATAGCCAAAACAGGTGACATTATGACCGGACGTAACAGACGCAATTTTAGCCCTGAGTTTCGCCTCGAAG
>NZ_RHHM01000025.1 GCF_003846135.1 Erwinia psidii
AGCGATCAGGGCAGTCATTATACGAGCCGGCAGTACCAACAGTTACTGTGGCGATACCGGATCAAGCAAAGTATGAGCCGGCGTGGGAATTGCTGGGATAATAGCCCAATGGAACGCTTCTTCCGGAGCCTGAAGAATGAGTGGGTGCCGGTGACTGGTTACATAAGCTTTAGCGATGCAGCTCGCGCAATAACGGACTATATCGTTAGGTATTACAGCGCGCTCAGACCACACGAGTATAACGGTGGGTTACCACCAAACGAATCGGAAAACCGATACTGGAAAAACTCTAAAACGGTGGCCAGTTTTTGTTGACCACTACGCTGAGAGCGTTCTGGAAGCACTGGAGAAGGATATTTTCCCTCATGTGGGCAAACGTCCTGTCGCGGAGATCCTGCCTCTGGAGATGCTGGAGGTATTACGCTTGATTGAAAAGCGTGGTTCGCTGGAGAAACTCCGTAAGGTCAGGCAGTACTGCAATCAGATCTTCCGTTATGCCATCGCAACAGGGCGTGCAACGATTAATCCAGCAGCGGAACTCACCGGTACGCTGACTGCACCAAAGACAGAACACTTCCCTCACCTCCTGGCATCTGAATTACCTGCGTTCCTTGCCAGCCTGGCTGATTACCACGGCAGTTGCATTACGCGTATGGCAACCAGTCTGCTGCTATTAACAGGGGTACGTACGATTGAACTTCGCGCTGCAGAGTGGCAAGAGTTTGATCTGGAGAATGCGTTATGGACGATCCCTGAAAGTCGCATGAAGAAACGCCGTAAGCATCTGGTGCCTTTGTCAGACCAGGTTCTGGCGATACTGCAGGAACTCCGCACTTATACCGGTCAGTATCAACTCGTGTTTCCAGGGCGCAGCAACATCAACAAACCGATGAGTGAAGCCAGTATCAACATGGTGATCAAACGTATCGGCTACGATGGTAAAGCTACCGGCCACGGCTTTCGCCACACCATGAGTACCATTTTGCATGAGCAGGGGTTTAATACAGCCTGGATCGAGATGCAACTGGCTCATGTGGATAAAAACTCAATTCGTGGAACCTACAACCACGCGCAATATCTTGAGAATCGCCGTGAAATGATGCAGTGGTACGCTGATTATATTGATAGTCTTTCTGATTAAAACCTGGGATCATACTAACAGCACAAAAACGCCGGGTGGCTCACCCTGGCGTTTTTGTGTTGTTGCATTTTTTTTAATATGTATGACTATAGCTGGTGACAGGAAAAAAGCCCATATTAATCTTGATGAACTAGATTAAAATTGTAATAACTACTGTACATCGGGGATTAAAGCAAAAGGCACTGTATATAAATCAATATGGTCATGTGCTAAGAAATCAATAAAAGATAATCTTTCCATTTTCTCAACGAGTTTCCGACCAACAATCATTGGCACATATTTGTGGTCTGGAAGTATATTATCTGACTTTCCAAAAACCACCCCCCCGCAAGCTTCACCAAATCTTTCAGGTAGTACCTGACCTGTGCTAAAGTGCTCATAAAGGAAACATCCACAATAATCCCATTTTCCGTCGTCAACCATGCATGAAAATTAAAACCAGAGTGACTACCAAAATCTTTAGGTTGAATACCTTTTTTAGACCAGCGCTGAATATCTTCAACTGACGGATTATAGACGAACTGCCCCTCCTTCCAGAGCTGCCCAACAGTAACCCAACCCGACATTCCAAAGCTTCCTCAAAATAAGGTTGTAAGTAATGACTCCACTTTAGGCACTGCCCTGCTGAAGCAGAAACACCCGTCACACCGGATAACGAACAAACATGATTAAATACATTCTGGTAATCATATTCTTTCTCTTTCACAACCCCATTCCACTCTTCCTTAAAGCCCAGCGTCTTTGTGAAAGAAACAGCTTTGTCGAAATTATCATAATAATTCGACATAATATCAAAGACCGGAAAATTTTTTTTATAACCGATAAAGTACCGAAAAAATATCACATAGCATTAACTCTGTCTCTGGATTGGTCTAAGGTTTAGGGCCGTTTGCAGTTGCAAGATTATACTGTGTGGAAAACCTCAGTTCTTCTCAAGTTAATGCCCCCGCTACGTAAAGTAGGTTCGACCCTAAATAATTTCCCATATTGAGTATTTCAGGAAACTGGGACTTCCCATAATTCAGGATCGATTAATGCAGTCCTGTCTGCTGTATAAGCATTAAATTTAGCCATGAAAGTCTCATGTGTCCCGGTAAACAACACGTCCTCGGCATCATTCAGGATACGTCTGTAAACACTTACCAGCCGCTCGTATTCCTCAGAAGCGGTATCCTGAAGCGCCTCAATCACATTTGATACCTTACCAGAGGTAAGCGTTTCCCCAAAAAACTCACCTTCAAAGTGAGGAACCTGAGTGAAAATACGCCCTTTTTGTGATTTGGCAACCTCGTCCCGAATAAGACTATTTACTGTCCACATTCCGCTGTTCACACATTTCCCTTTACGACGGATTTTGGGGGAGTCAGAATCATGAATAACAATATAGGGGATATCGAACTGGTTGAGAATTTTGGCAAACATGGGAATATTGCCTTTGCCAAGGCAGTCAATAACGTGCATCTCGATCCCCAGAGTTTCCTGGAGATGATTCAGCACAATTTTCTCGGTCGGACCTTCCACGAGAACGATTTGGTTATAGAAGAAGAATTCATTCACCATCGGATTACATGCCCGGACGGTTTTTAAATTGATCTTCTCATCCTTATCAAACCCAATATCACTCGTCGATATATATTTATTCTGGCTGTCATTATCCACCCGGATAATTGTTGTGTGATCTTTAGATAAATCTATAAACACCGGTGAATGCGTGGTCGCCATTACCTGCCAGTCAGGATTGTTGGCTGCAAACGCATACAACGCTTCTCGCGCACCACGAATTGTCGGCGGGTGCAGGAAAGCTTCTGGCTCATCGATAAGCAGGATATTACCGTCTCTGGCAACATCACCTTTTTTACTTTTTCCTTCCTGTGAGAGGACTGACAGTGCCGACCATAACAGGGAACGTTTAAGTCCGGTCCCCTGGAGATCAAGCATTGTTGAACGGCCGGTGGGATTTCTGACCTTTAAATATGATGCAGAAGCAATGATCTTCTCATCGATTGGATCTTTGGACTGAGGTATCA
The DNA here is from genome assembly GCF_003846135.1 of Erwinia psidii. GTDB lineage: Bacteria > Pseudomonadota > Gammaproteobacteria > Enterobacterales > Enterobacteriaceae > Erwinia > Erwinia psidii. The sequence goes on from NZ_RHHM01000025.1 coordinate 3,169, forward strand.
ACTCCATACTGATACCCGGGAAAATGGCCTCCACGTTATCGGTCATACGGCCAAGCAGCCGGTCAAATTCGGCTTTAGATGAATCAACCAGGGTAGTCGTCAACGCTTCAATTTGCGCGATAACATCGGCTTTAGAATCGGGACCACTGCTGAGGAATTCCTTAACGTTGCTTTTAAGGATTTCGATAATGAGTTCTTGCGTTTTGAGAACTGAATCATCAGGTTTAATTCGAAGTGGTTTGGGAATACGGCTGTTAACAATGCTATCAAATCCACCCAAGCCACCGGTTATGAACTCCCCTTGCCCTTTGGTTGGATCAAATGCCTCTTTTTTCGCCTGTTCGCCAGGTACTTTCCATACCCATCTGAACTTAACGCACTCACCGTAAATCGGATCGTTGTACTTCCATTTTTTCCCAATTGACGCCTCATCATCTGCAGATATATCTGTGAAGATCCCTGTCATGATGACTGGTTTGGAAGCATCCTCATTATGGAAATGGCTGATGTCCAGGATTTTTTCTTTCCCAAGAGCCGAAAATTTCTCGTAAGCATCAAGGATCGTCGATTTTCCAACATTGTTCTGCCCAATTAAAATAATAATATTGTCTATCTTAATATGTATTTCATCACCGATACATTTAAAGTTCTCAACAAAAAAAGACGAAAGTTTCATACCCTCTCCTTATTAAAAACAAACTCTCTTCACTAACCTTTTCAACACTTCGCTTTCCCAACGTAATAGACAGCACACTGGTTTCACCGCACAATAAAAAAATTTTACGCAGTCATATAAAACTTAAATATCTGAATCAGGCCCAGATCTTATTTAAACTCTTTTTTCACTTGAGCTTTCTTTATCAACCGACCGCGAGCTTTTTCAACCGCTTTTTTGGTCCTGTCAGGAAACAACATGACCTGTTGCTCAGCCACATTCAGATGCATATTCTTTTCCAGAAGAGTCATTCTTCATCACTCCAGGGACGAAAACCAACTTCGCTGCTATGGGATTTCTTCAACCCCAGCCTTCTCACCATTATAATAACGGACATTACATTTCTCCGCGGAAGATGCTCTGTTACCGCAGTGCCCACCCTCGGATAGTCTGCTTTAAGAATACCTAGCTCCTCCTCCCGCCAGAAACGACCACTTCGCACACCCATGGTCTCCGCCATCGAAAAGAGTGCATTGATGCTTCTGCCAGGAAGCTGCTGTGAAAGTGACCTGGCTTCGGCCCCTCGAGCATAGTGGTCACGGATAATATCCATTTCAGCTTCACTCCACGGCGCGCTTTTCTTTTTGCGACATCCGAGTTTATCAGCCATCAATCCCACCGCACCTGGGGTACGTCCCAACCGGTCAGCAATCTCAGCAACAAGCATAGAAGAATAGTTATTTTCCAGAAAGGTTAAATCCCTGGCAGTCCATCTGGCACGGTTATTACGGTAACGAGCTGAATTACCCATAATTTTTAGCACTTCTTTTATTTTGATGCATTCTGTTTTATTTCAGCATAACGGGCTGTCAGTTGCTTCAGTGCATTTCCAGTTGAGACCGGACAGCCGCAGATAAAGGTTCCCCCACAGGGTTTTCTGACATTACTCGCAGCTGCTCTTCAGCCGGGATCGACTGATTGAATGACTGCATAGTGGAAAAGACCTCTGATTTCAGCTCGCTGACCGTCATGTATTTCCCCTTCTGCTCATCCAGCCCGTTCAGCCTGTCACTCAGCTTCTGTAACTTCACCATCCCCTGATACCAACCATTCAGGCGTTCTGTCGGCAATGCGGCAGCATTGAGTTGTTGTTGCCAGTGTAATGCCATGGGTTTAGCTTGCTCCGGCCACAGTGCTCCAGCCTGCTCAATCAACTGACGACTGTAGTCAATATTCCAGTCAGGCGGTAATTTATCCAGTCGAGTAAGCTGCTGCTGTGTTTGTGCTATGGCTGTTTGTGAGGATAGAGATTGCTGACGCAACATATCCAGTTGTTCAGGTGCGAGAGTGGTAGGGAACGGAGCCAGTGAAGCAGCAAGCTGAGTCTGTAGAGGATCTGGCCGGTGAAGAAAATGACAGCTCCACACTGAGACCATGCTTATCACCAGCATGGTACACATACCGGCGACGAAGGATTTCCATTTTTTTACCGGAGCGGGCATTGCTGCCAGTACTTCCACATTCGGCTGCGGTTCCGGCTGTGCGACATATACCCACTTCACTGTACTGCCTGGTACCTGGAAATCATCATCCGGACCACCGGCAAGGTCTCTCGTGGATGTTGTCGCATCATTCATCGCGGCGATAGGCAACACAATACCTGACTGACTGGCCGGCCCGGTGCTGGTAATGCCATCGCTGTTTTCCAGCCGGACAGCACTGTTGTGCATCAGGGTACGCAACGTATCGAGCTGGCTCAGATGCTTAAGCTCCAGACGCTGCAGTACCTCTCCCAGCCCGTTAAGCAGTTGCTCTGCCCGATACAACTGGCTGAGGTCACTGTAATTCAGCGGGAGCGATCGCATTCGTTGCTGCAGACGCAGGCTCAGACTGCTGAGGATTTCTATGCGGGCATGGACAGGCTGGGGCCACAGCGCCCCCACTGATGGCTTATCAGCGCCTCGAGTATCGTCAGCCCTTCATTGAGGCCGAACAGGCCAGCCAGTTGCGTACGCGCCAGCGTATACCAGGCTGCCGTTTGCAATTCCACGCCGTTCTGCTCAAACAGTGAAAGACAGAGCTTTTCCGCATAACGCCAGTTCACATCCGGGCGAGCCGGATGCGTCAGCTTACTCAGTTCATCACGCAGGGCGGCATAGTCCGGCAGCGCCCTGGGGTCGCCACCGGTTTTGATTTTACGTGGGGTAATGTCATTCATGGCTGAATATCCATATGAAGGGTGCTGTGCATCCTGTTTATGCCGCTTCGCGCGGGTCTGCAGTTACTGCCAGGTTAACGCTATGGCAGAAGCGCTAAAATCAAACCAAAAAATGTGCTCTCATCAAAATCCTGCCCGAGGCGGGATAAAGCACCTGGTGGAGTAAAAGTCCAGTCGTTCACAGAACCTGACCGCATAAATAAACGCCCCAGTGAAATGGACTGCGTTTCATTATGGAAGGTCACTTCCACGCATCCGGCTACACCCTGGCCGTACAAAAATACCGGCACAAATTTTACGGACCGATTCTCATAACGCAGAACGATACCGTCAATATCAAAAGTGCCGCCCTCAACCAGCAGGTCCGTAACGGATGTACTGACCGTCCCCACATTCAGCCCGGTACCCACCAGCCACGCGTCCATCTGCTCCTGAAGTTGCGTCATTCGCAGGCAAAACTCAGCTACATCGGCCTGAGACTTACTGGCTGCGGAAACAGGAGCGGGTTGTCTGGCCTGTAGTTTTTTGAGAAACTGTGATTTTACTGACATGGTGTTATCTGGCCTTACATCCGGGTTGTCCTGTCGAGATACTGTTGTTGCTTCAGATGGCGTAACATTACCCGCCCCTCCGGCATAAACTCCGTGCCATAGCGCACCAGACCAACACCGCTAAGTTCTGCATCAATGGCATACCGCAGTTCGCCCGGAACATTCTGCTCCAGCAGGACAACGCTAATTTTTTTCAGACGGGGTTCATACTTGAGCAGAACAGCAGACAGCGTCGACATCAGTTTATGTGCGGTGCCGGGAAGTCCCTGCAGAATTTTGGTCATATCTGGCAGACCGTAGTCCGGCAGATGCGCCAGTGTGCCGGCACGGCAGTTCAGGATCCGTTGCATATTATCCAGCACCGACAGGATGACCTGATTTTCTTCACTGATATGCCGAAGGTCGAGATCACCAACAAAGTTGCCGTAAAGCATCTCGCATAATGAGGGCGAATTGCGCGACATGAATCAATCTCCCTCATCTGGAGTCACAGCAAATACGCTGCCACCATCATCTCTTTCCAGCAGCGACCAACGGGCCGGGTGCTTCTTACCATGTTTATCTTCAAACTCCGGCATAATCTGCCCGTCGCGGGTTTGGGTGTACTGCGTCGTCCCGTTAACAATGGTGGCCCATCGACCGTCAAACGGGGATGTTTCACCACTCCAATAGGTGATCCTGACCGGCTCCCAGGACTTACCTTCATCTTCCTTATCCAGCGCAGCACTGGCTTCATCGAAGCGTCTGTACCACTTCACTGTGGATTCTTTATCAAACTGGAAGTTTTCATGTTCAGAGTAGAAATGCAGAGAGCGAGAACCGTTAAATCGGACAGGCTTAATTATCTGATTTACTTTCACCAGTAATGGCGGTAATTCTTCAGTTTTCGTCTCCCCCAGACCAGGCGGTAGCGCTCCAGCCTTGAGAATAAGGCCACCATTATAAGGCAGCAGTTCAATCTCTGGTGTGTTATTCAGTCGATGAGCCAGTTTCTCTTCACCGCCCAGTGTTTCCAGCCAGGGATTACCCAGAATGGTGTACCAACAAGCCCCTTTCAGGCTGATTGCAGCCCCGCCCCCTTCAAGCGTGCCAATAGAATCCACCATCACGCCCGGAAAACGCTGGGCCAGTTTGTATTCGTAAGGGAACATTCTTTCTCGGTCATAAGGAAGGATAAAAGACAATCCAGCATAGCCGTTTTCTACAGCAAAAGTATTACACAGCCACATCAGCCAGGCCTGATAACGCTCTTTTCCATCAGGCTCTTTCAGCAGGGATAGCGGGAAAGTGAGTTTAATAACAGAGCGATCATTATCATTCTGGTAGACTCGTTGCCCCATGATCAGGATGCTGTAATCAGGAGCCAGGTAAGTTTCAACTCCTGAACTCAGTATCCAACTGAATATTTCTTCAGGGGAGGAATCAAGAATATCCTGGCGCAGTTTTGCATAGTTCTTTTCCGTTATAGCAGTCCATTTCTTTACAGGCAGCGTTTTCTTCAGATGAGGTTTAAATTCACCATAATAGCGATCCACGCACTCCACCATCTTGCGGCGGACTTCGGGCGTATGACCCTCTTTAAAAAAGACTGTAATTATCAGCCCGAGATTCACCGCCTGACTGCCGTCCTTGTACTTCACCGATGCTTCCGGCAGCCACTTCTCGATATAATTCAGGTCTAAATCATTCAGTTCCATTCTCATTCCTTATTGGGTTGCCAGCGTGCCAACGGTTCCGACTCCCAGTACTGCTGCCAGCGCTTCCCAGGCAGTTATCGCCAGACGAATAATCAGTAAAAATGCGGCCAACAGGGCTTCCGGGACACCTAACGTCACCACCAACACCCCCACACCTACTGCGACAAGCACCACGCCAACCGTGACAGCCACATCCGTCAGTACCTGAACCCAGTCGACCTGTTTCAGCATATCCAGTGTCATATCGGTGGCTTTCTGGATTTTCAGCCACGCAGCCCGAAGCTGTTCATCCGTCCATGACGCTACTGCATGTCCTGTCTGACTGACCCACTGCCATGCCTGATACCCCTGAGAGTATACCCACTCTCCACTGTCGTTCAGCCAGCCTGCAGCCTGACTGAGCTTTTGCTGCATATCTTCTGACAGCGCGTGCCAGCCGGCAGCCATATTGTTAATCTTTCCTTCGCTGAGGTCGGCCACGACTTTTCCGGCATACGTCCAGGGTTCGACTTTCGCAGGCATCGGGGTGGCAGGTGGCCGTGGGGTGAAAATAGGCGGATAAAGGAACAGCGGCCAGTATTTCGCCCCGCTGGTCTTCCAGGCTTTCATCGTCACATTGACCACCTGATCGCTCCACTGCTGTTCCTCAGGCCGACAGTCGTGGATCTCCAGAATGGTCATGCGTTCCTCGTTACCAAATCCCCCAACAATTTGCATATAGTCGATGTACTGATCTTCTTTAAGCGTATCCCCCGGAAACTTCACCTCCACCAGGCGCTCAAGGTTATCAGTGTGCATCTGCCCTTCCGTGTCCGGCCCGGCAAGCCCCGGCCAGCGATCATTCATGTTTTTCACGATAATGACATCCGGACGGCGGTAGTTACCCTTCCCCGGCACAGGGAAAGGATTGGTGGTGTGCCGCCTGCCAGCACCTTCGCCCAGTAACGCGCTGCTGAGAAACGGACGTGGCGGAGTGGTGCGCATATCAAACGGGACTTCGGCTTTATACCACCACCGGTAATCGCGTTTGATCTCATCCACCCGGATAAGCCCACTGAGCATCAGTTGCTTGAGGCTCATCTGATAGCTTTTGCCGTTACGACGGATTGCCGCCGACAACCGCTGAAAACGCATCGCGTACTCCACCTTGATGTGCAGGTATTGCCGGTTATCGCTCGTCGGCAAACGCGACTGTTTCTCCACCATCTCAACGCCGGTTGTCGTACAGTCCCACGGCTGATTATTGGTCCCGGTGGGAATGTCAGCGCCCGGGGTATCGGGTAAATCGGGCAGTTCCATTACACATCCTCCCTGAATTCGGTTGTCAGTTGCTGTTGGTCGCCATCACCAATAAACCACATGGTTTCTTGCGGCTGCGGCTTGTCCGGTACGACATACAGGTCTACCGCTTCCTGTTCTCGGGTATACACCGCTACGGTCCGGCCTTCTGCATCACTGAATCCACTCGCTTCCTGCCCTGAAGGGGTCTTCAGGTGATAGGGTCTTCCTGCAAGGATCCTGCCCTGCTCATCCTGCAACTGATAAACAGCAGAATAAGCATGTGAAATCCCCATCTCAGGGAAAACCAGTGGCTGGCTGACCCCACCTTCCGTATCCAGTCGGCTGGCCTTGCGGGTGTAAGTCCCCGCCGTCTCGTACTTGATTTGTCCCTGCTCAATGAGGATGGAGCTTCCGCCCCCCACAAGGCGTATTCGCTTCTTCCCGGCCAGCAGCATCTCTCTGGCAGAGATAAGGGTCAGTTTCTGCTCCGCGCTCAGGTGCATCACCCCGTTCTGCGCCTGAAACTGTACGGGCCCCTGAGCCGAAATCAGGCTCAGCTTGCCGTGTTGAGCAAACATTCCCACGCTGTCGCCAGCCAGTCCGGTGATATGCCCTTCAGCACCCATGCTGATGTCACCACCGGCATTCAGGGCGATATTATCAGTGGCCGCCAGTTGCAGATGCTCTGCGCTGGTAAAAGCCATCCCCTCAGGGGCCGAGAAGTGGATCATCTCATTGAGGGTTTTCAGGCGTGTGGCGAACATCGCCTGCTGGCTGGCAATGTCAGCTTCCAGGGCTTTCGCCTGGCGGGTGGCGCTGGCAAGCCCCTCGATTTGTGCGCGGACAGCCTCAATCTCACGGAGTGCCACATCCATATCCAGCACATCGCCTTCGCCGTGCACTTTGCCATCAGCGGTGACCAGCAGCCCTTTTGCCACACGGATAACCCCGAACTCATCGGTGCGCAGCTCGAACCCGGTGCCCCGTGGCTCGTTTTCCGTATCGACGATATGCCCCTGGTTCAGCGCCGTGGCCCCGAACGGCGTGCTGAGTGCGATATGTTCACTCTTGCGCTGGTCTTCCATCCGCAGTTCGTTCTGGCCAGCGGTGCGCAGGATGTTCTGGCTGCGGTTATCGCGGGTGACCACATCCGGGTGTTCAGAGTCATGGAACGCATGGGCGATGTAGGGTCGGTCCGGGTCACCGCCGTCAAAGGCAATCCCCACTTCGGTGCCGTCAGTCAGCGGCGTGTGCCAGCCATAGGTTTCTCCGGCATAGGGTTTGGCCTGACGTATCCACAGATAGTTATAACCGGGCTCTGCATCTTCACGGCTGAAGTCCAGCTTCACCCGGTAGCGCCCCGTTTCATCGAGATGCGCATACGGCGCATTCTTCTCGTCGCTCTCGACGCGGGCGGTCAACGTGCCGGCAATCAGCGGACGTGGTACAGGCTCGGGTCTGAAGCCGAATTGCTCGCTGTAGGGCATGCCCCACACGGAAACGTGCAGACGGGTGTCACGGGCCGCGCGGAAGGTGGTGAGCGTAATGACCATCCCCTCTTTCAGCTCCGGCACGCTACTGTCACCGGTCTCCAGCACCATGCCCGGCGTCAGGTGGCTGGCGTTACTGAACAGGTGCAGGCGAATGGCGTTATTAAGCGCATGTTCATGCTGAATGCGGGCGTAAAAGGCCCCGCTTTCGGTTTCCGGTTCAGGGGTGGTGTCATCCCCCGCTTCACGGTACAGCGCGGCATAGTGGTAGTGCTCGCCAGTGGTGGCAACCTCGTTTCTGACGCTTGCGGTCGCATCCATCGGTATGCTGGCGGTGCGGTAGTTGTAATCCCGTGTGGCCACGCGGCCGGTCACCGTGTGGTGCCACACTCTGGCATCCCATACGGCTTCAACTGCGCCGTCATGGAGGGCAGAAGGCTCACGGTACGGCAGGCGTACATCAAACTGATACTGCAGCTGGCTGTCGGCCAGAGTCACCGTGTCCAGCCCGGTGGTGGTGTTGACCCCGGTGCGGAACCAGATGCCGTCTTCGGCCAGTATTCGCTGGATAAACTGCAGGTCGGTCTCCCGCCATTGGGTGATAAGCTCACGCACCGGGTAGCTGCGCTCAAGCCGGAATTCAAAATCCGCCCCTTCCAGTCCGTGACTGCGCAGGACCTGCTCCACCAGTTCCGGCACGGAGACATTCTGCCAGACCGCACAGCGGCGGGTGTGGCTGAGCAGCGCCAGGCGCGAGGAGAGCGCGACAGCAAAATGCGTCTGGTCCACGGTCTCTTTGAGAACCTCAAAGCCAGTGATGATGCCCTGCACTACACGGCCTGAGAGCATGCTGAGAGTGGCATACTTCAGCATCGCATCCTCACGGCTGATGCCTTTCTGTGGCGTGGTGAACTCAATGCGCCATTCGAACGGCGCATTCAGCGCTTCACGCCCGTGAAAGTTCAGCACATCCGGCTTCAGGATACTGTCGTTAATTTCAAGGCGGTATCGGGTCTGCCCGTCAAACAACGCCAGCCAGTTATCCAGGGTGGTGTCCATGGTTTTACTCCTTCACCGGGACCAGGGTTAGCCCGGTGCTGTTGAGCTGGATGGTCCGCGGCTTGTCCGGGTCGAGGTCGTCGCGGCTCAGTACCAGCTTCCAGGTGTTGTTATGGATATCTGGTCGGTTGAACAGCCCCACCACCGCCACGAACGTTGCCTCTTCGTTCATTGGCATGTTGAGCGTCACGCTGCCTTTGGGCATTACCAGTAATGACTTGCTGGCCACTATGTCTTCTTTCAGCGTGATGTCCGCATCGCGCAGCAGTTTCTGGTAGTCAGCGGCGTCCACCTTCTGGCGGTCTTTAAGCTGATACACCTGCACCATGGTGGCCAGCGGCGTCTGGCTTTCATCGGCATTGATGGCCGAGCGCGGCTCAAAATCGAGATGCAGCACTTTTATTTTTTTGTAGAAGATGGCTCTGGTTGCGCTGACGGTGCCATCCGACACGGCCTGAGTCAGGCCACATGCGGTCAACAGGGAGCAGAGCAGCATGAGTGCAGCGCTGCGCGACAGGGAAGCGAAAGTCATTCGTGGAGTCCTTTTCAGCCTTCAGAAACAGGGGTGTGTTGAATGTGTCTGGTGTTGGGTATTGCGTTCCGGAATATCAGTCGAAACGATAGCCACCGGGCTCTGCCGGTCGCAGGATCTCACAGGCCAGTCCTTCATAGGTGCCCAGGCTCACGGTCAGGTGCGTGCGGGTTGCGGGTTTGTCCCGCTTCAGGCCCAGCACGCCGGTACGTCCCAGTTGCACCCGGTGCGCCTTACCCAGACGGGGTTCGGGCAGGCAACTCACCGGCACCGTGAGGCGAAGACGCACATCGGAGCGGTACCCCATGTACACCCGCAGCAGCACCATCAGGTCAGTGTGCAGCTGGCCGCCGGGCAACCAGCCCTGTGCCTCCTGCGGGTTGTCGGTTGCCAGCATCAGCAGGATACGGCTGCAGGCCTCTTTCCCGGTCCTGCCGAGCGTGGCACGCTGTGACAGGGAAACCCGGTTTCCTTTACCGAGCCCGCTGCGATTCTCTGTGGGGACTTTCACCGGGTCCGGGCTGATAACCGTGCACCGGGTGTCCGGGGCCAGCAGACTCACCAGCTGGCGGATGCCTTCGGCGTTTCGGGTTGGCAACCGCATGGTCCCCAGTAGCGCCAGGAAGCGGGAGACCGGCGTGGCAATCTGCTCCGCCGTACCCGGGATACCCAGCCCAACCAGACCCAGCAGGCACTGAGAAGTGTCATCCACGCCGCCAGCTTCGAAGGTTGCCGGGTAAGCGTATTTGCGCCAGATACGGTAGTACTGGGTGTGGATACGGTGACTGAAGATATCGAGAAATGCGGTGGTGGCTTCATACCCCTCCCGGCGCTGCGCAATATCATCGAGGTACGCCGTCGGCAGCGGGGAGTCCACCCCGTACATCCCGAGGAAAGTGGTCCGCACCGTCGGCGACAGGTCCGGGTAGTCCTCATCGGTTTCGACCGCCTTCAGTTCACTGACCGGGAAGCCCATCCCCGGCCACGGGCGAAAACGCACCGGGTCAGCAGAGAGCTTTTCGGTACTGCCGAGCTTCGGTGCCTGCGGGTTTTCCTGTTCAAGCAACTGGCAGTAGCGGTAGAAATTGACCCGCCAGATGTCCTCGCGAAGCTGCTCCGTCAACCCGGAATGTGCTGGCTGTGATTCTCTTTCCATCGCAGTCGTTTCCCTGTCGGTTGCAGTATCAGTGTGAGCTGGTTGAAGAGGTGCACATCGGCGTAAAGCGCAAAGAAGCGATGCAGCATTTCACCAAACAGCGTAACGTCGCCCTCCCCGGCAAAGTTATCGGCATTCAGGGTGATTTCAATGTCCACCCCGCGCAGCATAAAGCCCTTTTCAAAGCGACGGATAAGCGTGTGCCTCACGGCCACAATCGCCTCCAGGCGACGGCGATTCATCTCATCGTCGGTCCAGTCATACAGCGCCAGCGTGCCACGCAGCACTTCCGGGTTATCCATCATGCTGAGGAAGCTGGAGCCCAGGTGACTCATGACCCGCCAGTGGAAGCGGTCACTGGCAGGCGGATAAAGCGGCAGGGTCGGCACTTTCAGGTTCAGGACCCTGACCGGCACCTTACCTGCCTTCACTACCCGGTCAAGCAGGGTGCTTTCCAGCGAGCGACGAGGCAGCTGGCCATTGGTGCCGGTGATACGGATAGAGAGCGACTCCAGAGCCTGTGACAGTTGCTCCAGCTCGAACGACTTACCACCAAGGATAAGCCAGGTGTCATACAGCCCCGAGGGACCGCGCTTTACACGGGTGTGGAAGTAACGTTCCGGTGCATCGTGGCGCATCATGCCCCCACGGTGACGGAAACTGGTGAACGGCACATACGGATGTTTGCCGTTTTTCACCGCCCCGTGAATGGCATCCACACTGTAGATTTCCGTATGGCCATCCTGCACGCGCATCGGCCGCAACAGGTATTCGTTCTGCAGCGGGTCAGGCGTCAGCGGGTCCGCTTCCAGTGAGAACAGGTTAATCACCGGCGCACAGTGCAGCCGAAAGTTTTCCGTCTCAAACGGCAGGTCTGACGGCCAGCCATCATTCAGCACAATATCGATTTCAAACCAGGTGTTTTTGGCGCTGAGGCCGGTCAGTTCGAGCCCGCGCAGCTCTACGAACATGAATTTCTGGCGGAAGCTGAAATACTCCAGCAGCAACTGGTAACCGCTGAAGGCTGAATCACCTTTTGGCCACAGACGGTCAGTATCGTCAAAACCCATGGGTTTACACCAGCCGTCGAAGCGTACCCGCTCGGTGCGGGTTTCACTGTGGCGGGCATACATGGCATGAACCCGTCGGGTCATCGCCAGATGCAACGCCGAGGCCACCGGGCTGTCAGCATCGAGGTAGATGGCGACCTTATCGATACCGGCTTTTGACCAGTCCACTTTGTCCGGGCAGTCGAAACGAAGGCGAATGGCAGCACGACCATCGGGCTCGGTCTGCAGGCGGGCGTCTGCCAGGTGCAAGGGCTGCAGCGGCACCTCGCGGGTGGTGCGGTACTGACAGACCGTGTTATCGGGACCGACCGGACGCGACAGGACGGAAAAACCGTTTTCGAGCACTTCCATTTTGCGAAGCTGCCGCCAGTCCGGCGTGAACGCCACCACGGAGAGCGACGGAATGGTGCGCAGGTAGTGTGGCCACAGCAGGCTCACCAGCCCTTCGGTCAGTTCCGGCAGGTCATCATCGAGCTTTTCACGCAGGCGGCCCATCAGGAAGGCAAAGCCCTCAAACAGGCGCTCCACATACGGATCGCGGGCCCCGGTTTTATCCAGGTTGAGCATCGCCGCGCGGTCGGGGTGGGCGCGGGCAAACTCTTTACCGGCTTCGCGCAGGTAGCGCATTTCGGCCTCAAAATAACGCAGGGTTAAATCATCCATGTAAGGAGATCCTGAGTGTAGAAAATATCAAAAAGAAAACTGAAGGCGTCATCAGAGGTGACGACCCGTAATATCAGGGGATGCTTATCCGCACAGCACCATCGCGCGTGCCGGGTCGAGAGCAATCAGCCCGGCCAGCAGGCTGTCCATTTCAGGGGCGAAACGGGCTCTGTCGCTTTCGCAGCGACCGGCTTTCATGCGCAGCAGACGAAGACGGCGGACCTGTACATCGAACAGCAGTCCCGGCTCCCACTCGCTGAGCGTCAGCTGCGGGGCGCTGTCGGTCAGTTCACCCAGCAAATGGAGGGCGAGTTCATTACGTCCGTACTGCTCTGCCACCTTTGCCATCAGCAGACGCAGCAGCCAGCGGCTGCGGGGTGAGGCCATGTCCGGGCGATTCTGCAGCCAGCTAAGTGCCGCCTCCGGGCCCTCACTGTCGCCCTTCTCCATCGCCTCCGCTTCCAGTGCCAGAATGTCATCTGCCTGAGCGGCGGTGGCCACTGCCGGCTCGTCACTGAAGCCCGGCATGTCATCGTTGACCTTTTCGGCTATCCAGTTCAGCGTCACCTCATCGGCAAGCGGCGAGCCGTCGTTCCAGGTAAGTGTCTCCAGGCCGGGAAGACGTTTGAGCATCAGCTTCAGGTCGCTCAGAATATAGTCGGCCCATTGCTCCCAGGGATTTCCTGCGCGGCTCAGCCCCTGCCACAGATACCACTGCAAATCGAGCCAGAAGCGGTTACCGCCTTCGGTGAACATCACGTCCACCTGCTCCACCAGTTCAGTCCAGCTCTGCTGCAGGTACAGGCGTTTAAGCTGGGCGCGATAGTCGGCCTTTGGCGGCAGCAGGCGCGTGCGACCGCTCACATCGAGTGCCGGCAGCTGCGTCACCAGGCCCCATCGGGCGGCCTTCATCATCCGGTGAGCGGCAAGCCAGCCCTGAGGTTAATCGACCACCCAGCCAGACAGCACGCGCAGCTGACGGACCAGCTCCACCTCCGATTTAACGGCCGCGGTCTCCGGCACGGCAGCGCCTGACGTCGGTGTACTGTGGTTGCTGTCACCTGCATGATCCTGGCCGGATGTTGCCACCGGCGTATCCAGCCCGCCGCTACCGGCCAGGCGGGTTTCCAGTGTGCGAAGCAGACCGGCAAATGTGGGACGCTCCACCTCTGGCAGCTGTTCCAGCGCGGTCTCCAGCAGGCGCAGCGCCGCCGCCGTTCTGGCGGTCTCTTCCCGCGTCGCATCCGGCCAGCGTGCTAACGCATCCAGCACTTTCCCACTGTTCAGCCAGTCGAGTGCAGCCAGCCTTGCGGTGCTGCGCTGGGGGTGGCAGTGCCCGCCGGACTGGCTGAGCATAGCGGCCAGCAACAGGATACCGTCCGTCAGCCCGGTATCGCCGTCACGCTGCAGGCGGGCAAAGGCATACCAGGTCACCGCCCGGATATCGCGGGCATGTCGGGTCAGAATGCTTTCCGCCAGGCGGCAGAGCACGTCGGTATCGGCGCCGGAAAGCTTGTTGATCTCCTCGCGCATCAGCTGGAAATCATCCTCATAGGTCGGGTCATCCCCGGCTCCATGACCGGTCAGGAGTGGTGTCAGCCACGGCGACCACAGAGAGAGGTTTTCCCGGCTCTTAGCGAGCAGTGCGGTACGCTGGTCCGCATCCGGAAGACACAGGGTCAGGAGCGTTTCTGCAGTCGCCATTTATTCGTCTCCGGCAAGGGTCAGTGAGCCGTCAGTCGCGCCCACGGAAAAAATAGTCTGCGGCAGGCTGAAGCCCTGAAGTTTGAGCAGCGCCAGTGGCCCGTCACCGAGTTCGCTGCACAGTATGAATTTCAGCGGATTACCGTCCGGGGTGATCCACACCAGCTGGGTGCGGCTGCTGTCGAGCGGAGTGATCAGCGCCTTATCCAGCAGGTGGATGAAGCCCCAGTTCCCCTGGTGGCTTTCATACAGGCGCATTTCGGTGTTCACTGAACGCCAGCTCAGATCCACACCGGGGTAATACGTATTACCCGGCCAGGTGAAACTCTGCCAGCTTTCCATCTGGTTGAAGTAATCCAGTTTCTGGCCATCGAGCGTCAGCTGCGTGCGGGCCACATCGCGCGACGGCCGGGCCATCAGCTCAAAATGCACCCCGGCATCGCCTTGGGCAAAGACGATATCGGAGATATCGGCAAGCTTATTGATGGCGGTAAGAAACGCGGGGCTGATGCTCATCCCCTGGCTGGCAGCCGGATCCACCATCCAGTGACTGCCTTCCTGATGCAGCATGCCGCCGAGGTTGGTTTTGATGAACGCGGCAATGCGCCCGGAGTCACTGCGCAGGAACTGGGCCAGCAGTGGCAGTGAGGCATCGCTGCCAGTGGCCTTAAACGGATAGCGTCCGGCAAAGGCGGTGTTCCATTGAGAGACAATGGTGCTCTGCCAGCGGGCATTGAGACTGCCTGCGGCCGGCGCCAGCACCTGACGCCAGGCCAGGTCAAGCGGTTGCACAAACAACGCCTGCCCGAAGCCGTTCCACTCCTGGCCGAGGCTTGCGGCCACCAGAGAGCCGTAGTCACGGGTATCGGTCAGGTCAATGGCTTTCCCCTGGAAAACAGTCTGGGCCAGCATCAGGGCCATCGCCTGCGGATCAGGGGCACTGGTCACCTGCTGCAGCTTGAGACGCACCTGGGTCACTCGGGCAAGCCAGGACTGGAAGCTGAGGTTACCGTTCGAGCCAGTCCCGTCCTTCCCGGCTATCAGGCCCGTGAGTGGACCAAACACGCCGTCCAGCGGACCTTTCGGTCCCTGCGCCTGTTCGATAAACTGCTTTGCGTTCTTCTTACGCCCCACCAGTTTCTTCGCCGAATCCACCAGAGAATCGGCCAGCGCCTCTCCTTTGGCCCCGGTCTGTCCCTGCCAGGCAAGCGTATTCATCAGCGCCACCAGAGGTGACTGACGCACATCCGCCAGCAGGTTCAACTGGGCAATGGCTTCCGAGAGCGACGCTGCTTCCTGCCACTGAATGCTGTTGGCCATATTCAGCCAGGCGTTGCCAAAATCGGTGAAGTAACGCTCGGTCAGGCGCTGTTTGAGCGCTTCCGGCGATACATCACTGCCCGGCTGATGGGTTTTATCAGTAAGCACCCAGTCGATTTCATCACGGCGGGTCTTCACCACCTCATCAATCGCGTCCTCAACCTGCTCTTCCCACGCCTGGCGGGTAAACATCCCCGGCACCACTTCTTCGGAGGAAAACAGTGATGACGCATCCGTATCACCGATCATGTCCGCGAGGGTTAAATCCGGCCAGTTACGGGCAATCCGCCCGAGCATCTCCTGATACAAACCGGATTCAGCGTTACGCTGACCAATCTGTTTGAGCAGAATCTGACGTACCGTCCCCACCAGTTCGCGGTCTGGGGTAATTTTCCACTCAGGGTGTGCCGGTAAGTTCTGCGCCCAGAAGCCGAGCAGTTTCGGGGCCTGTGTCTGCCACACGCTGTCCGGTACACCGCTGCGGTGCGGCCAGGCTTTCAGCATATTGCCGGCAAGCCAGTTCGCATCCGCTTTGTCAGGACGGGCCAGCATCAGGTAGCCTTTAAGCAGGCTGTAGGTCTTTTGGGTGGCTGACGTACGTGCGCTGCTTGCCGGTGGCAGCTGTACAAAAGCGTTCAGCTGGCGGTGGAGTTCGTCTGCCAGCGCATCGCGCATCAGTTGCTGGTTGTTTCGGGCATACAGTGGCCAGAGCATCTTCAGCGTGTCACTGTCCTGGTTCAGGCCAAAGCGGGTGTACCACGGCGCGCCGTGTACTTCGCGGTTCTGCAGGCGGGCAATAGTCTGTTGTAACGCCAGCTGGTTACGCAGGCGTTCGGGCAAAGGCTGCTTTGTGTCAGCGGCAACGCGCGCCGTATCCTGCGCCAGCCAGATTTGGGTGCGGTTAACGGACAGCGACAGTAGCGTACCCGCCCCCCAGAGCAGAACCAGCCCCAGCAGCACCAGGCTCAGCACCTTCTGTCCGTGGAAGCCGATTTTACGGGCATGCACCTGCAGGCTGTCGTTTTCGAGTTCCTGCCAGACTGCAGGTGACAGGCGCGCATGCGCTACTGTTTCGGTTCCCGGCAATGCCGGACTGAACATCACCCCACGCAGACGGTAAGGGGCTGGCCCTGACATCAGCGTGGTCAGCAGCGGGGCCAGAGAGCGTCGCAACGAGCCGCGCAGGGCTTTTGACAGGCTCAGCAGCCAGAGGTGCTGTGAGTTCTCCAGCAGCGCCGCTACGCCGGGTGTTTGCAGGTCTGACGAGAGTGAGGTCAATGTCGAACGGACCTCTTCCGTTGTCGCACCAGGACCAAACAGCGCGCCGGCTGGAGGTACACCCACTCCGTCCTGGTCCCAGGTGCCTTCCCGGACAAGCCACAACCAGACCGGCAGTTGCCAGCCCAGCAACGAATCTGTCTTCTGGCGCACACGCACCAGGGTGTCCTGTTTGGCCGTATCGGGCAGTGCAGCCGCATTCATCACCTGCACCACGCCGTCCAATGGACGCTGCGGGCGCACCTCTTTCAGTACGTCCAAAAACTCATCGTCGGGCACGCTTTCCGCCAGGCCACCGTGGATCAGTACAATCCCGTCACTCTCCTGCCAGTGGTCACGCTTAAGACCCGGTACCACTTTTTCGATATCGTTGTCGGTACCCTGTACCAGCAGCAGGCGCACTTTAGCTTTCCAGCGGCGACGGTAACGCAGACGCAGGTGATCGACCAGCGCCTCAGCCACAAACCGGGAGGTGTCCGCGTCCGTATGCTTTGCTTCAGGCTGGGATGACGCAGCCTGCTGTCCGGAGGCTACCGCATCCAGCTTTCCCTGCTTCTCGCCGTTCTTCGTGAAGACGGTTTCAAGCACCCAACCGATGATCAGTGCCGCCAGCATCAGCAGCAGACTGATGATCACTATACCGGTCGTACTGAACGGCCCGATGTTGAAGGTGTCTTTAACCCACTCAGGCCAGAACCAGAGCGCGCCGCCAATGAGGCAGACAGATAAAGCGCCCAGGAGCAGCGCAAGCAGAAAGGTGGATGCGATTTTCATAGATAGAGGAGAGCAATCCCTTGAGAGTTATTCTGGTGTGACAATACAGAGTTGTCGGTTGTCTTCAGCCAGTTCCGTGACAGTAAGCTGCGCTTTGCTGTCGTTGAGGCACTGGCGGGTTGCCAGCTGTAACGCCTGCCAGGGAGCGGCAACGCCCGCAAACCCGACAACCGTATCAATATGGGTAATTTTATCGGCTTTAAGTCCCGGGGCATGTGCCTCCCTGGCTTTGCTGAAGATGTCGCCGGAGGCCATCTGGCCACCGCTGGTCCATGCCTGCTTCAGTGCTGTTTTTTCCAGCCCTGACCACATCATGACGCGTTCAAATGCCCGGTCGAGATTGCCATCGCGGCAAATCTGCGGCCGGTGAACTTTGACCGACACGTCTGGAACATCTTTCAGACGACAGTTGGTCAGCAGTAACACGGAAATGGCTTCGCCACTGTCCTCTGGCGGGTGTTCGTAAAGCTGAGCGCTGACCACCAGTAACGCGGCAGCACGGTCATAATGGCAGTCCAGCCAGTAGTCGAGGAGTTCCAGCCCCGTCAGGTCACGGATACGTACCAGCGGGTGAGTCACGTTTTTTTGCAGGAGCGATGGCAAAGTCGAAAACTGTTCACCGGTATCCACCGCCAGATAGCAGGTCAGCGTCGACGGGAGCAACGACACCAGATTCTGGGCGTGGGCTGTAATCGCCGGGAGATAATGGTCTTCCCGGTCAGCTATTTCTCCGGTGGCCGCCAGCGCCCGGTGACGAATCGGATTGCCGCCATCGACCGGCTCACAGGGCATCATCAGGGGCTTTTTAGCTAACACCGCCTCATGCGTCATTGGACTGGCAGACCCCAGCCCGTTAATCAGGACTTCACCGATAAGCCAGGCAAAGCGCTGCCCGCGCGCAACGTCTGCGCGGTACCGGGCGGCGGTTGTGGCGTTTTTTCTCTCACAACGGCCACAAAGGAGCACGTAGCCAAAATAGCGCCCGACAATCAAAAGGCCCCATAACACGACAGGTAGTCCTGTTGACAGCCCCCAGAACGCTGCACCGGAGCGCTCGCCCTTCCAGAACAGGAATGTAGCTGCAGCTCCCGCCAGCAGCATCGCAATGCCCAGGAGCAGCCAGCGTTTAAAACTCGGACGGGGCGGCAGTTTCTCCTGCACGGGAATGCGCTCAAGTTCAACCGGCACGTTTACCCCACCAGAGCATTGGGCAGTGAGCTGATAAGCGTGCAACCGCAACCACACTTGTGACCGTGGAAAGCCACAGGAACACCGCGATCGCGATAATTTGGGTTACCTTCAACGATAGTGGTATCACCATGCTCCGGGCAGGAAACACGATCACCTTTGCAGGCCACGCCAATATCTCCAAAAAGCATGGTTGTTGAACAGGACAGCACAGCACCACCGTGTGTGGTTTTGTCACCAAGACGGATTATTCCTTGCATATACTTTTGCGTTCCTTTTTCATTCTTTAATCGATAGTGGAATAGATAAATCATCTTCCACACATAGCCAGAGAAACATTTAAAAAACAGCAACAAAATATCTTTACTTTTTATTAAACTCAATTACTTCAGGGACGGACATGTTAGCTTGAATGAAAGGCGCTCTATCTTTTATTGTATAAATCAATTTATTACCCTTAATTTCCGCGCTTGCTGTTCCTTCACCATCGAAAGTGCTTTCAAATTTAATATCTGCAACCCCATCTTTAACATCGCCATGGACGTTATCATCATCTTTTTCAGCACAATCTATTCGATTACCATTGTTTGTGATAAAACAATACTTACCTGTCACATGGCTACCTGTCTGAACAAGATCTATAGTAAATGAATTTGATTTACCCTTTTCTTCCCAATGACCTGTCATACAGGCCATTGAACTTGATGAAGCAAAGAGTAAAGCCAACAATATCTTTTTCATACACTCATCTTTATGCAATTATCTACACGCTCATTCGACCCATCAAAAACTCCCAACCATCAATCACAGGAAAGAGAGGGGTTACCTATTTTCGCATAGCAACTGGCTTTCAGATTTATTCCCCAGTATTTTCGAAAGGATATAATTTCTTTTTATCTATACTTTTTTTCATTTGCGATTGTTCTACAAACGAAGGCCAGCCATACGATTTGGTGATAAATTCCCATGAATAGAACTCAGCACCATTATCTATAATTGATATATTCAAAATACTCCAACTCTCATCAGAGCAATGTAATTTTTTGGCGTAATCAGAATCAGTGAAACACGCCCTTATCTGTTCCTTACTATAAAATGGTATTTTAGAAAACACCGTCTTGTATGTCCCATCTTCATTTAGCATGATAAAATCAGCTAGGTCCATCTCCTTACCACCGCCTGAATAAGAAGTAGACCATTTCTGAACCAGAGCAACTGCATTTTGAGTTTTGCTTAGTGGGTACAAGGCTGGAAAAATATTAATACCACCATCTGATAAATCCTCCCCATCATCATCAAAACCATCTTTCATAGCATAGTTACTGAAGTCCCATACCTGAGAAACTAAATACCCTGCGCCTGCGTCGTTTTTAATTTTAACAAGGACTCGTGATGATGTAGTTAAGAAAATCTCACTTGGGTTATTTTTTTCCTTCCATATCTTTGCCTGCTCATTTTCACCACAGTATTTTTTGACAGAATTGCAAATAGCAGAATACTCTACACTCTCAGTTTTAACACCAACAAAAGGAACAGGTTTAATATCAGATGCTAAAACATAAGAAGAAAACAAAATGGACAATGCTATAATAACTTTTTTCATAATAAATAAATCCTAAACAATAGAATAAAACTAACACAACGCATCAATTTTTTCATTGATAATATCAACTTTCCTCGTGTCATTTTTGCTCTGGTATAAGGTTAGCGCCCTTCGATAGGCTTTAAGTGCTTCTGTTTTATCTTTACCAGTCCCAACAACTCTAACCTGAAGAGGATCATGATAACGCCCCCAACTGTAAGCATATACACGATAGTTATAAATCTCACTATCTTCAAACGAAAATACTCCATCGGTCATTTTTGATGACAAATGATCTGCTTTTAAAACACTGACAGCTGTCTTAAAGTATTTAAGCCGATCTGTGTATCCGTTAAATCCACCATTAATCAATGCAGTGGCCATATTAAAATCATCAAGCTTCGCATGTTTTGATATTTTTTTATTTATGCAGTAAAACCAAAACGCTGATTTAACACAATGCGGATAATCTGCAACTTTGTTTCTGGCTGAATCATTAGACGTAAAGTTTTCTCCAATATACTCACCATATCTAACATATACATCCTCCCATGTAAGCTGAATTAGCCCACGACCAAACCATGGGGCATAATCTTTACGTGAACCCCCGATTTCTTTTGTTAACTGCAATCCACCGCTTTCATGGCAGCATTGAGCCAAGAAATGAGCTTTTTCTCGGCAAGTTGTTATTTGGAACTCTCTAAAACCATCATTGAATGCTGGAAGGTATTGTTCTAATGTCTCTTTTTTTGCTTTTGGAGCTATCAAGCATAACTCTTCAATTGTTATATTACGATTACATGCACAGAGTGTTTTATTATTAATCGAATCCAAAAATACCACTGGATGCATATGCCAGACTGGCTCACCACTACTGAATTCGTCCACCTTGCTCATCCACTCCATGTCGTCAAACCACTGTCTGACATAGCTGACACACAGGGGGTCCAGCTGTTTTAAAAACGTTCTCCAGCGGTGATGGCTGCTGCCACCAAACCATTCACTGTCGTGTCTGACCACCATTCGCGCCGCGATATCTCTGACATCCAGCTCCGCATAATTAACCGCGTGACGCAGTTCTTCACCGGAAAGATCGCCACTGTTATCGCTGTCCATTTTCCGCAGCAGGGCTTTGTAGTAGTCAGACACCTGTTTTTCCTGAATACCGCGCTCAGGACGTACCCATTCCGCCATTCTGGTGAACCCGTCTTTAATCCACCCTTCGCTCAGGGATTTCGTCATATCTGATGTGGAGGGCTCTTCAAATGTACTGAAGCCCAGCTTTTTCAGGTCGTACTGGCAGATATCCGCGTCCACATCAGCTTCGCTGAGCCAGGCCCCGTCGCCGATATCAAACCAGCGCTTACCGCTGCTGTCGGTGAACGGATGGCATTTATCCTGCGGTATGATTTTGTGAATATCTTTCTTCACCTGCCCTTTGGTCTGGGTGAAGCTATCGCCGGAACGGCTATAAATGAAGCTTTCCGGGTGGATATGAACGTGTTTCGGGCCGCTTTTCACCTGTGCCTTATTGCTCAGAAAATCACTCATCCGGCTGTCAGTACTGAGCACTTCAATATGCACAAAAGCACTTTTTTCCACACCGTGCATGTCACAAGGGGCAACATCTTCAGCCAGGTAACCCACAGCATCGCCTGCTGTCACCTCAAATTTGGTTGCAGGTTTAACGACGGTATCAAATGTGCCCTCAGCAACAGCCTGCTGCATCCAGGCCGGCAGGTGTGCCCTCTGCTCACCCACGGACGTCACATATTGCGGGTCAAGCGACACCCAGAACGCCCTGCCTGTCATTTCGGATTTGCTGTTCAGTGCCCGGGCAAGCCCGAACGTCTGCGTCTGTCCCTTCAGGTCGAAGGTGATCTCCCGTAGTACAATGACGCTGTCACCCGTTTTCAGCTTATTCTTCGCAACCGGAGCCATGTCACCGGCTTTTTCTTTGCCGGTAAATGCACGTTTACGCAGCCCGTCGCCCTTTTCAGTAACCTGGTACAGCTTATGTTTGGGAAATGCTGAGAGCGGTGCAAGCCCGATATACAGCGAGTAAAAATCGAGGCTGTTATCCTTCTTTTCGGGATCCGGGGTACAGGTGGATTTGACCAGCACAAAGGTACTGGAATACTGCAGCGGGTTATTGATGTATTTACCGGTCAGATAGTCCTGATTAATACGCCAGGCCACCACTTCGCCGCCCGCCATAAACTGAAGCGGCACCGCAGAGTCTGCAGTCTCCTTTATCAGGACTGAACCAAGGGCGCTCTTACGGGTGATGTGGATCCCGCCGTGCCACATGTTATTTGTTCCGGCCAGCCAGGAGCCGTGTGGCTCCTGATAGAGCGGCTGCATCATGTCATCCACAGTGGCGTACTGCTCGCCATTCGCTTTTCGGGCAGGAAAACAGATTTTCATTCCGGTCATCCTTAACGTGAAGGGATATTACGTGTTTTGCGCGGCGTCACGCTGGCGTTTGTCTGGCTGAACTTAGGCGGTGTGGTGTCCATACTGCCACCGGCCATCGGTGAGCGGTAATGCGAGGATTTCACCAGGTAATCGCCCAGGGTTTCTTCCACAATGCCGCCGTTATCCAGCGTGATACTGGAGCCGCCACCGTTAAGTCGCAGTTTAGGCGCGCTGATGAGCAGCTCATCCTTGTTACTGCTGATGGTAAACAGCAGCTCAGATGTCATCTCCATTGAGCTCGCCTCTGCGCGGACTTCAACGTCTCCCTGATTAGCAATCAGCTTAGCCCCGGACTGATGAGCAAACAGCCCGACAGACTCACTGGCGGCCAGCGTGATGTTCTTCATTGCTCCCATATCCAGATGCTGACCCGCATTCAGGATGGTGTTCTGCTTGCTGGTCATCTGAAGGTGCTCCCCCGAAGTGAACGCAACACCCTGAGGTGCACTGCCCAGCAGGACGGCGGACTGAAGGTTTCTCAGGCGGTTTTCCAGCAGTCGGTTCTGGCTTTCAAGGTCGCATGTGAGTGCCTGAGCCTGCTGCGCGAGCAGATTGAGCCGCTTCATTTCGGCCGCTGACTGATTCAGGATCTCAATAGCCGGTGCCATATCCAGCATTTTGCCCTGCGCCGCCGGTTGTGTATCGGCGGTCAGGAACATGCCTCGCCCGGCGCGCAGCGCCCCGTACTCATCGGTACGCAATTCAAATCCGATGCCGCGGGGCTGACGTTCACTGTCCACGACGTGGCCACCGTTGAGTTGCGTCTTGCCAAACGGCGTCGCGAGCTTGAAATGCTCTTCCTGGCGCTTGTCTTCCAGGCGGAATTTGTTATCCCCCGCCGTGCGCCAAATGTTGCGCGTGTGATTGTCGCGGGTAACGTGATCAGGATGTTCGGAATCGTGCTGGGCATAAGCGATATAAGGCCTGTCCGGGTCGCCGCTGTCAAACACCACCGAGACTTCGGTGCCATCAAGCAGCGGGAAGTGAAAACCATAGTTATCCCCGGCATACGGTTTGGCCATCCGCAGCCAGAGGTACGCATACCCCTGCTCAGTGCTGCTGCGGTCAAAATCGAGTCGGACCCGATAGCGCCCCCGGTTGTCCAGGTACGCACAGGTGTCACCTTTCTCGTCGCTTTCCACCCGGGCAGGGAGAGAGCCGGCGATCACCGGGCGGTTGATTAGCGCCGGACGATAGCAGACGGTTTCACTGTAAGGGATCCCCGTGAAGTGCAGCTGAAAACCCTTGTCACGCGCACCGGATGTCTGAACACCGGTGATCACGATGCCGTCTTTGAGCGAATCAGCAAGACTACTGCCCTGCGGCTCCAGTACTTCGCCCGGGGCCAGAACCGGACTGCTCGCACGACCTGTGACCGTCTGCTGGGCATTCAGGTAGCGCTCATGCCGCAGACGGGCAAACCAGGCTCCACCTTCCGGGGCCTCTGTATCCCCTTCGCTCAGGAAGGGCTCAGCGTAGTGATACACCTCACCGATGGTGGCACCTCCTTCCTGGCGAACGGTCACGGAGCTGTCCTGCGGGGTCAGCGCATCACGGTAGTTATAGTCGCGGGTGGCTACGCCTCCGGTGACCACATGGTCTGTCGGCCGAATATCCCAGACGCTCTCCTGACCGTTATCGCTGGTGCGTGACGGCGGAATAATGGGCAGCTTCACGCCAAACTGATACTGCATCTGGCTGTCCTGGAAAATCACCACATCCTGTTCAATGCGGCCATCCATTTCAAAGCGCCAGAAGATGCCCACCTCAGCCAGCAGACGCTGAACAAAGGCCAGGTCTGTTTCTCGCCACTGGGTGATCAGTTCACGGACCGGGTAATGCTGCGACAGGCGAAACTCAAAGTCCGCCCCTTCGAGACCGTGGGCGCGCAGAATTTGCTCCACCACTTCCGGCACCGACTGATTCAGATACACTTCACTGCGCTGTGTGTGCTGCATCAGGGCAATACGCGGCACGATACACAGAGCATAGGTGATTTCATCCCCCGACATCGAGATCCGACGGAATGCATCCACCACGCCGTAGACCGTGCGCACTGGCACGGCAGGCGTACCATCAAACAAAGGTGTCTGGAACGTGAAGGATGCCGGTTTCAACATGACTTCAGTGCTGGCAATACTTGCCGCACAGGTAACGGTGACCTCGTAACGCCACGGCTGGCTCAGCGATTCGCTGGCACGAAACCGCAGCACGTCCAGGAAATGATTACACTCATGCACATCCACCCGGTAGCGTGACAGCCCCAGGGCTTCATTCATCGCCTTCTGCGCCAGGCTGCTTAAGCTCTCAATCATCGTTCACCTCCGGCTGTGTCTTCTGCACGACATCAAACGCCAGCACGATGCCCTCTTCCTCATCCCATCCAAGTGTCAGACTGTGCGGTTTCTGCTTCGCGGCCATATGGGTCAGCAGTTGCTGACTCAGTACCGGCAGGATTTGCTGGTTGAGCAGGCTGTCGACGTTACGTGCCCCTGTATCCGGCAACAGGCAGGCGGCGGTCAGTGCGTCATACAGGCTGCCATCAATATGCGTGGTCAGGCCGTAGTGACGGCTCAGGCGTTTGCTGACCTGAGCCAGTTTCATTTCCACGATGGTA
>NZ_RHHM01000026.1 GCF_003846135.1 Erwinia psidii
CATCACGGGATATTACAGCCAGCTCAGACCTCATCAATATAATGGAGGTCTGACGCCGAATGAATCAGAGCGATTGTTCTGGAAAAACTCTAAAACCGTGGCCAGTTTTAGTTGACCACTACACACCGCTGCTCAAATGCCGATCGTGCAGCTTTCGAATGATGATTGGCTAAAGAGATAGAATTCCCGGAGTTGGCTGCGCCTTCAATATGGCGTGCAATTCTTGGGAGGATATCGCTACGTGTCAATTGATTGAGATTAAAGAAATTAAATGACCTTTGACCTAATGGAAATAAAGCCAAGGAGCTTATAAGCGTTAAGAACGTTCCCATTGCATAAACGAAGATACCGGGTTCAAATCCGAACAAGTGCAGAGCCGTAGCGCTGAGGCAGAAAACAGCCGAAAATACCAAAAACTGCGAATAAACACTACCAACCTGTTCAGTAGTGAGTAGTTGTATAATGTCCCGCCTGAGTCTGGTGTAACCAGTACTTAGTATGATGCCAATTGTAGCGAAGTATATAGAAAATATAGCTGTAAGCAGCTGTGCATATAGTCTGAGCTGATCGATATTAAACTTTTTGTCATCAGCACTAAGCGGATGAAGTAAGGCCATGTTGCTTCGAACATAATCCTCTACGAAACCCAGAAGAGATAATGTCAATGCTACCCAGAATAAACTATTTAAGCTAATCCACGCAAAAGTTCCAAGAATGCGAGTGTTTTCCTTCGCCTTAGAAGCATACGCGCGACGTTTGTACGCGCTACGTTCAAAGAGAAAACCAACTTTCAAAAGCCTAGTTCTTAACTTCCAAAACCAAGATTGAGAAATCAGCCAGATCCTTATTATATAAATCAAGAAACACCTTCCTTTTCGGCCATCCACACAACATAAAATTGCGCGTCGTGAAGATTAACAGAACCATGAAAAATATATTTAGAATACTGTATTCACATGAATTTTAGAATTAAATAATTCATTATTAAAATTCCAGAATTTATCTCATGTAAAATGAGCGACTAACCTGTTCCCGTAAATGAATGCATCGTTATATTAGTAATGTCATTTTTTGGCATTAAGCGCCCTGTAAAAGCCAGTACAACTAAATCAAATCAACACCTTCAACCCATGCTTCTGCACCACGGTAAGTAGTTTCAGCGATAACCCACTTGGGCGTTTTACGCCGCTTTCCCATTTCTGCACCGTTGACACACTAGTATTTAGGTAGCTGGCAAAAACCGGCTGACTGACGTTTAGCTTCTCGCGCAGCGCCTTAATCTCGATGGGCTGCAGATCGTCCACGTTATTAAGGCACGCTTTATCAAAGTTGCGCATCGTTTCCTGTGGGATGGCATCAACGCTGCATAATCCAGAAGCCGCGCTGTGGATGGCCTCAAATGCAGGACTCTTGAATTTACTTTTTGCAGTCATGGCAAATCTCCACCAGTTCTTTACTCTTAATCAGTGCCGTAATCTTTTCATCAGCAAGGGCAGCGTAGTGCTTTGCCAACTCGCGGAATCCGGCCAATTCGCGATTATCAATGTTTGCCATATCCTGTTTGGCATAAAGGAACGTGTAAAACCAGTGATCTCCGCCTTTTGCCAGGATAATGGCGCGATCGCGATTCTGGTTCAGCCGTTTCTTGTAAACTCCCCCACCGAGGTCGTCAGCCTTACCTTGCATCGCCGCCTCAATAGCCTCGCATAACTCACTATCTTTAATAGCGTGAGATTTAGCCGCCTTGCTGAACCATTTTGTTTTGAATACGCGCATCAGGCTGACATCCTGTTACCTTGACTATAGCACCTGGTGCTAGATTACTCTCTTTTCTCACCAGTGCAAAGTACTTGAAGACGAGATAATTTTGCCGTATTTTTAACCACGTATATCCGCTGTCAACGACAGCCAGCCAATGTTTCCAGTATCAGGATGATACGAGTGACCTGAGAGAAACGCCTTCGGGTGGTCACGAGCCAAAGTCATATGGAATGGAGTGTGGTCTGAGACTGACGCCTTCGGGCGACCACTAAGAAAGTTGTCGAAGCCTGAAAGACAACGCTGGATTAGCGGTAAACCTGCTCACCTTTGAAAGCAGGTATCGTCAACAAAAACGCACCTATGACGTGACGATGAAGGTTCCTTAAACCCAAGAGACGGCTAATAACGAGCGTTTCCTCGCCGATCGGCATTAGCTGTAAAGAATGCTGTATTCGGTCTTCTCCTCAGTGAATGAGTTGCTGCAAGCAAGGCTATAGGCTTTTGCCTGCGGGATAGCAATATCATCACTCACTTAACGACAGGTACATCCCGTACTGACAGGTTTTCTGCACCTCAATTCTGGCACGAATTAAACGCTGCTGGCTGCGCCTTGCTATGCCGTCAGGCATCTGCATGCGCCTGCCCTGCTGCGTGCTAATACGTGGCGTCACTTTTTGCGTGTTAACGCATGAAAGTGACGCCGCAGCACGAACCAACCTCAGCCTTTGAGGCAAGCAACTTCACTCAACGAGCCATGAATCTGACACACAAGTTCGGAAACCGAACTGACTACTTTTTACAGGAGAGTTGAACCGATACCGAGGCAGGCCAACGGCCTGAGGGGATACCTGCATCGCAGGAGGCTGCACAGAGTGCATTACCGACACCCCACAATACCTCAACTGCTGCCAGCTCTGGCGCACAGGTATCGTTCAGGCAGGTCAATATCGATTGTTTCTGCCATTCAGCCCATGCGCCAGAGAAATGCAGCTCGTTGAAATTGAGAGAAGTTCGCTATGAGTAAATTAAGTCATGAAATGAAAATGCTGGCTAAGCAAGTCGGCGGCAGCTTTAAAACCGTTCATGATCGTACCCGTATCATTGACCGATTTTGTCGCCATCTGATGGCGCTGAATATCCAGGTTCGTGATATTCAGCATCTGAAAACTAAACATATCGAGAGCTATATTGCCGATCGCCAGGCAACAGGTATCGCTGTTCGTACTCTGCATAACGACATGTCGGCGTTGCGCACGGTGTTTCGGCTGGCTGCCAGGGAAAAGCTCGTTACATCAACTCGTCTGACGAATAAAGCGTTGGGATTAAGCGGAGCAAGCCGCGCAGGTACAAAATTCGCGATTCCAGATGAGCGATTCCACGCCGTATTGCGAAGCGCGCAACAGTATGATCAAGGGCTTGCCAGTGCCCTTCAGTTGGCCCGATTGCTGGGACTACGTTCACAGGAAGCAGTGCAATGCGCCAGTTCACTAAAAACATGGGAAAAGCAGCTTGAACGCAATCAATCAACTCTCACCATTGTTTTTGGCACTAAAGGCGGCAGGCCACGTGAAACGCGAATCATCGATCGTAATGCTATACAGCAGGCGGTAAAAGACGCTCTGCTGGTTGCTAAAACACGTAATGGCAAGCTGATCGATAAACCCAATTTAAAAACTGCCATGAACTTCTGGCGCTCACATACCACCCGGTTAGGACTCACCGGCCCTTATTCTCCACACAGCCTGCGCTACGCATGGGCTCAGGACGCTATCCGTTATTACCTGTCTCAAGGATTTTCCCACAGTGAAGCCAGGGCGCTGACGTCAATGGATCTCGGTCACGGTGATGGCCGGGGCCGGTACGTTGAACGCGTTTACACTAGGAAGGAGGATTAACTATGACGAATCTCAAGCTGTTGCGCTTATCGGATGTGATGAAAAAAACCGGCTTCAGGAAATCATGGATCTATCTTCTGATAAGCAAGGGCGATTTTCCTCCGGCGGTCAAAATCGGCTCCCGCTCTGTGGCATGGCTGGAAAGCGAAGTGAACGACTGGATTGCTGGGCGCATCGGCAAACGCGAGAGAATACAGCAAGCGGGGAAGCTAAACGATGAGTAAATTCGTAACGGATAATGAAGCAGAATTCAGAACCTCTCTCCCTCTGCGCAAAGGTTCTGACGGCTTTGACACCCGGCAGGACTACCTGATTAAAGGCTATTTGCCAGCCTCGTCCGTTGCCAGCGCTTACGGTGCCAGCGGATCTTACAAATCCTTCCTGGCTGTATCATGGGGATGCCATATCGCCACTGGCAAGCCCTGGGCCGGTAAATCAGTCACACAGGGAGCGGTCATTTATGTCGTCGGTGAAGGTGGCATCGGCGTTCCCCGCCGTATTCGGGCATGGGAGCAAACACTTAACGGCGGTAGCCCGATTGATGCGCTTTATCGCATCGATTGCCCAATCTTTCCTGCTAGTCTGGAGAGCGTACAACAGGTGATACAAGCGGCCAAAGATGTCAAAGCCGCAACCGATATGCCGATTCGCTTGATCATTCTGGATACCCTCGCCCGCTGCTTCGGTGGTTCAGACGAGAACGCCGCTAAAGACATGGGCGCATTCATCCAGGGATGTGATTATATCAAAGCGGCTACACAGGCTACGGTGCTAATTATTCACCACTCCGGCAAAGATCAGGATAAAGGCGCACGGGGTTCCAGCGCGTTCCGGGCTGCCTTGGACGTGGAGTTTAACGTGCGCCGTGAAGGTGACGGTGGCGCATTGATTCTCAGTTGCACCAAGATGAAGGATGCAGAAGAACCGCCACGTCGCGCCTATGACTTAAATTCCATCGCTCTGTATGTGGATGATGATGGTGACCAGATCACCTCGCTGGTGCTGAACGATGAAGGCCGCGAAGTAAAAGATAATTTAATCCTTAACGATCCCGATTTAGCTGGGGTTTCACGGCTAACGGAAAACCATGCTGCCTTATGGCAAGCTATTCGTTCGCGCACGGCCAACGGCGATAGTTGCACCCGTTCACTGGTTAGGGATGATATGAGGGCAATGGGATTCGACGTATCCAAAAAATTTACCCGCTGGCTGGATAAACTGGAAAAGGATGGTCTGATCGCTTTTGACGGGGAACGCATTGCGCCCTTGTCGCAACGAAATAAAGTGGGGGATTAAACGGGGATAAGTGGGGGTATTCTGACATCAGATTATGATATTCAACATATTTCCCCCACTTCCCCGATGTATATATAAGCTAAGTGGGGGATGATTTAACCACATAATAAATATAACTTTTTAAGCAAACAGGGAAACCTAGCGGGGGAGAAAATAGCCCATCATCAAGTGGGAATAAAATGAGGGATGCTTTCTACTCGACTGCCCTTTTCCGCTCTTGCCTTCCTGTCGAGTAATATTCCTGAATCATCAAAATAACGGCTGGGCCAGATTTCCGCAGGGTGCATGTTCAGCGCCTTTGCCACAATCCATTCTCCTTTCGGCCATGGACGCGAAAGCACATTGGCGAGCGTTGAAGAACTAAGCCCCGCAGAGCGCGATAACGCCGACATATTGGTTCCTTTCTTACGCAAAGCTGCAATGACATCCGCCTGATGCCAGTCTTTTTGTGGTGCCATAACTCTCTCCATTAAGGCCCGAGCAAACACATACACCATATACTAAGCATTACTTAGTATATTTTCAACAAGCGCAGATGAGAATCGTGACAGGACAAGTTAGAAATCAGGATTCTTATGTTACCTCATCGCTTAAAAGCCGCACGTTTAAAGGCTGGTCTATCACAGGAGCGGCTGGGGATTCTTGCTGGGATAGATGAAGCGACGGCCAGCGCTCGCATGAATCAGTATGAGCGTGGTATACACACCCCGGACTTTGAACTGGCCTGCCGGTTAGCATCAGTTATGGATATTCCCGCCTGCTATTTTTATGCCGTAGAAGACGATCTGGCGGAAATAATACTGGAGTATACAAATGCTCGTCAGTCAAGAGCATAATCTGTATTAGCTCAAACTTGACCTGACAGTTTTTGTTAATTGAACACAATCAAATCTGACAGTCTGGTTTGAGCGAGAAGCGGACATACTGAGTCAACAAGCGCTAATGACTATCGGTGCGCATTATAACCACAGGAAAGCTAACCATAAGCTGTTAACTGTAAGAATATGCAAAGGTTTTATGATATACCGATATACAATGTTAGGCTCAAAATCAAATGGATAATACTGATGAATATACCAACACCTTGGAGTTTAATAGGCAGAATACTGAAGTGGGTTTGGAATAGGGTCACTAGTTTTTGGTTGCTTAAAACTTATAAACAATCCCATGAATACAAAGTAAAAAATCTACGACTGGGTTCACATTGGGAAAAATTAGGGGAGAATCTTGAATATTCATTAAGACTGGCTAGTCCAGCCGATCATGAATCACTTAAATCAAAAGTAGCTTTTCGTACAACAAAAGGAATACTTAAAAGCGCGACACTATTCTTTGAAGCTTCAGGTAATGGTGTTCGTTATCAGCAAAAAATTGAGTTAGCTAACCTAGATGAAAATGTAATTATTGTTTCATTAGATCAAATCCCTAAGCAGGATCTAATTGAGGCATCCGATGAGGGCATATTTTTTTCTATAAATGAGATACGTTTTATTCAGTGTGTAGTAACACAAGCGGATGACTACCAATGCCAACCTTTTAATTCGAGAACATCACATCTTTCACATAATTGGTTACTGAACGATAAATGGGAGCATCGTTGGGGTTTTTTATGGAATTGTAATGCTATAGAGTATGCCAAATATGAAATCTCAGGGTAT
Source organism: Erwinia psidii (assembly GCF_003846135.1). Classification (GTDB taxonomy): domain Bacteria; phylum Pseudomonadota; class Gammaproteobacteria; order Enterobacterales; family Enterobacteriaceae; genus Erwinia; species Erwinia psidii. The sequence continues at coordinate 6,611 of NZ_RHHM01000026.1, forward strand.
TGGAGGTGGAAGCTTGGCGAGTATCGTTATTTTTTATTTTTTCAATCCAAACCCGAAAGATTCTCAATACAATCTCAGTTCCGAAAATTACTTTGCAAAGTTTTGATTCATCCTTACATGTTAACTTTCCAGTTCTGGGTAGCTATTCACTCAGGATATTATAGACTGGGGGATGGGAAATTAATTCATAAAAATAATCAAGAGCCAAATGTGGTTGATTAACTCACAAGTGATTAACGCAAAGTTATTTTTTGTGCAGGACTACGCGCAGCCTATCCTGTTCTCTGTTCATATGCATATTGGTTGGTTACATACCTTTTCCTTACATAGCCGCAAACATAGGTTGGATTTAGTCAGCAATGAGTAATAAGCGGACTTAATCCTATAATCTTAAGCATGTCATGCCATATGATTCATTTAATTAGTAAATTTTTAGTGGTTTTGTATAACATCGGTTTATCCAACCATAGATTTGCTCTCCATTGGAAGATATTTGGACATAAATCCACTTTCTGTCACTTTTGTCTAAAACCGCAATGACAGAATATCTCCCAATCAATTCTATAACCTCACCTTGCATTGAGGGTTTATTGCGCAACCTAACATTATCAGTTGTGACAACTCTAAAATCCCTTAAAGTATCCCAATCAACATCACTATTTTTATTGGCAAGAAGTTCTTTCATATATACATTGATAGGTATTTCTTTAATTATCAAATCCCCAGCCTTGTTAAATAAATCAAGAACTTCTGTTTTCATAGCATCTTCTATTATAGGTAAAAAAACATGCGTTATAAAATAATATATCACCAACTGTAATGTCAGAGGTAACTCACGGAACTTCTTAATATATGAATTTTTATTTCTAAATTCTTCGAGCTTAGCGATCGCATCGGGTTCAATGTCATTTAAATGAGCAGTGTTTTGTGCGATGTATGCAGCACCTTTAGCTGTACGAGTGTAAATACTGGTTGTACTTATAATAACATTCAGATCTTCAGCACTAATGTTATCCAAAAAATTATCGGTTGATTTATATATTTCAGATATGAAGTTGAATTCACTTTTTCTTAAACCAAATTCACGAATCAGAGAACTGATTTCCGTACTGCCAGGTAGCAGGTCTTTATATCTCTGCGCTAATGATGTAATACTTTTCATACTGTCCGGCATGGCCACCTGGGATGCCAGCAGAGCACTGGTTGCCGTACTGCCAGGCAGCAGGTCTTTATATCTCTGCGCCAATGATGTAATACTTTTCATACTGTCCGGCATGGCCACCTGGGATGCCAGCAGAGCACTGGTTGCCGTACTGCCAGGTAGCAGGTCTTTATATCTCTGCGCCAATGATGTAATACTTTTCATACTGTCCGGCATGGCCAACAAAGTGCTGGTGACCTTATTATGGGGTACCAGAGAGTTGATTTTTTGCTCAATTGACTCAGTGCAGCCTTCCAGATCTTGGTGTAACCCGGAATGTTCCTGTTTGATAGAGTTCCCGATAGATGCCTTCTTATCTGCGGTAGCACGGGTTTTCAATATACTCTTATCTGTATCCAAAGATTGATCTGCCATAACTTGCTTTTTTTTCATTAATTATACTCTTTGACGGAGAACCCTATAACTTTTTATTAACATGCAGACATTGTATTTTAAAGAAAAATATCCCTTCATAGATCCAATGTAATAATATTTATTATAAATGAGATATTGTCATGTGTATTGTGTGTCTTTTTATGATAACAGACACGTAACGTATTTTAAATATTATTCGAAGAACTCATCGAGTTACTGCAACCAAAATCTATCGACTTCCGCTTCTGGCACAGAACTGCCTGTCAGATCAGGTTTGGCTCTGTGCCGTAACTGTGTCAGGTCTAGTCTGAGCTAATACACATAATCAATACATTAAAACGAGATATTCATATCGAATATCGTCATTTAACAATTAGTTACATCTCTGATAGCGCCCGCATATAGCGCCTCAATATCGATATCCTCATCAATCCCTTCCCAATGTATACCACCACCATCGTTAAGGGTGAAATGACCTCGCTGTTCTACCGTAGCGTGTTCCAGGCGAGGAAAATTTTTGAGTGGAATATTTAACTGCGCTCTTCCCTTAGCCTGTACATGTAGGTATTTATCTGAGAAATAAACAGTTACTGACGATTTATCAAATAACGGATTGCTCACCCTCTTCATTCAATTTTTTCCTTTATGCGCATTTTTCTGTCCTGTAGCGTACCAGAATCATCAAAATAACGACTGGGCCAGATTTTAGCAGGATGAACGCCCAGCGCCATTGATACAAGCCATTCCCCTTTCGGCCACGGACGAGAAAGTACATTGGCGAGTGTTGAAGAACTGAGCCCTGCGGAGCGCGATAACGCGGCCAGTGAAGTGCCTTTCTTATGCAAGGCAGCAATAATGTCTGCCTTATGCCAGTCATGATGCGGTGTCATACCTTCCTCCATTAAAATCTTGAGTAAACATACATACCAAATACTAAGTATTACTTAGTATATTTTCAAGACGCACAGATGAGAATCGCGGCAAGTCACGCAAGAAATTAGGATTCTCATGTTACCTCGTCGCTTAAAAGCTGCACGTTTAAAGGCTGGCCTGTCACAGGAACGACTGGGGATTCTTGCAGGAGTCGATGAAGCGACAGCGAGTGCCCGCATGAATCAATATGAGCGCGGTATACACACGCCGGACTTTGAACTGGCCTGTCGGTTAGCGTCGGTTATGAATATTCCCGCCTGCTATTTTTATGCGGTGGAAGACGATCTGGCGGAAATGATTATTGATTACTCTAAGGCGAAGAAAAATTAGTCACATAAGAAGTATTAGCTCCAGCCCCCCGCGAAAAGGGGCTGGAGCGGTGTAAAATCAGATGAGTAGTGGATCATATATTTCTAAACTCATACGGCACCACATACTCTTCCCGATTCGCATCCAGGTAATCCGCCCACCATTGCAGCATTAACCGCCGTTCTTCGATATGTTCAGCCTTATGAATATAAGCCGCCCGCACGCTATTGCGTTCCTGATGGCTCATCTGCCGCTCTACCGCATCCCGCGACCACTGCCCGGATTCAACCAGAGCGCTACAGGCCATTGTGCGGAAACCATGCCCGCACAGTTCGGTCGTGGTGTCATATCCCATAACCCGCAGCGCATTATTGACGGTGTTTTCACTCATCGGTTTAGTCGGGCGACGATCGCCGGGGAATATCAGTTCATGACCACCGCTGATGACCTTAATCTCTTTCAGCAGCGCCAAACCCTGACGGGAGAGCGGCACTAAGTGCTCAGTGCGCATCTTTGCACCGCGCTGCGAATGCTTCACGCCGGGAATGGCTTCACGTTCAGCCGGTATCGTCCACATAGCGCGTTTAAAGTCGATCTCAGTCCAGCGGGCAAAACGCAGTTCGCTGGAACGGATAAAAACGCACAGCGTGAACTTTAAAGCCAGTGTGGTTAACGTTCTCCCTTTATAGCTTTCAATCCTTGCCAGAAAATCCGGCAGCTTATCCAGCTTCAACGCCGGGCGATGAGTTGCCTTCGGCGGCGCTATCGCCCCGGAGAGATCCTGAGCGGGATTGCGTTCTATCAGATCGTTCTGCACCGCATAGCGCATAATATCGGTCACTCGCTGGCATAGCCGTGACGCTAAATCGAGATGGCCGTTTTGCTCCACCGCTTTCAACGGTTCCAGTAAATCTTTGGTTTTCAGATCCACAATGTGGCGATGCCCTATCGCTGGCAAGATATTGCGCTCCATATCGCGCCATACCCGTCCGGCATGGGTTTCTGACTAACGCTTTTGGCTGATGTTGCGATGCCAGTCTTTCGCCACTTTCTCAAAGGTAATCAGCGCGGCCTGCGCTTCTTCTTTTTCTTCTTCCCGTTTTTCTGCCGGGTTGATGCCATCGGCAAGCAGCAACCGCACCTCATCACGCTTTTCTCTGGCCTTCGCCAGCGAGATCAGCGGATAGGCACCGAAAGCAACCCGGCTCTCCTTACCTGCAAATCGGTACTTAAGATACCAGCGCTTAGAGCCGCCAGGGCTTATCAACAGATACAGACCATGTGCATCAGCGAGTTTGTAAGATTTCTCGCGGGGCCTGGCGGTGCGGGCTACAACGTCTGTCAGGGCCATAATTGGGGTCCACTCCTACCCGAAGTGAATTGCCCCCCAAATCATCTGGCTGTCAATGAACAAAAAAAGACCAGCGCGGATAAAACGAACAGATCAGGGGAGAAAAGAGATAACACTTAATATTCTAATAAACAATAAGATATGGACATTAATGGAAGATTATGGACACAAAAAAAGCCACCCATGGGTGACTGATTTTTCCACAATGGTGCCGAAGGCCGGACTCGAACCGGCACGTATTTCTACGGTTGATTTTGAATCAACTGCGTCTACCGATTTCGCCACTTCGGCACTGAAGGGGTGCGGAAAACGTTGGGGATTATACCGTGACTCCCTGCTTGCGCAACAACTATCCGCCATCTGTGGTGCAATTGCTGAAAAAAGCGTCGCCCTGCGCGTTCATTGAAATGTTCCCTGAACATTTTCACACTCAACGCAGATGCAACCGGCATTTCGCTCTCCCCGGCAGGCTTTCGTAACGTAATAGCGATCAACCTGTCATTATGCTGGTAGCAAAATATCCACAACATTAACTGCGCGAGAATGTGCTCTGATCTCCAGCTAAATAACTGCTTCTGATACCGCTACACTTTACGTAAGCCCTTTGGCACATGGGACTGCCCGCTTTCCACAACCAAAGCCGGTGCTATCAGCGCTTCAACGTTGTCGTCAGAATTAATGAAGCAATCACCACTTGTACCCAGTGATCTACTATTCGGAACTAATGAAATGGACACCTCCCTTTACCGGCTTCATTGAGCCATGCTGTAAGTGCAAACCAACAGCAAAATAAAGAGGTGCCCCGTGGAACAAATTATCGGAATTGATCTGGCAAAGCGA
>NZ_RHHM01000027.1 GCF_003846135.1 Erwinia psidii
TCCCAGCGGGTCGTAACGGAAACTCACCGCCGTCTGCGCGCCGTGCCTCGCTTCCCGTATCACTCCGCTGAGACGGTGCTCACCGTCGTAACTGAAACGCCAGCGCTCACCGCCGCGTACTTTGTCCACCGTGCGGCCGTGAATGTCATAACGCCAGCGGGTGCCGTTCAGCTGTGTGACCCGGTTGTGCGGCACCGTATGTACCCCCGCGTCCAGCGGGTTGGATGCACCATCCCAGCCCCACCGCTCGTGGTCCGGCAGCGCACCATCCTGCTTCAGCAGCCGTCCTGCCGCGTCGTACTGCCACTGCCGCCAGACAAAAGGATTGTCGTCATGCTCCTCACGCACCGGATTATTGCGGTAGTCATAGTCCCAGCGCCGTGACCACTCCCGTGGCGCGGGACGCTGGCGGCTGCCGCGGAACACGTCACGCTGATGCAGGCGGCCCAGACGGTCATACGAGCTGCGGCTGGTCAGTGCGCCCTGCGTCCGACTGACTTCGCGGTGCAGGGTGTCACGGCTGAAACCGGTAAGCGGCAGGTCGTCCAGGGCAATATTCAGCAGGTGCCCGCTGCCATAATAGAGGCTGCGGATCCGCCGTCCGTCCGGCAGCGTCGTGCCGGTGCGGTTGCCCAGCGCGTCCCATTCATACTTCACCACCCCCTGCTCACCGCTTTCTGACGTCAGACGGCCCGCGCGGTCCCAGGTAAATGCCAGCGCCTGCTCCGGCGCATCCGTAACATGTTCGCCGTCCAGCGACGGATGGAACGCCGCCTTCAGCAACTGCCCTACCGCCGACCACGCAAAGCGCGTTTCGCCGTCCGGGGTGCGTTTTCCCGTTACCAGCCCGCGCGCGTCGTAGCGGAAAAGATGGCTGAAGGCCGCAGACGTATCAGCGGCAAAAGTCCGGCCACTTACCCGCCCGCTGGCGTCATAGTCATAGCGGGTGGCCACGCCGTCCAGGCCGCGCTCCTCCAGCAGCAGGGAATCAGCCCCCCAGCGGAAATCGTAGCTTTCGCCATTTTCCGTGGTCAGCCGGGTTAAGCGGCTGCGGCTGTCATAGTCGCGCCGTACCTCGCCCCCTTCAGGGTTACGGCTGGCAACCAGCCTGCCCACGTCATCGTAGCGAAACAGGCTCTCCCTGCCGTCCGCCGTCTGGCGGCCTACCGGTAACCCACGCCCATTCCAGCGAATTTTTTCTTCCCAGCCCTCGGCACGCCGCCGCGAAAGCAGCCGCCCCGCCGCATCGTAGTCGTAACGGGTTTCCTCACCGTCCGGGGCGGTTTCGCTCAACAGCCAGCCCAGCGGATGATAGCGGTAAGCGGTGGTATAACCGGAACAGTCCACCGCCGCGGTGACCTGTCCGGCGGCATTGTATTCATAGCGGCTGACGCCGCCAGCCGCGTCCGTGCGGCGAACCACCAGACCCGACTCATTACGCTCAAACTGCTCGATGATGCCGTCTGCCGTCAGCACCTGCGCCAGACCATAATGCTCATCGTAAATAAAACGCGTCACCGCGCCATCGGCTCCGATGATGCTGGCAGGCAGCGCGCGGGTTTCCAGCCACTGTGTGGTGCGCCGGTTACCGAGCGCGTCCTCTTCTGCAACCCGGTTACCGGCTTCGTCATAGTGAAAACGCTGGCTGTTACCGAGCGGATCAAGCATGCACGTTAACTGCTGCTGGTCATTCCATTCAAAACACCAGGCTTCATTTCGCTCATCAACGTAACGGGTCACCAGCTGCTGGTCGTTCCAGAAATGCTGACGCTGACGCCCATCATCATGACTGACCGTGGTGACGCCAGCGCTTACATCGTAAGTGAACGTACAGCTGTCGCCCGCGCTGGTACGGTTGGCCACCACCCGCCAGTCATCAAAATATTGCCAGCGATATTCGCTTAACATACCGCCGGGCAGGCGGTGGCTGCTCATCAGCCCTTCGTCATTCCAGCTGAATTCACGCGTCACCACCCCGGTGGCGTCCGTCACCCGGATAAGCTGACCCACATCGTTGTAGGCATAGTGCATCAGCGGCCAGGATTTTTCTTCGTCAACCTGCCGCAGGCCGGTAACGCGGTCGTCGTGGTAATCCAGATGAACATCAATCACACAGGCGGCATCGTGAATACGTACCGGGTGGCCCACCTCATCGTAATCGATCTCCAGCAGGTTGCCGTATTCATCGCTCAGGGAGGCCAGTCTGAGCGTGGTCGGATCGCGGCGCATCGGGCGATAAAGACGCCAGCAGCTGCCATCATCATCGGCGATCGCCAGTTCCCCTCCCGGCCCACGACGGAAAATCAGGCCATCGGTCGGGCTGTAAAGCGGCTCATTTTCTGGCGGCAGGCTAAAACGCAGTTCACGACCAAATTCGTCAAACCACAGGCACTGACCATCAACCACGTTAAGACGCGTATCAAATACGGTGGTCCAGCCAGGGCCATACAGGCTTTCCAGCGTTGAGCGACTGTTGTAATTGCGCTGCCAGAGCAGGGGAAAACGCCCCGGCAGGCTGAAATCAAGATCGGCGTCATCGTTAAGGACTTTCGCCCCCGTGGCGGCGTGTACCGGATTGGACGAGGAGAATACGGCATTGACCAGCATGTCACCGGCCATGCCACCAATGGCACCCGCGACCATGCAAGGCATATTGCGCATGATGGCGCCCGGCCGGCCGCGCAGCAGAGGAAGCAGCATCATCGCCAGCGCCAGCCCCGGTGTCTTACCGCTTTTTATCTCCCGCACCACCACGCTTTCACCACCGATAATCACATCCGGGGAGACGTTATCCGCCACCGTTGCTTCGCAGGTGGAACGATCGCCGGCACGGATGGCAGGCTGACCGTTGATCAGCACGGAGGACGATCCCTCCGCCATAAACTGGGGGCCAGGATGCTTGTCACAGGCAACGGTATCCTGCTGGGTGGCTTGCGCATTGCTTACCGGACCGGCCACCGTCGGTTGCCAGAACGCGTTGGCTATCTGGCCAACGCTGCCCAACAGCGCACGGCCATAGTCCAGAAAGCTCATCGGTGACTGGCTTTCCGGCACCACCGTTTCAGGAGGAAGCAGCATCGCCGCCGCACGCGCCGCCTTTTTGTTATTGGTCAGAACGTTGTCCGATCCGCTGGTAATTTTTCCGCTGACCGCAGGTGGAAACAGAAAATCCCCGACACCGCTGGCGGCGTGGGCAATATCGTCGGTAATTCCGGCCATGTTCGCCAGCATGCCACCAATAATGCCGCTGAGGACGCAGCTTGAGCCAATGGTTGTCAGGCCTGCCGCCACCATACCGGCTCCTGCCAGCGGGGCGGCGGCGGTTGCTGCCGCCCCCACGACAGCGCCAATCGCGGCATAGGCGGCACCTTCCACCACAATGCTGGTGATATCGGCAAAAATACTGGCGTGGATCAGGTCATCATCTTTCCGTGCTGCGGGCTTGTTGCTCATCACTCAGACTTCCTGTCCATGCCGGGTCAGATCCAGCGACTGTTTCAGCGACGCCCAGCGTTGGTTATCTTCATCGGTAAACGGGCGCAGCGCGGAGAAGGTGAGCACCATCAGGCTGTTTTTCTCTGTGGCCTGTACGGCGAGCTGGTGCTGATGCAGGGTTTGTCCGTTGCGCTCGAAGTGGCTGGACACCTGAACGGCACGGATCTGCTGCTGAGCGCCCACGGTAACACGGGTAAAGTCCGACTGTTGCAGGCGGGTCATTTGCGGGCGCATATCATCCCACTGACGATAAAACTCCTGTTCAAAATCGCTGCCTTCAGGGACGGGACCACGGCTGATAACAAGCGTGATGCCGCTGGCGTCATCCCGCAGCACGTTCATACTGTTGTCCAGCCAGCCGCCGTCAGGGAGGGTGAAGGATCCTTCATTTAAATGATATTGCATAATGATGACTCTCAGAAAAAGCTGACACCGCCTGCTGGCGTTGCTGATATCGCTGTTTTTTTAATGGAATTGGTTGATACCGCGTCGGATGGCGCGAGATTTAATCAGTATTCATTTTACCGGCAGCCTGTTTGCTGACTGATGCAGTGACGGGGTATTACCCGGACCCGACACCTTTTTCAGTGATAACGGGGTTATTATTGGAGCTGACCCTCAGCAATGGTGGTGCTGTGGTTAATGCCCGGACCGTGCAGATATTTTTACTGTCAAACAGACAGCCACTGACAGGGACACCGTTGCAACGGGTTGTGATAACCTGGCTGTTTTTGCTATCAGACTGAGGGCCTGCAACAATGGACGCTATTGTCGGCGCGGGTGCGGGCAGGTTCAGCGCCGTCATGGCTTCACGCTTCATTTACAACCTGAAGACGTTTTAAATAACTGCATCACCATTAAAACCGGGATATGGTAATTAATAGTAACCTGATGCATTAAACTACCTGTCAGGGTTAACGCTCTGAAAAAAATAACACTGTGATTTAATTTTCGGGATGCTGATAGTCAGGGCCAACACCCTTATGTGTTTCCACCAATCCTGATTTATCAACCCAGCCTGCAACCTGCCGTTCGTCTTTAGATATATACATCACAGAGAAATAGTTATTATATTCAATATAGGTATAAACAGAATCACCGGGCACAATAAACGTTTTTTTCATCACACATTTGCTGTCTGGCGCAGAGTACAAGTATCAACGGCCTTTCCCTGAAACCTGATAAATATTATCTGTGTTATCCATTTTGACACCCTGAAGACTGGCCTGTTTATCAAGATGAGCACAATCTCCCTGAGCATAAGACGAGAAAGAAATAAAGAAAAACACCAACAGAAAATGCCTAATAATATTAAACACATTCCTTCACGACACCAATTAAGCCATTAGCACAGTCAGGATCTGTTGCATACCCTTTATTTTACAAGCCCTCACCCCATTGCATTGGATCGTTACTGCTAAACAAAATTTTATATTTTTCATCGAAAAATCAGAATGACTATCAATACTTTCATCAATGGTATCGTAGCTGGCAAAGTTCCCCAACACTTTTACTTCTCTACCGTTCTCATACTCGTGTGTCCAGTCCTTTACGTACCGTTGAGCCCCATGAGCTTTAATGCCGAAAAGATTATTATTTTTTTATTTATATCCGCAGGCACAGCCCTCCAACCGGACTCAAGGATGGCCTGATCCGTGGTATTTTCAGTCAGGATATCTGTCCTGGCCTCATTATTTTTCGCGGCAGCATAAACCTTATCAGAAAATTTCTACTGTTCTGAAGACAAAGGACGAACATTTCTTTTAACTGAAGCAATATCTTTCTTAATTTTCGCAGCGTTCTGTTCTGACGTAGATTGCAGGAAAAAAGTTTCTTACCTGTCTTTTATGCCCGGAACAAAGCCCTGCTACCGTTCAGTTTCCAGAACAGCGGGACATCCTCGGGCAAATGTGCGCTAATCCATGAGAACATGGTCATTTACCCTGACTGTCATTGCCCGGTCACTGTCTCAGAAACTTCTTTTCCATTAAAAATGGTATGAACAGTTCCATCGCTGATGGATACATGATTAAGTCCGTCTTTTGTTGCAAAGGAATAATTTTCATTATTTAAGTGGCCAGATAACATAGCAACATCATTCGTTGATTTGTTAATCAGCAATAAATCAAGCTTGTTACAATCAGAGTGGAAATCATTGCAATGATTAATTATTGTCAAACCATATAACTTACTTAGCAGACGTTTGGTAAACTTCACATCACTGACGTTATCTTTCTTTTTGTGTAGAACAAAGAATGCCGGAATATATGACTCATTTCCCTGAGGTTTAGCAATCAGCCGCCATGAAAGTTGATTGCCTTTGCCAGTTAATAGTGCCTCACCATTTTTCCCTCCAAACCAACTATCAAAGTTTATGTCTGCAATTCCTTTACTTTTTATTCTGCCATGTATATTACTCTCATCATTTCCTGAACAATCAGTGCGACTTCCGTTTTGATAAATCAGGCAATATCTTCCGGTGACTTCATCTTCTGACTCATTCAACCATATTGTCATAGAGACCTTATCCTTGTCCCCTTCTGTTATCTTTTCCCCTGTCCATTGACCTGTAAAGTCACTGGCAAGTGATGATGCAGAATATAAGCCTGAAAGTACCAACATCAGCATTATTTTTTTAAATTGATTCATTTTATCACCACGTCCGGGCAGCTATGCACACGATTAAGCCAGCCTGTGCATATCAGTATTATAAACAATCATTCACGAATCCAGGATTATTAAAACACCCGGACTGAAATGCACTCCTTCATCAGACATGACTATGCTATTTATCATTTCCCAACATGGAATTTATTACTTACTTTCTTTCCTCTGAAAATCATCAGCCCTTTCAGTTGTCATTTTCAAATAACAGCTATCTCCCACCACCAAGGACAGCGTACCGCCAACTTCCTGTGATTGAAATGCCTGACAGTTTTCGTCACGATATTTAACCCATGTCCGCTGGGCATTGACAAAATTTTTCTTTATATCAGGACTTATCAGTGACAGGTAATTTCTATAATTCAGGTTTAATCTTTTTTCCTGACTGTCAATTTCATCCGCATAACATGCCCTCATACTGACAGTAACACCTTCTGCAGCATTCATACATTTCTTGAACTGGTCAGAGTAAGCTAATTCTTTAGCGGAAAGAGGTGCAGATAAAGTAGCAATAACGGTAATAAATAAAATCGCTTTCATATGATATTCCTGAACACACGATCTTATTCGCTGATATATCATCACCAACCTCTTCCTACCGCTTTCTTCATTGGGTTATGAAATAACAGGCTCAGAAAACCATTTTAGTTCACACTCCAGCCACCTGATTCTGTCAGAACAACTTTATTATTAACCAGCACAGATAAAGTCGGATTATCCGCTGTCAGCAAATATTTTGTTTTTGCATTCTTATTTTCAAACTGATAACCACTCACAGGGCATACCATTGAATCACAATGAGTTCTGATAACCTGCCCCATAACGGCTGTCTTTTTGCCATCCGACTTACTCGTGCCCTGATATAACGCTTTATTACATACCTGAGTGCTGTCAGCACAGGTTAACATAATTTTCACTTTATAATTTTTGGATTCGAAATAGCTCACTCTGGGGACAACGTCAACCACGGCGCTCTGTTGCTTTTTTTCATCAAATGAAACATGCTCAAACCTGCTTGCCCATTGACGGATATCAGGCTGTATTCCCGACATATTCTTATCATTAGTCAGATACATGACGCGTGAATTTCCCGGAACAACCCACGCCAGATACAGTCTTCCATCTGGCTCAATAACCATCGCTGAAGCATTTTCCAGCCGCAGCTCGTTGAGCCAGCCATCAACTAACAGTCCACCATCAGTGACTTTTACAGGATCTGCGAATGCCTGATAATTGCCAATAAATTGATTGTAATTTGATTTGGTGAGGTTTTTAACGTCTGTGGAAATCACCTTATCATTGAATATATTAACAACTGAATTGGGCGTTGCATATTGAGCCAGGTTTTTGTACTGCGAGGCGCACACAAATGAAGAAAATAATAAAGAAAATAAAATTGCAGTAACTTTATTTATGCGCACAGACGCTCCCCTGTCATTGTACAGATAACCTAATAAACTTCACTGGCTTTCTCTGAAAAGAATCGGGAAGCCAACTAACGTATTCTTCGGGAGAAATCATCTTAACGCTATTCGTTTTTGTCATTGCATCAGCAGCAGTGCGGGCGTCTGTAAGGTGCCCGCATATATTTGTCCACTGATATGCTGTGTTTTACTGTCCGCCATTCGCGCTTTATCAGCTTTGCGCCGTCATGGCTTCACGCTTCAGTACGCTTCATTTACAACCAGAAGATGCTTTAAATGACTGCATCACCATTAAAACCGGGGTATAGTGCCCGGCAGTAACCTGGTGCATCAGCGTACCGGTTATACGGTAACAGCCGTTTACCTTTATCTCTTTTCTGTAATTAACAATCTGTAAGAGCTGAACTTTTTTTCCAGCTGGTTATCAGGATCATCATCGGAAAGACCGGATGCAGGATTTACATTGACCGGCTCTGAAAGACGTAGCACAGGTACATTGACTTTTTTATCATCAGGACCTTCACCATAATTTGGTGGCCCATCAAACTGATTTATTGAAATAATACCTTTCAGTTCAACGACAGCGGGTTCATAGGGTAAATCAATTTGCGCCTGAGACGAATGACTCAATAGTAGAAGCACACTAAAAAAAAACGATATAAGCATATTTTTCATCGAAAAAATGTCTTTTTTATTTTTCAAAGTTAACATTTCCTGCACTCCAACCTTCATGCGTTCTGATTGCTGAAACAACATTACCTAACTCTTTATTCTGCAAATCTACCTGGCCCTGTTCCAATAGCTCCATTTGCTGTCGCAAACTTACCCGCCCTGATGTTTCCTGGGTTATTATTTTTCCATGCCAACGTCCCACCTGAGCGAGTCCCGGTCTTGCCATCTTGTCAGGGAATAAAATAACCCTTTTTTACGTCAGTCATCCAGTCTGAAAACTATATTAATATTCGTTACCTTTTTATTTTCAATCTGAAAACCTATACGTTTGCTGTCATTTTCAAAAATTCTCCAGTGCTGTCCGTCACTGTCATCCTCATTTCCCGCACCATACTTATTTATTAATTGCTCTTCACTGTCGCCAACTTTAACACCTCGGTTTGTCATAATCACAGGTGAGCTGATGGTTATTTGGGCAATAATGTAATCATCGACAGAACGTTCTTCCTTGTCCCAATAAACATTTGAACTATAAACAGAGTAACCTGCATAATTGTGCTGCCAAAATTTATAGCTGGTATCGCCAGCGGGAATATCACCGACAAATTGCCGGCTTTGTTCTTTTCCGAAAAAATGTGCAGTTTTCTCATTCCATTTATTACCGATCCCCAGCTTATGCCCTGAAATATCGACAAAGAAATCGTCCATCGTTAAATTAGCAGGCACAGAAACACTTTGCAAAACTGATGAGTTTGCTGGCATAGCAAATAATGGATTTAAAGTCAACAGCGCAAAAAAAATGACGACATTTTTTTTAAAAGACAACATATTTTCAACCTTAACATTACTTAAATTGTGGAATATCATATGATAAATTTGCATCAGGAAAGCTATCAAACATTTTTTTCATATTTTTAGTCTGTGCAACTGCCCAATTTACATCAGTAGCATACTGGTGTGTTCCCGGTGAGGCTGGATTCCAACGCATTTTATAAAGTGTATTCTGCTCACTACCGTTTACAAATTTATCAGATATCCATTTTGCACCACCTTCAATCGCTTTTTCAGGTGAAGTCCAGCCTTGCTTATATGCATATTGTGCACCAGTCGTTACGGCATTTCCATCAAGAGCGCCTATCCCATACATGTTGTAAACCTTTGTGCCATTAATCATGACACCATTGGCAAGTTCACTTGATCCATTTCCTGTTTCAAGTGCTGAATGAGCGGCAAGGTAAACCTCATTAATGTTATATTTTTTGGCTGCATCAAGATAAGTCCGTGCCTGTCCTTCAAGTGCTCCTTTCCCATTTAAAAAAGCATTCATGTCGACCTCACTTACCCCTGAAGATGCAGAAAGATTGACAAATTGATATTTGTTAGCTCCTTCAAGATAATTAACTGGATCGACATAATTCCTGATTTCTTCTTCGCTTGCAGCAACGAAACCTTTTTTTGTCCATTTCACCGGAGTGGCTTTTAATTCTTTTTGTTTCTTAACCATATCATCGACAGAATAATTGTATGCTGTCTTTTTACTTGAGCTATCTCCTTTATCCATTGCTTTAGCTGATTGTCCTTTTTGAACCGGCCCTCCCACGCTACTCCCCTTTTTTGCCGGGAACAGCGCCTCCACGGCACTGTGAATATCGCTTTTGTGTCCTGCACCCGGTGCAACAGTGGCCGCCCCGGTTCCGTCATTCAGGTTCAGTTTCCCGCCGTGGGTATTGATATAACCCTGCCCCTCAACAAAGATATTGAACCCGGTCCCGATCATATTGATATGCCCGGCGGCCGTCAGTTCGATCGCACTTTCACCGCAGACTAACCGCAGTTTCGTGCCGGATGCCAACACATACTCATCCACCGCCGCGTCGGTTTTCTTCGTGCCGGTCAGTACCGTTTCACTCGCTTTCACGCCGTGAAGACGACTGGCTTCTACCCGGTGCGTTTCACTGGCTCCAACGTAATGCGAGTGGTTCTGCCCGACGGTATGCGTCGCATCATTTTTCACGTTGGTGTCCATGTTCTTCTGCGCCTGGATCCACAGCTGCTCCTCCCCCGCCTTGTCCTCAAAGCGCAACGCGTTCGCCGTCTCCGACGTCCCATCCTTCGTCCGGCTCA
>NZ_RHHM01000028.1 GCF_003846135.1 Erwinia psidii
TAATGGATTTAAGGCAACAGCCGCCGCCATCAAGCCTGAAGAAAAACGACTGATATTGAGTCTGAGACAGCATACGGTGTGATTGTCTGAAACAATCACTGCTGCCATCCACTGTTAGGCAAAGTCAGAATAAAATAACTGACAGTTGCCCTTCTCAAAACGGCACCGATTAAATAAAGAGTAAAACGATATTGCGGATGAAATTTTCGTCACCGGGAGCGGATTAAAACCATATTATATTCACGAAGAAAGTCCCGTGAATAGGCTAAAAAAAACGGTGCCATTTAACAGGCACATAACTCCCTTTTACTTTATTAAACTTGTTACTATATTACGGGCATTATTTATCATACAAAACAGCACGTTACAGAAAAAAGGTTATAGGTTTCTATAACTATGGTTATCGATAACTATAACCCGTGTTATGGGAAACTATAACCGCAGTTAGCGAAAGCTATAACCATAGTTTCGCATTGAAACTACTGTTTAAAACTGGCGGGCATTCCACTCTCAGTAAACTTATTCCAGTCATGAATCAATAATGACTTCTGTTTATCCTGTTCTGTGGATAGCTTTCCACAATATCAAAACTTTTTCCACTTATTTTTGACTTTGTTATTGACCATAGTGTTTAATCTGTTATGTATTGATAAAAACAACAATAAGAGGAAAAATACAATGACACAAATAGATTTTCAATATCTTAGCAGTTTATCCCCTTTTCAGCTAACACAGTATATTGATGACCATCATTTCACTAATGAACAGAAAGTGCAGATATTCGAACATTATCACAGCACCCATAAAGATGTTACCAATATCTACTCAAGAAAAGAAAACATCAAATCCATCAGGAAGGATGTTGGTTATGTTCACATGTTCACAGAAAACTTCCAGCAACTCGCAGAGCTGAATATTTCAAAGAATGAACTTAAAGTCATCGCAAGGATTTTAAATATCATGGAGTTTGGAAACTGCTTTCATATATCACAGGCAAAGCTATGCCGCGATTTAGATATCAAGAAATCAAACATGTCTATTGTTTTTACAAAGCTTAAAAAGAAAGGAATCATTATTGATAAGGATGGAGACCTCTTTATGAACTCCAACATATTCCTTAAAGGACAGGCACATTCTATCAACGCAAAACAACGACCTAATGTCAAAAAGGCGCAGGGTTTTACCGTTGATGAAAAAGAAACGTTTGAAAACGTTTATACTTTCCGACCAGACTCTGATGATAATCGTGACACGGGCAATAAGGGTGAAACGTCTGCAAATGATGAAACCCTGTCGCTTGAGGTTCCTGAGATACCCGCATGTCTGTCTGAAGAGGCAGAATAACCTGTTCAGCCATCGAAAGATATTCGATCAAACACTTCGCTGTAATTTGACACTTACGCCATACCCCGTAATATAAATATATTCACTATTTTATTTGCGAGGTATATATGAGAAAAGCACAATCAGATAACAGCGATATTATTGACTATTTAAATACTCTGGAAGAGTTAAAGAAATATCCATCGATGGCTGAATACAGACAGCAATATGGTGAGTTACGACGAGACAATGCCCCGACCGCAGTGACAAAGCAATTTTATTCCGCTCATACCATTCTGCGCCGTCTGGATAAAAAGAAAAACAACCTGTTAGGTTCATTTATTTCTGAACTCAATCCGGTGAAAAGGGAGCATACTTTAGAGAGCGCAGAACGCCGCATGTTAACCAGAGCGATTATCCGTGAGAACAGTGATGATGAAATCGTCTCTATGCTTATAAAACAACGCACAGAGGCCGCACTGGATTTACAGCGCTCTGTTAAGCAAAGCCTTGAACAACTTGCAGAACTGACTTCTGCCCGTGAGCGTCTGCAAACACCACGCCGTAAAATCTCGCCTTAAATACGCGCTTATCAGCCCCGTTGCAGGGGCTAATACAGTCAGCGACATCATAACGACTCAGCCAGCACTTCATAGTGCCTTTTGAACAACGCCTGCTTTACTTCTTTGAAATCGACTTCTGCCAGTTTTTCTTCTGTGTTTTCTTCCCGGACGGAATCCAGAAAACATTTTTCAGCCATGATGATTGCCAGCCCGATAAAGCTGTTGATAAAGTCCGGGTCCATTAGTCTGGCATATATCACACGTTGCGTTTCTTCGTCTGCCAGTTTAAACATATCTGAATAGATTTGCAATGACACACCAAAGAATACACCCGTTGATTCATTTTTAAAACTTAACATATTATTACCTCTCTTTTATTAATGATTATTGTTAATATTTGCTTTTATTTATGAGCCCATCAGGCTCAGGCATAAGCAACCCTCATCGTTAAATGATGACCTAAACTTACCTTGATTATTTAGCCGTCAGCACTTACCTGTTTACAGCACGAAGATATTTTTATAAACAAACCGGTGAGCAAATGCCAGTGAGCGCAAAAAGGCTCTTGCTTTTGTCTCATTTACCTTTCTGAACAGACAATATCCACTTCGTTCATCATGTCCTTTATAAAAAAACTCTTTTGTAAGAAAGATAATAACCTCAATAAATTTGCCCATCTCCTTCTTATCTTTCATCAGTGATATATAAAATGTCGGCATATCCTTCCTGAGCTTGCCAATATTCTCATTAAATAACCTTTCTGCCACTGCATTAAACTGCCTTGTTGTTTTTATTTCTAAAATCATAATAATCACCTTATTGTTAATGTTTCACATTGAAACTTTACGTGAGACCCTAATAGTTTTTTCAATCCATTCATCCACTTCGCTCTCAATAAACGCAATCGCTCTGACACCCGTTTTTATCTGCGCAGGGAAACGACCTGTTTTAATAAGCTCGTATATCCATGTTTTACCAAACCCGGTCCTTTTGATGACTTCCGGTAAGCGGATAAATCTTTCATTATTCTTTTCTGTGCGGTTAACCATATTTATCTCCTCTGTTGTTTGATGAGATAATCGTAAGGTTTCAGGTGATGATTTGGCAGAGACATTCAGAAAATCGTTTTTCACACGATTTTCTGAGAGGGAGAGAAAAGGGTAACTTCAGCCTGGGTGAATCCAGGTGATCACAATCTTTCTTCGGGGAAACGCGGACTAATCAAGTTCTGTATCGATGAGATCCCTCACCTTCCAGTGCTTTTTATCATCATATTTATACATAAAGTCGATGAAGGAGCGGAAAAAGGTCGGATCTTTCAGGAAGCTGACGGCCAGTGGATAATCCGTTGCTTTCACATTCTCCACTCCCCTTACACCAGCCAGAAATTCGTCAGGCCAGAGAAACCCGGTAAGCTGGGGTATGCCAATCCTGATCTGTTCATATGTTCCCCAGAGCAGAAGATCCATCATGGGTATGAGATGGTAATCAAGTATTTTTCTTATCGTGCTGACGCCAAAACGAAAATCTCTGGCTGGCGGTTCAGGTGGTGCGAGCTGTTTTTTCCAGGAAGGTAGCATAACCTTCAGGTGCTCAATGATTTCATCGGAGGAAGCAGCAGAAAAGTTGATTTCAAGAAGCATTGCACCTTTACTGTTGAGACCTGCTTCTTTGAGATACTGCGACACCTCTGGCGAACACGCCGGACTTTCCCGCAGACCAGCATGAACCTCAGCCACAGTCATGTATGTGCCAACTTCCCGCAAATCCTCACGTGTCAGAGGCTTAACAGCATAACTTGACAGCAGCGTGCGTTCCGGCCTGCCAAAGACATCCCCGAACACGACTTTGCCCGTCATAACCTCATCAAGATAATCACTGAGCACGGTCCGGTTTTCAGAGGCTATTTCATCCCAGAGTGTCATCATCCGCCAGGCCACGATCCGGTTGTCCATCTGGGTAAAAAGCTGTTCAACCGTCAGGTCATGAAGCACGCTGTAGTTGTCCATGCAGAACCAGGCCTGCACCGCTTTTTCAATTTCAGCTTTAGTCATGATATTCCTGATGGCTTTACTTCTCTGGCAGGTGTGTTATCAGTAACCTTACCGTATTCATTGAGGCTAATCCATTGAGAAAAAACGGGGAAAAAGTGCAGTCAGACCGTATCTTTACTCCTGAAGTTCAGTCACGTTCACCAAAGGTTACACCCGTAATAAATTGAATATAATCGACATTTTAGCGATGCAGGATTAAAAATGTTGGTAAATATGATGGTAAAAAATCACCCCGTCATTTCAATACCACTAATAGCAGGAGATACAGATGAAGTTCGAGTCCAGTCAGAGGAGCCAGATTAAAGAAAGGAGACATCCACGGATGTCTCCTTTTTGCGTTTCTGTCAGTTGGTTATCCCCTTTTTTCAGGTTCACCCTCGTTCATTAAAAACCACTCGAAGCCATACCCTTTTGCGGGCAAATAACGCGCTTTAAAGCGAGGATAACTCTATTTCAGATGTCCCCACCTGATATTTGAAAATCCAAATCTTCTTGGAAAAAGTTTTTATCTAAGATTTTCT
>NZ_RHHM01000029.1:0-1546 GCF_003846135.1 Erwinia psidii
TATGATGCCTGGCAGTTCCCTACTCTCGCATGGGGAGACCCCACACTACCATCGGCGCTACGGCGTTTCACTTCTGAGTTCGGCATGGGGTCAGGTGGGACCACCGCGCTAAAGCCGCCAGGCAAATTCTTTTTGCCCTGTCCTGTGTCTTTTACGCTGCTGCTGCGTTGCCTCCGCTCGCGTTGCTCAGTCACATACTTCTGTATGCTCCTTCACACCGTCTCGGTCGGCGCCTTGCTTCAGCGCAAAATCCTTCGGACCTGAATCCGCAGGACAAAACATTATCCGGTCAACAAACTGAAAATTCTTTCGCGTCTCTCTCACGCTCACTCTGAACGCCTCTGGCGTTGTAAGGTTAAGCCTCACGGGTCATTAGTACCGGTCAGCTCAACGCATCGCTGCGCTTACACATCCGGCCTATCAACGTCGTCGTCTTCAACGTCCCTTCAGAAGGCTTAAAGCCTCAGGGAGAACTCATCTCGGGGCAAGTTTCGCGCTTAGATGCTTTCAGCGCTTATCTTTTCCGCACTTAGCTACCGGGCAATGCCACTGGCGTGACAACCCGAACACCAGCGGTGCGTTCACTCCGGTCCTCTCGTACTGGGAGCAACCCCCCTCAATTCTCCAGCGCCCACGGCAGATAGGGACCGAACTGTCTCACGACGTTCTAAACCCAGCTCGCGTACCACTTTAAACGGCGAACAGCCGTACCCTTGGGACCTGCTTCAGCCCCAGGATGTGATGAGCCGACATCGAGGTGCCAAACACCGCCGTCGATATGAACTCTTGGGCGGTATCAGCCTGTTATCCCCGGAGTACCTTTTATCCGTTGAGCGATGGCCCTTCCATTCAGAACCACCGGATCACTATGACCTGCTTTCGCACCTGCTCGAGCCGTCACTCTCGCAGTCAGGCTGGCTTCTGCCATTGCACTAACCTCCTGATGTCCGACCAGGATTAGCCAACCTTCGTGCTCCTCCGTTACGCTTTGGGAGGAGACCGCCCCAGTCAAACTACCCACCAGACACTGTCCCCGCGCCGGATCACGGCGCAAGGTTAGAACACCAAACGTTAAAGGGTGGTATTTCAAGGATGGCTCCACGCAGACTGGCGTCCACGCTTCAAAGCCTCCCACCTATCCTGCACATCAACGTTCAGTGTTCAGTGTCAAGCTGTAGTAAAGGTTCACGGGGTCTTTCCGTCTTGCCGCGGGTACACTGCATCTTCACAGCGAGTTCAATTTCACTGAGTCCCGGGTGGAGACAGCCTGGCCATCATTACGCCATTCGTGCAGGTCGGAACTTACCCGACAAGGAATTTCGCTACCTTAGGACCGTTATAGTTACGGCCGCCGTTTACCGGGGCTTCGATCAGGAGCTTCTCCTTACGGATAACCCCATCAATTAACCTTCCGGCACCGGGCAGGCGTCACACCGTATACGTCCACTTTCGTGTTTGCACAGTGCTGTGTTTTTAATAAACAGTTGCAGCCAGCTGGTATCTTCGACTGGCTTCGGCTCGGGGAGCAGGTCCCTCCACCTACGCA
>NZ_RHHM01000029.1:1639-3378 GCF_003846135.1 Erwinia psidii
TACGCGCCAGCGTGCCTTCTCCCGAAGTTACGGCACCATTTTGCCTAGTTCCTTCACCCGGGTTCTCTCAAGCGCCTTGGTATTCTCTACCTGACCACCTGTGTCGGTTTCGGGTACGATTTCGTGTTGCCTGATGCTTAGAGGCTTTTCCTGGAAGCAGGGCATTTGTCACTTCAGCACCGTAGTGCCTCGTCATCACGCCTCAGTGTAAAGTGAACCGGATTTGCCTGGTTCACACACCTGCACGCTTAAACCGGGACAACCGTCGCCCGGATGACATAGCCTTCTCCGTCCCCCCTTCGCAGCAACACCAAGTACGGGAATATTAACCCGTTTCCCATCGACTACGCCTTTCGGCCTCGCCTTAGGGGTCGACTCACCCTGCCCCGATTAACGTTGGACAGGAACCCTTGGTCTTCCGGCGAGCGGGCTTTTCACCCGCTTTATCGTTACTTATGTCAGCATTCGCACTTCTGATACCTCCAGCATGCCTCACAGCACACCTTCGACGGCTTACAGAACGCTCCCCTACCCAACAGCGCTTGCGCGCCGCTGCCGCAGCTTCGGTGCATGGTTTAGCCCCGTTACATCTTCCGCGCAGGCCGACTCGACCAGTGAGCTATTACGCTTTCTTTAAATGATGGCTGCTTCTAAGCCAACATCCTGGCTGTCTGGGCCTTCCCACATCGTTTCCCACTTAACCATGACTTTGGGACCTTAGCTGGCGGTCTGGGTTGTTTCCCTCTTCACGACGGACGTTAGCACCCGCCGTGTGTCTCCCGTGATAACATTCTGCGGTATTCGGAGTTTGCATCGGATCGGTAAGCCGGGATGGCCCCCTGGCCGAAACAGTGCTCTACCCCCGCAGATGAGTTCACGAGGCGCTACCTAAATAGCTTTCGGGGAGAACCAGCTATCTCCCGGTTTGATTGGCCTTTCACCCCCAGCCACAGGTCATCCGCTAATTTTTCAACATTAGTCGGTTCGGTCCTCCAGTTAGTGTTACCCAACCTTCAACCTGCCCATGGCTAGATCACCGGGTTTCGGGTCTGTACCCTGCAACTTAACGCCCAATTAAGACTCGGTTTCCCTGCGGCTCCCCTATACGGTTAACCTTGCTACAGAATACAAGTCGCTGACCCATTATACAAAAGGTACGCAGTCACACCATAAAGGTGCTCCCACTGCTTGTACGTACACGGTTTCAGGTTCTGTTTCACTCCCCTCGCCGGGGTTCTTTTCGCCTTTCCCTCACGGTACTGGTTCACTATCGGTCAGTCAGGAGTATTTAGCCTTGGAGGATGGTCCCCCCATATTCAGACAGGATACCACGTGTCCCGCCCTACTCTTCGAACTCACAGTATGTGCACCTTCATGTACGGGAGTATCACCCTGTATCCTGCGACTTTCCAGACGCTTCCACTGAGGCACAAACTGATGATGGTTCCGGGCTCCTCCCCGTTCGCTCGCCGCTACTGGGGGAATCTCGGTTGATTTCTTTTCCTCGGGGTACTTAGATGTTTCAGTTCCCCCGGTTCGCCTTGCAGCACTATGTATTCATGCTGCAATGATGCACAAGTGCACCGGGTTTCCCCATTCGGGTATCGTCGGGTGTAACGGTTCATATCACCTTGCCGACGCTTATCGCAGATTAGCACGCCCTTCATCGCCTCTGACTGCCAGGGCATCCACCGTGTACGCTTAGTCACTTAACCTCACAACCCACAGGCGTCCTTAGC
>NZ_RHHM01000003.1 GCF_003846135.1 Erwinia psidii
CGCGCACGGGCAAAAAAAGCCGCTCAGGCCACCCCTGACGCACCGGCGAAAACGGATACCAACGCGACCACACCGGCCACCGACGACCCGCGCAAGGCCGCGGTGGCAGCCGCCATCGAACGCGCACGGGCAAAAAAAGCCGCTCAGGCCACCCCTGACGCACCGGCGAAAACGGATACCAACGCGACCACACCGGCCACCGACGATCCGCGCAAGGCCGCGGTGGCAGCCGCCATCGAACGCGCACGGGCAAAAAAAACCGCTCAGGCCACCCCTGACGCACCGGCGAAAACGGATACCGACGCGACCAAACCGGCCACCGACGACCCGCGCAAGGCCGCGGTGGCAGCCGCCATCGCCCGTGTTAAAGCGCGTAACGCGCAGCACCCCACACAAGAGGATTAAATGGCTTTTCGTATCGCGAGTTCGCCCTATACCCACAATCATCGCAGCACCAGTACCATCATGTTGCTGGTGCTGCTCGCGGCCATCCCCGGTATGGCCGCCCAGTGGTATTTTTTCGGCTGGGGCAACCTGATTCAGGTGATGATCGCCGCCGCCGTCGGCATCGGCGCTGAAGCGTTGATCCTGAAATTGCGCAAGCTGCCGCTGGCAAAAACGCTGGGGGATAATTCAGCCCTGCTTACCGCTCTGCTGCTCGGCGTCAGCATTCCGCCACTGGCACCCTGGTGGCTGATTGTTATCGGTACGCTTTTTGCGGTGGTGATCGCCAAGCATCTTTATGGTGGACTGGGCCAGAACCCATTTAACCCGGCGATGGTAGGTTACGTGGTGTTGCTGATCTCTTTCCCGGTGCAAATGACCAGCTGGCTGCCACCGGAGGCACTGCAAACCATCACACCCGGTTTTACTGATTCACTCAGCGTGATTTTTCACGGCCGCACTTTTGCAGGGCAGACCATGCAACAGCTGCAAATGGGCGTTGACGGCATCAGCCAGGCCACGCCGCTGGATACCTTTAAAACCGGTTTACGTGCCGGTCACAGTGCCGGACAGCTTCTTGCCCAGCCCATCTATTCCGGGGCGATAGCCGGTGCCGGCTGGCAGTGGATCAATCTTGGCTATCTGGCAGGCGGGCTGTTTCTGCTGTTTACCCGCACCATTCGCTGGCACATTCCGGTCAGCTTCCTGTTGTCGCTGGCGCTTTTCTCTGCGCTTGGCTGGTTGATTTCGCCCGGTTCGCTGCTGTCACCGCTGCTGCATCTGTTCTCCGGTGCCACCATGCTCGGCGCATTTTTTATCGCCACCGACCCGGTCACGGCTTCAACCACCAATAAGGGCCGACTGGTTTATGGCGTACTGATTGGGCTGCTGGTTTGGTTGATCCGCAGCTACGGCGGCTATCCTGATGGTGTCGCCTTCGCCGTACTGCTGGCCAACATTACCGTGCCGCTCATTGATTACTACACGCAGCCGCGCGTTTACGGCCACCATAAGGAGAAGTGATGCTGGATGCGATTCGTAAAAACGGCGTAACGCTGGCAATTTTTGCCGCCGTCACCACCGGTCTGACCGCCGTAATCAATGCGGTGACTAAACCCACCATTGCGCACCAGACCGCGCTACAGCAAAAAGTGCTGCTGGATCAGGTGGTGCCACCGGAACGCTACAATAACGCCATTCAGAAGGAATGTTACAGCGTCACCGATCCGGCACTCGGCAATGCCAGTCCGCATCGCCTCTATCTGGCACGCAAAAATGACCAGCCGGTAGCGGTAGCCATTGAGACTACTGCACCGGACGGTTATTCTGGCGCAATACAGATGATCGTCGGCGCAGATTTTAGCGGTAAGGTGCTGGGTGTTCGCGTGGTTGAACACCACGAGACGCCGGGCCTGGGAGATAAAATTGAACTGCGTATTTCAGAGTGGATCAATTCGTTTAATGGTGTTCAGATTAAAGGTAAAAACGACACGCAATTCGCGGTGAAGAAAGACGGTGGCAGTTTTGATCAGTTTACCGGTGCCACCATCACCCCAAGGGCGGTGGTAAATGCGGCAAAGCGCACCACCCTGTTCGTCGAAACCCTGCCGCAGCGACTTGACTCGCTGCCTGCCTGTGGAGAAAAAAATGAGTGAAGCCAAAACGCTACTGATCGGCGGATTGTGGAAAAATAACTCAGCACTGGTACAGCTGCTGGGCCTTTGTCCGCTGCTTGCGGTCACCTCGACCGCCACCAACGCGCTGGGACTGGGCCTTGCCACCACCATGGTGTTGACCTGCACCAACAGCGCGATTTCCGCTTCACGTCGCTGGGTGCCCGCCGATATTCGTATTCCGATTTACGTGATGATTATCGCCGCGGTGGTCAGCTGCGTGGAGATGCTGATCAACGCTTACGCACATGGCCTGTATCAGTCGCTGGGCATTTTTATCCCACTGATCGTCACCAACTGTATCGTGGTAGGCCGCGCCGAAGCGGTCGCTTCACGCAGCAGCATACCGCTGTCTGCGCTGGACGGTATGGCGATTGGACTGGGAGCCACCAGCGTGATGGTAGTACTGGGGTCGCTTCGTGAAATCATCGGTAACGGCACGGTATTTAATGGAGCCGATCAGCTGCTGGGACCGTGGGCAAAAATACTACGCATCCAGGTGGTGCATTTCGACTCGCCGATGCTGCTGGCCATGTTGCCGCCGGGGGCGTTTATTGGTCTTGGGATGCTACTCGCAGCAAAATATCTGATTGATAACAAAATGAAAGCCCGTGCCGCCCGCAAGGCTGATCAGGCGGCGCAACAGCAACTGGACGGGAAAGCAGGTGCGCTGTGAATAAGGACAAACGCGAGCAAATTCTGATCCGCCTGAGGAATAACAATCCTCATCCCACCACGGAACTGCATTTCACCACGCCATTTGAACTGCTAATTGCCGTGCTGCTCTCCGCCCAGGCAACCGACGTCAGCGTCAACAAAGCCACGGCAAAGCTCTATCCGGTGGCCAATACGCCAGCGGCAATGTTGGCGCTGGGTGTGGACGGAGTGAAGGAGTACATCAAGACCATTGGGCTGTTTAACAGTAAGGCAGAGAACGTCATCAAGACCTGCCGTATCCTGCTGGAGCAACATCAGGGCGAGGTCCCGGAAAGCCGTGAAGCGCTGGAGGCCCTTCCCGGCGTTGGACGCAAAACGGCAAATGTGGTGCTGAATACCGCCTTTGGCTGGCCAACCATCGCCGTCGATACGCATATTTTTCGTGTCAGCAACCGTACCGGATTTGCCCCCGGTAAAAACGTTGAACAGGTAGAAGAAAAACTGCTTAAGGTGGTGCCAAAGGCGTTTAAAGTTGACTGCCACCACTGGTTAATCCTGCATGGACGCTACACCTGCATCGCCCGTAAGCCGCGCTGCGGCTCCTGCCTGATTGAAGACTTATGTGAATACCGCGACAAGGCAGAGTGAACCCTCATCGCAATGTTTATGCGAGCCCCCACCGTTGATAGCTGAATGCACAGCCGGAATACCGCATTTTGCGGCAATATCCGTGGGCTTTGCCCTTGAGTATTATCATCAACCCCAAAAATGTTATTACTTTTTAATATCATAAAGCAGCCTGCCGCTACAGTTGCGGCAATCCCGCCCAAATGGGCTTTCCCTGGTGAAACACAGTTTATTTTACAGAAGTTGCGAGAGCAGATTTCGCCAGTGCAGACATCAACAATCTGGCCTTTTCAGGATTTTTCACATCGTCCTGGCCAATCAGTTCAACCACGCCTGCCCCTTCGGTATGTATTGCCGTTGGTTCAAACAAAATTCGCGCCGCCGCAGGTAACGAAGCGAGTAAAGCCAGCGGATCATAAAGGTTAAGTCTGGTGACCTCTGGCCAGATTTTATCAAAAGAGAGCGCTTTATTTTCTTCGCTTTCTGGAGCGGTCTTTGCACCAGGCATGAACGTCCTGGCAAACCACGCACCATTCAGTTCAGGAAGTAGTCCCGCCTGTATTCCCTCCCACAGCGCTTTTAATGCACTTTTGCGTAACCCGTGCTGGCAATAATTCGTAGGGTTGTCACTTTTGGCAACACCTTCATAAAATGCCGATGATACCGCCGTGCGCCAGGCCGCTGCCCTGGTGACAATACGCAGGGGGATCCCCTGCTTCTGCACACGCCGGTAAAAACTTCTTGCCGTATCCAGATCGTCCTTGTTGTCATAAGATCGTGCATCAGGCTGTACCACTCCCTCCTTATCTTTGACCGGTTCGCCCTCACAAACAACGGTGATGCTTTCCACCCGTTGACGCATCAGATCCGGGTTGGCAGTAATCAGCTCATTGACACCGCTCATCCCTGCAATGACGACCATATTAAGGCCATTAGGGGCATGCTCCAGCCTTCTCTGCATCTCCTGCAAACCGTCACGCTGAATGCCGTCAGATCCGGGACGTAAAGCATGTTGTTCAGCGATGAATTCAGTATGATCTTTTGCCTGCTCCCGGTTCATACTGAACTCATGTCCTGCCAGCATCTGCATATCCGGTACTTCAGGGGAGTCAAATCCCCCCTTTGCTATCTCCACACATTGAGCATAGACAGGGGTTGTAACAACATCCTTAATGTACAGAAAACCCTCATACTGAAGCTGTTTGCCCAATGCATACACCGCAATATTATCAGGTTCATTTTTCGGATCGGTGAAAAGCCACGTATCCGCTGGTACCGCTGATTTATGAAATTTGAGTTCCCTTAAAACCGCCTCTTCCTCAGCCGTGAGATCTTCACTCAATTCTGCACCTAGTTGTGCAAACAGCGTACGCTGAGCGGGGGTGAGCGAAGGTAATGTACTATGTGAACGCTCAAACACGGCACCATCTGTATGCGCATGACCATGTATCGCGTATGGCACATGCTCCGCAACGGGCAGTTGGGTATGTGAGATGACACGCGTTGTATGGCTCCCGGTTAATTCCCCTTCCTGCGGGGCGCCGGTACGGGTATGCGCTACACCTGACGTTTCAGTTTGTGCCACGGCGGAAATACTGCTCCACCGATGGGAGACTACCGGAAGTGCCGATTTTGGATAAATTTTTTTCATCATTTGCTTCCATACTATTCGGGATTTTTATGTGAACATGTTAAACAAACCGGCGTGCTAATCCGTAACAATATCATTGTAAGAGGCCTTCCATGCTCCAGAAGCAACCTGTTTACAGAAACCGGAAATTATCACAAAAAGAAACCATCACGCTGATTAAGTTTAACACTGCTTAAGTGTCATGGAAGTCATTCTGGTTCCGCAGGTGACTATATCCAGCGTGAGAACACATTAACGATGACCGAACAATAAAAAGTATTTATACCGTTTCCCAGCCTGTCAGACCGACTCGCTTTTTACCGCTGAAAGCACATGTGCCAAGGGATTCGCAAATGCAGAAGAACGCTTTTCCATGCGCCTGACCCGGTGAATTACTGTCATGTTATTCATTGCGTTTTTAGGAAGAACCTGAATGATTGCCCCTGTCACTTAAACGCGGACAACATTAAAATAGCGTTTCCTGACTGTTAAGGAGAATGAGGCACAATGATTTTTCGTTTTACACTTGCTGCCATAACGGCGGCGCTGACACTGACGGGCTGTACCAAACACACCACCTCGCAAGTGCAGGATTACGCCACCGGGCCTTCGCTGGTGACCGTCTCTCATGTGGCCAGCCTCACCGATGATGGTTCGTTGATTATGGTGACTGTCGATGGTAAAGATGCGGAGCCGTTGGTACGGGGAGAAACTGCGGAGTTACATATGGCGCCCGGAAAACACAAGGTGGGTGGCTATGTTTCCACATTGTTGGGCTATGGTCGCGTGACCATCCAACCCATTGACGTTGCCGCCGTACCGGGTCAGATCAAACACGTTAACTATGCGGTATTAAAGAATAAGCCGACTTTTACTGAAATCGCGCCAACACAGGTTCCACAACCCGCCAAAAAACCGGCAGAGCCGGCGCCAGCCGAGAGCAGCCAGGCACAGGCCACGACGCCTGCGGTTAACCCAACGGCGGTTTCCACTGCAACGACCTCCGGCACCTCAACCGCTGCCAGCAACGCCACCGCCGCAACCGGCACCTCAGCCACTGCCAGCAACGCCACCGCCGCAACCGGCACCTCAGCCACTGCCAGCAACGCCACCGCCGCAACCGGCACCTCAACCACTGCCAGCAACGCCGCCGCCGCAACCGGCACCTCAACCACTGCCAGCAACGCCGCCGCCGCAACCGGTACCTCAACCACTGCCAGCAACGCCGCCGCCGCAACCGGTACCTCAACCACTGCCAGCAACGCCGCTGCGTCGGTCGTGACACCAGCCACCAGCGCTGCCACAGGCAGTTAACCTCAAATTCTGACATGCGACAGGATGCGCCACAGCGCAGGAGATAATTGCTGTCCGGCAAACCTTTGCCGGACAAAAAAGACTCAGAGGGTGTCGGCCGCGTTCTCCCGTTCAAGCCGGTAGTAGTCCGCCGTTGAAGCGGCCAGCGGGGTAAGGCCACGGATCAAATCCGCCATTTTCTCTGCAATCATTACCGTAGGTGCATTCAGGTTACCCGTGACAATCTGCGGCATAATTGAAGCATCCACCACTCGCAGCCGCTCCATACCGTGGACACGTCCTTCTGCATCCACAACCGCCATATCATCATACCCCATCGCACAGCTGCCACAGGGGTGATAGGCCGTCTCCGCATGTTCGCGAATAAAGGCATCGATCTGTTCATCGCTCTGCACCGACGCACCTGGCTGGATCTCTTCTCCGCAATATTCTGCCAGCGCGGGCTGCTTCATGATGTCCCGCGTCAGCCGTACTGCACTGCGGAACTCCTCCCAGTCTCGCTCCTTTGACATATAGTTGAAGAAGATTGACGGTGCGGCATAGGGGTGCTTCGAGGTGAGCTTTACCCGTCCGCGGCTGCGTGAACGCATCGGCCCGACGTGTGCCTGGAAGCCATGCTCTTTTACCGGACTGCTGCCATTATAGTTAATGGCAACCGGCAGAAAATGATATTGCAGATCCGGCCAGTCCGGCTGGTCATCGCTGCGGATAAATCCCCCCGCTTCAAACTGGTTGCTTGCCCCGATGCCCGTACCTTTAAACAGCCATTCCGCCCCGATGGCCGGCTGATTCCACCAGTGCAGCGAAGGATAGAGGCTAACCGGCTTTTTGCAGCGGAACTGCATGTAGACTTCGAGATGATCCTGAAGATTACGTCCCACGCCCGGCAGGGGATGTACCACGTTGATGTCCAACTCCCGCAGCCACTCTTCCGGCCCCACACCTGAACGCTGCAGGATTTGCGGCGAGGCGATCGCACCGGCACAGAGCAGCACTTCCCGGGAGGCTTCCGCCTGCTGTTCTTTGCCATTACGTAACCAGCATACGCCGGTGGCGGTTTTGCCACTGAACAGAATCCGGTCGGTTTGCGCGTGGGTGATAATCGTCAGATTTGGACGCTGCTTCGCCACGTCCAGGTAGCCTCTTGCGGTGCTCGACCGGCGTCCCTGAGCGGTAACCGTACGGTCCATCGGGCCAAAACCATCCTGACGGTAACCATTCAAATCGTCTGTTTCATGGTGCCCGGCCTGTTTGGCCGCGTCGATAAAGGCACGAAACAGCGGATTGTTACCTGCTTTGGGCGTGGTAACGCTCAGGTAGCCTTGATCACCATGCCAGTCGTTGCCGCCAGTGTCGCGCTTTTCTGCCTTACAGAAATAAGGCAGGCAGTTAAGATAAGACCAGTTCTCCAGGCCCTCTTTTTTTGCCCAGCTGTCGTAATCCATCGCATTGCCACGGATGTAGCACATGCCGTTAATCAGTGAAGAACCGCCCAGGCCTTTGCCACGCCCGCACTCCATGCGGCGATTGTTCATTTTTGGCTCGGGATCGGTTTCAAAAGCCCAGTTGTAACGTTTGCCCTGTAAGGGATAAGCCAAAGCGGCTGGCATCTGGGTACGGAAGTCCAGACGGTGATCTTTGCCGCCCGCTTCCAGTAACAGTACCGATACGTCAGCATCCTCAGTCAGTCGCGTAGCCAGCACATTGCCTGCAGAACCGGCTCCGATAATGATGTAGTCAAATTTTTGCATTACGCCTCCGTCATGCCGCGAGAGACCTCGCGGCAACAGATTGAATAAATGTGGGGTATCCGCAACCAGAAATCAGAATACTGATGGATAGTCGCCCATTTCGATCAAAATCGATTTGGTACGGGTGTAGTGATGCAGGGTCTCAGTACCATTTTCCCGACCGAGACCAGACTGTTTGTAGCCACCAACCGGCATTGCGGCGGGCGATTCTCCCCAGCTGTTTACCCAGCAGATACCGGCTTCAAGCTGATGGATAACCCGGTGTGCCCGATTCAGCGAGGTAGTGAACACCCCGGCAGCCAGGCCATATTCAGTGTTGTTGGCACGTTCAATCACCTCCTGCTCATCGTCGAAGACCAGCACGCTCATTACCGGGCCGAAAATTTCTTCTTTGACGATGCGCATATCATCCGTGCAGTCCATAAACACTGTCGGAGCGACGTAGCAACCTTTTGCCAGCGGGCCATCGCTGATGCGTGCACCGCCAGTCAGCAGACGTGCGCCTTCCTCTTTACCGATGTTCAGGTATGAAACCACTTTCTGACACTGTTCCTCACTGACCAGCGGTCCGAAATTGACCGCGGGATCGCGCGGATCGCCGCAGTTAATCCCGGCCATTTTTTCCTGCAAACGCTGTTCAAACGCCCCCAACAGCGAGCGATGGACAAAGACACGGGTACCATTGGTACAGACCTGACCACTGCTGTAGAAGTTTGCCATCATGGCACCATCCACCGCGCGCTCAAGATCGGCATCCTCAAAGACGATCAGGGGTGATTTACCACCCAGTTCCATGGTGACGGATTTAAGATTAGCCAGCGCGGCATCGGCCATCACACGCTTGCCAGTGTTCACTTCACCGGTAAAAGAAACTTTGGCGATGGCCGGATGTTGACTCAATCCCTGGCCTACGCTCCCAGCACCCTGCACCACATTGAACACGCCATCCGGCAGGCCCGCTTCGGTAAAGATTTTTGCCAGTTCCAGCGCGCTGAGCGGCGTCACTTCACTGGGCTTGAAAATCATCGCATTGCCCGTCGCCAGCGCCGGTGCGCTTTTCCATAAGGCGATCTGGATGGGATAGTTCCATGCGCCAATACCGGCGCACACGCCCAACGGCTCACGACGGGTATAGACCAGCGCACTGTCGCGCAGTGGCACCGTATCGCCCTGCACCGCAACCGCCAGTCCGGCATAATATTCCAGCACGTCAGCGCCGGTCACAATGTCCACCGTCGAGGTTTCACTGACAGGTTTTCCGGTGTCGGCGGTTTCAAGTTCCGCCAGCGCCTGATTACGTTCACGCAGGATGGCCACCGCTTTCATCAGCACGCGGCTACGCTCAACCGGCGTATAACGTTGCCAGATGCGTTGTCCGTCCAGCGCGGAGGCGACTGCACGGTCGATATCCTGCTGGCTGGCGGCGGTAATTTCGGCCAGCACCTTGCCATTGGCAGGGTTAATGGAAGTGAATGTTTCACCATGACCGGCTTCTTCCCGACCATTGATATAAAGTCCACGGCGTTGTATAGCTGCCATGTTTTCTCCTCAGGTTTCAGGCGTTGCGGCGGAAAGCCACAGCGCGAGATGTTGATAACAAAGCCTGCGGGCTGCCTCCAGCCCTTGTTCCATCGCCTGGGGTGCCAGCGTCATACGCAACCACAAGCCATCGATCAAAGCGGCCATTGCTGCACCAGCCTCCCGAGCCTGCTGACGGGGTAATTCCCGGGCAAACTGCACCACCAGATTGGAGAACAGACGCCTGTCGTTAATGCGCTGCAATCGTTGTAGCGCCGGTTGATGCAAGCTGCTGTTCCAGAACGCCAGCCAGGTTCTGAGTACCGGCCTGGCAATCTGCGAAGCGTCAAAGTTGCCATCTATAATCGCCCGAAGGCGAGCCGCAGGCTGGTCTGATGTCTCCTGACGGCAGCGCAATACCGCATGGTACAAATCGGACAGGATCTGTCTCATGCAGGCATCCAGCAGGCCGTTTTTGTCACCGAAATAATGGCTGACGATCCCGGTGGACACGCCAGCTTCTTTAGCGATAAGCACCAGGCTGGCATCTGCCAGTCCTACCCGGTCAATCACGGACAGAGTGGCGTTGATCAACTGCGTCTGGCGGATAGCTTTCATTCCAACTTTAGGCATCACACTATCGTTTTTAACTATTGGGTAACAAAAGCATAGTCTTTTTATATTGAACGTTCAATCAATAATAAACAAAAACAGCGGTAAAGGTTAATTTTTGTAGCGTAATATGTTGGTTTTATTAGTGATAATGTTCGGCTGGTAATTTTACATCCGTTGCCATGCCACTATCTCATGCGATGATCTTAGACTTAATTACCAAATTGTCAGTTTTTATACCCTTTTTATCCTGCTGTTTTTTTTAAATCAGCATTATTTGCCATCAAAGTAACGAATTTTGCTTTACCTTGATTTTTTTGTCTTCTGGCACTTTTTGTCTGCAATTAAGCGATTCTATAAGATTTAATTCTTGTTAATTATTGGAAAGGCAAATAATTAATGCTTTTTTTTCTGCCGATCACAAATAAAAAAAACACTTGCCTCAACGGGTTTGATCGGAGAAATTAGACGCCTTTTTTATATCAGGAAAACATGGCAAAGCCCCTTCCTGTAGGGCGCAATCTTAATTTCCCTGTAAAAAAAACAGGTCAACCGCAGAGGTATCAGTGTCTACTGCAAACAAACAAACCGAGGCCGTTAGCCTCAATGCTTTCAAACAACCGAAGTCGTTCTATCTTATTTTTTCAATCGAACTGTGGGAAAGGTTCGGCTACTACGGTCTTCAGGGCATTATGGCGGTCTACCTCGTCAAGATGCTGGGCATGTCAGAGGCTGAATCCATTACGCTGTTTTCCTCTTTCAGTGCACTGGTTTATGGTCTGGTGGCCGTAGGTGGCTGGCTGGGTGATAAAGTGCTGGGCACCCGACGGGTGATCGTGCTGGGTACGCTGGTGCTGGCCCTCGGCTACGCACTGGTGGCATTCTCAGGTCATGACGTTGCCGTGGTTTATATCGGTATGGCGACGATTGCAGTGGGCAATGGTCTGTTTAAAGCAAATCCCTCGGCACTGCTCTCCACCTGCTATGAAAAAGACGATCCGCGTCTCGATGGTGCATTTACCATGTACTATATGGCGATTAATATCGGTTCGTTCTTTTCGATGCTGGCAACGCCCTGGCTGGCGGCACATTATGGCTGGAGCGTGGCGTTCTCACTGTCCGTGCTCGGCATGGTGATTACGTTAATCAACTTTATGCTGTGCCGAAAATGGGTGAAAAATTACGGTTCCGGTCCTGATTTTGCACCGTTACATAGGGGTAAACTGCTGGCAACCCTGGCCGGCGTGGTGATGATGATTATTCTCGCCACCTGGTTGCTGCATAATCAACATATTGCCAGGCTGGTGCTGGCAATGATTGTGGCCGGCATCGTGGTGATTTTTTTCAAAGAAACCTTCAGATTACACGGCGCTGCCCGCCGTAAGATGATTGTTGCCCTTCTGCTGATGCTGGAAGCCGTGGTGTTTTTTGTGCTTTATATGCAGATGCCCACCTCACTCAACTTTTTCGCCATCCGCAATGTTGCGCATTCTCTTTTCGGTATTGTTTTTGAACCTGAACAGTTTCAGGCGTTTAATCCGTTCTGGATTATGGTTTTCAGTCCACTCCTTGCCGCGCTCTATAACAAAATGGGCGACCGACTGCCGATGCCACATAAGTTTTCCCTTGGGATGGTGCTCTGCTCTGCCGCCTTTCTGGTGCTGCCACTGGGGGCCAGATTTGCCAGCCAGTCAGGGATTGTTTCCATTGACTGGTTAATCCTCAGCTATGCGCTGCAAAGCGTCGGTGAGTTGATGATCTCCGGGCTTGGGCTGGCAATGGTGGCACAGCTGGTGCCTCAGCGTCTGATGGGTTTCATTATGGGCGCGTGGTTCCTGACCACCGCCGGTGCCGCGGTGATTGCCGGACAGATCGCCAATCTGATGGCCGTCCCGGAAAATATTACCGATCCGTTACAGTCGTTACATATTTACAGTGAGGTTTTCCTGCACATTGGTGTGGTCACTGCGGTCATTGCGCTGATTATGCTGCTAACGGCAGCGAAACTGAATCGCATGACCCTGGATGAACCGGCCCGGAGCTGAAAGTCTGAATGCCATGCTTACAGGGTGGCAAAGGTGCTGCCCTGCCCACCAAAACGTGATTGCGTGAAAGATCAATCGCACAACCGGTAGCTGACTTTTTCACCTGGCGGCACTAAGCTTCACCGGACATATGCCACTCTGTTGAAGGAGAACCTGATGAAACTTTACTTTAAACCGGGAGCCTGTTCGCTTTCCCCGCATATTGTTCTGCGGGAAACAGGCGTTGATTTCACGCTGATTAAAGTGGATTTGCAAAGCAAAATGACCGAGCAGAATGAGAATTTTCTGCTGATAAACCCGAAAGGTCAGGTGCCAACATTGCAGTTTGATGACGGGCGTATTCTGACGGAAGGTGTGGCAATAGTGCAGTATCT
Organism: Erwinia psidii; assembly: GCF_003846135.1. Lineage (GTDB taxonomy): Bacteria > Pseudomonadota > Gammaproteobacteria > Enterobacterales > Enterobacteriaceae > Erwinia > Erwinia psidii. The sequence goes on from NZ_RHHM01000003.1 coordinate 12,646, forward strand.
GGCAGATTGTAAGCCAGACCGTCAGTTGCTGGCACCCGTGGGCAGTCCCACACGCTACCAGACGCTGGAATGGCTAAGTTTTATTGCCACTGAGTTACACAAAACCTTCACGCCCCTGTTTCGCCCCGGCACCCCCGATGAATTCAGGGCGATGCTACGCGGCCAGCTGGAGCAGAAATTTGGCTGGGTGGAACAACAGATGCAGGATAAACAATGGCTGACGGGCATGCATTTCACCGTGGCAGACGCTTATCTTTTCACTGTAATGCGCTGGGCAAAAGCGCTGGAACTGGATTTGTCAGCCATGAAAAAACTTGAGGTGTGGTTTAATCATGTTGCCGCACGGCCTGCGGTGGCAGAGGCGTTGAAGGCGGAAGGGGTGTAACGAGGAAAAAGCAGCCACGGGGCGGATTTCAACGCTTTGTGGCTGGCAACAGGTGGTGGACTCTGTTGCAGATCCTGCCTGAATCGCACGCCGCCGACGAAGTTTGCTGCATCGTGGATTTCCCGCCGCTCAGTCGATAACATAATTCTTACCATGTCTGTCGATCCATTCATGCATGTTGTGATTAACTGACAGATTCTTTTCTTTATGCAAAAAAATCAGCTTATTTTTCAGTGTTAATTCGAACACACCATGTCCGCTCCATGAATCCACTATCGCGCCCCGATGGTAGAGTTCCCCCGGTTTTATCACCACATAGTTGTGACTCAGCGCCTTATTGCTGTAAATCGTGAAGTCGTTAATGCCAAGACAGTGTTTTATATGCAACCCCATCTCAAGGGCCTGCATGTCACAATTCGCAAATCCCGTCTGACGACATTTTTCAAGCGACTCACTGAGTTCCTGCACATTCATTTCGATGCAGCCTTTAAGCTTACCATCCGATGTCCGGTAAATGCTGTCATGCTGAAGGAACGCCAGGCTTGCTAATGTGTTTTGCGGAAAGTGTTTTTTTGCACTCTGCGTATATTGCAGGGCACGGCGCATTGTTATACCCGCGTCAGCGTCAAGTCTTTGCGGATTATTTATTCTTGTCATAGCAAACTGATAACCCGTTGTGGTTAACGTTGTCCGGCGCTCAATCCTTCTGGATAAATCATTTAGCCTTTCATGCATTCCCCAGCCGTTGCTGTTTCTGGCGACCTCAGAAACTGAGGCCAACTCAGAAGACGTGCCTGATGATTCCCCCTCCACAGGCTCATGCCCGCAGTGGTAACAGGCAGAAACTGAAGGGTAATGGCTGTTTACGTTCACGCAGAATCCTTAACAATGATTAATGTATAAATGCTGCTGAGTGGCACTTTTAAAGACGCAGTTCCTGTGTGGGATTAAATATATCAATAACCGGAAAGCCGCCTGCACTTCAGGGAAAGTCAGGCGGCGGGAAAAAATGCTATCTGGGGAGGCGTTGGGATCAGGCGGAGGACAGCTTTACCGCGGCAAATGTGTGAAAAGGTTCCGCAATCTGCTGCTGGGCGGCAACCAGTTGCAGTTCATATTCACCCATTGCGTGAGTTTTCAGCATGACTTCATACACCGCTGCCGTAACGTGCTCCAGCGCGCGAGCTGCTGACAAACCGTGCAACAAATCGACCAGCAATAATCCACTGGTAAGATCGCCAACGCCGACCGGCTGGCGCACACCAAAATCCACCAGCGGACGGCTGATGTGCCAGGCCTCATCCACGGTCACCAACAGCATTTCAAAGCGATCGCTGCGCTGACCTGCCCGTGACAGATGCTTCACCAATACGATTCCTGGTCCACGGGCAATCAGCTCCCGGGCCGTGGTAACTGCCTGATCCAGGCTGTTGACGCTGTGACCACTGAGGATCTCCAGTTCCAGCAGATTTGGTGCAATGATGTCGCTGGCGGGCAGTGCAGATTGGCTGTGAAATTCCGCCACGCCCGGTGCAACGATGCAGCCTTTTTCAGGATGCCCCATCACTGGATCGCAAAAATACCAGGCAGCAGGATTCGCCCGCTTGACCTGGCGGACAATATCCAGGATCTGTTCACCCTGCTCCGCTGAGCCGAGATAACCACTCAACACCGCGTCGCAACTTTTCAGGCGGTCAATATTCGCAATCCCTTGCGCAATGTCACTCCGATGGCTGGCGGGCATTACCATCCCGGTCCAGTGACCGTACTGCGTGTGGTTGGAAAACTGCACCGTATTCAGCGGCCAGACGTCAGCCCCCATCCGCTGCATAGGGAACACCGATGCGCTGTTTCCCGCATGGCCATATACGGTATGCGACTGCACGGAAAGAATATTTTTCATGATGTTCTGCCAGAAAAGAGGCCGGTCAGACCGGCCGGTAGCTGTGGGTTATTTCCAGACGATAAGGCAGTAATTTTTCTTGCCACGGCGTAGCAGGGTGTAGCGGTCATAGAGGCGATCCGCCGCTTCAAAGCCGTATTCGGTGTTTAACTGCACCACGCCGTTGATACTGACCGCTTTGGAGTCAATCAACTTGCGCGCCTGTCCACGGGAGGGCGCCAAATCGCCATCCACCATTGCCTGTTGCAAATCCTGCCCCCGCGCCACTTCAATAAACGGCATGCCGTCCTGCGCGAGCTGCTGGAAATCAGCCTCGGTCATCTCGTTCAGGCTGCCGGAGAAAAGGCTGGCGGTGATGCGCTCTGCGGCCGCCAGACCTTCATTACCATGCACCAGCCGGGTCACCTTTTGCGCCAGCACATACTGCGCACGTGGCGCTTTACCGCTATTTTTATCTTCTTCTTCCAGCGCATCGATCTCATCAATGCTCATAAAGGTGAAGAATTTGAGGAAACGATAAACGTCCGCGTCCGCCGTGTTAATCCAGAACTGATAAAATTTGTACGGGCTGGTTTTCTTCGCGTCGAGCCACACGGCACCCCCTTCCGTTTTACCAAATTTGGTACCGTCAGATTTGGTAATCAGCGGAACGGTCAGGCCAAACACCTGGTTCTGATGCAGGCGGCGGGTCAGATCGATACCGGAGGTGATGTTACCCCACTGATCGGAACCCCCAATCTGCAATGCCACGCCGTAGCGCTCATTCAGACAGGCAAAATCATAGCCCTGCAACAGGTTGTAGGAGAATTCGGTATAGGAGATCCCCTGGTCTTCACGGTTCAGACGCTGTTTGACAGCCTCTTTGTTGATCATCTGATTAACGGAAAAATGTTTGCCGATATCACGCAAAAAGGTCAGCACATTCATCGAACCAAACCAGTCGTAGTTATTCGCGGCTATCGCGCTGTTTTCACCACAGTCAAAGTCAAGAAAAGGCGCAACCTGGTGACGAATTTTCCCCACCCACTCGCTGACGGTTTCAGCGGTGTTGAGCTTGCGTTCGGCCGCTTTAAAACTGGGGTCGCCAATCAGTCCTGTCGCTCCACCCACCAACGCCACCGGGCGGTGTCCCGCATCCTGAAAGCGTTTGAGGCACAGCAATGGCACCAGATGTCCCAAATGCAGGCTGTCGGCCGTCGGATCGAAACCGCAATAGAGTGCGATTGGCCCCTGCGCCAGTCGTTCTGCTAACGCGTTTTCATCCGTAACCTGGGCTACAAGGCCCCGCTCCTGCAATTGTTTGATCAGATTACTGCTGGCCATCTGTGACTCCATAAGAAAAAAGTCTGCACCTCAGCGGGTGCATCGCTTTCCGCTGACACGCGGACAAAAATGAGGCGTACAGGATAAAGCGCCGGAGCACGTGGCACCAGCGCTTAAGCGGATTATTTCGCGGGATCAGGGAGCAAGGCGATCAATTTTCCAGCTATCGCCTTCGCGTTGGTAGAAAAAACGGTCATGCAGACGATGCTCCCCCCCCTGCCAGAATTCCATGGATTCCGGTTTGATACGAAATCCTCCCCAGAAGCTGGGCAACGGTATCTCGCCTTTCTGGAACTTTTGCTTCAGTTCAAGAAATTTACCTTCCAGTACGCCCCTGGCGGAGATACGGCTGGACTGTTGAGACACCCATGCGCCAATCTGGCTGTCACGCGGACGACTGTGAAAATACTTCATTACGTCAACAACAGACAGCTTTTCAACCGTCCCCAGCACCATCACCTGTCGCTCAAGCATGTGCCACGGAAACAACAGGCTGACACGGGGATTACCTTCAAGATGTTGCGCCTTACGGCTGCCAAGATTGGTGTAAAACACCAGGCCACGTTGGTCATAATGTTTGAGTAAAACGATGCGCTGATATGGTTGGCCATGCTGATCTACCGTCGCCACACTCATCGCCGTCGGGTCCGGCAGTTGCGCGGCAACCGACTGATTCAGCCAGTGCTCAAACAGAATGAGGGGATCGGCGGGAAGATCCTTACGACGCAGGCCGCCCCGTGTGTATTCACGCCGCAGATGGGCAATCTGATGCAGGCTATCGGTTTGGTTCATTTTTCCGGCTTCTGCTGAGAGAGAAAAGAACATTGTGCGCTCTGCCCCAATGAATTTCAACGGGTTACCCGCATTCAGACGCCAGTCATGTTGTTATTGCGCTCAATGATTGCATCATCTCCTTTGCCCGGAGAACGTAATTAGTCTCGCGGTGTCGCACACCGGGTGCGCGACCTGCTGCTGCTTCAGGCTCAGTGGATCATCTTCCGCTATCAGGCCCGAAGCGATAAACCTGTTCCACGCCGTCTGCTCACTCGCCCAAAATCAGCACGTCCCCTGCGGACTGAATATGATTGTTTCGCGGTTACAGTGGTGATTGGCGGGATAAATCGCGCCAAGTACCGATGCCTCACGGGCACCGGTTACCAAAGGCAGGTTTCCTGTTTCGCCGGATAATGTACGGTAAGCCAGCCACGCAAAAGCCAGCCCTTCCATATCGTCACCGCTAATCCCTACGCTGTCGGTAGTGCTGACTTCAATACCGGTTAACAGGCTGCCGATCCTGGCCATCAGCAACAGGTTTCGGCTACCGCCACCGCATACCAGCAGGCGTTCACAGCCACCATTGCGCATGATTTGATGCACAATGGTGGTCGCGGTTAGCTCAGCCAGCGTGGCCTGAACATCCTGTGCCGACAGGCCCGGAAAGGGTGCCAGCTGCCGATCGATCCAGCCAGAGTTGAAATATTCCCTGCCAGTAGATTTAGGCGCGGGAAGCGCAAACCAGGGGTCAACCAGCATATGTTGTAACAACGGATAAATCACCGTTCCGCCGCTACCCCAACGGCCATCCTGGTCATAGCGTGTGCCCTGATGACGCCAAATCCATGCGTCCAGTAACATATTGCCGGGCCCTGTGTCATAACCGCCAACGGGTTGACCGGGAAGTAACAATGACAGATTAGCGATACCGCCAATGTTTAACACCATCCGTCGCTCCAGCGGATGCATCAGAATGGCATGATGGAAGGCCGGAACCAGCGGGGCACCCTGTCCACCAAGTGCCATATCGCGACGACGGAAATCGCCCACGACAGTAATTCCTGTTGCTGCAACAATCTGATTATTATCGCCTATCTGGAGAGTGTTGGGCGCTTCGCCCTGTGGCTCATGCCAGACCGTCTGTCCGTGGCAGCCTATCGCGGTAATCTCCTCTTTTACCAGCCGCTGCTGCAAAAGCAAGGTATTCACAGCATCGGCAAACAGTCGCCCCAGTCGGGTATCCAGCTGGCCAAGTTGCGACAGCGTTAGTGGCTGTCCCTGACTGACAGCAAGAATATCCTGCCGCAACGCCGCCGGAATGGGATGACAGTAGCTTGCCTGTTGCACCACCCTTTCCCGGTCTATTGCTGCCAGTACCACATCAACACCGTCAAGACTGGTGCCTGACATCACCCCGATATAGCGTCCTGATTTCATCTTTTTCTGCCCCTGTCACCAGAATTAATCACCATTTTTCTGAAGCGTCGAAAAATTGGTAACGCAATTCTATGATTAATCATGTTTTTTCAAACACCATTACGTTTTTGCTCTTTTCCGGTTATCTTATTACTGATCGATGGCAGGATTACCCCTGCCAGTTTATCCTGAACTTCACATTTTTTTACCTTAAGCGAAAGACAGACATTGCCTGTGCCATATAATTACGTTATTGATCGCTGCGCAACTGAATGCAGCATGTGAATAATAAAGGAGTTCTGAACATGTTTAAGCGTATAGCCATCGTGGCCCTGACCGGTGTGACCTTAGCAGGCTGTGCCAATAACAACACGCTTTCTGGGGATGTTTACAGCGCTTCCGAAGCCCGCCAGGTGCAGAGTGTTACCTACGGTACGCTGGTATCTGTTCGCCCGGTGCAAATCCAGGGTGGTGATAACAATAATGTTATTGGTGCAATTGGTGGTGCGGTGCTGGGCGGTTTACTGGGCAACACCGTTGGTGGTGGTTCCGGTCGTACTCTGGCAACCGCCGCTGGCGCGGTCGCCGGGGGGGTCGCCGGACAGGGCGTACAGGGTGCAATGAACAAATCTGAGGGTGTTGAACTGGAAATCCGCAAGGACGATGGCAACACCATTATGGTGGTACAGAAACAGGCCGCCAGCCGCTTCTCCGCTGGAATGCGAGTGGCAATTGCCTCCAATGGCAGCCAGGTAACAGTGTCACCACGTTAACTCCTCTTCGACCGGCAAATGCCGGTCGAATCTTTTGATCGGGTTTGGACGCTCAGGATAAACATTCTGTTTATGCCAGTCACAAAGTGAGATGTAATCAGTCGTGACCCAACACTGACATTTACGCTTCCCGGGCATGTAAATGCAGAATGTTTTTTTCCAGCTGCGAAATCAGCCTCACCATTTCATCAATCTCCTCCCGTGAGATCCCGGCAAGAATGTCATATCGGGTAGCACTAATGACGTGCTCGACCTGAGAGATTATCGGAGCGGCTTCCTCAGTCAGACTGATGCGTTTGGCACGACGGTCACTGGCACAGGTGGTACGGGTAATCAGGCCCTTCTCTTCCAGCTGATCGAGCGTACGCACTAATGAAGGCTGTTCGATACCAATGGCCTTTGCCAGCTGGATCTGTGACTGCTCAGGCGGCAACTGATGAATGTTATGTAGGGTCACCCAGTGTGTCTGGGTCAATTCCAGCGGCTTCAGACGATGGTCGATTAAAGAGCGCCAGATACGCACTAATCTTGCGAGATCCGTTCCTAATGATGTGTCCAATTTCATCTCCTTATAATTAGCTTGCTATCTGTCATATCTCAACACGAAATATTCTGCGAGTTTACAGGATAAAATACAAATCCGGTGCAGCTTTGTCGCCAGGCTACCGGAGGTCAGGCGGGAAGGCAGCCGGATGAATTATATCCACACTACCGCTAACCGCCCCTTATTTCGCCCGTCTCTCTGGCTTTCATTGCGATACTTTCGGGATTTCCTGTCTGTTTTGTGACTGATTATGTATCAGTAAGACGGATATATTTCGGACACTTCTGAAACTTATGCAGGCTGCCAGTTCTTTCTGATTTTGTTCTCAGCCTCAGTCTCCTGGCGTAATCCGCCTTGAGAGGGTGGTATGAAAAAATTCAGCATGCCCGATACGCTTCTGTTGTGATATTTTTTGCGGTTAGATTTTGTACCGGTCGATGATTGCGTTATCACCATATGTTGTCGTGATGACGTCACGGTGGCAACGCTACGAAACCCCGCTCAGCATTACCACAGGAGTCCCTGACCGGAAGGCCCAGGCCAGCAAAGCTACCACGCTGATATTACAGGATAATGACTCTCTGCATGCGCGGTGTGCGGTATAGCCAGCACCGGGGGTCAGAACAGTGACGGTTGATCCGGTGCGTCGGAAGGCTCGCTTTTTGCGCTCTGCTGCCGACGCAGAAAACGCTGGCGACAAAGTCTCAATACATCACGTTTCTCTGCCTCGCTGTATTTCATCCAGTTAAAACGCTCATCACGGCTACGCAGACAGCCGCGGCAATAGCCACGTGGATCGGTCTGGCAGATCCCACGGCACGGACTTGGAACCGGAAAAAATTCAAGTTGCTCAGCCACCATCACTCCCGGTGCATTAATGACACGTCAACTGACCAAACGTTGCCAGAAATGTTTACCTGGCTGTTACCTGACTTTAAATAAAGCACAAAGTTTATAATACAGCACATGGTCGGAGAATGTTAAGGCTGATAATCCAGAGCCTGTTGCAAGCCCCGCCCGTCCTGCGTTGTTCTGCGTCGGGACGTGAAAGGCCAGACTGACAACTAAAGATCAGATCGGAAATAAACTGTCCTGTATCGGTTAGCTGACCAGTTCACCGCTATACTGTTTTTCCCCGTCATCGCATAATGACGCTTTTATCAGGAGGATGTTATGCGCCTACTTCATACCATGTTGCGCGTTGGTGACTTACAGCGTTCCATTGATTTCTATACTAAAGTTCTGGGTATGCGCCTGTTGCGCACCAGCGAAAACAAGGAATATAAATACAATCTTGCTTTTGTTGGCTACACCGAAGAAAGCGAAGGCGCAGTGATTGAGTTGACCTATAACTGGGGCGTTGACAGCTACGATCCAGGCACCGCATTCGGTCATATTGCGCTGGGGGTTGATGATGTGGCCACAACCTGCGATCGCATCCGTAAGGAGGGGGGCAATGTCACCCGCGAGGCAGGTCCGGTTAAAGGGGGCACCACCATTATCGCCTTTGTTGAGGACCCTGATGGTTATAAAATTGAACTGATTGAGAATAAACACGCAGGCCACGGCCTCAGCGCATAACCTTTTGGGGTACCTGTGGTACCCCTTGTCCTCTTCCTCTGCTGCATCCGGTAATAAAATTTGCCATAATACGCGCTGCCTTTTTTCGCCTGTGAGATCCTGATGTCTGAATCGAACGAACTGAATGCCCTCAGCAACCGCTTCCGCGGTTTTTATCCGGTAGTGATTGATGTGGAAACCGCCGGGTTCGATGCCAGAACCAATGCATTACTTGAAGTGGCTGCCGTCACATTGAAAATGGATCAACATGGCTGGCTGGAGAAAGACCAGACGCTGCACTTTCACGTTGAGCCATTCGAAGGATCGATTCTCCAGCCGGAAGCGCTGGCATTTAACGGTATCGATCCAGGCAACCCCTTACGCGGTGCGGTAAGCGAATACCAGGCGCTGCACGCTATCTTCAAACTGGTACGTAAAGGCATAAAAGATGCTGGTTGCAGCCGCGCCATTATGGTTGCCCATAATGCCACTTTTGATCTGACTTTTATCAATGCCGCCGCAGAAAGGGTCAGCCTCAAACGTAATCCGTTCCATCCTTTTGTCACGTTCGACACCGCTGCACTAAGCGGTCTGGTGTTGGGGCAAACGGTTCTGGCTAAAGCCTGTACGGCTGCCGGAATGCCCTTTGACAGCAGCCAGGCACATTCTGCGCTGTATGATACCGTGCAAACGGCAGATCTGTTCTGCGAACTGGTTAACCGATGGAAGCGACTGGGTGGGTGGCCGCTACCGGAGATGTCAACCGGTGATGAGATGTGACAATGTCACTTTAATCTTCGGCAAGGTGCTGTTGAGTCTGCCAGTGCCCCTCCAGGCGGCTTATCCGCACGGGCTGACGGTATTTGCCATTCTTCACCAGACAGTCAGTCTGGCATATTAAAGCAAAAAGGGCAGGAAACCATGGTTACCTGCCCTTGCAACCTGACGTTATGACTTATTCAGCGCTTTCCGACGGATATTTCTGTGCGGTCTCTTTAATCAGCTGTTGCAGCTCACCACGCTGATACATTTCGATAATGATATCGCAGCCACCAACCAGTTCACCGTCCACCCATAGCTGGGGGAACGTTGGCCAGTTCGCATATTTTGGCAGCTCGGCGCGAATGTCCGGGTTCTGCAAAATATCAACATAAGCAAAACGCTCACCGCAGGCGGAAAGTGCCTGCACGGCCTGTGCAGAGAAACCACAGCTTGGCAATTTCGGGGAGCCTTTCATGTACAGCAGAATGGGATTTTCTGCTATCTGGCGCTCAATCTTCTCAACAGTACTCATTAATAGTTTCCTTAAGCGGATACGTCGTGTCTCATTATTGTAACGATTATGAACCTCTGGTAAAACGACATTTTCAGCAGAGTCATCTGATGATGAAGTAAGCTGCCAGAGTTCACTATTAAGCAAATAACCGTTCGGCGGTTTTTTTAGCGCCGGTTTGTGCAAAATCAATACTGTAGCCGATCGGTAATCCCTCTGATTAGGCTCATTTTTTACAGCTTTTACCGGTTATGTATCATTGAAACAAAAAAGGCCTTAACTTTGGTTGAAGAGTTCGATTAGAATCGGACATCAAGTTTCACAGACATTTTAATTCAACCATGCTCTGGCCCTGGCGGGAGCACAAACATTTAACGGTAACGATGCGTTTACTTATTACGCTTATCATCCTGGCTATGACACAGCTGTTGCTGAATATGGCGCACGCATCGCCACATACGCCTGTTAATGCTAATCATCACAAAGTGGACAGCAATACCACTGCCCGTGAAGATGAACGTCGTAAGCGTCGGCCAGTGAAAACCAGCTCAGGTAAAGCCAAAGAAGCCAGCAATAAAAAATCACGTCAGACCACCGTTAATAAATTCAAAATTAAAAAGCGCCAGCCGGTTAACGAGACGGCAAAAAAGGCGTCGCCCAAACGTTCACTGACGGTCTATAAAAGACGCTATCATGGCAATCACATGGATCAGGCTGATGAGCAAATACCCAGCGGTGCGCCGCTAAAGCTAAGCAGGGCACACCGCGCACGCTATCAAAAAGCACGTGAGACAGCGATGACCAAGCTGATTGGACAATTGGGCAAACCGTATCAGTGGGGCGGTACCTCCCCGAAAACCGGTTTTGATTGTAGTGGTCTGGTCTGGTACGCCTATAAAGATCTGGTTAAATTCAAAATCCCGCGCACGGCGAATGAAATGTATCACCTGCGCGATGCAGCCTCGATTAAACGCGATGATCTTGAAAAAGGCGATTTGGTGTTCTTTCGAATTAACGGTCGGGGTACTGCCGATCACGTTGGCGTATATCTTGGTAATGGTAAATTTATTCAGTCGCCGCGCACCGGCAAAGATATTCAGGTCAGCGCGCTGAGTGAGGATTACTGGCAGCGCCATTACATTGGTGCCCGTCGCATGATGACGCCGAAAACCATTCGCTAACGGGGAATATAAAAGGGACGCTCTGTTGAGCGTCCCTTGTACTCAGCTCAGTGCATTACCGCGGTGATACTGAACGCGACTATCATCAGTAAAGCACATGCGGTTGTCAGTAGTGAAAACTTCAAATCCGTATCCATCAGTATTCTTTAATATCCTCACTTTTTACCATTTCATTGATTTTCCCACAGCCTCCCGTAAAAATCTCGTCTTCTCTTCCAAGCCTTGTTAGTATTTGTTTTTTTGACAGCCCGACACGACACGCTGGCAACCTTTTATCCATGTGTAACATCCGGCATAAAATCCTTTTTCTTATTTGATGTCTGCGCACTGCACCACAAATTACGCGCAAACGTCTGATTTTTGCATTTCCAGGCAATCGTTTAACCAAAATATTATCAGTAAGTTACGACAGATTCAGGAGTAGCCAGTATGGCAACAATAAAAGATGTGGCCAGACATGCCGGGGTTTCCACCACCACCGTTTCCCACGTCATCAATAAAACTCGCTTTGTCGCAGAAGAAACGAGCAAGGCCGTTTGGGCGGCGATCAAGGCACTGCATTATTCCCCCAGCGCGGTGGCCAGAAGCCTGAAGGTAAATAACACCAAAACTATTGGCCTGCTGGCCACATCCAGCGAAGCACCCTACTTTGCCGAAATTATTGAGGCGGTAGAAAATTGCTGCTTTGAGCAAGGCTATACCCTGATTCTGGGCAATGCGCACAACGATCTGAAAAAACAGCACGCCTATCTGTCAATGATGGCGCAAAAACGCGTCGATGGGCTGCTGGTAATGTGTTCCGAATACCCTGATCAACTTATCACCATGTTAGAGGATAATCGTAATATCCCGATGGTGGTGATGGACTGGGGTGAATCGCGAGGTGATTTCACCGATACCGTACTGGATAACGCCTTTGAGGGGGGCTACCTTGCCGGCCGCTATCTGATCGATCGCGGCCACCGGGATATTGGCGTGATCCCCGGTCAGATGGAGCGCAATACCGGTGGTGGACGCCATGCCGGATTTCTGAAAGCCCTTTGCGAAGCAGACATTTCCCTGCGCGAGGAGTGGCTGGTTCAGGGAGATTTCGAGCCGGAATCAGGCTACCGCGCCATGCGGCAAATTCTCGCACAGGAGCAGCGCCCCAGTGCCGTATTCTGTGGCGGCGACGTAATGGCAATGGGGGCCATCTGCGCGGCAGATGAAATGGGATTGCGTGTACCGCAGGATATTTCGGTGATCGGCTACGATAACGTGCGCAATGCCCGCTACTTTACGCCTTCACTGACCACCATCCATCAACCGAAACAGCAGCTTGGGCAAACCGCCTTCACCATGCTGCTGGATCGTATTACCAGTAAACGTGAAGAACCACAGACCATCGAGGTTTACCCCAGACTGATTGAGCGCCGCTCGGTAGCCGATGGCCCTTTTATTGATAGTCGTCGCTGATTTCATCCGGCAGCAACAAGACCGCAGGAACAGGTGAATACCGGGAGATGACCGTCATCGTAAGCGGCATTTCAGCACGCCATCACACCTCTTCCCGTAGCCACTCACTGTTCAGAGTGGCTGTGTCTCCCAGATATTCAAGCAACCACGCCAGCGCCGGTGAAGCCGGTTGTTCTGCCCAGCTGACGCAGCACGGGCTTTCCGGGAAAGCGGCCGCAAGCCGCAGCGCCTTTAACGCTCCATCCTGTAAAAACGGTTTTGCCCGGTGTACCGGCACCATTGCCACGCAGAGTCCGGCTAACAGGCAATTCATGCCGCTTTCCCAGTCGGGCACCACCATTCGCCGCTGGTTGTCCAGTGTCCAGGTGGTTCTTTTGGGCAGAGCACGGGAGGTGTCTTCAAGCACGAGCGACGGCCATGCCCTGATGGCGTCGTCGTCAACCTCCCCCTCAAGCGCCACCAACGGATGTCCGGCACTCACCACACAACACCAGCTGAGCATCCCCATATCACGAAAGGCAAAACGACCGCCCACCGGGATCGCCTGCGTCGCGCCAATGGCAACATCTACCCGGCCATCAGCCAGCGCGTCCCAGACCCCGTTAAACACCTCCGCAGACAGATGCAGTTCCATATCGGGAAAATGCCGGTAGAAATCGACCACCAGCTGGCGCGTTCTGGCAGGTTTTACAATACAGTCGACGGCGACATTCATTTGCCCACGCCAACCATTGGCCAGCTGCTGGCACTGTCGCCTGGTGACCAGCATTTTTTTGATAACAATACGGCCTTCCTGAACAAAATGCCGCCCGGCATCCGTTAACTCCACATCGCGGTGGCGTCTGATAAACAGCGGCACTGCCAGCCACTCCTCCAGCTGGCGCACGGTATAACTGATGGCTGAAGGCACCCGGTGAAGTTCTGCCGCCGCAGCGGTGAAACTGCCGGTTCGGGCTACCGCATCAATCACTTCAAGAGAATGCTCCGACCACATAATCAGCCTGCAATTTTTTTGAATGCAATTCACAAATATTACCGTTTCACAGGTATTTTGCCAGTCCGGTAGACTCTGCAGCGTTTTATTTCAATGATGAAAGAGCCTTAGCATGCCATCGAAAAGATTTACTGTTTATCTTGCCCTACTCAGCGTTGCCGGCTTTCTTGCCACCGATATGTACCTGCCCGCCTTTGGTGCCATGCAACAGGATTTACAAACCGAAGCCGGAATAATCGGTGCCAGCCTGAGCATTTTCCTCGCGGGATTTGCTGTTGCACAGCTGTTCTGGGGGCCACTCTCTGACCAAATTGGTCGCAAGCCGGTGCTGCTGATGGGGCTGGGATTATTTGCTGTCAGCTGTGCTGCCATGTGGTGGGTGGACTCAGCGCCGGCACTGCTGGTGTGGCGTTTTTTGCAGGCGGTCGGGATCTGTGCGGCAGCGGTCACCTGGCAGACTCTGGTGATTGACCGCTATCCTGCAGATCGCGCCAATCGTATTTTTGCCACTGTCATGCCACTGGTTGCATTGTCTCCGGCCCTTGCACCACTGCTTGGAGCATGGCTGCTCAACCACTTCAGCTGGAGAGCGATCTTTATCGCGCTGCTGCTGATTGCACTGTGCCTGCTGGTATGTTCGCTTTGCCTGAGCAACACACCCCGCAACACTGGCGCCGTGGGTAAGCAAATCCGCTTCAGCACCTTACTGAAATCACCGCATTACAGTGGCAACGTGTTGATTTACGCGGCCTGCTCCGCCAGCTTTTTTACCTGGCTTACGGCATCGCCCTTTATCCTGACTGAACTGGGCATGACGCCCGGTGACATTGGCCTGAGTTATATTCCTCAAACGCTGGCGTTTCTGCTGGGGGGATATGGCTGTCGCACGTTGCTGAAATATGCCCGGAGTACCACTCTTCTGCCCTGGCTGCTGGCGCTGTATGTGCTCAGTATTGTCTCTTTCTTCATAGCTGCCCGAATGGAGACACCATCAGTGACGGGATTGCTGTCACCCTTTTGTCTGATGGCTTTGGCAAACGGGGCTATCTATCCACTGGTGGTGGCAAATGCTCTGTTGCCTTTTCCTCAGGCCAGTGGCAAAGCCGCAGCGTTGCAAAATACGCTGCAACTGGGGTTGTGTTGCGCGACCAGTCTGATTGCCTCAACCTTTATCAGTACCCCGCTTCTGACTACCGCCCTGGTGATGTTAGCCACGGCCTTTATGGTTATTCCTGGTTATATTTTACAACAGGCAGGTTCGCAGGAGATTCGCTTGTCACCGGCGGAAAACCGTCATTAACCCGCGGCAAGTCAATTGATTGCTTTGCGAACCACAAGCCACTAAATCCGACACAAACTGTGCCCGATGTAGATTATTGCAACGGGGTCGACCATATAGTCGGCCCCGTTATTATTATTGTTGCGGCGTCCATTCCGCTGCGGCAATCGCGGCTGCCTCACGCTGTGCAAGTACCCGCTCAACGGTTTCCACAATCGCCTGAGTATGTGGATCGATTTCAATATTAACCCTGTCACCCAGTCGCTTTCCGCCCAGCGTGGTTCTGGCCAGCGTCTCTGGAATAAGATGAACGCAGAATTTAGTACTGGTCACTTCACCAACGGTCAGGCTGATGCCATCAATACCAATAAATCCTTTGTGCAGAATATATTTCATCTGCTGCGCGTCCTGCGGTTTGAACCAGATTTCACGGTTATTTTCCGAGGTCAGAATTTTACTGATGACGGCAGTGGTCATAATATGGCCAGACATCAGATGTCCACCAATTTCATCACTGAATTTTGCCGCACGTTCAACATTAATTTTATCGCCGGGTTTCAGATCGCCAAGGTTGGTAATACGTAACGTCTCTTTGACCAAATCAAAACTCACCTGGTCGCCATTCACTTCGGTTACCGTCAGACAACAGCCATTGTGAGAAACAGAGGCACCCAGTTCCAGCCCCGGCAGCATTTCTGCGGGAAAGCGAACAAGGTGGGTACGGAAATTGGCTTTCTCTTCAATTGCCAGCACTTCTGCGGTGCCCTGCACAATACCGGTAAACATAGTTATGGCCTCAGTGATATTATCCTGTCGGTAAGTGTGCCCTGGCCGTTGAATAAAACCAAATGCTGCGGTGTGAGTTCTGCACCGGTTGGCTATTTATACTTCTGACATTACACTGTGTCGCCCGCCGGGCGGTTTATTTCATCAATGCGGTTTATATCCCAAACAATTCGGGGCATAAGGCAGGCAGTAAATTCCTGTGCACTGACTCAGACAGGGAATCTGATTAAGTGAGCGAGAGCTATCGCATCAACCTTCTGCCTCCTCTTTCCGGTAAAAATAAGGTGTATTCGTGCAGAAGTATGTGACAGAAGCGCGTCAACTGTTAATGCTGGCAACCCCAGTGATCCTGGCGCAAATTGCCCAGACGGCAATGGGATTTGTCGATACCATTATGGCCGGTGCTGTCAGCGCCACTGACATGGCCGCCGTCGCTGTTGGCACCTCCATCTGGCTGCCATCCATTTTATTTGGTCATGGTCTGCTGATTGCCCTCACCCCGGTCATTGCACAGTATAACGGCTCTGGCCGCCGGGATCGCGTGGCTTATCAGGTCCGCCAGGCATACTGGCTGGCTCTGTTCAGTGCGCTGCTGATTATGGCCGTGCTCTACAATGCCGGGTTTTTGATCCGTGCTATGCATAACATTGATCCGCTGCTTGCGGATAAAGCCACCGGCTATTTGCATGCAATGCTATGGGGTGCACCGGGTTACCTTTTTTTTCAGGTGAGCAGAGGCCAGTGCGAGGGATTGTCAAAAACCAGGCCGGGCATGGTGATGGGCTTTATTGGTCTGCTGGTCAATATTCCGCTCAACTACATTTTTATCTATGGTCATTTTGGTATGCCCGCGCTTGGCGGTGTCGGCTGTGGTGTCGCCACGGCATCTGTCTATTGGATAATGTTTATCGCCATGAAATATTGGGTCAGTGGTACACCCTCTATGCAGGATATTCGCCTGCCTGACCGCTTCAGCCCGCCAGACAGAAAAGTATTGTGGCGGCTTTTCCAGCTTGGTCTCCCGGTTGCGCTGGCGCTGTTTTTTGAGGTCACGCTGTTCGCGGTGGTTGCTTTACTGGTTTCCCCGCTGGGAATTGTTAATATTGCCGGTCACCAGATAGCCCTGAACTTCAGCTCACTGGTGTTTGTTCTGCCGCTGTCGTTGGGGGTTGCCACCACAATACGGGTAGGCTTCAGGCTCGGAGAGGGGTCAGTTGAGGGTGCGCGGATAGCAGCATGGGCTGCTCAGGGCGTTGGCGTCACCTTTGCGTTGATGACTGCTATGCTGACGGTGATTTTTCGTGAGCACATTGCACAACTCTACAGCGACGACCCTGAGGTGGTGACGCTGGCAGCACATCTGATGCTGCTGGCAGCTCTTTATCAGTTCTCGGATGCGGTACAGGTAATTGGCAGCGGCATCATGCGGGGATATAAAGAAACCCGCTCGATTTTCTTTATCACCTTTGTCGCCTACTGGCTGCTTGGCTTGCCCAGCGGGTATATCCTCGCACTCACCAACTGGATTGTTCCTGCAATGGGGCCGGCCGGCTTCTGGGTAGGCTTTATCTTCGGACTGACTTCGTCCGCCGTGATGATGGTATGGCGAATAAAGCATATACAACGATCGCCCGCTGAACACATTCTGGCCCGCGCAGCGCACTAATTTTAGTGTGGTTTACCACGATGATGTTTAAAATTGCCGCGCTTCGCACAGTTGAGCAGCAGTCACCGCCAAAAAAGCGTATTTCTGCTTGCCAGTCGACGAGGCTGTCGTTAATATTCGTCCCCGCTGTCATCAGGACAGTCGGGATGCGTTCTTAGCTCAGTTGGTTAGAGCACCACCTTGACATGGTGGGGGTCGGAGGTTCGAGTCCTCTAGAACGCACCACAGTGCGTCCGTAGCTCAGTTGGTTAGAGCACCACCTTGACATGGTGGGGGTCGGTGGTTCGAGTCCACTCGGACGCACCATATTTACTTTGCGTCCGTAGCTCAGTTGGTTAGAGCACCACCTTGACATGGTGGGGGTCGGTGGTTCGAGTCCACTCGGACGCACCACGAAGGCTTCTCCCCTGTACCTTCCATACTGGTGTTAATTTTTCTGCAATAGTCTGATTTAAAACAACCGTTATACTTTCGCCAGCTAACCTTTTTAATTGGTTTTACCATGCCGAACGACTATAATGCGGAACGTTGTTTCACATGAATGGTTTCAGCGGATGATTTATCCTTTCAGAAAATTGATAGCGGGTTGTGCGAGACCATATTGCGTTCACGTTGAAAGCACGTTAAAACTTCTTCTACCACACTTATCGACTGTCACCTGTTCCTGTTTTGTATCGCAGTTCGCCGCTCAGGCAAAAAATCTCTCCCGGTGCACCAGGCCCGGAATCCCATTTTTCCAATTCATCACAACTTAACAGATAACTCGTCATGAAAAAGACCAAGATCGTTTGTACTATCGGACCAAAAACCGAATCTGAAGAGATGCTAACCAACCTGCTTGATGCAGGCATGAATGTTATGCGTCTGAATTTCTCACACGGTGATTACGAAGAGCACGGTAAACGTATTGCCAACCTGCGTGCGGTGATGGACAAAACCAGCCATCAGGCCGCCATTCTGCTGGATACCAAAGGCCCGGAAATCCGCACTATGAAGCTGGAAGGTGGTGCTGATGTTGCGCTTAAAGCAGGTCAGACCTTTACCTTCACTACCGATCAGTCAGTGACGGGTAACCATGAGCGCGTAGCGGTGACCTATCCGGGCTTTGCTTCCGATCTGAAAATTGGTAATACCGTGCTGGTGGATGACGGCCTGATCGGTATGGAAGTGACCGAAGTCACTGAAACCACCGTTGTCTGCAAGGTGCTGAACAACGGCGACCTGGGCGAGAACAAAGGGGTAAATCTTCCGGGCGTTTCTATCCAGTTACCGGCACTGGCAGAGAAAGACAAGCGCGATCTGATTTTTGGTTGTGAACAGGGTGTCGACTTTGTTGCGGCTTCCTTTATCCGCAAACGTTCTGACGTGCTGGAAATTCGTGAGCACCTCAAGCAGAACGGCGGCGAGCATATTCAGATCATTTCCAAAATAGAAAACCAGGAAGGCCTGAATAACTTTGATGAAATTCTTGATGCCTCTGACGGCATAATGGTTGCCCGTGGTGACCTCGGCGTCGAAATTCCGGTCGAAGAAGTGATCTTCGCTCAGAAGATGATGATCAAAAAATGTAACCGCGCCCGCAAAGTGGTTATCACCGCTACGCAGATGCTCGATTCCATGATTAAGAACCCGCGCCCTACCCGTGCAGAGGCCGGAGATGTTGCCAACGCGATCCTTGACGGCACCGATGCTGTGATGCTTTCAGGTGAAAGCGCCAAGGGAAAATATCCGCTAGAGTCTGTGACCATTATGGCCACCATCTGTGAACGTACTGACCGGGTGATGAAAAGTCGGATCGATGCCCAGCACGACAATCGCAAAATGCGCATTACCGAGGCGGTTTGCCGTGGCGCGGTAGAAACGGCAGAGAATCTGGAAGCTCCGTTGATCGTCGTGGCAACCGAAGGCGGAAAATCCGCCAAGTCGGTACGTAAATATTTCCCTAATGCCACTATTCTGGCACTGACCACCAATAAACTGACGGCACGTCAGCTGATCCTCAGCAAAGGCATCATCGCCACCGTAGTGAAAGAAATTGCCTCTACTGACGATTTCTACCGCCTTGGCAAAGAAGCAGCGGTTGCCAGCGGCTATGCTCAGAAAGGTGATGTGGTGGTGATGGTCTCTGGCGCACTGG
This sequence comes from Erwinia psidii, assembly GCF_003846135.1. GTDB lineage: Bacteria > Pseudomonadota > Gammaproteobacteria > Enterobacterales > Enterobacteriaceae > Erwinia > Erwinia psidii. The sequence goes on from NZ_RHHM01000003.1 coordinate 32,095, forward strand.
TACCGAGCGGGACGACTAACACGGCGTCGGTTCACCTGTTGTAGTTAACATTATCGTCCGGTCATCGTTAAGCGCCCTGAGTGGCGCTTTTTTTATAACTGATAAAAAAAGACAACGTTAGCAATAAAAAGTAACGGTGCAAACCACCGGTGAGTAGATTCAGACACCATTAAAATGACCTGTTTTCGCTAAAAATTTTGCCAAAATCGGCAAAGGCGGTGCTTCTTTGAGCGAACGAACAAATTTAACGACCTTCTTACTAAAATTTATTCTCTTTAGAAAAAACTTTGTGTAATACTTGTAACGCTACATGGAGATTAACTCAATCTAGAGGGTATTAATAATGAATCGTACTAAACTGGTACTGGGCGCGGTAATTCTGGGTTCAACTCTGCTGGCCGGTTGCTCAAGCAACGCTAAAATCGACCAGCTGTCTACCGACGTTCAGACTCTGAACGCGAAAGTTGACCAGCTGAGCAACGACGTGAACGCAATGCGTTCTGACGTTCAGGCTGCTAAAGATGACGCAGCTCGTGCTAACCAGCGTCTGGACAACCAGGCTCACTCTTACCGCAAGTAAGAGTACCGGTACCGAAAATGGCGCACAATGTGCGCCATTTTTTTCTGCTTCTCCCCTAACCCCTGCTGTACGATACGATTTTACCCTTCAGTCTGAGCACTCCCAACATATTACTCCCGCCGGTTGCAGGGACCTCGCTGATAACCGCTACAAAAAAATTCGCCAGCGTTACGTTTTCCCCACTCCCCGACATAGCCTGGATAACGTTAATCACCGTCTGCTCGCTCCAGGCACGGCTGACAGGCTGTTTCGCGCCAGCGGTTGATCCGCCAGCGAGGATATGCGGAAAATCATTCACACTGTGATAACAGCTAATGCGCTTAATACCAGATCACGCCTGAATCCCGGTTCCCTGCGGTACAGACTGTTGCATAACGGGTCAATCTCATCACACACAGCCACCACTGACCCGCATACCGGCGTCAGTGCCCCCCACAGGATTGCGTCCTTGCCACACGCCAGATGACGCGTGTGACGCCCCGCCTCATTCAGCGGCTGCGTTTTACCCTGGGCCGCCTGCCGCTGGAGGATGTTTGGGATTGTTATCCGGCTGAACCGGGAAACTTCTGGCTGACGCCGGTGGCGTGTTCATCCCGGCAGGACCGTGCCAGTCAGATTTCACCGTCTTCAGGGTAGCGCACCAACATAGCACCGCGACATTCACCACGATCCCTCTTTTTTTGGTGGGAACAATCAGCTCCGGCCTGACTACAGACATTCCCAGCGGCCCCGGCCGGTTTTATGGCGCTAGCCTCTCCAGTGCCCCCCATCGGCAGACCGGGTGCAGGGGGTTTCTACCAATGAAGCCATGACCCTCTGGCGTTGAAGGACAGGTTGTTGCCACATGGCGGGTGAAAATGAGGGCAATGAAAAGGATTAACGCAACGGGAGCGGGTTTCCCGTGCAAGAGCAGGAACACGTCCCACCGGGTGGTGGGAAGTGCAGAGAGTCAGTTGCTGCTAAGGTTCTGTGCTTTATGACGAACAGCGCGGATCATTGCTTCCAGTCCCTGCGAACGTGATGGCGTCAGATGCTGAGTCAGATCAAGTTGATCAAACCACGGGCGAACATCAAATGAGAGGATCTCTGCCGCCGTCATCTGCTTAAACAAAATAAAAACGACCGCGATTAATCCTTTCACTATCGCTGCATCGCTATCCCCCTGAAGCACCACCTGATGATTATCGTCAACGTTCATCAGGATCCATACCTGGCTCTGGCAGCCTGAAATGATGTTTTCCGGGGTGTGGGCTGATTCAGGCAGTTCAGGTAACAATGCCCCCAGTTCAATCACATACAGATACTTCTCTTCCCAGTCGGCGCAACGGCCAAAGTTGCGCACCAGTTTTTCTTTATCTGGCAGGGTTGCCATACTTCCTCCCGTGCCGCCAGGTTTAACCCAGCAGACGATGTATACGTATAAGACCGGCAACAAGACGATCGGCCTCTTCCTCGCTGTTGTACAGAACAAAGGAGGCACGACACATTGCCGGTACGCCGTAATGGTTCATCAACGGCATGGCGCAATGATGGCCGGTGCGAACCGCAATACCATAACGATCCAGAAAACTCCCCACATCGTAAGCATGATGCTGGCCCAGATTGAACGCAATCACCCCGGCACGCTCGCGCGGACCGTAAATGTGCAAATCCGGCACCGCAGAGAGCTTGTCCATGGCATAACGCATCAGTACCTGCTCACGCTGCTGTATGGCATCAAGACTCAGTTCGCTGACCCAGCGCAGAGCCGCGCCCAAGCCAATAATACCGCCGGTATTTGGCGAGCCAGCCTCAAAGCGCCATGGCGCTGCGGCATAGGTGGTACCTTCCGTCAGACTGACCGTGGCAATCATCGAGCCTCCCCCTTCCCACGGAGGCATCTGATCCAGCATGGCTTTACGGCCATACAGGATACCAATCCCGGAGGGGCCATAAATTTTATGTCCTGAGAAAACATAAAAATCACAGCCCAAATCCTGCACGTCAACGGGCGCATGCATTACCGCCTGAGCACCATCAATCAGGGTCGCGATGCCAGCGGCTTTTGCACGGGCCACTAACTCTCTGACCGGGTTGACCGTACCAAGAACGTTAGAAACCTGTGTCACCGCCAGCATACGCGTGCGGTTGTCCATCAGGGACGGCAGTGAAGCGAGATCCAGTTCACCCGCTTCCGTCAGCGGAATAAAGCGCACTTCAGCACCGGTACGCTGTGCAATCATTTGCCACGGAACGATATTGGCATGATGCTCCATTGCGGTGATCAGGATGTTATCACCCGGTTTTAACTGGCTGCCACCCCAGCTGGACGCGACCAGATTAATTGCTTCGGTCGTTCCTTTAACAAACACAATCTCTTCAGACGAGGCTGCGTTAAGGAAAGCCGCCGCCTGTGCGCGAACGTCTTCCATCGCGGTAGTGGCTTCGGCACTCAGGGTGTGAATACCACGGTGAACGGCGGCATAGCCATATTGATAGAAGTGGCTTTCCGCATCAATCACCACCTGTGGTTTCTGGGCACTGGCTGCACTGTCCAGATAGGCCAGTGGCTGTCCATTGACTTCCCGCATCAGAACAGGAAAATCAGCCCTGACGCGTGCCAGGTCAAAACTCATTTAATGCCTCCGGGAAAGCGCTGTGCGATACGCTGCATCACCGCTTCCTTCAGCACGTCATCCGTAATCGCTTCGGTTAATTCTGCGGCAAAAGCATAAATGATCATCCGTTGCGCCGACGTTTCGCTGATGCCACGGGCGCGAAGGTAGAACATCTGTTCGTCGTCGATACGGCCAATCGTCGCTCCATGGCTACACTTCACGTCATCAGCGTAGATTTCCAGCTGAGGCTTGGTGTCCACTTCAGCCAGGCGGCCTAACAACAGATTGTTGTTGGTCATTTGTCCGTCTGTTTTCAGTGCGTGTTTAGCCACTTTGATGTGGCCGTTAAACACGGCACGTGCCTTGTCCCGCACGATGGTTTTATGCATCTGTCGGCTCAGACAGTGACCTTTATTGTGTTCCAGATAAGTGCGGCTGTCACAGATCTCTTTTTCCACCGGCAACATCAGGCTGTTGATCCCAAGCTCACTGCCTTCACCGTTGAGCTGTGCGCTGGTGTTATGGCGGGTCAGCCCACTGCCGAGCAGGAAGCTGTCGCTCTGTACCCGCGCATCACGTCCGATAACCAGATCGTTATGTGAAAAGTGGTAGCTGCTGGTGTGCTCAAAAGCCAGCTTGTAATGGCTCAGGCTGGCATTGTCACCCACGGTGGCGGTGAAGCGTGCACCGGTGAAATGGGCAGACTCGTTGAGGCTGACATAGTGTTCAATCACTGTCGCCCGCGCACCATCATCCAGTTGCAGATGATGGCGATAATGCGAGGTGTGCATCTCTGCCTGGGCGCTGCCGCTGCTGATGTGCAGCATATACAGTGCACGACCGGCAACCTTACCCCGTGGCAGATGAACAGTGACCGCCTCTTCCGCAAGGCTTTCCGTCAGGTGCAGAAAGAGTTCAGGTTGCACTGGCGCGCTCAACTCACGACGTTCCCCCGCCTGGGAAACCTGAATATCGAACAGATCGAAAGTTTTATCGCTCAGTTCGGCACTGAAGCGACCATCGATGAACACCATTTTTACCGCGTCAATATCCAGTGACAGACCGGCAACTTCTTCAGCGCTCAGGCGGTATGATGCTGGCAGAACGAAATGATGCGCCAGCAGGCCTTCCAGCGGCGTATATTTCCAGTTTTCATGCTTACGCGTCGGCAGGCCTAAGCGCAGTACCTGCTGCCAGTGCTGCTGAGCCTGTAATGAGCGATGCTCTCCGTTACTTTCAAACAGATGATGCCACTGTCGCAGGGCGCTTTCATCACGAATGGTCGGTAAGCCAGCCATAGCCTTGCTCCTCCAGTTGTTTCACCAGCGTAAAGTCGCCCGACTTTACGATTTTGCCCTGATATAACACATGAACGAAGTCAGGCTTAATATAATCCAGGATACGCTGATAGTGCGTCACAATGATAAATGCGCGTTTTCCGTCGCGCAGGGTATTCACACCCCCTGCCACAATTTTCAGCGCATCAATATCAAGACCGGAGTCGGTTTCATCAAGAATACAGAGTTCAGGCTCCAGCACTGCCATCTGTAAAATGTCGTTGCGTTTTTTTTCACCGCCGGAGAAGCCAACGTTAACGGAACGGGTCAACAAATCTTCAGGCATCTTCAGCAGGTGGATTTTGTCTTCAATGAAGTCCTGGAAATCAAAACGATCCAGCTCTTCCTGAGAGCGGTATTTACGCACCGCGTTCACTGCCGTTTGCAGGAAGAACTGATTGCTGACGCCAGGAATTTCAACCGGGTACTGAAAAGCCATAAAAATGCCTTCGCCCGCGCGATCTTCGGGAGAAAGTTCCAGCAGATCTTTGCCCTTAAAATCGACCGAACCACCGGTAATTTCATACTCTTCACGGCCCGCTAACGTTGCTGACAGGGTACTTTTACCGGAGCCATTCGGTCCCATAATGGCATGGACTTCGCCCGGCTTAACCTCAAGATTCAGTCCACGCAGGATCGCTTTATCTTCAATACTTACCTGTAAATCTTTAATACTTAACATAGTGTTTCCTGGGCAATACCTGGTAGCATTGCACTGAATGATCATAGGCGTGGCGGTTAACCCACGCTGTGTTCGAGACTGATTGCCAACAGTTTTTGTGCTTCAACCGCAAACTCCAGCGGCAGTTCGGAGAAAACGTCTTTACAGAAACCGTTTACAATCATCGAAATGGCATCGTCTTCGCTGATACCGCGTTGCAGGCAGTAAAACAGTTGATCCTCACCGATACGCGAGGTGGTGGCTTCATGTTCCAGTTGCGCGGTGTTATTGCGCACTTCCACATAAGGGAATGTATGTGCACCACATTCAGCCCCGATCAACATTGAGTCGCACTGCGTAAAATTACGGGCATTGGTGGCCGTCGGCATAATCTTCACCAGGCCACGATAGGTATTCTGACTTTTCCCGGCGGAGATGCCTTTGGAGATGATGGTGGATTTGGTGTTTTTACCAATATGGATCATCTTGGTACCGGTATCAGCCTGCTGATGGCCGCTGGTCAGCGCCACCGAGAAGAATTCACCAATGGAGTTGTCGCCGCGCAGAATAACACTGGGGTACTTCCAGGTGATCGCAGAGCCAGTTTCAGACTGCGTCCAGGACATCTTGCTGTTTTCACCTTCACACAGCGCACGCTTGGTAACGAAATTGAGGATGCCACCTTCAGATTCCCCGCCGGAAAACCAGTTCTGCACGGTAGAATATTTCACTTCGGCATCTTTATGGATAATGACTTCCACCACCGCCGCATGCAGCTGATAGCTGTCGCGCACCGGTGCAGAGCAGCCTTCAATATAGCTGACGTAGCTGCCCTCATCGGCAATCAGAATGGTACGTTCGAACTGACCGGTTTTGGCGGCGTTGATACGGAAATAGGTGGACAGCTCCATCGGACAACGCACGCCTTTCGGGATATAGACAAAGGTGCCATCAGAAGCCACCGCCGAGTTCAGGGCGGCAAAGAAGTTGTCGTTAGCGGGCACCACGGTACCGAGATACTGTTTTACCAGTTCAGGATGGTCATGAATGGCTTCACCGAATGAGCAGAAGATAATCCCCTGCTCCGCCAGCTTACTGCGGTAGGTGGTTGAAACAGAGACAGAATCGAAGATAGCATCAACCGCTATTTCCTGACCTTCACGAACCGGGACTCCCAATTGCTTAAAGGCATTTTCCACTTCTTCAGTCAGATAGTCAGGAGTCTGAGCACCGGAGGTTTGCCTGGCACCGGGTTCGGAAGCACAACTGTCATCGCAGTTTCCACAGGACGGCGCCGAGTAGTAGCTGTAGTCCTGATAATTCAATGACTTGTAGTTGGCTTTTAACCAGTGTGGTTCTTCCATTTCCAGCCAGGCCGCATAGGCTTTCAGACGGAAATCGAGCATCCACTCAGGTTCGTTACGCTTGGCGGAAATCGCACGCACGACGTCTTCGCTGATGCCATGTTCAAACTCTTCGGTCTGCAACTGGGTGAAGAAACCTTCTTTGTACTTCTGCAGGTTTCCTTCCCAGACTTGCACATCGTCTGATGTTTCAGTGTTTCGGGACATAAATTTTACTCAACGCCAAAGCTCTCACCACAGCCACAGGCGTGTTGAGCTTTAGGATTATTAAATTTGAAAATCTGATTCAGACCTTCACGGACGAAATCCACTTCAGTTCCGTCAATGAACGGCATTGCCTGCAAAGGCACATACAGCGACGCGCCCTGGTGAATAAACACCAGATCATCGTCAGCCGGTTGTTTAATTAAATCCATGGTATAACCAAAACCGGCGCAGCCAGAGGTTTTCACTCCCAGCTTAAGTCCCTTAATTTCCGGGTCATTGGCAGCCAGAGAAATAATTTGCCTTGCGGCGCTGTCAGTAAGCGTCAGACCTTTCCAGATAAAGTCATCCGGGGAAAAAGAAGTCGTCGTTGCTGATGGCATAACATTACCTCGCGAGTCGATAGCCCAGTAGGCTAATACCCCTATGTTAGTGATATTGATTGTCTCTTCAACCTCTTGTTTTGCAGGGATTAACGTCTACAGGTGGTTTCAGGACCTTTTTATGCCACTCAGAGCCGCTGAAGAGGGCTACGTTCTGTCTGGTGCAGAAAATTAACTAAATTATAACGCACTGAAAAGCCAGCAGTAAATATCAGGAAGGCTGCACCGATTGGGCATAATACTTATTTTAACTTATCAGGCAGTATCTCGTATCGTTATTACCAATTTATCTGAGAGGAAGCATAAATCGGTAAATTTTCTTTCCGGTGAGATTGAATATCGCCGCAGCTAATATATGATAATGATTATCATTAACGCGTATGGGTCCCCTGATGAATCTGTCCATGAGTGCCTGGCTGCAACATAAGATTGATGAATATAAATTTTCCATCCGTGATATCACCGTAGATTATTATATGGCTCAGGCAAAGCTGAACAGGCCCGACTGCTCACCGGAACAACTGCGCAATTTTAACAGTACCTGTCTGGATATGGCAGAGCTGTGTCAGCTCAATGGTGACGATCAAAGCTATCTGCACGCGCTGGGTAAACTGCATCATCGCCTGATTCAGGAACTGGGTAACCGTGAACGCGACCGTCTTTTCCGCATGCAGGCATGGCAGCTCGCCCGTCATTCACTCACCCGCCTGTGCCACCAACTGGCGTTAAACGGTGAGTGGGACAAAGCCACCGCGCTGCAAAGCGATTTTGTTAAACACGCATCCTGGATCATCTGACCCGGCGCATGACCGCACTCTTACCTTGCGGTCATTATTGCCGTGGTTAAACGTACCGAGCAGCATAATCGCCGCTGTGCATCGAATATGTCGGTGTGCCAGACCTGATGCGTGCGCCCCAGATGCAGGGCGCGACATTCCCCCCATACCAGCCCCTCCCTGACGGCTCTCATGTGGCTGGCACTCACCTCCAGTCCCGCGATGTAGTCATCGCCTGCGGTACAAAGGTATCCCGCCATCGACCCCAGCGTTTCCGCCAGCACCACAGAAGCACCGCCATGAAGCAGACCGAACGGCTGACGGGTGCGGCTGTCCACCGGCATGGTCGCCTGCAGGCTTTCCCCGTTGATGGCGACAAACACAATCCCTAGATGGGATACCAGCGTCCCCTGGCTTTGCTGATTGAGCTGTTGCAGAGAGAGCGAGCGCTGCCAGATAGCCATCAGAGCAGTTCCAGCAAGGCCTGCAGAGGATGCCGCATCCCATTCCCCTCAATGCGTTTCACCTGACTGCGGCAGGAATAGCCGGTAGCGAGACAACGACGACGCGGCAGTTTCTGTAGTGCCTGATGCCATGACAGCTCATAGATGCCAAGAGAATCAGCCAGATTTTTCGCTTCATGGCCATAGGTCCCGGCCATGCCACAGCATCCCACGCTGATATTTTCCAGTTTTGCACCAAACCGGGCAAATATCCCCTGCCACTGACTGGCGGACACAGGCAAAGCCGTCGACTCGGTACAGTGTCCGAACAGATACCAGGCTTCTCCGGTCTGAGGATTATCCGGCGTTTTTATTTCCGGCAGCACCTGCTGCAACCATTCATGTACCAGCTGAACGTGGAAATCCCCTCTCCTGTTGGTAAGGATCTCCCTGTATTCATCGCGATAACAAAGCACCAGCGCCGGATCGACGCCAACCATAGGCAGACCCAGCGCGGCGACACGGTTAAGAAAATCAGCCGTCTTCTGCGCGGTACGGGCGAAACGTTGCAGAAATCCTTTAATATGCTGCGCCTTGCCATTGGGTGAGAAAGGCAGGACCACAGGCTGGTAACCCAGTTTCTCAATCAGTGAGACAAAATCGGCCACCAGCTGTGCTTCGTAGTAGCTGGTAAAGGGGTCCTGGACTACCAGCACATAGCGTGCGCGTTGGCTGCCACTCAGCCTTTCCAGCTGTTCAAGGGTGGTTGTCATCGCTGGTTGTCCGGCCAGGCGCTGGCGAAGGTTAGGCGAAGACAGCAGTGGCAAATCAACCATACCGATGTGCTGTTTACTTAATTTATGCACCAGCGGCTGGCGCATGAAAAAGTTGAAAAACTTAGGCGCTCTGGCCATCAACGGTGCATAACTCTCTACCGAGGCAACCAGGTGATCCCTCGCCGGACGAAGATAGCGTGTGTGATATAGCTGCAGAAAACGTGAGCGGAAACCGGGCACATCGATTTTGATTGGGCATTGCGTTGAGCAGGCCTTACAGGCCAGACAGCCGGACATCGCCTCTTTAACCTCGTGGGAAAAATCATACTCTCCGCGACGGGCATACCAACTGTTACGGGTACGCTCAACCAGGGTTCGCAGGCTGAGTTTTTCCTCCGGCAGGCGCTTTTCCAGCTCCAGCGGGTCAACGCCCTGTTCTGCCAGCAGTCGCAGCCACTCACGGGTCAGCGTGGCGCGCCCTTTCGGGGAATGAATACGGTTACCGCTGATCTTCATTGACGGGCACATCGGACTGCGTACATCAAAATTGAAGCACAATCCATTGCCATTGCACTCCATCGCACCACGCCAGTCGGTTCTGACGTTAACCGGAATCTGGCGGTCCCAGCCGCCGCGTTTGGTTGCGTCGACGCGCATCACTGGCTGTTCAGTGCCAAAGGGGGCACAGATTTTCCCCGAATTGAGGCGATTAGCCGGATCGAAAGCCGCCTTAATCCGGCGTAAATCGTTATACAACTCTTCACCAAAAAAGGACGGGCTGTATTCTGCCCGAAAGCCTTTACCATGTTCACCCCATAACAGCCCACCATAACGTGCGGTAAGGGAGACCACCTCATCAGAGATCTGCTTCATCAGCATCTCCTGCCGGGGATCGCACATGTCCAGCGCCGGACGTACATGCAATACCCCGGCATCCACATGGCCAAACATACCGTAGCTCAGATGGTGGCTGTCCAGCAACGCCCGAAACTCAACGATATAGTCGGCAAGCTGTTCAGGCGGCACGCAGGTATCCTCAACAAAGGGGATTGGCTTGGCGCGTCCTTTGGCATTGCCGAGCAACCCAACGGCTTTTTTACGCATCGCGTAAATACGCTCAATACCCTGCAGATCATCACAAAGCTGATACCCCATCACACCCGATTCATGAGCCGCCATCAGCCCGTCAAGCTGTCCACACAGCGACGCCACCAGCGCGTCAATCTGCACCCTGTCATCACCGGCAAACTCCACAATGTTCAGGCCCTGCATATCGCGCCCCGGCACATCGGCGATCAGCTCACTGACCGAATGCCAGACGATATCTTCCCGCGCGAGATTCAGCACTTTAGAATCCACTGTCTCTACCGACAGCGCCCTGGCTGCCACCAGAAACGGCGCGCTGCGTAGCGCTGAATCAAAGGAGTCGTATTTGATGTTGACCAGACGACGCACTTTAGGAATGGGCGTGATATTCAGCTTCGCTTCAGTAATGAACGCCAGCGTACCCTCGGCACCGCAGAGTAGCCGTGTCAGATCCACCTGTTGCAAATCATCACTAATCACATGCCGCAGATCGTAGCCGGTCAGAAACCGGTTAAGTTTAGGGAACTTATCGACAATAAGTTGGCGGCGGTCACGGCAGCGTTCAAGGACCGTACGGTAGATATCGCCTTCTTTATTCTGCTCTGCGGCCAGTTGTTCAGCCAGCCGTACCGGAACCGGCCGTGTATCAAGGATATCGCCGCCGGGAAGGACCGCACGCAGTCCAAGCACATGGTCAGAGGTTTTGCCATAGACCAGCGATCCCTGTCCTGACGCATCGGTATTGATCATCCCTCCCAGGGTGGCACGGTTACTGGTGGACAATTCCGGCGAGAAAAAGAAGCCATAAGGTTTGAGAAAAGCGTTAAGTTGATCCTTAATCACGCCCGCTTCAACCTTCACCCAGCCCTGTTCAATATTGATATCAATAATACGGTTCATATGGCGCGACATATCGACCACAATACCCTGATTCAACGCCTGTCCGTTGGTGCCGGTGCCGCCACCGCGCGGGGTAAACACCAGGCTGCTAAATCGTGCTTCCGCTCCCAGACGGGCAATCATTGTTACATCGGCGGTGGAGCGGGGAAAGACAACGGCATCGGGAAGCAGCTGATAAATACTGTTGTCGGTTGACATGGTGAGGCGGTCAGCATAACTGGTCGCGGTATCGCCGGTGAAACCTTGCTGATGGAGCGCCTGCAAAAAATCCAGCACCAGCTGAACGAGGCCGGGTGCCTGAGAAATCTGTGGGATCATTATCGGGTGACCAAAATGTTGTGTATAACGATTGCTCTCTGGCAAAAGTTTTATCACATTTTTTTATGACCTGTCGCGATTTCAGAAAATCGGGCCAAAAGAATCGCGTGCCGTTTATATCGAAAATGCGTCTAATAGACAATGCTCAATGAGTCGGGTACTGAATTCCCTCTTCCGGGCATAGCCACCGCTTTATGCTTTTTATCTGAGGTAAAAGTTGATACATGAAAAATGTTCATAATGGATGGGACCTGCTACAGATTGTCTTTTCCTTGCTGTTTATTACGCTATTGATTGTCGCCAGTTTTTGGGTGGTACAACCATTTGTGCTGGGCTTTGCCTGGGCCAGCATGGTGGTCATCGCCACCTGGCCACTGATGATAAAAATTCAGGGATGGCTGTGGGGACGCCGTTCACTGGCGGTGGTAGCCATGACGCTGATCCTGCTGCTGCTGTTTATTATTCCCGTTTCATTACTGGTCAACAGCCTGATTGAAAACAGTGGACCAGTGGTCGCATGGTTGACCTCCAAACATCTGCAACTGCCGGAGCTGGAATGGCTGAGAAGTATTCCACTGGTCGGTAAAAAGTTATCTTCCGGTTATCATAAACTGGTTCAGGGCGGAGGAGGCGCACTGCTTACCAGCGTGCAGCCTTATCTTGGCAGAACCAGCGGTTTTCTGTTTGCCCAGGCTGGCCATTTCGGCCGCTTTATGATGCATCTGGCGCTGATGTTACTGTTCAGCGTTCTGCTTTTCTGGCGAGGCGAACAGGTCGGACAGGGCATTCGTCACTTTGCCTATCGTCTGGCTTCCTGCCGGGGAGATGCCGCCGTGCTGCTGGCCGGACAGGCCATTCGTGCGGTAGCGCTGGGCGTGGTGGTGACAGCCCTGGTACAGGGGGTACTGGGCGGCATTGGCCTGGCAATTTGCGGCATCCCTTACGCTGCGGTGCTGACGGTCGTGATGATTTTTTCCTGTCTGGTACAGCTTGGGCCACTGGTGGTGCTGATCCCGGCGATTATCTGGCTTTACTGGAGCGGAGACACCACCTGGGGCACGGTACTGGTGATATGGAGTTGCGTGGTGGGGACGCTGGATAACGTGCTGCGTCCGATGCTGATCCGCATGGGAGCCGACCTGCCATTGATTCTGATCCTGTCCGGCGTTATCGGTGGCCTGGTCGCTTTCGGCATGATTGGCCTGTTTATCGGCCCGGTGGTGCTTGCCGTGTCTTACCGGCTGATTTTTGTCTGGATACACGAGACGCCCCCTCCTGAAGAAAATCCGCAGGGGGTGGTGGAAGAGCTGGCAGAATTTGAACATCAGCAGCGGCACTAGCAGGCGGGTTTACTGCGGCCAGCGCGTCTGGCCGCCTTACCTTTGTGAGGTTTTTCTGATTTTGTTAAGGGGTTTTTATAAGAAAAACCGTTAAATGCGGTTTTAAGGGCAAAAGTGACGCTTTTATGAACAAATCCCTTCTTCCAACAGCGATATTTGCACCACAAAATATTATCATACCTGAACTAATAAGAGGATTCTTAAAGACTCACCCCTGCTCGCTGCATACTATGAAGCCACTGTTTACAATCGGGTTGTTGATAAACAACGCCCGGTCTCCTGAACAAAGTAAAGAATTGCTGTGTGTAGTCTTTGCCCATCCCATGTGATGGGCTTTTTTTTGCCTGCCAGCTAAGCAGATGACGAAAAGGCCAGCTATGCCGCTGACCTTTTGCTTTACTGAGGATCTGACTTATGAATGGTCCGGCATGTCTGCCAGACTCAGCCAGGTTTGCACAACCGTATCCGGGTTGAGCGAAAGACTGTCAATGCCCTCTGCCATCAACCATGCGGCAAAATCCTGATGATCTGACGGCCCCTGCCCGCAAATGCCAACGTATTTACCCTGTTTTTTCGCTGCCCGGATTGCCATCGACAGCAGGGCTTTAACCGAGTCATTGCGTTCGTCAAACAATTCAGAAACCACGCCAGAATCACGATCGAGTCCCAGCGTCAGCTGAGTCATATCATTTGACCCGATCGAGAAGCCATCAAAGTATTGCAGGAACCGATCCGCCAGTAGCGCATTGGAGGGAATTTCACACATCATAATCAGCTTCAGGCCATTTTCACCACGCTTCAGTCCCTGACGCGCCAGCTCATCCACTACCGCTTCAGCCTGAGCCACCGTGCGGACAAATGGCACCATGACTTCAACGTTGGTCAGCCCCATATCATTTCTGACGCGCTTCACTGCGGCACACTCCAGCGCAAAGCAATCACGGAAGCTGTCGGCCACATAACGCCCGGCACCACGAAAACCCAGCATCGGATTCTCTTCTTCAGGCTCGTAGCGCTCGCCCCCAACCAGGTTGGCATATTCATTGGTTTTGAAATCGGAGAGGCGTACGATCACCCGCTTCGGCGCAAAAGCGGCACCCAGCGTGGCAATCCCTTCGGTCAGTCGTGCGATGTAAAATTCGACAGGATCATCAAAGCCCTTCATCATGGCGCGAATTTCCTGTTGCAGCTCAGGCGTTTGCTGGTCAAACTCCAGCAGGGCTTTTGGGTGAACACCGATCATCCGGTTAATAATAAATTCCAGACGTGCCAGCCCGACCCCCTCATTCGGCAGGCAGGCAAAATCAAATGCCCGGTCGGGATTACCGACGTTCATCATGATTTTCAGTGGCAACGCCGGCATTTCGTCCACCTGCGAGCTTTTCACCTCGAAGTCGAGCAAGTCGTCGTAAACATAACCGGTATCACCTTCAGCACAGGAGACGGTGACCTTGTGTCCTTCCTCGATCCTTGTGGTGGCGTCACCACAACCCACCACCGCCGGGATCCCCAGTTCGCGGGCGATAATTGCCGCATGGCAGGTGCGCCCGCCGCGATTGGTCACGATGGCAGCCGCTTTCTTCATAATCGGCTCCCAGTCGGGATCGGTCATATCGGTGACCAGCACGTCCCCTTTTTCGATGCGGTTCATTTCGCTGATGTCATGAATAACCTTTACCGTTCCGGCACCGATACGATGACCAATAGCACGGCCTTCCACCACTGTCCTGCCCTGCCCCAGTAAGGTGTAACGCTCCATCACCTGGCCATTTGAGCGCACCGTTTCCGGGCGCGCCTGCACAATAAACAGTTTGCCGGTATGACCGTCTTTTGCCCACTCTATGTCCATCGGGCGCTGGTAATGTTGTTCAATCAGCATTGCCTGCGCTGCCAGCGCCTCAACCTCTTTATCGGTAAGGCAGAAACGATCGCGCTGCACTTCCGGCACCTCTTCAGTGGTGACCTGCTCACCGTGCTGTTGCGAACCGGCGTACACCATACGGATTTTTTTCGATCCCATCGTACGGCGAACGATAGCCGGTCGTCCCGCCGACAGCGTAGGCTTGTGCACGTAGAATTCATCAGGGTTTACCGCGCCCTGCACCACCATTTCGCCCAGACCCCACGCCGCGGTGATAAATACCACCTGGTCGAAGCCGGATTCCGTATCAATGGTGAACATCACTCCCGCTGCACCGACATCTGAGCGCACCATACGCTGAATACCGGCAGACAACGCTACGCCACGGTGGTCATAGCCCTGATGCACACGGTAGGAGATGGCACGGTCATTAAACAGCGAGGCAAAAACGTGCTTAACCGCGACCAACACGGCATCGAAGCCCTGAACATTAAGAAAGGTTTCCTGTTGACCGGCAAAGGACGCATCCGGCATGTCTTCTGCGGTGGCAGATGACCGCACGGCAAAAGAGGCGTCAGCATCGTCGGCAGAGAGCTGCTGGTATGCCTCAAGGATGGCCTGTTCGAGCTGCGGCTGAAATGGCGTCTCCACAATCCACTGACGGATCTGTTTACCGGCTTTCGCCAGCTGGTCAAGATCATCAATATTGGTGTTATCTAGCAAGTCATGAATGCGCTGACTGACGCCGCTTTGGTCGAGAAACTGATTAAATGCCGCTGAAGTGGTGGCGAAGCCGTTGGGAACGGAAACGCCCAACGAGGACAGATTAGTGATCATTTCTCCAAGAGAAGCATTTTTGCCGCCCACCCGATCAACATCATTCATACCAAGCTGGTTATACCAGAGCACAAGCGGCAGGTCGCCTTTACTGGACATTGATTCAATCCTTTTAAGTTGTAATGAACAAAATGAGCAAAGATTGATGCTTAATGAGCCTGGCACATCCGGGCTAATGAAAGAAACTGTTGAATCGTTAAGGCAGCGCAAAAATGCCATTTTAAGAAAACTCCGTCTGCGGCGGCATGATAAAAAATTAATCAACATATTGTTTTAAAGATAAAATAACCTGTTCAGCCATTATTCTTTTGCCGGAACAGCGATAATCCAGGCGATGGAGGTTACTGTAATTCAGAGGGGGCTTATCAACAGATTACGAAAAAGTCTCTCCTGTTTCGCGCTTGAGTGAATACATCAGCGCACCAAAAGCAATGGTTCAGCATCTCCAGACATTGATGTAAAACGTCTTCAGTGCTGTCAGACTCACTATTTGCTTTATCAGCGTAACGTCATCTACGCTGCAAAAACACTTTGCCCGGAGAAAACCACGCCGTGAACAGCGAAAGAAGCGTTTTTTATATCTCGGACGGCACCGCGATCACCGCAGAAGTACTTGGACATGCGGTGCTGTCGCAGTTTCCCGTTACCATTAACAGTTTCACCTTGCCCTTTGTGGAAAATGTGCCTCGTGCTCAGGCAGTCAGGGCACAGATCAATGCCCTTTACCAGCAAAGCGGGGTCCGGCCGCTGGTGTTTTTTTCTATTGTCGTGCCAGAGATCCGCGAAATCATTCTGCAAAGCGATGGTTTTTGCCAGGACATTGTGCAGTCGCTGGTGGCTCCTCTACAGCAGGAACTGGGCCTGGAACCGGCCCCGGTAGCCAACCGCACTCACGGACTTACCGCCGGTAATCTGGGAAAATATGACGCACGTATTGCGGCCATCGATTACACACTGGCGCATGACGATGGTATTTCTTTACGGGGACTGGAGGATGCACAGATCATCTTACTGGGCGTATCACGCTGCGGAAAAACGCCCACCAGCCTCTACCTGGCAATGCAGTTTGGCATCCGGGCGGCAAACTATCCCTTTATCGCTGACGATATGGACAACCTCAAACTGCCCCCTGCCCTGAAGC
This sequence comes from Erwinia psidii, assembly GCF_003846135.1. Lineage (GTDB taxonomy): Bacteria > Pseudomonadota > Gammaproteobacteria > Enterobacterales > Enterobacteriaceae > Erwinia > Erwinia psidii. The sequence goes on from NZ_RHHM01000003.1 coordinate 48,699, forward strand.
CCTTTCAGCATAAGCTGTTTGGTCTGACTATCGACCCGGAGCGGCTGGCGGCAATCCGCCAGGAGCGGGCGGAAAATACCCGCTACGCCTCATTGCGTCAGTGCCGCCTTGAGGTGGGTGAGGTGGAAGCGCTGTTCCGAACCCATCAGATCCGCTATCTGAACAGCACCAATTATTCGGTGGAAGAGATCGCCACCAAAATTCTCGACATTATGAATCTGAGCCGCCGAATGTACTGACCTGTTGCCCGGCGGCACGGCTTGCAGGCTGAGTGCGAGAGGATAATAACGGGTGACGGAGATACGCACGGAACGTCTGAAGCGGCATCCATCACAAAAAGAGATTTGCAGGCCGGCGCGGGGCGTGATGACGGAAAGGTTTATGCCGCCAGACGGGCGCAGACAGCCGCTCTGTCAGCAAGCGTTGGGACAGACTCTTTCGCCATTGACAAAAGGTGTTTCCGCTGCTGGTTGCCAATGTCGTGTCACAGGCTGATAACGGCTTAATGCTCACAAACCGGCCTGATAATGTCCCCAGGCCGCTCCCTTTCAGACCCTGAACGTTGCCACCACGCCACGCAGGGCATGAGCCTGTTCCGACAGCGACTGTGACGCAGAGGACGATTCCTCAACCAGTGCGGCATTGTTCTGTGTGACACCATCCATCTGACTGACCGCAATGCTGACCTGAGAAATGCCCTGCATCTGTTCAGATGAAGCCAGGGAAATTTCATCCATCGCATCAGCCAGTTCCCCCACCATACTTACCACGGAGAGGATACTCTGACAGGTACCATTGGCAACCGTCACGCCATTGCCAACCTGGCCAACCGTCTGTTCAATCAGAGCCTTAATTTCTTTCGCGGCCGTGGCACTGCGTTGTGCCAGCGTTCTGACCTCACCGGCCACCACCGCAAAACCACGTCCACCTTCACCCGCGCGGGCCGCTTCAACGGCCGCGTTGAGCGCCAGGATATTGGTCTGAAAAGCGATGCTTTCAATAACCCCGGTGATATCACGGATTTTTTTAGCGCTGTGCGAAATATCATGCATGGTTTCTGACATCCGCTGTACATCGGCCTCACCGGCGCGGGCCAGGGTTGCGGTTTCACGGGCGGTGCCGGCTGTCTGATGCGCACCCGCCGTATTACTTTTTACCGTGGCGGTCAGCTGTTCCATGCTGGCGGCTGTTTCCTGCAAAGCAGCCGCCTGCTGCTCCGTACGCGAAGAAAGTTCAGTATTGCCCTGAGCTATTTCGTCCGCAGCCAGCGCCACATTAGAAGAGGTCTCTTTGATTTGCAAAACCAGCTCACGCAACCGGGCCTGCATACCGGCCAGTGACGCCAGCAGGCTACCCCGATCGTTTTTTCGCAGCATCAGGGAGACGGTGAGATCGCCTTCTGCAATGGCCGCGGCCAGCCCCTGGGCTTCGGCAGGCTCACCACCCAACTGGCGCATCAACAGCCGCGAGATCAGGTATCCGGTGGCCACGGAAAGTACAACTGAGATGACGGCCAAAATAATCAGGATCACAGATGCCCGACCGATTAACTGGCTGTTGTTTTCCAACGCTTCACGACTGTTCTGCATCTGAATGTTGGTCATTGCATCAATCTCGTCCAGCAACACACGTTGCACAGGCCGGACCGTATTCATCAGATAACTCATCGCCTCTTTCTGACGATTTTGCAGACCAAGCTGTGCCGCCTGATCCATGACGGCCAGCACCTGATGTTCGTTTTCCAGCACCCTTGAAAAAGCAGTTCGACCCGCGTCATTCTGTTCAGACTGCATCATCCCGGCAAGGGCTTCACGGTTATGAATATACTGTTCTTTCATTGACGTGAGGCGTTGCGATTCCTGCTGCATCCCTTTCTCATCAGACAGCAGAGCGATGTTTCTGACCACCACCGACATATCCCTCAGCCCGCCGCGCATATTGAGCACCAGCTGGTATTTTTTCATTTTAACGTTTAACGCATCATCCATTCCATTACGGGCGTCAGAGAATGCTTTGAGTGAAACCGCCGTGCAGATGATAAACAACATAATAAGCATGCCAAAACCGATGGCCAGACGCGTTGATATTTTCATTGGTGATCCCTGTGAAAGTGTATGCAGGATCAGTATCGGCAGCAGATGAAAACAGATAAGGGACAATTGACGCCGGATGATTTATTTTCCAAAAGCCGCAAGTTACTTCATTGGCTGGAAGTAAGCTTTATTCAGTTCAGAGGGAAATTGTACTGCGCCGCCCGGCAACAGCCGGACTGAAATCGGTGATGCTGGCAGACGGCCCTGATCCGACCACCCGCAGGCTGAAGTGCGCCGTCATCCAGTCAGTACGTCTTAGCCGGAGGTATCGGCATTGCAGCGTGAAGGCAACAGATGCTGTCTGCCAGACTGCCACCATACAGCCAGTGCAACCAGCGCTATTCCCACCATCACAGCAAACGCCATGCTCCAGCTGTAATGGGTGGTTATCATTCCGGCCAGCGTCGGGCTGAACGCCGCCCCCGCCCCCTGTAATAACATGATCAACCCCAGCCCGGAATTGGTATGGCCACTGCCACTCAATAATTGCACGATGTAGCCGGGAATGGTCACCCCCAGTATTCCGGCTGCCACGCCATCCAGCACCTGCACCGGGAGCAGGATAAGTGGTGCCGCTGAGGCTGAGGCTATCGCAGCACGGACGGGGAACACCAGCAGCGCCAGCATAATTAACCGACGGTAACCATATTTATCGGCACGCGCCGATGTCAGCAACGCAACGGGGATCATCACGCATTGTGAGATAACGACAGTGGCGGCAGCATAAACGCCTGGCGGAATACCCTGGTGCAGAGCCAGCGTGGCAGCCCGCATACTGAGCAGCGGCAGCAGCGCTGCATTCGCCAAATGAAACAGCAGCAGAGTGACCCCCACCACCATCAATGCAGAATGTCGGCGTAATTCCCTGAACGAAAGCGCTGGCACAGAGGCAGTAGCGCGGTCCAACCCCCTGGCTGCATGGTTGTCGATATCACCATCACGCTCAACGCGGTGAGAAGCGCCATACCGGTCATTAGCACAAAGACTGAACCCGTGCCCCAGAACCAGGTGGTAAAACCGGCAATCACCGCAGCAACAAGATTTCCGGCGTGATTAAAAGCTTCATTTTTACCCATTTGTCGGTTAAAGCCGGACTTCCCGGTAAGGCCCAAAGTTATCCCTGCCACCACTGGCGCAATACAGGCCGCAGCGATACCGGTTACCACCTGTGACAGCGTAGCGGGGATGGTTTGCGGATAAAACCAGAGCAACAGTGTCGCACCGGTTATCAGGACACATCCGATAAACAGCAACAGACGCTTACGTGTAGTGGCATCGGTGAGCAGTCCGGCAGGCAAGGTTGCAGCCAGCCCGGCAACGCCACCCGCCGTCATAACGAAACCAATATCATCTGGTTTCCAGTGAGGTGCGGTAAGAAAGATACCCAGAAATAGCCCAAGACCATCGCGGACATCGGCCAGAAAAAAGTTCACCAGACACAGCGCCTGAAGTGAGCTTAACGGCATGTTGCCTCCTTTAGTTATGAAAAATGGTCATGGGCTGTGACCAGTCAGTTATTTTCGATGCAACGTGTGGTATACCCGGCCCTGAGATTAAGCTCAAAGTCAGTCGTGCTCAGCGGCTGACACAATCCGTTACCTTGTACAAGGTCGCACTGCAACGTATTGAGAAAAGCATGCTGTGCCTTCTCTTCCACCCCCGCCACCGCGACGCTCATCCCCAGGCGTTTACTAAACCCGGCAATCGCTCTGATCATCATTCGGGTCCGGGTACTGGCGTTCAACTGACAGGTCAGTGATTTATCAATTTTCAGGCCGGATACAATGCCATTGCACAACAGATTCATCGATCCCAGCGTGCGTCCATAGTGGTCGATGATAAAATTTGCGCCGGTAATCTTGACAGCCTCCAGACTTTCAGGATTCTCCCGCGCAATCATCGTCAGCAGAGGTTCATCGACCTCAAGATCGACAAAGCCTGCATCCCCACCGGCGCTGTCATGCAACACCCTCTCCAGACCTGCCCCGACAAGCTGCCGTGGAAACAGGTTAATACTGACGCGGAGCGAGGGATAAAACAGCTGCCATTGACGAATTTGCGTCACCGCGGTACGGACGATCCATTCACCCAGCATGACAGACAGCGGACTTTTCACCAGCATGCCAATAAACTCAGAGGGCATCAGTAACCCGCGAGCCGGGTGCTTCCAGCGCAGCAGGGCCTCACAACCTGTCAGCCGGTTATCTGTCACGCTGTACTGTGGCTGATAAAACAGCACAAATTGCTGCTGCCTGACCGCAGTTTCCAGTTCACGCTCAAAGCGACGGCGATGCAATGCCGCCTCGCGGAATGTATGCTCGAACAGAACGCTTCTTCCCTTTCCATCCGCCTTGGCGCGATAAAGCGCGAGGTCCGCAGCGGACATCACCGACGAAGCATCCTGACCATGTTCAGGAAACCCGGCAATTCCCGCACTTGCTCCAACGCGAACCGGAGTATCGTGATAGTGGAAAGGCGTTTGTACCGCGGCGATCAGATTTTCTGCCGTTTCCACAGCATGGTGACTGCTGTAGGGAAGAAGAATAATAAATTCATCGCCGCCAAGACGGGCCGCAGCGATCGCGTGTGAACATTCGGTGCGGATCTGCGAGGCGACATGGCACAGCAACGCATCCCCCGCAGCATGGCCCAGCGTGTCGTTGACCTCCTTGAAACCATCAAGATCGGTCATCAACAGCGTGTAAGGAACTCCCGCTTCAGTGAGCTGACCGAGCTGAAGCATAAAGGCAGACCGGCTGGCCAGCCGGGTTAGCATATCGATCGATGCCAGTTCACAAAGACGCGTTTCGCTTTCATAGCGGGCGGTAGCGTCACGGATAATCATACCAACCAGTCGACTTTCCCCCTCGAACCATCCTGAAAACGAGACTTCAGCCGGGAATTCCTCACCACTGCGTCGTACACCCCAGATTTGTATGGTACGCGGTAGCGAAATGGCATCATCATTGTGCATCAGACGATCGCGCTCATTGCAATAGTCAGCTTTGCACTGTTCGGGGATCAGGGCTGCGACATATTTTCCGAGCATCTCAGGCGCGCTGTAGCCAAACATGGCAGACGCGGCAGGATTCCAGAAGGTGATACCTCGCTGCAAATCGGTACAGATGATGGCATCGGGAGAGGTGGATGATATTGCCGCCAGCCGCTGCTGGCTGGCGCGCCGCTGGAACTCATGACGATGCACCTCCATGCGATCCATCACCAGCGCAGCGATATCGATTAGGTGCTGGCGATCGGCCTCGGTCAGCGCCGGACGGGGTTGGCTGTCAGTCAGGCACACCGTGCCAATAGGGTAGCCGTCCGGTGTTTTAAGCGGCACGCCCGCATAGAAGCGAATATACGGATAGCCCAGCACCAGCGGGCTGTCACAGAAACGCGGATCGCTAAGCGCATCAGGGACACAGAACAGCTCTTCCTGTTCCAGCGTATGATGGCAGAAAGCCACGCTGCGGGATGTTGCGGTAATGTCCAGTCCGTAACGGGATTTAAAAAACTGCCGCTCATCATCTATCAATGAAATAAAAGCGACCGGCACGCGAAAAAGGCGCGCCGCCAGCGTGGTCAGCCGGTCCAAAGCGTCAGCTGACGGGGTATCCATCAGCTGATACTCCGCAAGTGCCTGCAACCTCGCTGCTTCTGCGGTGTCGTGAATTATTTTTTTCAGAGTCTGTCCCCTCTGTTTTCTGGATTTACTGCGGCCAGGTACGACAAAACAAACAGGAAACTCATTCGATCAGAAGGGACCTGGTAGTATTTCACACCGGCCCGCTGCCAGTAATTCTGGCCCGTCCCCAGGTCAGTATGCGACAGGTTGTCACTTATAAGTGCATGAAGCCTGGCACCGTCTGGCGCCTGATGCCAGTCAAATAAAAAACATCGGGTCAGACGATGGCCACGGATGGCAATTTCCAGAGCATTCTTAGCCGACAAATCCTGCTGCAAGCGGGGGTGTGACAACGGACCGATGTTCTCAGGCTGAGTACGTATTGACGCAGTTCGTGGATTAATACCCTTAACGTACATGGCGTTACCCGGCAACAAGCCCCCCTGATGAACCCGTTCAGCTAAATTATGCGTTGCAAATGTTACGGCAAAGCTCAATGGCAGAAATGGTGCTCAATATAATGAAGTGCTTTCCGGTGGCGATAAAAAACGCCGATGAACAACGCCGATGAACAACGCCGGCGCAGCAGGCCAACTTCAGGTGATGTGCGGTGGTTATTTTTATGCAGAATGTCTGCTTTCGGGTCATTACGGAATTGTTTTCACCACATTGGTTATTTGTCTTAAACCCGATTTTGACTATATTCAGTTTTTATTTTACCGCCATGAAAAATATTCCAGCTTTTTATTGCCAGCAATTTTAATTCAGTTGAAACCCTGAATAATAATGTTATAAGCCTGGAAAATAACATTTAATGCGGTGTTTAAGATAATATTTAGGTTATATGGCGACATACGGTTATTTCCCGAATGTCGTTATCTCATATAATTAGCAGTGCAAAAATGCGCAGACTGGCTGCCTGAAGAGATTGCCTGCCAGCCTGCATTGCCATTTTTAATGGCACGTTTTCAGGAAGCTGGCGTTACAAGGCGATACCGGGATTGTGCGTCAGCAAATGGTTGTCCGGCAATGTAAAACGGCGGATAACGCTGCCAAGCGTTTCGGTTTGCCCGGTCAGGCTTCCTGCTGAAACCGCTACTTCCTGAACCAGAGTCGCATTCTGCTGTGTCACCCGGTCAAGTTCTGCCACCGCAAGGGTAACCATTGATATCCCTTTGCTTTGCTCATCAGAGGCCAGCGCAATCTGGCCAATCAGTTCATTCACGCTGCCCACGCCACGCAACACGTCATCCATGATAGTACCGGCGCTGTTGGCAGCACTGCGTCCGTGGTCAACACGGGACACCGTGTCAGCAATCAGCTGCTCTATCTCTTTGGCGGCAGCCGCACTACGTTGCGCCAGAGAACGCACTTCACTGGCGACAACCGCAAAACCACGGCCCTGATCGCCAGCACGGGCCGCTTCTACCGCGGCGTTCAAGGCGAGGATATTGGTTTGAAACGCAATACTGTTGATAGTGGTGGTAAACTGGCGAATTTTTTCAGACCCTGCGGCAATGCCGTTCATCGCCGTCGCCACGGTTCTGACCAGTTCTTCGCCTTTATGCGTATTGTCTGTGGTGCGTTCAGCCAGTTCCCTTGCCTCACGGGCGTTAACGGCATTGTGGCTGACGGTGGCGGTAAGCTGCTCCATGCTGGCTGCTGTCTGTTCCAGCGCGGCGGCCTGCGTGGCCGTCCTGTCGGACAGATCGGCGTTGCCGGCGGCAATATCTCCGGCCTCGCGGCTCAGTAACGCGGCGTTATCACGAATGGCCTGGACGGTGTCAAGGAGGCTGTGCTGCATCTCTTTTACCAGCGGCACCAGTTGTCCCACACAGTTGCGTCCAAGATCCTCAGGTTCATGGGTTAAATCACCACTGGCGATAACCCGGAAATGAGCGCGGATCTTGCCAACCGGTCTGACAAGGTGTACCACCAGATAACGATCGCAGAAGATAAGCAGCGCCGCAGCCGCAAGCAGTCCTGCGATGAAAATAAAATCAAGATGCCGACTGTTGGTTGACACACCAGCGTTATCATCGGCTATCTGTGCCTGCAACGCCGCCAGCCGTTCGTTTACCGCCTGTTTGTAGACTGGCTCAGCCGCTGTCAGGGCCGCCCGGTAGTTATTCCAGTCAGTTCCGGCCGGGACCTGTGCCTGCAATGCGGTTATTTCAGCCTGTGTTCCGCTGTCTTTGACCATTTCGGCTCTGGCAATAAAAGACAACTGCTGCGCCAGTTGTTCGGTCCGAATGATATGCAGGCTAAAATTGCGCAGCACCAAAGAACTGTAGCCTTCAGTCAGCGCGACGATACAAAAAGAAATGATCATTATCCACAGCACAACACGGCGGATAGTAAAATGTCGAAGTAATTGCATTAGATGATCCTGGTGGTAGTAATTATAAAAATAATAAACCGGATTATCATTTCCCTATTTATAGAAATCTGATGGCATCCGATATTTTTTGTACCGGCTATTTTGGCAGGCAATTAAAAAAAAGAAACCGTAACACGATTAAATAAATATATCGTCAGAACGTAAGGAATTCGTTGAAGTAAATAAATATGACAACGGGGTCAGAAAAGCATACTGTATCAGGTACACATTACATTAATCGTTTTTACCTGTTGCAGATATCGCGCTTTACGGTGGCTTAACACTGTATATTGTTTTTTTTCAGTTTCGCTCCTGAGCAGTCCGGCGCGGAGGACACATATGCTTACTCATCTCCGCGGCGATATTGCTCGCCGCATCCTGGCCCTTCAGATGCTCCGTAGTTCCGACGAAAGCCGGGATGACGTACTCAGGAAGTTTGTCCTGCTGGCAAGCCATGCACTGGGCATTCCCGGCAGTTTTATTTCTGTGCTGGATGACGAACACCAGTATGTTCGCGCCGCCTGTAATTTCACGCTTGAGACATCCTCACGTTCGGACTCTCTCTGCCACTATGTGGTGGACAGTGAAAATGCGATGGTGGTTTCTGATACCCTGGAAGACCTCCGTTTTGCTAATCATCCTTTTATCACAGGTCCACCGTACATTCGTTTTTACGCCGGCGTCCCACTGAAAAACAGTGAAGACGTCGTTCTCGGCACGCTTTGTGTGACAGACACCCTGCCACATTTTTTTAACGATGACCAGCTTGCCACGCTGCAACTGTTGGCCTCCCTGGCAATGTCGTTCCTCCAGGCATGGTATTCGGCAGGTTTTGCCGATCCGGTGACCGGTTTGCCCAATCGCCAGCGACTTATCCGGGATTTACATTATCTGGCAGCAACGGGCGATACCACACCTCGCCGTCTGGTGTTGATTGACTGTATTGATATGCCTCGTGCTTATGAACTGGCGCGATCGATGGGAGTGGGACCGCTTGAGAGCCTGTTAAAAGATATGGCGATTATGCTGCCTTTACGCCTGAAACCTTCCTCAGATGACACACTCTATACCGTCGCCACCGGGCGTTTTGCATTGCTCACCCGTCAGCAAAGTCACCATGACGCAGCATGGGTGGCAGGACGGCTGGAAGGGATCAGCGCCGATCTGGGGGAAGGTCTGTCGGTTGCCCTTACAACGCATACCGGGGAGGAAAACTTTATTACCGGTGATACCCCCCCGCAGGAAGTATTGCGACGTTCGGTCACCGCCCTGCATGAAGCTATCCGCATCGGCGTGCCTTTTATGCGCTTCAGTAAGACCAGTGATACCAACAGTATGCAGGACTTCATGCTGATGAACGATCTGGCCAGAGCGTTGCGCGATGACAAAGGACTTTATCTGGCCTACCAGCCCAAAATCTGCCTGCACAGCGGCAGACCTGTTGGTCTGGAGGCGTTGATCCGCTGGCGACACCCACAAAGAGGAGAACTGTCACCTGCGATGTTCATTCCTCTGGCTGAACAGACGGACCTGCTCAGCGCGATGACTTCCTGGGTCACCGACCGGGTTATCAAAAGGCTGACGCGGTTGCGCAACCACTGTATTCAGCTGCCGGTAACCATCAATGTTAGCGGCAGCGATTTCGCTCGCGAGCATTTTGCTGATTCGCTGGAAGACAAAATGATCAAAGCTCAGCTTCCCACTTCACTTCTGGGCATTGAGTGCCTTGAAACTGAACGGCTTATTGAAAGCCCGGCAGCCCTTCGCGGTATGGAAAAGCTCAAACTCCGGGGATTCGGTATTTCGCTGGATGATTTTGGTACTGGTTACAGCAACATCAGCTATCTCAGACAGATGCCACTGGACATCATCAAGTTGGATCGTTCCCTGATTAACGGGCTCTCCTCTGATACGGCTTCACGCATTATTGCTCGCAGTATTATTTCCATGCTCAAAGCACTGGACTATACGGTGCTGGCTGAAGGGGTGGAAAACGCGGACGTCGTTTCGGTACTGACTGAATACGGCTGCGACCAGGCGCAGGGATTTTTCTATTCAAAGCCGCTGCCAGAAGAAGAGCTGGACAGCTGGCTGCAATGGAAACTGCGAGGGATCTGCTGATTCAGAGATTTATTTTCGCGCCGGTTTTTCATCAACATGCTGGGCTAACTGAGCGCCAGGACGGTAAACAAAGACCCGGTTACGCCCGGCTCCTTTTGCGGCATACAGCGCCTCATCGGCTCGCCGCAACAGCGTTTCCCTGTCGCCACAGTCCCGTAATGATGCCACTCCCAGAGATACCGTCATGCTGTCGACAAATGGAAATGAAGCAGAACAGACCGCCTGACGAATGTCCTCAGCAATATCGGTGGCGGTATCAAGCTCGGTGCAGGGCAGCATCACAATGAATTCTTCACCGCCAAAACGGCTTATCACATCGCCTCCCCGACATACCTGACGCAACAGTGACGCCAGCCTGACCAGCACCTCGTCACCCCCATCATGCCCGTACCAGTCGTTAATCTTTTTAAAATGGTCAATATCGATGGCGATAATGCACTGTTCCGGGTCGTCACCAAGTTCAGCGGCTAACATATTGAATCCACGTCGATTATGCAAACCGGTCAGCGGATCGGTCATTGCCTCATCATTGAGGGCGGCCACCCTTCCCGCCACCGCCCGCCGGTTCTCCTGCACCGCATCTTTCAGACGATAGGCTTCATAATACCAGGCATTGACCGAGGCAAGTGATTCCGGTGTGGCATCGCTGCCGCCTTCGCGCACCATACCCGCCAGTTTTTCCAGCGGCGCTGCAATGCGACTGGCCAGAAAGGCCATAATGATGGCGGCCACTGTGATAATGGCAAAAATAAACCATAAAACGTTACCCGCTGTGCGCATCATAATTCCGCGGACGGTCTGCGAGGTTCCCGAAATAAAAATATTCCAGTCAGTTTTATGCAGGCTGGCGTACCCCGTCAGATAATTTTTGCCCGCATCCTGCAAGGTAAAATGCCCGCTTTCCGTCACGGCAAGTTGCTTTTGTAGCGTCGGACTCAGCAACATACGTGATCCCACCCGTGCGGTGTCATGGCTAAAAATAACCAGACCTTCATTGCTGACAATACTGATGGCGGAGCCGTTGGGATAAAAATGTTGGCTCAGAATGTCACTGAGTATGCTCTGCTTTTTCAGGAAAATCGTGCCGCTAATATAGCCGATATAGTGGCCGTCGGCGGTAAAAACAGGTTGAGAAAGTGCCACAACATAATTGCCCGATGCTGCCATAAACGGCGATGAAATAAAGGGTTTTTGTGTCGCGATGGCGCGGCGGCTGGCATCTGATTTTAGCTTCACGCCCACCAGGTTGAGGCTTTCAGGTGAGGCGGCGGTCACTACGGCATCGGTGTTAACCACCACGACCGTGTTGAAAAAGCCGGATTGCATCCGCAGACGCTCCGTTTCCTGATGTAACAGCTGGGGATTATTCAATCCGGTTATCTGGGAAGCACTCCATGCCAGTTCGCGCTGTGCCGTGGTCAGATAACGATCGGTGGTATCTGCCAGCTTGCGGGCATAAGCAATATTACTTTCCATCAGGCTGTCTTCAATGTTGGCCCGTTGAAACAGTAACAGAGCACTCAGCAACAGACCTGAAGTGAAGATAACCCCTCCCACAGAGAGTGAGGTTAACAGCGTCCTGAGGCGAACCTTGGTACGAAGCATAATTGACAATTTTCAGATAAAGTGTCTCCTGAGTGTAACAGCTACCACACAAAAACAATCGTAAATAAAATAACTGTTTGTCTCTGCGGCAGGTGATATTTTCTCGTCGTGACGGAAACTTCATCTCAACTCGAACAGCTTATTTCCAGTTTTTTTGCCCAGTCGGGTGGGCGGCACATTAAATCAGCATACCGAGCGTCATCACCAAAGGGCGTACTCAGGACCTGATGCAGTCGTTTCAGGACCGAGGTGTCGTCATGCTCTGCCCGTTCAATCGCCAGTTGCGCCAGATAATTACGCAGTATGATCGCCGGATTGCATTGTTTCATCTTTTGCTGGCGCTCTGCGTCACTTCGCTGTTCCTGTAACAGACGCTGACGATAAATGTTGTACCAGCTGTCAAAAGCCTCCCTGTCGATAAATTCATCCCGCAGCGGCGAGCGCGACTGTTGCTGCTCCGTGGCGCTGAGCTTGCGGAACGTCAGGGTATAATCACTGCCCTCATTGCTCATCAGCGTCAACAGGCCGGTCAGAATATCATTATCTTCCGCTTCGGCGGTGAATAAACCCAGCTTTTCCCTCATCATCTCACCCCAGCGGCGCATCAGTTCAGGCTCATATTCCGCCAGTGCCTGACTGAGCTGTGTACTCTCCAGCAAACCGGAAAGGGAATGCGCCAGGCGGTTCAGGTTCCATAACCCAACCACCGGTTGATTAGCAAAACTGTAGCGACCCTGATAATCGGAGTGATTACAGATAAAGTCTGGTTGATAGTCATCAAGGAAACCATATGGGCCATAGTCGAGCGTTAGCCCCAGAATCGACATATTGTCCGTATTCATTACCCCGTGGGCAAAGCCGATGCTCTGCCAGTGAGCAATCAGGCGGGCGGTTCTTCTGACAACATCAATAAACCACAGCAGATAACGCTGCGACTCCTGCTGCAAATGCGGCCAGTGATGACGAATAACATAATCGGCCAGCTCACGCACTTTCTCTGGCTGGCGGGTATAAAAGAAATGCTCAAAGTGGCCAAACCTGACATGACTTTCCGCCACTCTTAACAGCATTGCTCCGCGTTCGGTCGTCTCGCGGATCACCGGCTGATCGCTGGTGACCACCGTCAGTGCGCGCGAGGTCGGAACACCGAGCGCATGCATCGCTTCGCAGGCCAGAAATTCACGCAGCGTGGAGCGTAGCACCGCACGTCCATCGCCCATACGGGAGTAGGGTGTAAGACCGGCACCTTTCAGATGCCAGTCAAACTTGCGCCCATCCGCCAACTGCTGCTCGCCAAGCAACAGACCACGACCATCCCCCAGTTGTCCCGCCCAGACACCAAACTGATGCCCGCTGTAAACCTGCGCCAGAGGCTGCATCCCCGGCAGCAATGTTTGTCCACTCCACACAGAGGATTTTGGCTCACTGAACCAGCTTTCATCCAGATGTAAATCCGCGGCAAGCGCCGCGCTGTGACAGAGCAAACGTGGATTTTCCAGCGGTGTTGGCTGCACGCCGCTGTAGAAACCTTCCAGCTCGTTGTGCCAGGTATTGTTGAACTGCATTGTTCTCCCCTCAGGATTAACTGCGCCGGCAAGCTGGCCTCGCCGGGCGATCAGTGTAAACCGCCGGGAGAGAGGTTAACACTGACTCAACAAAGGGTTATTGCTGGTGCAGGCTGGGTAAGTCGAGAGGTGCATCAATCAGCGAACAAAGCACTTCTTCACTGACCGGGGAGAAAAGTGAACTCTGGATACCATCAAAATCGAAATGGCGTATTATTTCCAGTGCGGCAAGATCCTCAATGCCCTGAACAATCACGTTCTGACAGTGCGGCCTGATATGTTCCAGCAAGGCGTTGATAAAGGGTTTAAAGGATGGCCGTTTCATATTGTGTTGCATAAAGCCTTTATCCAGCTTTATTGAGGTAAACAAATTGTCATACACCGCTGTGGAAGATACTTTTCCCGATCCATAGTTTTCAAGGCTTAAGGCGAACCGCTCACTCAGTGACAATAAAGAGGGGTTATTTTTTCCCAGCTTCAGGCCAGGAAAATCTTCATTAATTTCAAGTTCAATTAATTCCAGCGCATCCATTTTACGGGCCATAAATTCATTTTCTGTAATAGCCATCGCCAGCACTTCATCTGTTTTCAGTGTTACCTTCACCCCATGCAAACGAAAGAAGTCATGGTGCTTTTCAATAATATTAAGTTGGTTTTGTAACAGGGTAATACGCTGTGCCTGACTTAACTGCGGCATCAGCAAATCCAGTGGGATCGCCACATTGGCGCTACTGTGAGAAAAATGGCTCATCAGCCCGACCGAGATAAGCTGTCCGCTCAGGCTGTAGATCGGCTGAAATGTTGTGCAAATTGTATAATCCGCTTCCAGATGGATTTTCATTTTATTTAATAGGGACCTGTCATTTAACGCCGCCGTTATGATACCTGAGCAGGCAGGATAACGGTATGATTAAGACGGTAAGTTACCATAAATTTAGGATGAAAGAAGCTGCATAATTAAGTCAGGATGACAGGTTTTATTGTCTTGCATACACTTACTTTAATTAAACCTTACAAAAAATGGCACAGTGTCGCTTTCAGATACAAAACAGAGTCTTTTCCGCCTGGCTATACGATAAAAAGTCATCCTTAACTTATTATTATCGCCAAAATCAAATGGCTGATAAATATGCACCAGCTAATCATTAACTTGCTAAATATATGCAACCTTCAAATACGCCGTGCCTGCCAGAACACTTTTTTCCAGTAAACATTATCCAGTGAAGATCGGATCACTCCCTGACTGGTAGAAGCATGAATGAACTGGTTATCGGTATCATAAATACCAACATGCAATCCATTCTCTCCCCGCCCGGTTTTAAAAAAAACCAGATCGCCGGGTAGCAACTCGCGCATGGAAATGCGGGTGCCGATATCGGTCTGCGCTGACGTGGTTCGCGGAAGTTGTAACGCAAAACGATCGCGGAAAGTAACATAGACGAAGCCTGAGCAATCAACGCCCCCTCTTCCGACACCGCCATAGCGGTATGGCGTACCTTGCCACTGGTCCAGCTGATCGTTCAACTGAGCAATGACAGTTAACGAATCAGTAAGACGGGCATTGGGTGGCGGGGCATGGCTGCTGCAACCTGCGAGAATAACAATAATTACCAGAAGCCAGTAACGCATACAGGGTTCCCTCAGTAGATACGACTACTCTACTCACAAATCAGACTGGCAGGCAACATTATCGGAATAATCAGGTAAGGGAGGTCAGAAAAGGAAGGCCTGTGACCATCAGTCTGCCAAAAGGTACAGCGCAACCGCGCTCAGGATCTCCGGTTGTAAAGCATCCTGATGCAGCAGGGCACCATCTTTGGGCAGTCATACCCGGTAAGCATGGCAGGCTGTGATTGAGATCGTGTCCCCTCATGAGAGCGGTCAGTCCGTCAGCCTTGTTAAACACGTTCTGTTGTACCAGATCCAGGTTGGTAAACGCTTCATTGAGCAACAGCTGACTTTTCGGCAGGCAGTCTGGATGATTACGGCCGCCAGCCGCACCCTCTGGCACTCTCCTCCCGAAAGTTTATCCCATGAACACGCAGGCTTATCTCACAGCAATAAAATGTCACAGATTGCATTATTGTCGGTTGACTCACCGGTGTCTTCCCGGCCATATGCATCTTCTGACACTGTAAGACCGGCATATTCGGTGGGAGCTACTGTT
Source organism: Erwinia psidii (assembly GCF_003846135.1). Classification (GTDB taxonomy): domain Bacteria; phylum Pseudomonadota; class Gammaproteobacteria; order Enterobacterales; family Enterobacteriaceae; genus Erwinia; species Erwinia psidii. The sequence continues at coordinate 64,255 of NZ_RHHM01000003.1, forward strand.
GAACAACCCAGCCACTATACCTCGCCAGGGGACAGAAGATGACCACTGGGTCAGCAACATGCCGTTAAAGAGGATCTGACCAGTCGCAGGAGCAGGTCAGACAGGCCATTAATGCGCTTTCCCGGCACCGTGGAGGCCAGGCAGAATGGATTCTGTTCTCGCGGTGCCACCGCAGCACTGAAAGGAGAAAGGCGCTGCGTCACCGCAACACCTTTACACTGGATCAGCATTTATCCGACCCCAATGCCTCTGTAATTCTGTCGGCTAACAGTGGATTCTCCGGCTCCATATCCGGTGAAAAACGCGCCAGCACGCTGCCATTGCGGCCCACCAGGAATTTCTCAAAGTTCCACAGAATGTCGCCATACTCTTTTGGCGCCCGGCCTTTGCTCACCATCCGTTCCAGAAAACCGCTCCCTTCCGGTACTATGGCTTCAGGCTGCGCCGCCACCAGCCGTTGATATAAAGGATGCCGCTCAGGACCGTTGACTTCTGTCTTGCTAAACATCGGGAAGGTGACGCCGTAGGTGGTATTACAGAAATGCTTTATTTCCTCGCCAGTACCCGGCTCCTGTCCAAGGAAAGCATTGCAGGGAAAGCCGAGCACCGAGAATCCACGATCGTGCAGGCTGCGATGCAACCTTTCCAGCTGCTCGTACTGCGGGGTCAGCCCACACTTTGATGCCACATTGACCACCAGCAGCACCTCACCCTGCCATGTCGCCAGTGACGTTTTTTCACCATCCAGCGTAACCAGTTCTGTATTGAAAATACTCATCACTTATTCCTGTTTCAGTAGGGAATGATAAATCATCCGGCACTCAGGGCCGGTTGCGTAACGCTACCATATCAGTTATTTCACAATCCACCGGGGGCTTCAGCGGAAAGTGGAGCAAGGGGCGCCTTTTCGACGCAAAAACAATCTGACGCCGAAAATAAAATGAGCAGGCTAAAATGTTGTCGTCAGTCATCGTCGGCACAATCAGGGCGGCACTGGCTTTTGTTGCTCTGTTCCCAGCCCGGCAGATTTTATTACGGCCAGATTCAGCAATCACCAGATAGCGTACTGTTTACAGAGGACACGCCAGGCGGAGTTTAACTGTGGCATCACCTCAGCGCCCTGCCTCACAATATCGCACCGCTCAGCGAGCCGCGCTTTTTCGCGTTACACCGGCTTAATTGTGACATTACAGCGCGTTTCGGGTGATACCAAATGATCTACACCGGATTATCTGAGCGGTGTAATAAGAATACCTCCCTGAAAGGAGACATGAATATGATTCTGGCGGCCACATAATGTCCACACATGAAAGCTTATGGCCGCTATAAAGTCACTGATAAATCCTGTCATACCGGGGTTTGACTGACTGCACGCTGCCGCAGCAGGCGTATAAAAACCTGCGTAGCAGGTGGCATTGATAGCGTCCCATAGGGGCCCTGACAAAAAGTCTCTGCCTGTTCTGAAAGATTTAAATCCAAAGACAATAAGGCAAAGCCAAAACCTGTTGCTGACCACCTCCACAGAAGGTGGTGTTTATGCAGGCATAAAAAAGGCCGCGTAAGCGGCCTGAATTAATGCACTTAACATTATGATAGTAATGCTTATTTTATTAATGATGTCCACTCAGTGACCACACTTCGAAAAAAACAAAGCCCTTTCGCCGGGGCTTTCTCTGTTTACAGTTCACGCCATAAACGACATATTACTAACCGATCAATAATTTAACTAAGGAACAGATATGACGTTACATGGAAAGTTCGTAGTCAATGAGGCTAAATTCTCACCGCTCACAATTTCAGGCATAGGCACATTCCTGGCTTTTTCCGGTAATAAGCAGTTTCGCAATAAAGGCGGGTGCGTTGGTGTACCGGATAACGGACCGCTGCCGCCGGGTAAATACTGGATTGTCGAACGACCAAAAGGCGGCCTGAGAACATGGCTACAAAATAAAGTAAAAGAAATTCCTACATGGTTCACCTCAACACCAACGCACTATGATGAATGGTTTGCTCTGTATCGTGATGACGGCAGAATTGACGATTACACATGGGTTAGTGCGGTAGAACGCGGCCATTTCAGGTTACACCCCATCGGCCCAATGGGTGTTTCCAGAGGATGCATAACTCTCCAGCATTCGTCAGATTTTGCAAGCATTCGCAGCGCGTTGCTTCAAACCCGCAGAGAACCAATCCCGAATAGCAACCTGATGACATATGGCACAATTGAGGTATTCGCATATGGTAAAACCTGCCCGCAATCTAATTAAGCCATTGATTTTTATCGGGCTGTGTATCCTTTCCCTGAAGTTCGTTCACACATATCCTTACCCGATGCCCGAAAATCAGCTGGCCGTGTGGTTTAAAATTTCAGAGTTTTTAGGTGTCAGTGATCCAGAAAATATTTATTTCCCGGTGGTTTTAGCAATTGACCTGATTGTTGCTGTCATTGCGTACAAGTTGATTGTAAGGCTATGGAAAATTTAAATTGACAGAATTCCCCGCGCGAGCGGGGATAAACCGCCCTCCCCTTACATAACAGGAATGGGACAGGCATTTTACAGTTCAGCTTTTATTTCTCATTCTTGCCGCAGCCCGCGCCAGTCCTGGCCTGAGCGTCATTCGCCTCAACTGTGATAAAAACCCGTCACCAGTTTTGATCCTCACGTAATCTTTTTGATCCTCTTTAAAAACATCATGTTAGTCAGTTACTTAGCAAAAACAATTTGATCCTTTTTGGCAAAACCCTGCAAAACATTGCACAAATTGCAAAACCTCACTTAACACAACAGCCCAGTGCTGGCGCGGCCTAGCCGTATGGTTTGCCAGAATTTACTGTTGCAAAAAAGTTATGATCCAAATAGTGCAGGCGGGTGCGGTGTAGCGCCGTTTTCGTCCAAGATGCGTTTCAGTACGTCGGGTATGGCATCGCGGATGGCACTCTGACGGACGATCATCATTACAGTCAGTTCAGGGCGTAACCTGCACACAAAAACGCGCTGAGCGCGTTAAATGGCGTCTGGTCTGACGGGCGGATTTATGCGATGTACGGAGAGTATTTTTTACTGAGGGTAGCGGCCGTTGTGCCGGTCGCCGCAATCGCGGCGCTGTTGGTGGGTGAGCCGGTATTGCTGTGTGAGTGAGTGGCGGTCTGTTGTGACAGCTGTTGCAGTACGTCCAGTGTGTCAGTCAACAGACGCAGGATATTCAGCTCAGCGCTACCGAGCCGCACTGACGGGGCTAACAGTTCCTGAACAGTAGCGGCGCTGGAACGAATACCGGCAATCTTCTCTGTCAGATTGCCACCGACGGCCAGATTATCATTCTGGCCAACATCGCTGTTTCTGTCTGTGCCGCAGCGGATCACGATATTGCCCGCCGAGCCGACAGCATAATCGCCGTCGGACAGCTGCATTACCACACCGGCCATCAGTTTCGCCGTGCCAAGCACGGTTGTTGTGTCAGATGATTTTACCAGCGTGCTCCGGCTGGTCGTTGTGCGCGTTTCTGTGTCGCTTGTTATTGTACGTGCGGCGCTGGTTTCACTGATGGACCGGTCGGTTTCCCGCTGCCAGCTGCCATCCTGCGTCACGCGCTGACTGACGCCCGCGCGCTGCTGTTGCAGCTGTTCACCGGGCTGGATGTCTGGCAACGCCTGGCCGTCCTGCATGGTCTGGCGAATAACCGGTTTATCCGGCCGTCCTTCTGCAAAACCAATCTCCACAACCGTACCCTCCGGCGGGAACTGATACAGTCCGCCCTCTGCACATGACAGCGGGACCGGCAGCGGCACGGCGTTATATTCCGGCGTGTCTGCGGCATCATCACCGTTTTCATCCAGCAATTGCAGATTAACGGCATAGCGCGGGCGGAACGGATCGGCCTGGTCTCCCAGCGCGGCGGCGTCACTGGACCCTGTTACGCGCGCGAAACGGGGCAAATGCAACCCCGCGCTAAGTTCCGGGTAAATTTTGTCTATCTGGCGCTGTGCCGGGGTTTTCTGTGCCGGTTTCCCGGCGCTGTTGAGCACAGTCCAGGTAAGCGTCATTTCGTCATCGTTGATTTGCACTTGCGTGATACGCCTGTTGTTGACGATCACGCCGGGGCGGATAGCAGGGATCACAGCAAGCGTGATACTGTTTCCCGCCGCGCCGTTTTTAACAAATTCGTCGGGGATTTCAACGGGTGCCGCTGCAAAACGCGAATCCGCATAGCTGCCCATGAACACCGCACCATCGGGCAACTGATACCATGTGTAATCCGCGATGCTGAATACGCGGCCCAGATTTGCCAGCAGCTGGTAACCGGTGCCTGAATGCGTGAAATGCGGGATCGCCGTGTCGGTGTAGCTGACGCCGGACGGCAGGGAAAATTTCAGCCCGGTACAGGCGGACACTGCCTCAGTTACATCGCGCAATGTCGGATGTTGCAGCGACACAGGCCAGTTTTCAGCCATCACGCCGATCAGTTCGCGCACAAACAACCGTTGCGACCCGTTCTCTGCCGCGCTGCTGCGCTCCACGTAACCGGTGAACCAGCGGTAAACCATGTCGTTCCAGCCGATATCAAGACGAACCAGCTGCCCGGTCAAATCCTCCGTGGTGATAGCGGTGACAAAACCCCGGCCACAGGCGGACAGCTCTGCAACGACGTTAAACGATACCACTGGCAACGACGTTTCACCCACGCGCAGCATGATAACCGGCCTCATGCATCCGTCCCCGCTGGTCCGATGGCCGTATCAATTTTTTTCAGCACGTTTTCAAACCATGACAGCTGCTCAGCCGTTTCCTCTGCGCTGGCCGTGCCCGATGATGTCTGCACCGTTGCCGTTTCCGCTGTCTGCATTGATTTTTTTTCGGCCACGCTTAAATACTCTTTCAGCGTAAAATTCACCAGCCATGCCATGCGATCTGTCTGCGGCGCGGCGTCGATATTGCCGGAAAATGTCGCCTGCCTGAATTTAATTGTCTGCGCCACTTCATGCGCCACGCGGTATTTTTTACGTGCTCCGCTGGCGTCGGTAGCTTCTGCCAGAGCAAACAGGCGCGTCAGCTGCGTTTTGTCCTCAAACGGGATCAGCCCCGAAATGCGCAATTCTTTACCTTTGTTCCCCTGCTCAGCATTAGCGGTGCTACTGGCCTGACCGGACACGTCCTTATCAGCCAGCTGCATTGACGGCGTAACCAGAATGTTTTTCAACAGGATCGCTTCTCCGTCCAGCGCCAGCACAATAATCTGCGTCATATATCCCTCAGCATGGTGCGTAATGCAGCCAGATCGTCACCGGTAAACAACAGCGCCAGGGTAAAAATGTGATCCGGGTTCGGAATGCTGTCCTGCATCAGTCCGCCGGCCGTGCCGGTATCCTGCCGCGCCGAAATGCTCCAGACGTTAACTGCCGCCGTCTGCGCCTGTGCCAGCGTTGTTTTTGCTTCATTAATCAGCGCTGACCGCTGCACATTAAACGCCGACAATGCGTCCGCCACGCCGTCGCCGGTCACAGAGGTGGCATTCGCCAGACCGGAAACCGCCGCCGCCGCCGCCGCGCTGCGCAGTGTCGGAACGGACAGCGGGCAGGCAGCGGGCAGCCCGGCACTGGCCGCCGGGATCTGCATTTTTGTAATGTCGATCGATTGTGCGGTTTTCGCGCGTCGCCAGACCTGCATCACCGCAGGCAACGGAAACACAGCGGCCAGCGCGGCCAGCCTGCTGATAAATTCGCTCAGCGTTGCAGCGGTCAGCATGATTGCGGTCACGTCCTGACGGACCGGCGCGGCTGACAGCCGCTGACGCAGCCAGGCCACGGCGTTCAAAGGGCTGAGATACACGCCTGATTCCTCCGCCTGTCCCAGCCCGTACACCCACGGATGTGCAGCAAGTACGGAACAGACCGGCGCGGCTCCGTCTGAGATGGCCAGCTGCATTTCACGCCACATCAGGGACCACCGGCCAGGCGATATCGTCGGCGGTCAGATCCAGCGATTTCAGTGATTTGACGTATACCACCCACTGTTTAAACCGCGCCGCGTCATCGTCCGAAATCAGTCCGATCAGCGCCTCATTCTGATAATCAGACGTAACGACACGCGCCGCAGTCAGCAGTATATCCCGCTGTTTCTCCCGCGCCGTCGTCAGCGCCGCGCCTGTCAGCGTGCTGATTGCCCCGTCGCTGACCATCCAGCTGCTGACATTATCAAAAAAACCGTCGGGCACGGCGTCCGCGTCGAATTCAGTCACGGACAGCCCGCCCGGTGCCAGTGTTGATGCATCGTATGAATATGAGTTAATCACCCCGTCAGCGTTATACGCAATTTTCAGCGTATCATCCGCAAACAGCGACTGTGACTCATACCAGTCACGGCCATCTTCATCAGTGAAATACAAAAATGCTTTGCCGCTGTCCCGGTCATCAACACGCCGGGACGTAAAATTTTTCATTGTCAGCGCCATTTTACCCCCTATTAAACAGATGCGATGGTTGTCCATACGCCGTTACGCATTTCCTGAACCGGGCGCAAACGGTAATAACCATCATCAGCACCGAAATCACCCCCCATTGTCACTACGTAGCCGGATTCATCCTCAAGCGATCCGGTGCTGTTACGGATCTCTTTTGCCGCACCAAGCCGCATCTGTTGTATAAAATTCATTTTGATCCAGTAATCCAGCCAGCCGCCCCACATGCCACCGTACACATTACCTTCGCCATTCAGTTGCGAGTTGCCGCCGCCGGCAAACACCGACCCGGTCGCGTTTATGGTACTCAGCCCGATTATCATACCGACAGCAATAATATTACCGCCGGCCTTGATACCGTGATGGCTGATTAAATTGCCGGTGGCACACTCAACAATCAATGGCCTCAATTCGCCCCAGCTGCCCAAAGGATCGTCTTCATCAGTAAACATCAAATAAAAACTGCTGCCATCAAACCGCCAGAATACCCCCCGGTTTTCACTAATCAGACGCCAGTTGTTGGCGTGATAGCTGTATGCCTCACCGTTCAGCGCTCCGCCGGTCAGCGGGTAACAGCTTATGCGGGCATCGTTAACCGCTTTTGATGTAGCGGCCACGTCCTCGCTGTCGCTGTCTGTATCGTTCGACAGGCTGACCAGACCGCGTTCATCAAGTGTCGCGGCGGGATGATTGCGTGACCGTTCGTGACGTGCCAGTGCATCGCTTGCCTGCTGTTCAGACACAGACCCGGACGGGCGCAAATCGCTGATATCGCCGTTGTCCGCAATACTGGCAACGGCATAAACATAATGTAAGCGACCATTCTCGCTGTAGTCCGTCAGTGCATCCGCTACTGTAATTTTTGTCTGCACCGACCAGGCTCCAGTTACCGTGCCGTCAAAACAGGCATCAACCCAGACGGTTGCTGGCGGCGCAAGCTCAAGCGGCATGACGGCATCAAGCGTCACCCGCAGCCCGCCGACATAGCCGACGCCCGGCTGTATTCTGTATGCGCCATCATCAACGTTCACCAGAAAACCGTCGTCAAAAAATGCGGCGGCTCCATAAATATCCCTGTTTTCGATGCGCTGGCGTTCATCAATGCCGCCGAGCCTGGCTGAAAAATCAATCTGCCACGTTTCCGGCGTGACGTTGATTTGTGCCGCCTCTGCCGCGCCGTTAAACTCAATCACCAGGTTTCGCACCAGGCTGTTACCCTGCTGGCCGTCCTGCGTTTTGATTTTCCGCTGGGTTGCGAGATGGACAATCATCAGTAACGTGTCGGTGGCGCTGTCAGCCAGCCCGATCCAGTTGTAATCCCAGTCGCCAACGGTGGTATCCAACACCACGGAATACACCACGGCGTTAGCATTCAGTGCGGCGGTTTGCGTAATCGCACACTGATAGCTGATTAATTCAGCGGCGGGCATACCTTCATCACGATCAATCTCCGCGCCGTCGCTCTGGTCCGGTATCAGCGCAAATATCATGGTGTCGGCCAGCGCCCGTTCACCGGCCAGCGTCCTGCTTACCAGCCAGTTTTCAAATGCAGTAGTAATAATTGTGGACATCGTTACCCCTCAAATTTTGCAGCGTGAAACCCGGTTTCACCGCTGAACCCGCCCGGCCTTACCGTTGCAGCACGCTGGTTCAGCACATCAAAAAAATATCGCCGGCAGGTGCGGCCGTACTGCCGCACTAAATTCATCATCAGCACGTTGTTGCGCGTCAGCTGCTCGTCATTAATGCGCAACAGGATCACATCCCAGTCTTCAGTAAACTGTCGTTCCAGCTGTTGCAATGTGCCGATCTCCAGCCGCTGAAATATCCGTTCAAATCCGGCGATGCTGCCGGCGTCCTGCGCGTTCACAAACGCATATTTTACCCGCAGGCGCAGCAGTGAAAGCGGCTCACCGCTGAAGCGCGTGATATCGCGCTGGTACGCCAGCAGGGATAGCAACTGTTCATCGCACGTATCAACATCAATCTGTGCCAGCGGAAACAGCAGCCAGCCGTAAACCCGTTGCCACCATGTTTCTGACGCCAGCGCCAGCGTCAGCGGTTCACCCCGGTTCATCCACACCGGCAGGGTGATATCAGGAAATTTATCCATCCGCGTTCACCACATTCAGCGAGTTCAGACGGGGCACATTCAGATCGCTGACGATATCGCCAAGTGAAAATTCAAGTGACTGCACGTCTGAAAATGCGGCGTGGATTTCCTCACCCAGCCGCGACATGGAAAAACGGCTGTGCGGCCAGGTTTTTTTTACGTCGTAATCGGTGTTTTCACGAAACGCGCAGCGGATCAGGTTTTCGATATTGCCCAGCAGCGTAACGATCTGCTCATCTGTCAGAACGCTGTCAGAAAACAGATAAACGCTGACGCTCAGATCGTGCAGGGTTTCCGGCAGTGCCACGCACAGCACGTCGTCGCCGTGGCCGTGGTTCCCCTGCGTCATTACATAATCATTGACGGTATCGATAAACGGCTGGCTGGCGATGCCGGAATCCAGCAGCAGATACACATTTGCCGTACCCGGACCGCGCGGCGCGTCATATTCAAAATAGATGCGGTCGGTATTCAGTCCGGCAATGCCGGCAATCAGCCCGCGGTAAACCGCATCGGTGTGATACTGGCCGACCATGTTGTATTGATTTCTGATGCGGTCGCGCAAATCGTCATCTGACTCTGCATCTGCGCCGGGCGTGGTCAGCCAGTCGTCCTCTGTTACCGCGCTGGCGATACCGTCAATCGCCACCGGGAGGATACGGAAATAGCCAGGAGCCAGGTTAAATCCGCTGCCGGCCAGCTCAGCAGTAACGGGCACCAGAGCGCTGACCGTGCCGGCGGATAGAGTCACCCCTGACGTGGTTATTAGCCGGTAGACAGTGCCGTTAATGCGTTCAGTCTGGATCACTGTCCCTTCCGGTACTGTGATTTCGCGGTCCGCCTCCGTTTTAATAAACCGCACCACGCCCGCGGCTGCGGTGGCGGCTTTGCGCGTCAGGTTCACCGCCCAGGCAAACAGATCGAGAAACGTGCCGCCGGCCGTTGCCAGAAACAGGTTTGCCATTACGGTGCCGACCAGCGCGTTTTTCAGCCACAGTACAGGCGTGATAACGATGGCGAGGATCAGCCGCCAGAACGGCGACATATCAGAGGTATTTGTCACCAGCCCTTGTTCACTGACCACCGCGTTAAGTTCCTCACGGATCTGTGCCTCCGTGATGGGCATCCCCTGTTCAGCCAGAATTGCCTCATAATCCGGCGCGGGTTTATTTTCCGACACTGTTCACCTCTTTATGCGTCCACCGACGTGGACAGGGAGCCAAACTCCCATGTGTCCGCCGTCACAAACCATTCCCCGTTGCCCCCGTCGGTGATGCTGACGGTGCCCGGCACGATGCGGTTATCAGTTTCAACCAGTAATTCAGTCTGCATCAGAATATCGGCACGCAGCGGCGGGCTGCGCTCCGCTATAAGCTCTTTCACTATCCCGGCTTCAATAATGCGGTGAACCACGTCCTGGGCAATGCTGATACGGTTGCTGCACAGCTGCGGTTCGTTGCCGGAATCCAGCGTAAAACTGCCGTCGGTTATCAGCAGATCGATATATTTTTCACTCATCCGGCGGCCAGCTCCTGTGATTCCATCAATGCGTCAAACGTTTCCCGGTTCTGCGGATACACATTAACCGTGCCGATGGTGTTGTTTTTGCTGTTGTCGGTAACCTTCCCGGCTCCGCCTGTGATCGCTTTACCCAGGCCGCCGCGCTCAAGTAACGGCGCACTCAGCCCGGCAGGCGCGGCCAGACCCGCCGTCGTGGGCGCATCAGCGCCGACGGGCTTCAGGTCAATATTGACTCCGGGGATTTTGTTAAGACGGGTCACAATCCAGTTATACGTCCGGCCAAATGACTGCATCAGCGTGTCCCACAGTCCGCTAAAAACGTTGCTGATATCATCAGCAAAACCCGCAAATGCCTGCACCGGGGACAGTCCGGTAAACCAGTTAACCACCATTGCCCAGCCCAGTTTTACCGACTGCCAGACGTCAGAGAACACCCCGCCCAGCGCGGTGACCTGCTCAGACACCCACTGAAACGCGGCACTGTCCAGCAGCGCGGCGGTCAGCACTTTCCAGTGCGTGACGGCATACCAGATGCCCGCCGCCAGTAGCGCTATCCCGGCAATGATCAGCGTGACCGGACTCATTAACAGCTGCATACTCAGCCCGGCCAGCAGTACGGCAACGCGCAGAATGCGCAGCGCAACGGTAAATGCAATGATTGCAGTCCGCGCCACTTTCCAGATACCGACCAGCCCTATCCAGATAAATTTTGATACGCCAATAACGATATTAGCCACCGCACCCGCCGCGCCCAGGCTCAGCACAGCCAGGGTGATATAGCCGATCCAGCGGCCAATATTGGGAAACATATCAAGCCATTTCGCAAACGTTTCACCCGCCCGGATACCGTAATTAATCAGTGGGCTGATGGCCGGCATCAGGCGCATACCGACGGCCACCCTGACACGCTCCCAGACTTTATCCACCCGTTCCCAGATGTTTGCCATTTTCATCGCCATTTCAGTGGCCCGGTCCAGCCCCTGGATGTTGCCCATGTCGCGCATATGTTTACGCAGCGCGTCGGCCTGGCCCCATGCGGCGGTGAGCGCCTTTGCTCCTTCGCCAAATGCATTGTTGAGTACGGTCTGGGCCTTGACGCTGCCCTCAATCGTACTGCCAAATTTTGCCTGTAATTTTTGGAGAATATCGGGGAACGCAAGCAATTTTCCCTGGCTGTCAGTGAGGCTTACGCCCAGCTGCCTGCCGCCTGCCACGGCATTTTTCAGAAACGCGGCGTACTGACCGCCCGCCGCAGTGCCGCTGGTTTTGCTCAGCATTCCCAGCACTGACAGCTGTTCATTCATGCCGACGCCGGCACCGCCCGCAGCGGCACCCGCCGTTTTTACCATCCCACGGATTTCATCTAAAGAACGGCCAAAATTCGCAGTCATGTACGCCGCTTTACCGGCCATCATTTCCGCAAACGGCACGTTACCCATCTCATTAACGGTCGAGCGCCAGTGATTTTCCATTTCACCGATATATGACGCCGACTGTTCAGCGCTGGATTTTGTCGCCACGGCCAGGGTGTTAATCGCCACCGCCGCACGGGGCAGATCACGGTCAGTGAGTCCGGCCAGTTCATTTTTGATTGCCACCCCCGACGCGATAAAATCAGCGGCGGATTTGCCAAACCGGGTACTGAACCGCTGTGCGGACAGGTACATTGCATCCAGCCCGGCGGGGTCTACGTTGTGCGTTGCCAGCTCATTGAGCGCCTGCTGAACGCGATCAGCCGGGCCAAGCAATCCTTTCACACCCTGTACCACGCCCCACAGCCCGGCCGCGCCGACGCCGATATTTTTAAACGCGGCGCGGGACTGGCGGGCGAAACTCTTCACGCTCTGCTGTGCCCTGCCAAGCGGGGCGCTGAGGTTGTTTTTCAGACTGAGGAGAAAAGAAAGCTCTTTCATCAGCGATTTCCGTTAAACGCAAATGCAATCCCGGCAGCGACGCTGTTAACGTTCGCCTCCTGAAAATATTCTGCCAGCCAGGCGGCGCGGGCCAGGTTCATGACGCTGTCCGCCGGTTCGTCACCGTCAGCGGGTGACGGCAACCAGTGACGCCGCAGCGTCACCAGCTGTTCATAGTGACTGGCCCGGATATGCGCCGTCAGCTGGCTTATGCCTTTACTTCAATCTCTACCGTCGGCGCGTAGAGTTCATTGATTTTTTTGGCAACCTGAGCACCCAGCCCCGGCATTAAAAGAAGCCGCGCCAGCGCGTCGCGTGACTCAGGTACAACAATGCGTTTCAAATAGGTTGCAACCGCCCCGACGATATCTTCATCGCGGGCGGACTCATTCAGGCACTTATTGTAAGCCTGCAATGTCGGGGCAAACTGCACGTCAGTGCCGCCAATAGTCAGCGTTATCACGTTTTTTTCACTCATTTCATTATGTCCTGTCGTTTCTCAATGTCGGTGATCAGCTGGTTGTGCCGCGCGGCACAGCTGACATAGAGCGCGCGCCAGTCGCGCAGCGCCAGATCGAAATCATTTCCCGTCGGTCCGGCCAGGCGTGGCAGTACCGACGGGCAACGCACCAGAGCCGCCGCCGGATAACGCACGGGCGGCGGCGTCTGTGGTTTCGTTGAACAGCTGCACATACTCATCAGTAGCGCAGACGTTACGAAAAACCGGTTTAATGGTTTCAGTATGAATAACCCGTTCAGTGTGAATTTCATTACCGTGCAGCTCCGTCAGTTTTGCATCCAGCGCCGCCGCCGACTCAGCGGAGACGCCCTGGATCAGGCCGCGCAGCTCGTCACGGTATTCAGCCTCTCGCTGTGCCTCTGCTGCCTGACCGACGGTCATAATCCACGCCCCCGCCGCCGCGCCGAGGATAAATATACCGGCCGCCCGCGCAATCATCAGCGCACCCCGTTGTGCTCTAAACTGAAATGGTTTCCGTCCGGTTGTTTAAACCGGCCGCCCCAGCTGCCGCCGATGCTCTCCCAGTACTCCCCCAGGGGTAGGTAGGCGGCGCTGTCTGTCCGATACTCACCGTTAATAAACAGATTAAAATCCACCGCCAGGCGCTGCGTATGCAAACTCCTGGCGATACCGCGACCGTTTTTCGCATTCAGCGCGGCCTGTTCAGCGGTCCTGTACGCTTCGCCAAACGTGAGCCGGTATCCGCATTCATCGGCACGGAAAATCAGCTTTGCCACCATGACGGAAAAAACCGCCTGTTTTTCACTCAGTGTCATGCGTCAGTCCTTATGTTTTCCAAGGCGGCTCTTAACCGCCGCTTCTATCGCCGTGTGACCGGCAATACCCAGCGCACAGGCCACGCCAATTACGGCCAGTTCGGGAATATCCTCAAACTGCAACAGCAACACTCCCGCAACCAGCGCCACCGCCGATCCCAGAATGATCCGCCCCAGCGCCAGACGTAACGTGATACGCTCATTACTGACCAGCACCTGGCCGATGCCGATTACCGCACCGATCAGGATCAGTTTTGTAAACAGGGATGACGTTTCACCGCTCTGCATAACATCACCCAATCAGATCGCGCACGTCGTCGGTGGACAGCACCGGTACACCGTCGATATGCACAAAATCAGGATCGGTCACTATATATTTGATTTTGTGACTACCGGTTTCGCCGCCTTTCGGATCGAAACTAAGCGGCGAGGTGAGGATTAATTTGCAGCCAAATGCCTGTACCGTTAATTCCTCATCGCCGGTATTTGCATAAAACAGGATGTCAGTGGTGGGCATTGCCCGCCAGCTGCCCGCACTGCGTGCAATCGCGCCGATTTTCTGAAAGTTTCTGGTGTCAACCTCCAGTTCTCCTTCGGCGGCCACATCTCCGCTTACGTGCCCGTCAGGGACTCCGCGCGTTTGTGCAGCGGCGGTGTTATCTGTTATATCCAGCGAAATAGCTTTTACGTGAATCAGCTCCGTACCGAGCGTAATATCAAAATCCATTCCCCCGATTCGTGCGGTCATGATGTGCTCTCCGTAATTGAGTCATCCAGGGTAATGCCCACAGTAATGGATTTGGGGCTGGCATAGGGGCGCACTGTCAGGTAAATGGCCACAGTTTTACTGTCAGACCAGACAATACTGACATCATCAGATTCAGGGGTTTTCACTTCGCCGGGGAATGTCACCCCGCTGATTTGCGTTGTTTTTGCCATGTTGCGCAGGGTTTTTGTGAAATATGTTTTATGCGCTGCAATACTTGCCGGGGTGCTGTTAAGCGACCGATCGGCAATTTTGGCAATCGCCTGGATGCGCACGCGTCGCGCCACTTTATCAACAATGCGGATATATTCGATGACGGGATAATCGCCGCCAGTTACGTCCAGCGTTAATCCGTCTGACCAGTACATGCCCTCATAATCGGTGTACCACATCGGCACGGAACAGCGCATGTCATGCAGCTGGCGCAGCTGGGCCAGCGTCAGCTCTGCGCCATCGGAGTCAGTCGGTAAATCGGCACTCAGCCCCAGCAGCGCGCCGGTTTTGACACGGGCGGGGCTGTCAGCGATGGTCACGCCGCGGTTACACAGACGACCGGCCAGTGCCCCCGCTTCATTGCCCCAGAGCAGCGGAACAACCTGAACACCTGCGGCGGCCACGCCAGTGACCTGAGATGTGACGCCCTCAAACCAGTCGTCCCAGGCGACCGGCGGTGTTCCGCCGGGATTGGGTGAGGCCAGGGTCAGAATAAACCAGACCCAGCGGCCAATTTTTGCAATCAGTCGCTCCCGCAGCGCCTGCCACGCCAGGATCTGCGCCTTCAGGGCGTGAGTGACGACAACCACGCCTTCAACTGATATCAGATCCTGAACCTGTTCAACGTGTTCCGGCCATTTGTCCACATCAACGGACGGCGCAATCAGCAAAGCATACGCCTGCCAGTTCTGACCTGCATTCAGCTGCGCGGCCAGCACGTTCTCACGCAGATCGGTTTTGGCGGCGGCGAGCACTGTGGCGATATCTGATTGTGAATTCAGCGCAATCAGATCGCCGTCACCGCTGGCTGCGGTGCCGACAAAAAGAAGCGTCCGCTCAACTTCGTTAATCGTGCCCTGGCGCTGGTTCAGCTGGTTAATTGTTACACTGGGCCATGTCATTATTGTTTTCCTCGTATGTCCTGCGCCCTGACGTTCCAGCCAAAATTGATCGCCTGAAGCTGCCGTGCCAGGATCTGATTAAATTCATCATCGCTGACGCCGAGAAACACGCGGGCGGGCAAATCAATCTGCCAGCGGGTTTTCAGCGGTTTTCCGCGCAGTTTTTTAATTAACAACCCGGCCTGAGCGCGGCTTAGCGTTTCAGTGATCTGCCGGGCAGTCGGTTTTATCCATTTGTCGCCCCGGCGCATTTTGTAACCCAGCGTGCGCAGGCGCTTAGCCTGTCGCAGCAATGCGGACTGGCCGGACTGGTCGGGGCGGGGAGCGCTGCCCGCGTTCATCTGTACTGACGAACCGCTCTGATGCACCGCGCCGATCAGACCGGCAGAAACCGGGCCGCTGGCGTTGCGGTAATGTCCGCCCTTCAGATAGATACGTACCGCCTCAATTTCTGGCATTTCCCTTACGTGCAGCAGCTTTGGCAGCTGGCGCAGCATTTTACCCCGGCCGCGTTTACGCGCCGGCCAGTGCTGGCCGTCCGACGTCATCTGCTGGCGCTGATGGCGTTTTGCGGCGACGATGATCCCCAGTTTTGCAATGCGCCACAGCAGGCGCTGCCGCTGTTTTGGTTTCAGTTCCAGCGCGGAGAGCATTTCACGCAGCTGTCTTTGCTGGCGTTTATCCAGCCCGCCGTCAATTTTCATCGTCATCACCCAGCGGGGCACCGGTTTGATCGGACGCATACAGCCATCCGGTTTCTGCCGTCCAGGTTTCCGGCTGTGCAAGCCTCCAGCGGTGGCCGCTGAGCGGTATTTCCCCGCCGTCGTCAGGCGTAATTGTGATCTCGTCAGCCAGTTCGATGACTATCGACAGCGATCCGGTCTGCTCATCATCAAACTCAATATCAACAGTCGGCTCACCCAGCGTGAGGGCGTCATACAGCGCGTTGCGGTACGCATCCATCCACGCAAACAACAGTGCATAGACCAGCGCGGGCGGACAGAGACGATACGGGAAACGATCCCAGCTCAGCGCCGCGTTATAGCGGAAAACGCCGACACGCCGCTGACCGAGGCCCAGCGCTTTGACCGCGTAAATCAGCCTCGCGTCCTCAATGGCGCTCTCAAAAAACTGCATGGCGCGCGGCGGCATATGCTCAGACAAAAACCCTGTCAGGCTCTCTATCTGGCTCATATGCGGTACACCCCGGCCCGCGGATAGCCCTTGATATTGCGCAGCACCAGCGCCGCTTCTGCCAGCAGGGTTTCGCGGGTTTCCGCACTCTCCTGTCCGGGATGTGTTTCACGCCGTCCTATCGCCGGGAATTCGCCCAGCAGATCGGCTTTTGCGCGGGCGTAAACTGCTTTTTTGTACTGCGCGGTCAGCTGGTTTTCACCGTCCATCTTTGCCCCCGGCACCGCCAGCGCGGTGGCATAGCCCGCAGCCTGTTTAGCGCTGACTACGGCGGCCAGATCGCTGTTGATTTCTGCCACCGCCGCCAGTACGGCGCGCCCGGCGGTGTCTGCCGGCAGATCTGGCGGAATGGTGCGTGACTGCTGAAACTCCATTACGTTCAGATCGGGCCAGAATGGTTCGCCGTTTGTCACCGGCACGTCGTTGTAATGAATGGAACGCCCGCTGAAACCTAATGCTGGTGCTGTCATCTGCCCCCCTGAATAAAATGGCGGGCTGACTGGTTTCCAAGGCTGGTGAAATCAACGATTTCAACACCTCCACCACGCCCGCCGGCACTGCGGTAGCCTGTCATGCGGCGGTTAATGAACGGATGCGGGCGGCGATGCGCTCACGGGCCGTTTTAACCCCAACCTGATTGTTAAATGCATGGGCCTGCGCCAACAGCGCGTCGGCCTGTTCCAGCACAGTCACATCCTCTACAGCCGTGGGCCGTGGTTCGCCATTCTCATCACGTAGCAGATTCAACCCGGCAAACTTGAACCATTTGGCGTTTATCTCTTCATGCAGACGCCATTTCGTGCGGATATTTTCAAATGTCCGGCTGAAATACGGCTCAATGCTGTGTCCCAGCGCGGCCTGATTTTCTGACCAGGCGAGTACGGTATCAGCGACAAATGCCGCCATGTTGGATTTGAAATTTTCCGGCGTGCTCTGACCCTGGCTGATGGCCGTATCCGCCCAGTCCAGTGCCTGGTCATAACTGCCGGTATCAAACAGCCAGATGATGCAGTAGACAAAAACCGGATTGGCGAACACCCGATCCCCGGCCAGATACTGTTCAGCAACCGGCTGCCATTTGGGCAGCAGCACGTCGCGTTTCAGCTCCACCCTGTCGGCTGTCACCTCCAGCGCCCGTAGCCGGGCAATGTCGGCTTCCAGCTCACGCAGTTGCACATGCAGGCTGACGGGGCTGTCAGCCACCGGTGTACGGTTGTTTATCGCCTGTTCCGCCCGGATGCGGGCGCGGTGTCGCTGGCAGGGTGTCAGTGCCATGATTATTCCTCCGCCGTTTCAGCCGTTTCCGGCAGCGTGATTTTCTCGTAGGCGGCATACAACACGTCGTGCTCCACGGCGTAGCCCTCCATGCGCAGGTAGTTATTTTCAAATCGTTTCCGGTCGTCCACCCATTCAGCCTTACGCTTGCGGGTGCCGCGCTGGGTATAGATATGCAGGTTAGACAGCGTGGTGACAATCAGACGGCCTTCAGGCATAAACGGCGGCGTGTAGGCGGTGCGCCCGGCAATTTCGCGGTTAATCAGCTGTGCCGCGACTTTTTCGGTAGGACGGTCAATGCGGTTCATCATGCTAGTTGCATCAGCGGCAATCAGATCGGCTGACACCAGTACCACCAGGCGCGGATCGTTTCGGTAGGGTTCGAAAATACAGGTGTGGATCAGGTCGGTTGCGGCAGCGTCCAGCGAAACAAAATCCGCCCCGCTGCCAAGGCGATCCAGCGTCACGCCGTCAGTGATAATCTGCTCAGGGGTGCGGGATTTGACAATCTGATGCCAGCCAATATTGACGTCCTGACCGAGCGGGTTAGCCTCCGGATCGGTATCCTTCGCCGCTTCAATACCGTTGAATGCCACCCGTAGAATGTCCAGCGCGAATGACTCATTGCTGAACGCCTGAATACGCTGAAAAAATTCGTCCTCACTTCCGGCGTTAGCCCAGACGACCAACAGGGCATATTCCAGGTATGATCCGGAATCCGTCTCATACAGGCGATATTCATTACCGTCCACGCCCATTTTTCGGCCAAAACGACCGTCAGATTTTCGCCCGGTGAACAGACCGGGGTTACCGGTGTTGACTACCTGCCCCTGAATTTGATCGACATCCATCATGTTGACCAGGCGTAAAAACTCAGACTGCTGCAACAGCGCGTCACGTAGCTGGATTTCACGCGGATCGGTCAGCCCGAAAAACTTTGAGGTGTCCGGCACGCCATATGACTGGGCAAGGCCCGCCGTGTATTTGCGGATCAGCGCCTCCGCCCTCGGTGTTAATTGCATATTATTTTTTTCCGTGTCAGTTAATTAACGGTTCGCCAGTTACAGAAAACTGAACGGTTTCTGGCTGTCAGCCGGTCCGTTGCCTGGCAGAGGCGTTTTGGCCGCGCTCAGCGTGTTGAATTTCTCCAGAATGACGTTCATCTCCGCCCTGATAGCAGAAAAATCTTCTCCGGCAGCGGGCGCAGAACGGCCATTGCCGTGCGCACTCAGATGTGTGCGGCGGTGCCGTCGGGAGCGTGACCGGGCGTCATTCCCGCCAGCAGCAAATTTTTTCATCAGCGCGGCCATACGGGTTTTAGCGGCGGTAAACTCTGCGGCGATAACTTCATCCTCCGGTTTTTCCGCCACCTCTGCGGCGATTTCTGCCACCTCGTCGGCCACCTCTGCAATTTCCTCCGCCAGGCTGCTGACGTCGGCGGCGGCCTCTGCCGGGGTATCGGCCTTGCCGTCACCGCTGGCCGTTTTTTCCAGCGCATCCAGCCGCACCAGCATTTTTTCGATCAGTTCGCGTAGTTCATCCATCTGTTTTGTATCCTCGCCCTCTGGGGGCCGTTGAGTTTCAGGACTGGCCGCAAATTGTTTTTTGCGGGCGCTGAACAGTCGCCCCCATAACGACGACTGATTTTTTTTCAGTGTTCCGAGGCTGAACGTTTCAACACTGCCGCGTGCACCCTCGTATTGTTGATTGTCGAAAATAAATTCTATTTTCTGCGTTCCGAGGCTGGCGGGAATATCGGTAACGGCCAGCCCAAATAAATAGGTCCGCCCCGTTCCGGCGAAATTTTCCCAGAACTCAGCCGAGGTAAATAATTTCTGCCGCATCTGATTGGCATCAATTAAAAACTGATTGGGTATCAGCCGGGCATAGAGTTTTGTTACGTCCTTTTCATCAACCGCCTTTAATTCGTCCACCTCTCCGAGATTACAGGTAAATTCCCGTTCACCCAGTTCAAACTGGGGATGATGCGGCCAGATCATGGCGGTGTAAGTATCGCGGCTGTAATCCTCTGCCGCCTGGTGCAGCCATTCCGGCAGAACAGGACGCCCGTCAACCGCTGTGCCCGATGTTGCAATACACAGCCAGTCAGTTGTTATAGTTGCCTGCGGCATATTCAGCCCTGAATAAATTAAATATGGGCTTTATTATTCACTGACAGCAAAAAGGTGCATCCGGTTTATATCGGATGCATTCGGTTATTCATGTATAAACACCCACAACCGATATTTAATTTTAATACATACTCAAACCACCCCGCATAATAGCGGCATGGCAAAATATACCGACGAAAAAAAAGAGGCGGCCCGCGCATTATTTATTAAACGCTGGACACCAAAAGAAATTGCGGGGGAATTATCGATCCCGGTTCGCACCCTCTATCACTGGTCAGATAAATACCGGTGGGCCTCCCTGTTGCCGCTGGAGTCGGTCGAGGAAACCATTGCCCGGCGCATCGGGCAACTGTCATTGCGAGAGAAAAAAACCGCGCTGGAACTTGAGGAACTGAGGGATCTGGTTACTCAGCACGTCAAACTGATGGCTCAGCGCAATAAGCACGCCGAAAAAATGGCTGAGCTTCAGGCCCGTAACGTAGTGACGCAAGGTGACAACTGGTCAGGCCCCGATGGAAATAACGGGGGCGAACGCAGGCGCCGGTATAAAAAAAATGATGTGTCCGGCATCACGGCTGAAATGCTGGACCAGGCCGCCAGGGATCATTTGTTTGACTACCAGCTGCACTGCCGGGACAACAAAACACAGGATTTCCGTTTTCTGCTGAAATCCCGTCAGGTGGGATTTACCTATTACTGCGCGTGGGAGGCGTTTGAGGACGCCGTTATAAGCGGCGATAACCAGGTGTTTTTCTCCGCCTCACGCGCCCAGAGCGAGATTTTCCGGGAGTATATCGTCCAGATAGCACAGAAACATTTCGGCGTGACGCTGACCGGTGGGGACATTCGTCTGAGCAACGGCGCGGTGCTGCGTTTTCTCTCAACTAATGCCAACACCTCACAGGGCTATAACGGCCATCTGTACGGTGACGAGGTATTCTGGATACCGAAATTTGCGCGTCTGCATGAAGTGGCGTCCGCGATGGCGACACACAGCAAATTCCGCACTACCTACCTGTCAACACCCAGCGCCAAAACACATCAGGCATATCCGGTCTGGACCGGCACAGCGTGGCGCGGCGACGATCCGAAACGTAAAAACGTCGTATTCCCGAAACTCAGCGAACTGCGTGACGGTGGTCGCCT
Organism: Erwinia psidii; assembly: GCF_003846135.1. Taxonomy (GTDB): domain Bacteria; phylum Pseudomonadota; class Gammaproteobacteria; order Enterobacterales; family Enterobacteriaceae; genus Erwinia; species Erwinia psidii. The sequence goes on from NZ_RHHM01000003.1 coordinate 85,182, forward strand.
CTGCCCGGATGGCATCTGGCGCTATGTCATCACGATGGAGGATGCGATTACCGGCGGTCTGGGGGTGCTGGTCGATATTGAACGCCTGCGCAACAAATACAGCGAGACCGCGTTTGCCATGCTGTTTATGTGTGAGTTTGTGGACAGTAAAGACGCGGTATTTAAATTCTCTGACCTGACGCGTTGTGAGACAGACGCAGCCATGTGGCAGGACTATGACCCCACCGCACTACGCCCCTTTGGTAACCGTGAGGTATGGGCGGGATTCGACCCGTCACGCAGCGGGGATAATTCCACCTTTGTGATTGTTGCGCCGCCAGTCTACGAGGGCGAACGATTCCGGGTGCTTGCCGTTTACCACTGGCAGGGTCTGAATTTCAGCTGGCAGGCGGAACAGATTAAGCAGCTGATGAAGCGTTACAACATGACGTATATCGGCATTGACGTAACCGGCATTGGCCGGGGCGTTTATGACCTGGTGTCACGGTTCGCACCACGCGAGGCCACACCGATCCTCTACAGCGTGGAGAGCAAAAACCGTCTGGTGCTGAAGATGATTGATGTTGTTGAACGCCAGCGCATTAACTGGAGCAAAGACGCCTGCGACGAGGTCAGCAAAGCGCGCGCTGAAATCATCCCCAGTTTTATGGCGATACGCCGCACGGTCACAACCAGCGGCAACGCAATGACGTTTGTTGCGGAACGCTCTGAAACCACCGGGCACGCTGACGTGTTTTTCGCCATCTCTCACGCGGTGATCAATGAACCGCTCGACTATGAACATGACCGCCCCAGCCTGTGGGCATTTGGAAAAGCCGCATGAAAAAAAGCAAAAAATCCCCGCCGGTAAAGGCGCATCAGTTTACCCCCGGACGGGGCAGCGTGATCACATTCGGGGAGCCAGAACCCATACTGACTACCGGCACGGACTATCACAATATCTGGTATGACAACGATTTCGATCACTGGAGGCTGCCGATTGACCGCCTGTCGCTCTCCCAGCTGCCCAACCTCAACGGTCAGCATGGCGGCGTTATCTATGCCCGGCGCAACATGGTGACCAGCGGCTACCTGGGCGGCGGGCTGGCATCTGATGCGATTGACGCTGCGGTGTTTGATTACCTGCTGTTTGGTGACGTGGCACTGCTAAAGGTGCGCAATTTCTGGAATGAGGTGGTTTCATTGCACCCGCTCCCCTCGCTCTACCTGCGCCGGCGCAAAAATGATGATTTTGTGATATTGCAGGAGGGGGAACCGCTGGTTTACACACCGCAGGATATCATTTTTCTGAAACAGTACGACCCGCGCCAGCAGGTTTACGGACTTCCTGATTATATTGGCGGCATTCATTCCGTGTTACTCAACAGTGAATCAACCATTTTCCGTCGCCGTTACTATCATAACGGCGCGCATATGGGTTTTATCCTTTACGCCAACGATCCCAACATATCCACGGAGGTGGAGGAGGAAATCAAAAATAAAATTGAGCAGTCAAAGGGCGTCGGAAATTTCACCAATATGTTTATCTCAATACCGAAAGGTGCGCCGGAAGGGGTGAAATTGATTCCAGTCGGGGAGGTCAGCGCAAAAGACGAGTTCGCCAACGTCAAGAGCATCACCGCCCAGGATATTTTAACCGCGCACCGCTTCCCGGCGGGCCTGGCCGGAATTATCCCGACCAACAGCGCCGGGCTGGGCAACCCCGAAACGGCGCGATCCACCTATCGGAAAGATGAGGTGATCCCGCTACAGCGCAAAATCATGAACGCGGTGAACAATGACCCGGAGATCCCCGCCAGTCTGCACCTGATATTTGATTTGAAACAACCAACAAATACGCCGGAACAGGGGGAAATATGAACAAAAAAAGGCTAAAATCCGCTGATTATGTTGCCTTGGCCTGCGGAGTCCTGAATATGCGCGTATTTAAAATCAACTGTCCTGAATGTGCCGCCCCGGCGATTATCAGAAAAACCAACTGGCAGGATAAACGCCTGGCCGATTTGTACTGCGGTTGTACTGACGTGGAATGCGGTCATACATTTGTGTTTAAAGCAGAGTATTCACATTCGCTCAGTCCCAGCGGGCTGACCGGCAACAGGCTGGTTAAGGCGCTGATTGAGCGTCTGAGGCCGGAAGAACGCCAGATTGCTTTAGACCTGCTACAGGGCCAGCCCGGATAACAGAAACCCCGCAAACGCGGGGTTTTTAGTACACAGGGCTATCATAGCAGAACCCCCCCGCCGCGATGGGGAGAGGGTTATATTTTGATTAACGGACGCTTCTCAGCGGTTCAACCAGCGCACCGCCATGCAACATCTTACAGCTCTTAAGGGCAACCGAAATATCCGCATTGATATAATCAATCAGGGTCGCCACGCTGACGGCTGGCAGTGCGTCGCCGCTGTATTCATCATAAGATGTCATAAGATTTGAAAGCAGGCTGGCAGCCGCGCTGGCGCGGTTCAGGCGGTCAATGGCGTCTTCTTCAATAAGATGGGTGTACATAATGATTGCTCCATTTCCTTGGGTCAATCACAACGCCTGAAGGTCTCAATCTAAAGGGGTGGTGAGCTGGCGAGGTTGAGACTACCGGGACGGAGCGCAAACCGGCGCAGCTTTCGCCGCCCCCGCCAGCCCACCATATTTGGGGTGAGTCTGGTTTACACACAAAAAAAACCGCATAAGCGCGGCTGTGCGCATCGTCTTGTCCGGGGTCTCAATCCCGGCAGCGGATTTTGCCGCTGCGGAACAACCATAACCCCGGAAAATGTCGCCTGTCAATCATCACTCTCTTTTTCTGGCGGCACCACCACGCGCCGTTGCGACTCTGAATATTTTCTTTCCGCTTCCGCTATCAGGGCCGCATGATCAGGATACAAACTGAATACAGGACGCGCTTTCACCACTGGCAGCGGCCCTTCCGGTGGCTTAACCGGGAATAATACCGGATCAGGATCACTGTCTGCCGGGGAGCCTGGTCCGGGGCGCTGCTTAATTTTTTCAGCCTGCTCAGTCCGTTCCTCCCAACCCGACTCACTGTAATAACGCCAGTGCTGATACTCAGCCTCGCGTTCATCTTCATCGCCATAACGCCCGGACATAAATTTTTCCCTCATCTTTTCGGTGCATTTCACGCACCAGCCATCATGCGCCGTTAAAAGATCCTGTTTCGTCAGTTCAGCAGAACACCCCGGAGCCTGGCAATAACGGGTCGTTCGCTTAACAGACAGTTCGCCGGATACTGTGATGCGAAGAACCCCTTCTTCATAAGGCACACATGATCCCCGCCGTAGCGCCAGCAGCTCCTCATCCGAGTTAATGCCCAGCCTGTCCAGATCGCGTCGTAATTTATCCGTTAAAGGTGGCGGCTCTGGCGGCCGGCGTTCTTTTTTAACAATACCCCCCCTTCCTGTACTCCGTTTTCGTATCCGGCCCAGCAGATCCCGGCGTTCCTGGCGGGTCATCTGGTTGTAATCGCCTTCAAATGGAGCCGCCGCCCGCTCGCTACAATCAGCCGGCGTACAGTTATTGACAGAACTCCAAGGCGGCGCGGCTACGCGCCCTGGGTCAAAAGCCAGGTCAAGATCAACCCCCTCGCTTTTAGCTCTGGGCACGATTTTGTAAGTGGTGGTGCGCGTATAAATGAGTGAATCCGGCCCCGCCACTGGTGCCCAGACACCGGCCACGCGGGCGACGTCGTCACCGTATACGTTGCCGTTTTCAGAAATTTCATAATTGAGGCGGACGGGAATAGCGGCGCGGGTTACCAGCGGGCCGCCCTGGGCCATAACATAAGCTCCCCACTCGCCAGCGTCTGCGGCTTCATGCACGGGACCGATTTCAGGATGCAGGCACAGATCACGGTCACGCAGGCGGCGCAGTTCGCGGTATACGGTCACCGGTGCGCCGCCTATCTGCTGAAACTGACGGATGCGCCAGCGCGAAGCCCACGCGCTGACACGGCGCGCGGTATCTTTTAGTGACTCGCCGGTTTCGTCGTCCGTCTCGTCGTCCAGCGCGTACCCGTCAATATTTTTTGAAATATATTTAGCAATGTAGCCAGTGGCGCTGCCCAGACTTTGATCGATGGGTTTTGCCTGAAACCTGGCCTCCAGCGCCTGCGGCGTCAGTAACTCTTCTGAATCCTCCAGGCGGGCGTGATAACAAAAAATATCGCGGGCGTTCTCAACATGTTCCGGGCGCATGAACAGCAACAGATGCCAGTGCGGTGTACCGTCATGGTGCGGTTCGGTTACACGAAATCCGAAAACACGAATACCGACGCGACGCCAGGCGGCACGAACGCGTGCCCATATCTTGCAGAGATAGCGCTGGGTATCACGGGGAGATACTGCGCCAGCTGTCCATTTGTCATTACGTCGACCGCTGGTATGTACGGCATGAAAACGCGACGGCGCGGTAAGAGTGTAAAACTCACCGGCCAGCCCCATTTCGTTGGCTATGTCCTCAAATCCGCGCTGGCGCGTCATCAATTCCCGCCGGCGATTTGCAGGATTGGCAACGCTCTTGTTTACCTTGTCTTCAAGTGGCGTCCGCTCTCCGGTGTCCTGGTCCTCAAGCTCCATCGCTTTCAGGTATTCACGGTTGGATTTCTTTTGCGCTCGCCATTCTTTCAGCGTCGGCTCACTACAGTAAGACGCTGATTTTTTGTGAACGTAACCCGCTGCGATTTGCAGGTGTTCCCGCCACTGGTCGTGGACGCGGCGCAGGCGGCGCAGCCACCACGCGGGCGATTCCAGCCGGGACGCACACCTCAGTGCGTCGGAGTCCGTCAGTTCCTCATTGCAGTACGTGCCCCAGCCTGGGGCAAACATGTTGAGATGGGAAACCAGCCATGCCGCACGGCCGTAAGCACAGATGACAGAAAACGACAGATCGCTGGTTTCGTAATAGTAATGCTTCTGATAATTGATAAATTCGCCGGTGACGAGATCGGCCAGCCGGTGCGCCAGGCGTTTCAGCTGGCGGCGGCCACACCACGGCAGCCGGTTGTAATCCTGGGCAAATTCTCCGAATGCCAGCGGCAGAATGTCCAGCCGGTAACGGGCGTTAACATTATCAATGCGCGGCAAAATATATTGTTCAAATGTGCCGGTCAGCCAGGCACCGGCGCGTGTCGCACCTTCCGTGCGGGTGAGATCGTCAACACGCCGGGCATACCAGCTGCGTATTGAGTGAGGCAGTTTACTGAGGCGACGGCGGGCACGGCGGACGGGATCGACAGGCTCTTTAGACAGGCAGAGATCAAAGGCCCAGTCGGCAATCGGCGGCTCTGCTGCAATAGTGCCGACTGCCTCGCGGGGCTGATTCCACCACCACACCCCGGCGGCTTCAGGAGATTTACCGGGGTATGGCGGTGGGGGGGATGGGGCGTAACGACCACGGGTGACCGTGGTCATTGTGTACTGTCCAGATATGCAGTTATGAACGCTTCCGCGACCGGCGCAACGATGGCGTTACCGTAGGCGCGCAGCTGGCCCACGCGTCCGGCAAACCCATCAACCAGCGGCTTAATTCCGGGTTTAACTGGCCTCCACTTTCCATCATGGCAAAAGAGCCAGTCAGCAGATCCCCAGAAACCGCTAACCGCATTGAGCAGGTCAGCCGCGCCGCGCCGCCCAGAGTTGTGCCCCTTGATGGGTGGTTTGCAGCCGCTCCCATCCCTGCAACCTGATTGTTGTCTATCGTTGTTGGTGTTGGCCAGCCCGCGAGTTGTGCCGTCACATCCAACCGATCCGTTGAAATCTTCCCGTTGCGAATTCTGCCGCCCACATAGCCGCCCTTCCCATCCGTAGCTGTCGGGGTGTTCCAGCCCGCCAGACAGGCAAAGTCCTGTAGGTTCGATTGCCGCCCCGCTAACATTCTGGCTATAACCTTCTGAGGGTCCTGATAGGCGTTTTTGACATTGCTCGCGGTCGGCGTCGGCCACCCAGAAAAGACGCTGCCGGATGTGCGGAGCACCGAAGCCCGCAGCGCATAGATCAAAAGCCGCAAAGGCGTATTCCGCGTTTTCCATGTTATTTTGTACATCGTCGAGCCAGTCGAGGCCGTCAGTGCCTGCAACCTGTTCGCCAAAGATAACATCAGGCTGGCACTCCGATATAAGACGAAACCACACGGGGAAGAAGTGGCGCTCATCGTTTTTCCCCTGCCGCTTACCGCAGGCGCTGAAAGGCTGGCAGGGGCATGAACCTGTCCAGACGGGGCGATTATCGGGCCATCCTGCACAGCGCAGGGCGTAAGACCAGACACCGATCCCGGCGAAGAAGTGACACTGTGTGAATCCTTTGACGTCATCCGGGGTTACCTCAGTTATTGAGCGTTCATCCACAACGCCGGGCGCAATATGCCCGGCATCAATCAGGTTACGCAGCCACTGGGCTGCGAATGGATCAAACTCGTTGTAATAAGCAGTGCCTGTTTTCATCATTTATCCCCGGCTATCCGGCGATAAATTTCATGAGCAGGGAATTTGCATGCGGCATATATAATCATTGCAACCGCTGCAAATATCCCAACAGGCCAGCAGAATGATAAAAAAAGGCAACCAATTGGCCCCAGTCTTTCATTATTTTTAAAAAGGCGATCAGCAACGCATAAAAAAAGGAATGTTACTAATGACATTACTATGCCAATCAGGGCTACCAGGCCTAAATCTATCCATTCACTCATTAAACACCCCCGCTTCCTGCATAATTTTGTATGTCGCATCGCCGCAACACGGGCCGCAGCCATCACAGACTTTCAAAACGCCAATCACCTCTTTTGCAACCCCGCGAGTTGTGGCATTCGCACCAACCGAGCGGTTAACGCTTAATTCATGAAGGTTGAAAGGCTTGTATATTTCGCGTGTTTCCGCTGTATCACTGTTAGAAATGATGACCGGTACACCAAACTTCTGATTTACGGCTATTAGTGATTCAACAACCGCGTCACGATCCGTTATTAATTGCAACGTGCGCTCAAATGAGGCACATAAAAAAATCGCCCTGGTATCGTTGGCCTTTTCTGAAAACTGGCGAATTTCAGTCTCAGGAAAGTAAGGGACTTTATATTTCCCGTAAGGCACATTAAAATCCCCGTCGATATTGTAACGGCACACCCCGTTAAAACAGTGTCGATTAAGGTATAAAAACACGGCCGCGCGCTCAGTCCAGTAAGATAACAAGCCACAGCGCAATGCGCCGTGATTGCTTTTTTCACCGGCCCTTGCCTGTGCGTTAAACGTCCAGCGGGTTGAATAATATGACTCACTGTTATTGCAATTTTTAAATAAATTACGCGCACAATAAATCAAATATTCAGGCTGGCGCTTGATAGAACGATAAAGATTAATCAGATCAATATTAATATCAGCCAGTATATAGCGGCGATATTCAGTATTAAGGAATACTGATGCCCCACCCACAAATGGCTCTATTAGCATTGATGCTTTAGGCAGGTGCGGCATTAAATCCGGCAGGACGCGGGTTTTACCCCCCGCCCATTTCAGGGGGGGACGGATCATTTTACCCCTCCGATTATTTCTCTCTGAATTTCAGCAGTGATACCGGCGCAAAAGCTGATGCATGCCAGCTGTAAATCAGACTTATGCGAACGCTCAAAATCAAGTTGCATTTCAAGCTCAGCGATGCACTGCTGTAACTCGCAGATTTCGCTATTTGGCACGGCGGCACCAAAAGGAATTTCGTCAAGCACCGCGTAATGCTGAAGCTCCTGTTCAAGTGACTGGATGATGATGACAGCATCAATATGTGACAGTATGTCAGGGTGTTCTGTATTACTACGATTATGAGCCTTGCCGATTTCGGTATTTAAAAGCGCCTGCGCGATTTCATCATAGGCCATTTCTTTTTCAGACAACTTATTTTGCAGCTGGTTACATTCATTTTTTAACACGCTTACACACATATCCATATTTAATATGGCATCGATCAGTTTCTTAAAATGTATGTATGCGCTTTCATCCGTCATCGCTTCAATACATGTTCTTAGCACACTGCTTTCGCACAGCGCCGTCGCATAGTGAATATCATAGTTTTTATTCATAGCACTTGCCTTTTTTAGATAACAGAAACCCCGGCACAATTAATTGCACCAGAAATCCACCTGTTAAATTAAATTTCGCTATCTGAATCCAGAAGCGCGGGCGGGATTGATTTAAACAACTCTCGCAAATCCCTTAACGAGCTAATCACTTGCTTACTTTCGTATTTTTCAAGTTCTTCAAATTTAAATTTATGTCGCAATTTAGGAATAGAGGCATAAAAATAAACTAATCCCCGGTGGCGTGACGATAGCCTGTTAATAAAGTCGCGGGTTAAATTACTCTCATATCTCGCACGCATTATTACAGTCATGCATTTCTGAGAATTAATAAGCCCCAGCTGTCTAATCCGTTCCGCATCAGATTGCCGTTGCATATTTTCACCTCATTAAGCAAATATCCCCATCAGCCGGGCGAACCAGCGACGATGCGGCCGGCATATAAACGGTTTGTTAAATCCATTGACGAACTGCACCTTAACGGCATCAGGCAGAAAGTAGCGCCCGTCCGGCGTTTCAATCCAACCGCGCGTGTGCTGGCGGTGCGTGATTTGCTGTCTGCTGACCAGCATTGCTGATAGTGATGGGCATTGTTGTGCGTACATAACCTATCCTGTGATATTGTTCCCTGCGGCAATGATCTGCAAATCTTGCCAACAGGAAATTATTTAAAAGGAGACATAAATGTCAAAAACAACGAACTATGTAGTTCCCTACATCCCATCAACCGGATGGGATATTTTAAAACTCAATACTCCCCGCATTATTGCAATTAACTTTGACCATTCAGAGCCAGTTCCCGCCGGGACATTCAGCGGGCTGAATCTGGAGCAGGCAAAGCAATTGCTGGTTGATCTCCAGATGCATGTTGATTATCTGGATAAGCTCGGTGAAAAATAGTCATATCCCCATTTAAATCAGATGGGTCAAAGTAAAATACGGGCTGTTGTTCTGTTACCTCATAGCGACGAGTGAACAGCGGCCCGTTAATTGTTACTGTACTTTTCATTGTGATTCCCCCAATCCCAGCCATCTTAGCCAACCCTCGCGGATCTCTTTCGGGCGGCATTCATATGCCAGTTTCATACCGCTATTCCAGGCTGGAAGGTAAATCCACACCTCCCCTGCCCTGCCAGATGTCGATTGGGGATCGGTCATCTCAACTATTGGCAGCTTTCCTTTTTCAATCATTCCCTTAACGGCAGCCGGCGTTTTACCAATCAACCTGGCGAACTCATGATATGGGACAGCGTCTGTAACAGATGTTATTAACCTGTTCATGTTTTACTCCTATGGTATTATCCAATTGCCTTTAGTGGCTATTAACTGCCAATAGTGTTATTTCACTATGGTAACTTTATTATCCTATAGGAGAATATTGCTCCGTAAGGAAAAACATGTCAATTGAAATTTCTGAGAAGCTTAAGCTAATGAGGGAGTCCGAGAGAATGAATAGAAGACAATTCAGTGATTTAACTAGTGTTGCCTATAGCTCACTTTCAAGCTACGAGAATGGAACCAAAAGTATGGGAGTAGAAGCAATCATGAAAATTTTAAAACACCCCAGATTCAGCAAATACACACTCTGGTTTATAGCGGATCAGATTTCCCCCGAAGCCGGTCAGATAGCACCGGCCCTCGCACACTGTGGGCAAGGAGAAACAAGCTCTCAGCAATCAGGGCAAAAGGCTGGTTAACTTTACATTTACTATATTTATCAGACACAAAGCGTTATCAAAACTGTAACTTTAAAGATCGTTTCAGAGGGCTTTCTAATGACCATTAAGAAGCTCGAAGGCGGTCAATATGAAGTGGACATCCGGCCAAATGGCCGTAGCGGAAGGCGAATCCGTCGAAAATTCAACAAGAAAGGCGAGGCTGTAACATTTGAACGCTATGTTTCTGCTAATCACAGAAACAAGGAATGGCTGGCAAAGCCAACTGATAAGAGGAAATTATCAGAATTGATTGATATCTGGTGGCAATTTTATGGACGAAACAGCGACCACGGCCAGAATTATCTTCTCAAACTCAGGCGATTCTCTGACATAACCGGTAATCCGGCAGCTATTCAGATTAACAGAAACCTTATTGCCCGCTACAAGTCTGTCAGATTGCAGGGCGGGGTTAAAGCCTCAACGATCAACCGCGAAATGACAACTATCAGCGGGGCATTCTCTCAGTTGATAGAGTCTGGGGCATTCCACGGCGAGCACCCAATAAGGGGCACAGGTACACTGAAAGAAGCCGTGCCTGAAATGAGTTTTCTCTACGATCACGAAATATCAGCCCTGCTGGCTAATCTGGAGGGAGACAACAGACGATTGGCCGTTCTGATGTTGAGTACCGGCGGGCGCTGGGGAGAATCCAAAAACCTCAAACGAACAAATATAGTTCATCAGCGTGTAACTTTTACGAAAACCAAAACCAGTAAGCTCAGAACCGTTCCTGTTTCTGAACAGGTGGCGGAAGAGGTCACGAAAAACAAAACCGGGCTACTGTTTCCGGGGGCTGACTACGGAGCATTCAGACTGGCGCTCAAAACAGTGAAACCTGATTTGCCATCAGGACAGGCCACTCATGTTTTACGTCACACGTTCGCCACCCATTTTATGATGAACGGTGGCAATATTGTGACGCTACAACGCGTTTTAGGTCATACAAAAATAACCCAGACAATGGTCTACGCCCATTTTGCACCGGATTATCTGAGCGATGTAATCAGAATGAACCCCCTGAAAGGAGAAATGAATATGATTCTGGTGTCCACATAATGTCCACACATGAACCGCTTCTGGCTGCTATGAGTTGCTGATAAACCCAGTCATACCGGGGTTTGACTGACTGCACGCTGCCACAGCAGGCATAAAAAAGGCCGCGTAAGCGGCCTTTTCAGATAGCATAAATCAGTCTTCTTTTGGCGTGGCGTTTTCAACCCGGCTTTTAAGCTTCTGTCCGGGACGAAAGGTCACCACCCGCCGCGCGGTGATCGGAATATCCTCTCCGGTCTTGGGGTTACGTCCCGGACGTTGATTTTTGTCGCGAAGGTCGAAGTTGCCAAATCCTGACAGTTTGACCTGTTCGCCGTTTTCCAAAGCACGACGCACCTCTTCAAAAAACAGTTCTACCAGCTCTTTGGCATCCCGTTTGCTAAGCCCCAGCTTTTCAAACAGGTATTCAGACATTTCAGCTTTTGTAAGCGCCATAGGTTCAATCCCTCAAGGTTGCCTGGAATCGCTCTTCTAATGCCACAACACATTTGGCGACGGTTGCGGCAATCTCCTCTTCTTCGAGTGTCCGGCTGGTATCTTGCAAAATCAGGCTGATAGCAAGGCTCTTAAAACCTTCATTCACGCCCTTACCACGGTACACGTCAAACAAGTTTACGCCAACTATCTGATTTACGCCAACTTTCTTACACTCTGCAATGATATCTGCTGCCGGAACATTTTCCGCGACGACAACCGCAATATCACGACGGTTTGCCGGGAACCGTGAAATCTCCCCGGCGTCTGGCAAAACACGGTCGGAAAGCTTGTCCCATTCCAGTTCGAACACCACGGTACGCCCGTTAAGATCCAGTTTCCGTTCAAGTTCGGGATGAATCACACCAATAAAACCGATGCACGAATCCTGCAAATAAATGGCGGCACTTTGTCCCGGATGCAACGCCGGATTTTGCTCAGCACGGAAGGTAATATCAGACAATTTCCCGGTAAGATCGAGCACTGATTCCAAATCACCTTTCAAATCATAGAAGTCAACCGTCTGACGCGCCAGATCCCAGTGTTCTTCATAGCGGGCACCGCAGATCACCCCAGCCAGCATAACATCCTGGCGGATCCCCAGGTATGCCTGTGTGTCAGGCACAAAACGCAGCCCACTCTCAAACAGACGTACACGGCTTTGCTGACGATTCTGATTGTACACCACCGCGTCCAACAGCCCTGTCCATAATGAAAGGCGCATGGCGGACATTTCAACAGAGATAGGGCTGGGCAGCACCAGCGGATCGATACCCGGATGTAAAAGCGCCTGAGTTTTGGGGTCGACGAAGCTGTAGGTAATCGCTTCCTGATAGCCTTTATCCACCAGCATTGCTTTTACGCGCTTGAGCGAAAGCGTTGCTTCACGGTGCGAAGTCATCACCAGACCGGCCTGAACCGGTACGTCAGGAATATTGTTATAGCCATAAACGCGGGCGACTTCTTCCACCAGATCTTCTTCAATGGCAATATCAAAACGCCAGGATGGCGCTGTTGCCTGCCAGAATCCGTCGCCTTCGTTTACCTTACATCCCAGGCGGCGCAAAATATCGCTGACGTCGCCGTCGGCAATAACATGCCCGATCAGGCGATCCAGCTTTTCACGGCGTAGTGTGATGGTGGCACATTTTGGCAACGTAACGTCGTTGGTAACATCGATAACCGGTCCCGCTTCCCCACCACAGATATCCAGCAGCAGTCGCGTGGCCCGCTCCATTGCCCTGTACTGCATCTGCGGGTCAACACCACGTTCGTAACGATGAGAGGCATCGGTGTGCAGACCGTGACGGCGTGCGCGACCGGTGACTGACAGTGGGCTGAAGAACGCGCACTCAAAAAGCACGTTGCTCGTTTGTTCATTCACACCAGAATGCTCGCCACCAAAGATGCCAGCCATCGCCAGCGCGCTATGACTGTCAGCAATCACCAGCGTGTCAGCGTTGAGTTTGGCTTCACTACCGTCCAGCAGCCTCAGGGTTTCGCCCTCTTCCGCCATGCGCACATTGATACCACCGCTGATACGGTCGAGATCAAAGGCGTGCATTGGCTGGCCCAGCTCAAGCAGCACAAAGTTGGTGATATCAACCACCGGATCGATCGGGCGAATGCCGCAACGACGCAGTTTTTCTTTTATCCACAGCGGCGTTGCCGCCCTGACATTAATACCTTTTATCACCCGACCAAGATAACGGGGACAGGCTTCCCCTGCTGTAACATGGATTGGCAACGTATCCTGAATGGTGGCCACCACCGGCGCGATGTCTGGCCCGGTCAGTGGCAGTTTGTTCAGCACCGCCACATCACGGGCGATACCGATAATACCAAGGCAATCAGCACGGTTCGGCGTCACGCTGATTTCAATAGTGCTATCGTCAAGTTGCAAAAACTCACGGATATCGGTGCCCACTGGCGCGTCCAGCGGCAGCTCAATAATCCCGCCCTGGTCGTCGGCAATACCCAGCTCGGAGAAAGAACACAGCATACCTTCGGAAGGTTCCCCGCGCAGTTTCGCCGCTTTGATTTTGAAATCACCCGGCAGTACCGCTCCCACCGTTGCCACCGCCACCTTCAGGCCCTGACGGCAGTTTGGTGCACCACAGACAATATCCAACAGACGATCGCCGCCCGTATTGATTTTAGTGACACGCAGTTTGTCCGCGTTGGGATGCTGGCCACATTCCACCACTTCCCCCACCACCACACCGTGGAAAGCACCGGCAACGGCATCAACGCCGTCCACTTCCAGACCTGCCATGGTGATTTGTTCAGACAGGGCGGCGCTATCGATGGCCGGGTTAACCCATTCACGTAGCCAGAGTTCACTGAATTTCATTACTGTTAACCGCCCTTATTTAAACTGTTTGAGGAATCTTAAGTCATTTTCGAAGAAGGCACGTAGATCGGACACACCGTAACGCAGCATGGTCAGTCGCTCCATTCCCATGCCGAAGGCAAAACCGGAATAGACTTCAGGATCGATACCCACGTTTCGCAGCACGTTCGGATGCACCATGCCACAGCCCAGTACTTCCAGCCACTTACCGTTTTTACCCATCACATCCACTTCAGCGGATGGCTCGGTGAATGGGAAATAGGAAGGACGAAAACGGATCTGCAAATCCTCTTCAAAGAAGTTGTTCAGAAAATCATGCAGCGTTCCTTTCAGGTTGGTAAAACTGATGTTTTTATCAACAATCAGCCCTTCCATCTGATGGAACATTGGCGTATGAGTCTGATCGTAATCGTTACGATAAACACGGCCAGGTGCGATAACACGAATTGGCGGCTGCTGGTTTTTCATAGTACGGATCTGTACGCCGGAAGTCTGGGTACGCAGCAGTCGGGTCGCATCAAACCAGAAAGTATCATGATCGGCGCGCGCGGGATGGTGGCCGGGAATATTCAGCGCATCAAAGTTATGGTAGTCGTCTTCAATCTCCGGGCCGGTCGCCACAGTAAACCCCAGCTCAGCAAAGAACGTTTCGATACGATCGATAGTACGTGTGACCGGGTGCAGACCGCCGTTCTCAATACGACGACCTGGCAGGGAAACATCTATCGTCTCCTCTGCAAGACGGGCGTTCAGCGCCGCAGATTCCAGGCTGTTTTTACGCTCATTGAGCGCTTCCTGTACCTGCTGCTTCGCTTCATTGATCACCGCACCGGCTGCCGGACGCTCATCGGCAGGCAGCTCACGGAGCGTGGTCATCTGTAGCGTCAGATGTCCTTTTTTCCCAAGATATTCAACGCGTACCGTGTCTAACGCGGCAACATCGCGTGCATCAATAATGGCTGTTTTTGCATTTGCCACCAGTTCAGCGAGATGTGACATGCTTTCCTCTTCTTCCAGCCGCCGTGGCCGGTCTGTTTTTATGGGGACGACTCCGCCCTGGATTTACCTTGCCAGAAACAAAAAAGCCTCCACGAGGGAGGCTTTCAGCGCGATTTTTCGTTTCTTCTCTTGGCGCAAGCCTCCTGAGCTTCAGGTGCTAAAGTAAAAAAAGAAACGAAAATTCGCATTCATGCTGGTGTTACCTTGTTGTCATGGAAAGTTCTGCATATGGCAGAAATAGCAGTTTTTTCAATCCAATAATACAGAAAATAAAAGAGGGAGCACGCTCCCCCTCTTATCTGACTTACGCCAGCGCTGATTTTGCTTTTTCAACGAGGGCAGTGAATGCCACTTTGTCGAATACGGCGATGTCAGCCAGGATCTTACGGTCGATTTCAATCGACGCCTTTTTCAGGCCATTGATGAAACGGCTGTAAGAGATACCGTTAGTGCGTGCCGCCGCGTTAATACGTGCGATCCACAGCTGACGGAACTGACGCTTACGCTGACGACGGTCACGGTAAGCATACTGACCAGCTTTGATAACAGCCTGGAAGGCAACACGGTATACACGCGAACGTGCACCATAGTAGCCTTTAGCTTGTTTTAAGATTTTTTTGTGACGTGCGCGAGCAACTACACCACGTTTTACACGAGCCATTTAGCTCTCCTGTTTAATATTCTGTTTTACCCTTTATCTTTCATGCCGAAGCCGTGTTAGCTGCTTTCACTTATTCCGGTCACTCAACAAAGTAAGCTCAGGAATTCGCTCCGCTGCCGCCTTTCTACAGCACGAAATCTGTCGGGTACTAAAAAAGGTTTACTTATGCGTATGGCAGGCAGGCAATAACCAGGCCCAGATCGCCTTTGGACACCATGCCTTTCGGACGCAGGTGACGCTTACGCTTGGTAGATTTTTTGGTCAGAATATGACGCAGGTTTGCGTGTTTACGCTTGAAGCCGCCAGAGGCAGTCTTCCTGAAGCGCTTGGCCGCGCCACGAACAGTTTTAATCTTTGGCATTTAAAACATCCACTTCGCATTGTTAATAAAATGAACCAGACAGGCGAATAAAAAGCACTGCGACCTGAGCCGCAGTCATTCTTATTACTTTATGGCCTACTGTTTCTTCTTAGGAGCGAGCACCATAATCATCTGACGCCCTTCAATCTTCGAAGGGAAGGATTCAACAATAGCCAAATCCATATCGTCACACAGATCTTTACGGACGCGATTAAGCACTTCCATGCCGATCTGCTGGTGCGCCATCTCACGACCACGGAACCGCAGCGTGATTTTGGCTTTGTCACCCTCTTCCAGAAAGCGAACCAGGTTGCGTAGTTTTACCTGGTAGTCGCCATCATCGGTGCCAGGACGGAATTTAATTTCCTTAACCTGGATAACTTTTTGCTTTTTCTTCTGTTCCTTAGAAGATTTACTCTTTTCATAGAGGAACTTGCCGTAATCCATGATACGACAAACGGGCGGCTCGGCGTTGGGGCTGATTTCGACTAAATCAACGCCTGCTTCTTCAGCTTTTTCTAAAGCCTCATTCAGACTGACAATACCAATCTGTTCGCCATCGACGCCGCTCAGACGAACCTCATTGGCGCGAATTTCTCTGTTGATACGATTAGGACGCGCCGGTTGAACTCGTTTTCCGCCTTTAATACCTTATTCCTCCAGTTGATGAAGATTGCGACTGCGGATTTCATCCTGCAGCTTCGCGATCGCGTCGTTTACGTCCATGCTGCCCAGGTCTTTGCCACGGCGGGTGCGAACGGCAACTTTGCCTGCTTCCACCTCTTTATCACCACAAACCAGCATATAGGGGACACGACGTAAAGTGTGCTCGCGGATTTTAAAGCCAATCTTCTCGTTTCTCAAGTCCGCTTTTACACGAATGCCCGCATTCTGAAGTTTCCGGGTCAATTCTGCAACATATTCGGACTGACCATCGGTGATATTCATCACCACCACTTGTACCGGAGCGAGCCAGGTTGGGAAGAAACCGGCGTACTCTTCGGTAAGAATACCGATAAAGCGCTCCACAGACCCCAGGATTGCACGGTGGATCATCACCGGCACCTGGCGATCGTTATTTTCACCGACATAGGAAGCACCCAGACGGCCCGGCAGTGAGAAGTCGAGCTGTACTGTGCCACACTGCCAGGCACGATCCAGACAATCATGCAGCGTGAATTCAATTTTAGGGCCATAGAATGCGCCCTCACCCGGCTGATATTCAAACGGGATATGGTTTTCTTCAAGTGCAGCCGCCAGATCCGCTTCAGCACGATCCCACATATCATCAGTACCGATACGTTTTGCCGGGCGGGTGGACAATTTAACGGCGATTTTCTCAAAGCCGAATGTGCTGTACATGTCATAGACCATGCGAATACAGCTGTTTACTTCAGCACGCACCTGTCCTTCCGTACAGAAGATATGGGCGTCATCCTGAGTGAAGCCTCGCACGCGCATCAGGCCATGCAACGCGCCTGATGGCTCATTGCGGTGGCAGCTACCGAATTCAGCCATACGCAGCGGAAGGTCACGGTAAGATTTAAGGCCCTGATTGAAAATCTGAACGTGCCCCGGACAGTTCATTGGCTTGATGCAATATTCGCGGTTCTCAGAAGAGGTAGTGAACATCGCTTCTTTATAATTTTCCCAGTGACCGGTTTTTTCCCACAGCACCCGATCCATCATCAGCGGACCTTTGACTTCCTGGTAGTCATATTCCGTCAGCTTGCTGCGCACGAAAATCTCCAGCTCGCGGAAAATGGTCCAGCCGTCATTATGCCAGAACACCATACCCGGCGCTTCTTCCTGCATATGATACAAATCGAGCTGCTTACCAATCTTACGATGGTCTCGTTTTGCGGCCTCTTCCAGACGTAGCAAATAGGCAGCCAGCTGTTTTTTATCCGCCCAGGCAGTACCGTAAATGCGCTGCAACATTTTATTGTTGCTGTCGCCACGCCAGTAAGCACCGGAAATTTTTTGTAATTTAAAATGATGGCAGAAGCGCATATTTGGCACATGCGGCCCGCGGCACATATCAACATATTCCTGATGATGATAAAGGCCCGGACGATCGTCATGGCTGATATTTTCGTCGAGGATGGTCATTTTGTAAGTTTCGCCGCGGGCGGCAAAAGCGTCACGTGCTTCCTGCCAACTGACCTTCTTCTTAACAACGTCATAATTTGTTTCAGCCAGCTGGTGCATTCGCTTTTCCAGCAGCTCAATATCTTCCTGGGTCAGGGTGCGATCGATATCAACATCATAATAAAAACCGTTGTCGATAACCGGGCCGATTGCCATCCTGGTATCAGGCCAAAGCTGTTTGATAGCGTGCCCCAGAAGGTGGGCGCAGGAGTGGCGGATAATTTCCAGACCGGCTTCATCTTTCGCAGTGACAATGGCGACATTGGCGTCGGTGCTGATTGGATCAACTGCATCCACCAACTCACCGTTTACGCGACCCGCGATACAGGCTTTAGCCAGTCCCGGACCAATATCCAGAGCAATATCCATCACGCTGACAGCATGATCAAACTTACGCTGACTTCCATCAGGAAGAGTAATTACAGGCATGTAACATCCTTAAATGCAGTGGTAACCCATACGCAAGGCTACATACAAAGTTAAAATTTCAATATATATCAAGCAATTAACACCTTAAATTAACTCACATTTGTTAATTTGGTACACCACCTGGTACACATAATCAAAAGTCTGCTTCTGTCATAAACTTTCGAAGGAGTAATATCTTACACTCCATGCCTTTCAATTGCACGGCAGTAAGAATCAATCAAATAAGCGGCCTGCTGTCATCGTGTAACGGGATTATTATGTATGTCACAGCTCCGGGCACACGCACGTTCTCCAGCGCGCCACCTTTCATCGCCTTACCGTCAAAGGTTATGAATGACTGCCCCGCCATTCTGCCCGTTTATTTCCTAAATCAATGCATCTCCAGCTTCAGCTTGAGGCGGTTATCAACGATGGAGGTGTTTTTTTACTCCGCCGCTAAAAAGCGTTTGCATGATTTCACAAACTCACCATCAGCCAGGCTGGCTTGCCGTTGGCGAAGGTGCTGCCAACAACGTAAATTGCAACCTTGAGATAAGCGGCGTCACCGAGTGTTCAGGCGGTATCGCTGAGGAGTATTGCTACCTGTGGCTGCCAGCACTTAACCGGGTTGATTAGCTGTGATGCCCACCGATTGAACAACAGACATAATCTGGCCTGGGTTCCCTGTTGTAATCTGCTGTCAGACGCAGATAGTTAGCCGCCTATGGCTTTCAGTAAAGTCACCGTATAAGCCATCATCTGTTGTCGGTTACTTTCCAGCTCCATTTCGGCCGTGAACGCCAAATCCACCGCTTCATAATAGCCGTAGAGATCGGCATAACCCGCTGCGTAGCGGGCATCCAGTTTCACAAAATTTTCCCGGTGCTGTGCCACCTCGGCCCCGGCCGCACTGTACAGGTGCTGATATCCTGCAAGATTGTTGGTGGCATCCTGAATATCCATCAGCGCCTGTGCCACTGTTTTACGATATTCAATGACGGTTATGACCTGCTGTGAACGGGCATAATTAAGGTTGGCATAGTTTTTGGGCCAGTTAAAAACAGGTAAGACGATTGAGGGAGTAAACGTCCAGTTCTCAGAAAGATTACTCAATATATGCCCAAAATCATCAGACGTATGCCAGGCACTGGCATACAGATTAAATACCGGCAAAAACGCAGCTCGTGCTGCACCTATCGACCCATTAGCTGATTTTATTTTCATCTCAGCGGCAATAACATCAGGACGATTAAAAATCACTTCAGAAGTAATTCGCTGTGGCAAAGACGGGACCTGGTAATTTCCTGAAATTTTTTGCCAGTCAGAGGTATTCAACCACGGCGAACGGTAACCGGAAAGAAACTCCAGTTTATGAATTCGGTTAATGATCTCCCGTTGCAGGTTGCGCAGGTTACTGTCGTCGCTGGCTCTGCCCCGTAAGAATTTAGACATAATAACGACATCGATCTGTCCGGCATCCTCCAGTGCATTAAGTTTTTTCTGGATTTGATCGAGTTTATTTTTTTTGTCGTTAAGAAGATGCCAAACCTTAATCATATAAAGCGTTTCATACCAGTTGGAGGCAAGATCTGACATTAAGGTAAGGTGAAGTGCAGCAGCCACACTTTCATAATTTAGTCCATCATACTTTAATGCCTGCACCTGATTAATTTTTTTCCCCCATATATCGACCTCGTAGGAATCGACGCCAACGGCACTTTGATAATTTTCTGTTTTACTCTGGATTGTAGCGCCGGTGATTAAGTTCGTACCACTGCTCATGCTGGTACTTTTTGAAGATGAAAGCTTGACGCCGGGTACTAAATCAAACACAGAACTCATTGTGCTGGCTCTGGCGGCAATGACTCGCTGCATCGCCTGCTGAAGATCGTAATTATTGTTCAGCGCATGTTCAAGGAGATCCAGCAGGGGCTTATCCGCGGCGAAAAGATCATGGAAGCTGTAGCGGTCAGTTGTGCTGCCGGTCTTCAATTCAACAGGATGGTCGATAACCGTTTCAGGTTTTTCATAATCGGGTGCCAGCGAACAACCGCTTAGCGTCAGAATGATAATAAGGTGACAGGTTTTTTTTAGCATAATCAGTCGTTAAGGTGGATATATTTATAATTAAGCCGTGCAAACTGTGCAAGCTCTCTGTCATTTTTCAACTTAAGTTGCGAATAGGGGACGTGGAAATATGCGTCCAGTGAAATCATAAAATGCCATTGGTAAGCATTCTCCTTAATACAGGATTCAAGATGACTGATGATTACTTTATCAACGTCTGTTTGCCCGGACAGTAGCACCGCAGGGGATATGGTTGTGATATATTTTCCCTCAGAAACAGAATAGCGGTTAGAAATAAAATTAATTTCCAGCTTCATTTTCTCTGCAAGAGAAAGCATCCCTGTTGTCATATAGCCTTTTTTATTAAAAAACGTGACACTATCAACTGCGCCATTATGAATACCTGTAGAGTAGCAAAAAAGGTCGTAAAAAATTGCCACAATACTTTTTGGCTTTTTAAGACAACGGATAATTTTAAGTAAAGAGCCGTCATCATGTATGTTGATAAATAAAACATCCACACCAGGTATTTTTATTCTGTTGTACATTTTACGAATTTCATCGGTAATCGGCTGATAAATCGGGACAATAAATTCACATCCCATCCCCTGGTACTGACGTGCCATTGTCAATATTGAGAGCCAGTAATCTCCGGTATGTGTAAACAGCAAAAGTTTACCTGGTTTACTGTCTGGATTTGAAAATGAACAGTTGTGGTCAAGAAAATTTTTAACTTGTATCCAGTTAGAATTAAAAAGAGAAAACTTAATATATTCAGCCATCAGCTTATTTATGATAAGAAGCTTGCAAAAATCTTTACCCTGATAATTAAAAAAACACCTTGCAAGATATAAAGCTGAGGCACATGAATAATATTTAACAAGGTGTCGTTTAAAAACTGTGGCTACTAAATTTATGCAACAATATGTGACACGCATATTTGCATGACGAAAAGTGAACCTGGATATAAGTTTTATTACTTTTTCAACGAATGAAAAAAACAACGTATTGAGCTTTAAATTAACCCTTGTTTTTAACCTCAGTGTGTTATCATTCCGTCCCAATTTTTACTTCCTTTTCAATCGCAGTGATCAGGCATTGATCATGGGAAACAATCAGACAGGCCATCGGCAATTTTTTGATAAGTTCAATCATGCTCTGCTTCGACCGATCGTCCAGATGAGATGTCGGTTCATCCAGTAAAATAAGTGCCGGTTTACGGTACAACGCACGTGCCAGCATCAGGCGCTGCTGTTGGCCAGAAGAGAGCTTTGCCCCATTAACACCCAGCCGGGTATTCAGACCAGCTGACAGGGAAAAAATAACCTGCCCCAAATTGGCATCATCAATACATTTCTCAAGCAGCTGCATATCAATATGTTCGCTTTCATAAATAATATTTTCCGTTATGCTGCCATTGATAATTTTATCGTCAGGTGTGACTAATGAAATTTGTTCCTGATACTGATGTTGACCAAATTTACCAAGAGACATGCCATTAACCAGCATTTTGCCTGATGTTGGTTTTAACAGACCGGCAGCTATATTAAGCACCGTGGACTTACCACACCCAGATGGCCCCGTTAAAACCAATTTTTCACCTGCATTAAGTGAGAAATTTACATTTTTGATAAATGCGTCATCCAGATTACTGTAGGTGAAGGCAAGATCTTTAACCGCTATTTTCTCTACAGGCTCACTTTTTCTTGTTGCACAACTGCTAAATTGCTCCACTGGCAAAACTGCTTCTGGTGAGATATCCTGAAGTCTTCTGACTTCCACCGAGCATATTTTCAGGTTAACATGATTTTCAACCATAGCCTGAATGTTATTCATCAGACAGTTTTTATAAAAAATAAAGGAAATGAGCTGACCTGCTGTATTATTTCCTTTGAGCACTCCCCAGGCACCTACCCCCATAATAATAAGGGTCTGAATATGGGATATGGTAGTTATTGAGAGCTGAATTAACGCATTAATTTTCTCAATTCCAGAACGATTGTCTTCCAGTTCAGCATGATGATAAAACCAGTCCCCCACTTTTCGGTGCTCCGTATGGCTGATTTTTATCATATTGATATTATCAATCGATTCCAGCAGACTGTTGTCTCTTCTTACTTCTGAATCAAGAGCAGAATATTGTCTCGACATTAAAGTTGATAGCAACATAACTCTGACAAGCACCATGCTGCCAGTCACTGCCACGGTAAGCATAGCCAGCTCAAAGCTAATCATGAAAAGTAACACGATAAATACACATGAAAAAAAAGCATCCACGGCGATATCCAGCCAGCCGTGAGTAAAAATTACATGGAAAACATCAACAGATTTTATTTTTCTCAGCAAATCTGAAGGCATTCTTTTATTAAAAAACTTCAGATCCATCTGAAATAGTTTATTTACCGTATTCACGCCTTCAAACTGTGACACGGCCCGACGTAACCGTTGCGATATGATTATTTTTAAATAACTACTGACAGATTGAGCCAGATAGATAAAAGAAAAAATATAGATTAGCAAAAATAACAGGTCCTCGTCATTGCCTGGTAATACCTCATCAAAAACGAGTGACATAAATTTTGGCACAGCTACATTCGTTAACTGAATAATGATTGCCATCGCGGCCAGTGGCAGCATGTAGGATTTATATTTTATCAGTCCGTTAAAAAATGCCTGCATACTGAAGAAGTTTTGTGTTTTTTTCTCACTGATATTACCCTGCTCTTCTGTAGAGAAGTTATCTGCTGGCACAATTTCCAGAGCTACCCCTGAAAAGTATTTTAGCGTTTCTTCCGAGGTAAAATAACGACTGCCGGTTGCGGGATCCATCACCTCAATACGTTTACGTCCAACGCGCTTAAGTACCACAAAGTGACAGTTATCCCAGAGCAATATCGCTGGCTTTTCCAGCTCGCCAAGCGCGTCAGCAGCAATACTTACCCCAGTTGCAATCATCTGATTATCAGCACAAATCTTCATCAAATGAAAAAAAGACAGGCCGTCAAGATTCACATCGTATTTATTACGAAGTTTATCCAGGCTAATTTTTTTGCCATAAACGCCGGAGATGTAACTGATGCAGGCCAGTCCACATTCTGCAACTTCATCCTGTATTACATCCTTTATTCTGAATTTCTTTTTCATTCTGCAAAATCCGGGTTGCGATTAAATGATTTTTTGACAGGCATAAATAACCAGGCCAGCAAACTCTGCCCGGGTTGACGTAAGGAGGTAGTAACCGACATACCATCATTTAAAAAATCGACAGGGATCCTGGTATGCCCATCATCTTCATTAATTTTAAGTTTTACCCGAAACAGAGACTCTTTTTCATCCAGGCTGACCTGAGTGGGAGTTTGTGAGATATTAGTAATCAATGCACTCAGCAGACCGTAGGTTTCATAAGGAAACGTATCGACGCGCAAAAATATTTTTTCCTGCTGGTTAATCAGTCCTATCTGGCTACTGGTGAGATAAAGTATGACTATTGGTTTTTTGGCGGCATCTTCTTTGATTATCATCGAAGGTGTTTTACCATCGACAAAGTCCCCCTTGAGAATCCCTATATCGTGAACGTTCCCGGTAACAGGAGATGTCACCACATATTCCTGTTCCATCTGAATCTTGTTCAGCTCGTTGATGATTTCACGCTTTCTGCCCTCAATTTCATTTTTGTTTCTGAGTAGTTCGCGCTCCATCCTGAGATAATTCACCTCCTGCTCTGATCGATTTTGCAGCAACGTATGTTGCTCTAATTGAGTTTTTTTTATGGCAAGTTCATTGTCTATGATCAATTGCTTCATATTCTCAACATCAGACTTATTGATTGATTTCAATTTCAATAAGGCATTCAGTTCCCTTAACTGATCTTTATACAGAGCATATTTACGCTGATAATCCTTTTCAACATCACTGAGCTTTTTGTTTTTTTCTTCAAACGTCAGGAACACGTTTTCCTTTTGTTTTTTAAGTGTGTCCCACTCCCGCTGCTGTAATTCTTCTTCCGATTCAAAATCTTTTTTTGTCTGAACAAGCCGTGCAACGGATTCTGCCAACATGCTATTGCCATTTTGTTGATCTGGCACATCCTGCCAGGGAAGCGCGACACGAAATAAGGGTGTACCCTTATTAACTTTTTCCCCTTCCGTGACATAAATTTCTGTCACATTACCTACCTTGCTGGCGGCAACACGATAAAAAGACTCATTTCTTATTAAGCCTTTTGCGGTTTCACTTTTTCCATAAGTTCCCTGCATCAGAACAGCAATAAATGCTGCCATAAATAGAGTTATTGCAGACGCATAAACACTTATTGCCAGCGGAGACTTCTTCAGACAGTGATTAAATTTGTTATTCATAATTTAACAATTTTTATCTACATGACAGCATGCATAACAAGCCATGGCCGATGTAATCAGATATTTATAATTTTATTTTCAGAATGTATCATCTGCTGTGGTATTGATGTCACAACGTGATAGGTAAAAAGCAGCAGGTACCTGAATCAGCACCTGCTGTCTGAAATGGTTAGTCAATACACATTATTTTTATTGTGTAAAAACGAACTCGTTTATAGTTCTGGAGACTGTTTATTAAGACTGGGACTTTTCGACGCCTGCCCCGGCGATACTACCACTAATGGCACCAATCAATGCACCTGCTGGGCCAAACGCGCTGCCTATCACACCGCCAATCGTACCGCCAATAGCCGCACCACCCCAGCCACTTCCCCAGCCGCCGCGAATTTCCTGGCATTGTTGGAGGGTCATTTTAGTTTTCGTATTCATAGATATTTTTCCTGATTTTTTAATCATAAATTAAAAGAAAGTGCCAATATTTCCAGTGTACTGTAATTATATAACGTCAAAAAAAACACACAATTAAATGCACTTAAGAGAAAGTTTTAATCAGGGGTAAATTTTAATATAAATTAAGTTTTCAAATTATTTTATGCAAAAATGAAAATTTTTAATTAAGAAAGTGTCCGAAATGAGAAAGGACTGTAAGCAGATTAAGGAAATATCCGAAATGGGTGAGAATTCTAAGCAGATTAAGGAAATTAATACCCGGAAGGACAGATCTACCTGACTAACGCGCATGGCATTCTCTTCCGGGCCAGGATACTTACATGGCGTAAGAAAGCTGAATAGTGGTTTTGGTATCGGTTTTGTCCGGTGCAGAAGACGGCGGATTCTGGTTCCAGGTCACGTTATAGGCCAGCTTCAGTGCAAAATGGCTGTTGATTGCTACCTGAAGGCCGGTTTCTGAGTTCACCGTGGTGTCATCACTGCCCAGAACGGACACACCCTGAATAAATTTAGTGCTGTCGGTCAGCTGCCACTGATAGCTCAGTGCGCCGTAGGCGAGGGCCTGGGTTTCATGGCCACCGTCGTGGTAATCGTCATAACGCACACCAGGACCTGCTTCCACACGCAGCGAATGCACCGGGCCATTTAATAACTGGCGACCATAACCTGCAGCAAGAATAGAACGACCATCATAGCCGTTAAAACGATCGCTCAGCCAGCTGGCCTGGCCAAAAAGATAATCAGCGGTATTCAGATTATATCGGGTACGTCCACCAATCTGATAAGTCTCAGAAGCACGCACATCATTGGAGGATGTGTTGCTGGCGTTACCCCATAAGCTGTAGGCGGTGGAAGGCTGATACCAGGTCATGTTGGTATTGGCCGTCAGTGATGAGCTGGTAGTGTTACCGGTCTGAGCCAGATATCCGGCAGCCGCATTCCCTTCGAATGTTTTTTTTGCTGTTGAAGGATCATCCATGACCGTAAATACGTTGTTATCCGCGAGAGCCTGGTGGCACAACGCTCCCCCAGAGAGTAAAAGAACAGCAGACAGCTTATTAAGCGCTTTCATTAAATGTGACCCGTACGACAGTTTAAAAGGGTGAGTCTGAAGAGTTTTGAAGGACGATCAACGTAATTTACGGTAATAATCGTAACATTTTATTAAACGCCAGTTTGCAACATATCTGCAACGCTACAACACTGATAAATAAGAGTGGTCTTATTCACGCCGTGGA
The DNA here is from genome assembly GCF_003846135.1 of Erwinia psidii. Classification (GTDB taxonomy): domain Bacteria; phylum Pseudomonadota; class Gammaproteobacteria; order Enterobacterales; family Enterobacteriaceae; genus Erwinia; species Erwinia psidii. The sequence continues at coordinate 111,543 of NZ_RHHM01000003.1, forward strand.
TTATAAAAGTTAACGACATTAGCTGCATGACATTGCAAATAAAAAATTTCCGCCGCACCGGAATGGCTATCTGGACATGCGACAGAGCGTCCTGGCAGCAAGGTGCCGGGGACTGTCCGTAATAGCAGGTTTATTTCCTGTGGCGGGAATGTCCGCCTGTTTCGCAGGATACAACAAAAAAGGAATACCTTATGTGGTCAGCCATCAGGTGTCTGTTGAATCAGCAGTCGGGAATTGGCGAAATCAGCCAACGCAGGCAGTTAACACACGGGGACGTGCACGAAACCTGGCGGTTTCGTCATGGCAATCGTGATGTTTTTGTCAAATGTAACACACCCAGCATGTTGGAACAGTTCACCAGTGAAGCGGAGCAGTTGCAGTTGCTGGCGCGAACGAAAACAGTAAAAGTACCTGAGGTATTAGGGGTCGGTGGCAATGGCAACGTCAGCTTCCTGCTGCTGGAGTATATCTCCCTGCTTCCCCTGAATGAAAAAAGTGCATGGCAGCTGGGTGAGCAACTGGCACGGCTTCACCAGTGGAGTGAGCAGCCACAGTTTGGCCTGGATTATGACAATAACTTCACCACCTCCCCTCAGCCAAACAGTTGGGTGCGCCGTTGGTCGGTATTTTTCTCCGAGCAGCGGATCGGCTGGCAACTCATGCTCGCCGCTGAGAAAGGCATTCATTACGGTGACAGCGAACTGATCATTAGCAGTACAAAACGGGTGCTGGCTTCACATCACCCGCAACCATCTTTACTCCATGGCGACCTCTGGCCAGCTAACTGTGGCGGCAGTGACAACGGGCCGTGGATATTCGATCCAGCCTGCTACTGGGGAGATCGTGAGTGCGATCTGGCATTACTGCCAGCCTTTCCTGCGTTACCGCAGCAGATCTTTGATGGCTATCAGTCGGTATGGCCATTGCAGGATGATTTTCCGCTACGTCAGCCGGTTTACCAGCTCTACTACCTGCTAAACCGGGCCAACGTATTTGGTGGGAAGTGGGTGGCAGAGGCACAACAGGCGGTGACAGCATTACTGGATAAGGATGACGCAAACAGGCAGCATACTCACCCGGGCTGATAAACCGTCATCAATACCAGTTACCAGATAAACCCCAGTAACTTAAGAATAAAATAACCTGCGACAGCAACAGCCACCGGAAGGATATAAAGCGGAAAAAATTGCAGAAAAATGCTGTGCCCCGGCAGGACAACTTTCTCTTCCATCTGCTGGCGGCTGCGACCTTCCGCCCCTTTCGCATTTTCGAGGATCAGCTGATCTTCAATGCCTTCTTTAACGCGGCGAGACTGACGCCACATTCTGGCACCGGATGCCTGTAGGGCCAGACCAATAAAGATGGTTATATAGATGATCCAGAAAGTGATATTGCTGTCGTGGTTAAAGTCCGGGATCGGAGAATTGTCCCAGAACCCTTTCAGGAAGTTAGTGTTGAAGCGGATCATATCAATCATTACATGAGAAAAATCCTGCATAACCGCATTGATCCCTTCCCGCTTTTCACGGCTTTTTTCAAGAAAGCCCATCAGTGAAATCAATGTTGAAATAAGTGCCGGAATAAAAATAATCCAGCCGGAAACACGTTTCAGTACCGCGATCCGACCAGCCTGTTGATAAGTCATGCTTTCTTCCTGTCATCCTGATATGAGGCTGTAAGTTTACCCTCAGGAAATAAAATACGCCTGCAAAATATGATTCCGCTGTGTTGGGTAACCTGTCACCCCGCCACCCGACAGATGTGGTCAGTATAAACTTCTGTTATGGTGTCGGGAAATTTCTGATGGAGCTGAAATATGTCTTACTCCCGTCCGGTGCTTGCCGCAATATTTGATATGGATGGCCTGCTGATTGATTCAGAACCCCTGTGGGAACAGGCTGAGATGGAGATTTTTACTCAGCTGAATGTTGACCTTTCCAAACGCAGCGAACTGCCCGATACCCACGGTATGCGCATCGATCAGGTGGTGCAGATGTGGTATGCAACGTTCCCCTGGGAAGGGGCAGACCGGCAGGACGTCATACAACGTATCATTGCGCGAGCTGCAGATCTGATTGAGGAACATCGGCCTTTGCTACCCGGCGTGGAGCAGGCATTGCAACGTTGCCAGGCTGAAGGACTGAAAATTGGCCTGGCGTCAGCTTCACCGCTGTTTATGCTGGAGAAGGTTATGGATATGTTTAATCTGCGCCATTATTTCGAGGTGCTGGTTTCCGCTGAAGCACTGCCCTTCAGTAAACCTCATCCCCAGGTATACCTCAACGCCGCTGAACGACTTGGCGTTGATCCACTTAGCTGTGTGACGCTGGAAGACTCGTTTTACGGCATGATTGCCACCAAAGCAGCACGGATGCGATCTGTCGTCATCCCGGCTCATCAGTTTGCCAGCGACCCTCGCTGGGCGCTGGCAGATGTGCAGTTAGCCTCACTGACTGCACTAACCACCGCTGATTTACTGGGAGAATAGTCTCCGGGCTGCTCAGGCCAGCCTTTCCGTGGCGAGCAACGCCGGGAAAATTTATCTTTCGTTACAACGTAACCTGTTTATTCTACTGTATACATCCCCTATACTGGATTAATTCACAGTAATATAATCAGGTGAGATCATGACGGCCGAAGGCCATATTATTTTTGCCATTGCCAGCGCCATATTTGCCACGCGGGCTGAACTGACGCCCGAACTGGCAAACGGCGACTGGTGGCATATTGTCCCCGCCGCACTACTGACCTGCCTGTTACCCGATATTGACCATCCTAAATCGTTTCTTGGCCAACGACTGACATGGATCTCACAGCCAGTAGCACGCCTCTTCGGCCATCGGGGATTTACTCACAGCCTGCTGGCAGTGCTTGGAGGAATAGCGTTGCTGCAACTGAAATTGCCGTCGACGTTGATGATCCCACCCGATGCTTTCCAGAGTATGGTGGTCGGCTACCTCAGCCATATCGCGGCCGATATGCTTACCCCCGCGGGTGTGCCGCTTCTCTGGCCATGCCGCTGGCGCTTCCGCCTGCCATTGCTCAGCAGCAAGCAAGGCAACCAGCTTGAACGCGTGTTCTGCCTGGCTCTGGTCGGGTATGCGATGTGGTTTCCCGCGGGAATGCCGCCCTTTGGCGATAAAGGCTGGCCAACTCACATGATTAATTCATTACAAAACCACCTTGGCCGTCTGACAGAGCAACGCAATGCCGGATAAATCTTCATTAAATATCCATTGGTTATAAGCCATGTCTTTTGGATATATCCCTGTCTCATTTCACCCTGATACCATGCCCTGACAGATGCACCTGTTGTGCAATAAGAACTAACTGTTATTCGTGGGGAAACACTCCCCATAACGACTGGAGACACGGGATGAACCTTCCATTATTGGCCAACCTGACGGCATTTGTCGTCATGCTGGTCATTCTTGCCAAAAGTGGCAACACCAGCTGGAGCCTTTCCAGACGCGTATTAACGGGTCTGATAATGGGCGTATTGTTTGGTCTGATTCTGCAGGCTATTTATGGCCCGGACAGTCCGGTACTGAAAGAATCCATATCCTGGTTTAACGTTGTCGGCAACGGCTATGTCCAGTTACTGCAAATGATCGTCATGCCGCTGGTCTTTGCGTCCATTCTCAGTGCCGTAGCGCGTCTGCACAACGCTTCTTCTTTGGGAAAAATCAGTACGCTCACCGTCGGCGTGTTGCTGTTCACCACCGCGATTTCTGCGCTGACCGGTGTTTTCGTCACCTGGCTGTTTGGCCTTAATGCTAACGGACTGGTACAGGGTGCCCAGGAAACGGCCCGACTTGCTGCCATACAGTCAAACTACGTGGGCAAAGTTGCCGACCTGTCACCACCGCAGTTACTGCTTTCGTTTATTCCCAAAAACCCGTTTGCCGATCTGACCGGTGCCAATCCCACCTCAATTATCAGTGTGGTGATCTTTGCCACCTTTCTTGGCGTAGCGGCGCTGCAGCTGTTGAAAGACGACAAACCCAAAGGTGAACGTGTACTGGCAGCGATAGACGTGTTACAGGCCTGGGTGATGAAACTGGTTCGGCTTATTATGAAGCTGACGCCCTTCGGTGTTCTGGCTTTGATGACCAAAGTGGTTGCCGGCTCTAATCTCAATGATATCGTCAAGCTGGGCGGATTTGTGCTGGCCTCCTACCTCGGACTGGCCATTATGTTTGCGGTACACGCATTACTACTGTCAGTGAATGGCGTTAACCCTAAACGCTTCTTTCACAAAGTATGGCCGGTGATTACCTTCGCCTTCACCAGCCGCTCCAGTGCAGCAACTATCCCTCTGAATGTGGAAGCCCAGACACGCCGTCTCGGTGTGCCTGAATCCATTGCCAGCTTCTCCGCCTCATTCGGCGCCACCATTGGACAGAATGGCTGTGCCGGACTTTACCCGGCGATGCTGGCAGTAATGGTCGCGCCCACCGTCGGTATTAATCCGTTTGAACCGGTATGGATTGCCACGCTGGTCGGTCTTGTCACCCTCAGCTCCGCTGGCGTGGCCGGTGTGGGCGGCGGTGCGACATTTGCCGCACTGATTGTGCTGCCTACTCTTGGTCTGCCTGTCACGCTGGTTGCATTGCTGATTTCGATTGAACCTTTGATCGATATGGGCAGAACTGCCCTGAACGTGAATGGATCGATGACAGCCGGGACACTGACCAGCCAGTGGCTAAAACAAACGGATAACTCGCGGCTCAACAGTGATACAGAAAGTGATGTGGTGTTATCACATCACTGATTACGCGTCGCTGAACAACGCATCTGCCACAGGGCTGGGATTCTCCAGCCCTTTTTTTACTGAGCGCATTATAACCCTGCTATCTCCGGGCGTACCTGCACCACTGTTCTATAGTTACTGGAGTCAGACACGACCACTACCGGAGCTATGAACATGTCGAAAGAAACCGATAATGAGGAAATAAGTCATCTTGCCCCCTCAACCGGACCTGACTCAGCCAGGCCGGGAATGGACACGCTGGTTCCCGGGGATGCTTCCTACAAACCCCTGACGGAACCGACACCGCCTGGTAAGCAGCCAACGGCGCCGGGCAGCCTGAAGTCACCTGACACCCATAATGCAAAAATCGATGCGCTGGAACCTTTTCGCAAAGGCAGCGAAAACTACCCTCTCACCACGAACCAGGGAACGCGTATCGCCAACGATCAGAATTCATTGCGGGCAGGAAACCGGGGACCAACACTGCTGGAAGATTTTATTCTGCGTGAAAAGATCACCCACTTCGATCATGAACGCATTCCCGAACGCATCGTGCATGCCCGTGGCTCGGCTGCACATGGCTATTTTCAACCCTATCGCGATATGAGTGACGTCACCAAAGCAGACTTCCTGCGCTCTGCAGAGCAGCTGACGCCGGTTTTTGTGCGTTTCTCCACCGTTCAGGGCGGCGCCGGATCAGCCGACACCGTGCGCGATATCCGTGGCTGGGCCACCAAATTTTATACCGAAGAAGGGGTGTTCGATTTGGTGGGTAATAACACCCCGGTGTTTTTTATTCAGGACGCGCATAAATTCCCCGATTTTGTCCACGCGGTAAAACCTGAACCACATAATGAAATCCCGCAGGGCCAGAGTGCACATGACACCTTCTGGGATTACGTCTCTCTCCAGCCAGAAACCCTGCACAACGTTATCTGGGCAATGTCCGACCGTGGTATTCCACGTAGCTACCGCACGATGGAAGGTTTTGGTATCCATACGTTCCGGTTTATTAATGCAGCAGGAAAAGCCACTTTTGTGCGTTTTCACTGGAAACCGGTTGCCGGTAAAGCCTCTTTACTGTGGGATGAATCGCAGAAACTCACCGGCCGCGATCCCGATTTTCACCGCCGGGATCTCTGGGAAGCCATCGAAGCCGGCGACTACCCGGAATATGAGCTGGGTGTTCAGCTGATCGCAGAAGAGGATGAGTTTAAATTTGATTTTGATCTGCTTGATGCCACCAAACTTATCCCGGAAGAACTGGTGCCCGTCGAACTGATCGGCAAAATGGTGCTGAACCGAAATCCTGATAATTTTTTTGCTGAAACAGAGCAGGTGGCTTTTCATCCCGGCCATATTGTTCCGGGCCTGGATTTCACCAACGATCCGCTGTTACAGGGCCGACTTTTTTCTTATACCGATACGCAAATCAGCCGTCTGGGTGGGCCGAATTTCCATGAAATTCCCATTAACCGCCCCACATGCCCCTATCATAACTTTCAGCGTCAGGGTATGCACCGGATGGATATTGATACCAACCCGGCTAATTACCAACCCAACTCAATCAATGATAACTGGCCGCGTGAAACGCCCTCTTCGCCACATCGTGGCGGGTTCGAAAGCTATCAGGAACGTATCGAGGGCCATAAAGTTCGGGAACGAAGCCCGTCATTTGGCGAGTATTATTCACAGCCCCGACTGTTCTGGAACAGCCAGACCCCTGTGGAACAACAGCACATTATTGATGCCTTCTCTTTTGAACTGAGCAAAGTGGGAAGAACCTGGATCCGCGAAAGAGTGGTTGATCATCTGGTACATATTGATGTGTCTCTGGCCAACAGCGTGGCGGAAAATCTCGGGATCGCCCTCTCTGACGAACAAATGCACACCGCACCGCCAAAAGATGTTAACGGTCTGAAAAAAGACGCCAGTCTGAGTCTTTACGCCGTGCCCAGCGGTTCGATAAAAGGCCGTCAGGTGGCGCTGTTACTCAGTGATGGCGTACTGGCAGCAGACGTTCTGGCGATCCTTCAGGAACTGAAGGTGCATGGCGTACACAGCAAACTGCTGGCGCCGCATATGGGTCATGTCCGTGCCAGCGACGGTTCTCATCTGCCGGTTGATGCTACCTTTAGCGGTCAGCCATCATTAACGTTCGACGCGGTGATCGTTCCTGATGGCAATATCGATGCGCTGCTGCTCAGTGGTGATGCTCGTTACTTCCTGTTGGAGGCCTATAAACATCTGAAAGTGATCGGTCTGAGCGGCGATGCCCGCCGTTTCAAATCCCAGTTTGGTCTTACCGATGACCAACAGGAGGAAGGCCTTATTGCTGAAAGTAAAGCGGAAGGCGTACTGATGAGTGAATTCCTTACCACGATGGCGGCGCACCGTGTCTGGTCACGCAGTCAGAAAGCGCTCACCGTTCCTGCTTAGTAAGTTGGTTGTCAGTGAAGTGATCATTGGTCGGCCAGTGAAAAGTCAGTACCTGTCAGTGTGCAATCTGACAGGGATCCTGGAGCGAGAGTTAAGAATACGTTAAGCACTGTAAGAAACAGACAACAGCAAGACCTTCCCCCTTGTGTTTTCGCTGGCCCGGAGTAATGTTAGCCTCAGTCTGAACCAGGAGAAACTGTATGAAAAAGGTGATAAGTACTCTGCTTTCCCTAACGTTATTATCGCCCGTGCTGGTTTCCGCTCATCCCGGTGGTTGGGACCGTGGTCCCGGCCCAGGCTGGGGGCATGGCGGGGGCCACGGTCCCGGACGGCTGTCCATTCTCCCTGACGCCGCTGCCGCTGTGATTATCGGCGGACTGACCTACTATGCGCTGAATGGCATGTATTATCAGCGGCAGAATGATAACACCTATGTCGTGGTCCAGCCTCCGGCAGAACGCCTCAGCGGCAGTATGAATGCGGTGGATTACAACGGTGAGCGTTTCTACGTGCAGTATGGTCACTACTATCGTCGCGACATAGATGGTCGCTATCTGGAAGTCCCGCGCCCGCCGGGACTGTAAACGGGATAAAAAAACGGTCACCTGGGTGACCATTTTTTTACTGACAGTGATACGATTACTGGCCAGTCTGCGGATCGGTATCGTAGTCTTTACAGCTCTGGAAGCCATAGTTCATTACGCGACCATTATCGCTGTAGCTGACGAAGTAGGTCTGCAATTTGCCATCACGCTGACCAATAACATAGGTCTGACAGGTACCACGAGCATGAACCATGGTGATTTCAGTGGAAGGTGGACCTGCGATATCTCTCACCTGCTGGCGCGTCATCCCCTTCTTCACATCCTGAACAACAGGTTTTGTGACATAGCTTTCCGCACGGTCATAGGCAGTACAGCCCGATAAAACAGCCAGAGCCACTGCAGCACCAATAAATCCTGTTACTTTATTCATGTTTTTTTATTCCTCTGAGATTATCCATACAAGGATAAGCCTGGAGCATAAAGGTAGATTAATCAACTTTATGGCAAAGAAAAACCCCGAGCCAGGCAAACTGATAAAGGCATTTTTGACCATGCGCGCCTGATTTAAGTCTGAAAAGCGGAAAAACACAACCGGGAGACCTCGCAATAAGCGATGAATGTAGCCGTACCAACCGCTGGACGCCATCGTAACGATAAAGAGCGCACGCCGTTGTTTCCGCCCTGGCAGGCTTCTGTACGCGGGCATGTCACAACTGGCAACAGTGGTCCGTCATTACACTGATAAAAGCGTTTTTGCAGAAAGGGGCCGGCATCGGCTTGATACGCAATTGGTACCTATCCAGCGGACCGCCATGATTGACCTGCTCACACCACTGGCAGGCCAACACAGGTTGCACTGCCGTGAAGTGGAGGCGTCGCTGACGCCACGCGTAAACGAATGATCGCCACAATGATGGCTGAAGCCGGCAGGTAGATATTGCCTGTTGAACAGGACTGTCCACGGCTTACCAGATCTGAGAGAAGATCCACGTTGTGCTGATGAAGTGACTCAAATTACTCCCCAATAAGCCTCGCTGGAGCCACCCTGCTCTCTCTGTAATCGACTGAATCAATTGCTGTTTACTGCCACACAAAAGACAGGTCATCAGCCTACAGAAGCGTCGGAACTGCCCTGTTAAAGGGTAAAACGGCTGATTTATCGGCGAAAGGTCGGCTGCCGACGGGATTGAATCTTGTTGTTTGCCCGCTGGCGAGTTAGTTTTACAGCAGATCTTACCGTCACTGCCTGTCCGGCACGTACTGAATTTGAGGAGAGATAAATGGCTTTACAACAGGAAATCATCAGCGCACTTGGCGTAAAACCGACCATTGAGGTGAAACAGGAGATCCGTACCAGCGTGGATTTTCTGAAATCTTACCTGAAAGCCAACCCGTTTATCAAAACGCTGGTTCTCGGCCTGAGCGGTGGCCAGGACTCCACTCTGACCGGCAAACTCAGTCAGATTGCCATCAGTGAACTACGCGCTGAGACGGGCGACCAGGGCCTGCAATTTATCGCGGTACGTCTGCCCTATGGTGTACAGGCTGATGAACAGGATTGCCAGGATGCGATTACTTTTATCCAGCCGGACCGTGTGATCACGGTAAATATCAAAGAGGCTGTACAGGCCAGCGAGAAAGCACTGCGCGAGGCGGGCATTACCCTGTCAGACTATATTCGTGGCAATGAGAAAGCCCGTGAACGTATGAAGGCCCAGTACAGCATCGCTGGCATGACATCAGGCGTGGTGGTGGGAACCGATCATGCGGCCGAAGCCGTAACCGGTTTTTTCACAAAATATGGTGATGGCGGCACCGATATCAATCCGATCTTCCGTCTTAACAAAGGCCAGGGAAAACAACTGCTGAAAGCGCTGGGCTGTCCTGAGCATCTTTACCTTAAGCATCCGACCGCTGACCTTGAAGATGACCGTCCGGGCCTGCAGGACGAAATCGCGCTGGGCGTGACCTATCAGCAGATAGACTGGTATCTCGAAGGCCAGAGTATCGATCCGACTGCCAGCAAAATCATTGAGGGCTGGTATCTTAAAACCGAACACAAACGGCGTCCGCCTGTTACCGTGTTTGATGACTTTTGGAAAAAATAGCCGAGCTCATCAGGCTTAACGTTATGATTTATAAAAAATTAAATTAACGCGATGCCGGAACGCCAGTGGACTGGCGTCCCCTCCCGCTGGCACGGCCTGCATTATTCACAAATCAGCGATGCCCTGTGACATTTTTCGCCCTGGTCCGTGGTAAATCGGCCTCCGGTGTCTGTAACAACGAAGCGTCATGCAGACCGGCGACTGAATGACGCTTTTTTCTCCGACAGCCCTCTGCTATGCTGTATATGTAACCAGTAAAACGGAGCGTCATGTGGCAAAACGTGCAGCCAGCCCCAGGCTGGAATCTGAAACAGCATCAATCTATCAGTATCCCGAACATTTGCGTTCTTCGCTGGCGCCGTTGCCTTCCCTGCCCGGCGTTTATGTCTTTCATGGTGAGAGCGACAGCATGCCGCTCTATATCGGCAAGAGCATCAACATCCGTAGCCGCGTAATGTCGCATTTACGTAATGCAGACGAAGCCAAAATGCTACGTCTGGCACGACATATTTCCTTTATTACCACCGCCGGAGAACTGGGCGCACTGCTGCTGGAAGCACAGATGATTAAAACCCGGCAACCGTTATTCAATAAAAGACTGCGAAAAAATCGCCAGCTTTGCTCGTTGCATATCAGCGGTACAAAGCCGGTGGTGGTTTATGCAAAAGAAGTGAATTTCTCTCACACACCGAATCTTTTTGGTCTCTGGTCCAGCCGTCGGGCTGCACTGGAAACCCTGTACAGGATTGCCGATGAACAGCGTCTCTGCCTGGGGTTGCTGGGGCTGGAGAACGTCCGCCTGAAACAGGCCTGCTTTCGTGCCAGTCTGGGGCGTTGTGCCGGTGCCTGCTGCGGCCTTGAGCCTGTCGATGCTCATCATCAACGCTTACTGGCGGCACTGGAGCGCGTTCGCGTGCGCTGCTGGCCATGGCAGGGTGCCGTGGGAGTGGTGGAAGAAGGCAAGATGTGCAGGCAGATCCACGTTATCAATAACTGGTTTTATCTGGGTTCAGTGAGTGATATTGCCGCCGCAGGCGATTTAACTTCGACACCACAGGGCTTCGACAGTGACGGTTATAAAATCCTGTGCAAACCGATAATCAGTGGCAGCTACCCGGTAATCCCGCTCTTCTGAGCGTCACAAAACAAAACCGCCGACGCTGTCCACGGCCCTCAGGGCGAGTATGAACAACGGCGGCGGTTTCAGTTGAAACAGGCAGAGGACAATCAGTCCTCAGCGTGATCCATCTTACCTTCCCTGTGCGGCTTTTCCGTCAGACGTTTCTCAAAGTTCTGATTAAACTGTTTTTTCTGCTCGGGCGTCAGCACGTTGTACATTTTATTCTGTGTTTCCAGCATCTTCAGCGCACGCGCTTTACCGTTTGCCGCCATCTGACTGGCCTGTGCATCTGCTTTAGCCTGGTCGAAGGTGTCAGAAGCGATAATGCTCTGTATCGCACGACGCTCATCAACTGAAGGTTCTGGCATGTCTTTATGTGCATCCTTCATAATGGTGTGCATCTGCTGTTTCTGTGCCTGCGTCAGATTCAGATCTTTAAACATCTCATGCGGACCACCGTGACGTGGTGGTTTATGCATCATTGGCTTATCGGCCCCGGCCGGTGGAGGAGTAATGTTATCTGCCGCAGCATGAACAATATTGGCAGCGCCCATGGCCAGAGTCATAGCAACAACCAGAGAAGTTAATTTACGCATATTATTTTCCTTACTGTTGGGTCTGTGCCGACTCAGCGTCGGGGTGTCGGAAATAAGTTTATTGTGCTCAACGTCAAGTACTCTTAAGGAGAGTAAAACCCTGAAAGCATAAAAGATAAAAAGCAGGCGATCATGGAGAGATTGCGGAGATTATCGTGAAGAATTGCAAAAAGATATTAATTAAAAGCAATTAATGCAGAAATTATGGTCAAGTGTAATACAACCACCAGAATAGGGAAAGGATTAAGTAAATATAATCAGGTCCGCCAGGATGGTCAAAAATAGCCAGAAAGAGAGAAATAAAGTCGCCATTATCATGCGTATCCACTTTTACAGAAAAAATAATTTCATGTCGTTAAGGAAATAAGAAATTAGCCAGTAACTCTGACACAGTAATGGCATTTTCTTATCTTGCCTCCGTTGCGCGTGCTGGCCTGCTGTCGCGTCGGAAGTAAGACTGACAGGACTGTTCGCTTTTTGCGCCAGCCGACTGCTATGCGGGAATATGCTGACATTAAGTATTGACTGGCCCAACGCATTCCCCGCAGCTGGTGCCACAATGTACTGAAAACGATAACGCCTCTCGGGCGATGAAACAGCAACGCAACCGGCCTGCACTGTATTGCGTCAATGCGTCAATGCGTCAATGCGTCAATGCGTCAATGCGGCATTTTACCAGCGCCCGCCTGATAACGGGTTAAGATTACAGCGCCGACTAACCGTGTGGATGATTAATAATATGCTCTTCCCAATCCGTTACTTCGCTTTCCCGCACCGCAATATGTCTTACCGAAATGCGTTGCGCGTGCATAGCAGCTTTCGAACCGGTTCGCAGGGGATGCCAGACCGGCAAATGCTTTCCTTCTGCCAACACCCTGTAGGCACAACTGGGCGGAAGCCAGGAAAAGGTGGGCAAATTTTCGCGGGTTAACTTGATACAGTCTTCTTCATACTCAAAACGACGTTCGTAGTGACGACACTGGCAGGTTTTGATATTTAACTGGTTGCAGGCAACGTTGGTAAAATAGATTTCGTCCGTATCGGCATCCTGTAATTTGTTGAGACAGCACTGACCACATCCATCACATAAGGACTCCCATTCCTCATCAGTCATTTGCTCCAGCGTTTTACGCTGCCAGAAAGGGCTCTCAGTCATGCTCGTGTCCTGTTAATAAAAAAAGCCCGCACCTTATAAACAGTTCGGGCTGGAGATGCAAGTCCTACAGGACGCGGGTAGCAATACCATAGCCACCCAGTGAAACCTCAAGCTTATCACCCGAAGCCATCGGACCAACGCCTTCAGGCGTACCGGTGATCACAATATCCCCTGCACGCAACGTAAAGAACCGGCTCATGTAGGCAATCAGTGGGAGGATTTTGTGGATCATATCCTGGGTATTGCCATACTGACGCACTTCACCATTGACCACCAGCTTTAGCTCCGTATTCTGAGGATCGGCGTCAAATTCATTAACAGGAATAAACCCGGAAACAGGACAGGAATTGTCAAACGCCTTCGCTTTTTCCCATGGCTGCCCCGCCTTTTTGCATCCCGCCTGCACGTCACGCAGCGTCAGGTCCAGCGCAACGCCATAGCCTGCAATCGCTTTAGCAACATGCTCTTCAGAAGCCTGTTTCAGGGTTGAACCAATCAACACAGCCAGTTCGACTTCATGGTGCACCGCGCCCAGTGCGCCCGGTATCGATAACGGCTGACGAAGATCACAGAGCGCGGTTTCAGGCTTAATAAAGATCACCGGTTCAACGGGCACGGCGTTACCCATCTCTTTAATGTGTTTTGCATAGTTGCTTCCGACGCAAACCACCTTGCTTACCGGATAGTCTAATAACGCGCCCTGCCAGTTGTGATGTTGATACATGTCGTTCCCCTACCTGTGGTAAGCGTGGATGCTCAGTCGTTGAACACCCTTCTGTTGTCGTGCCTGACGCCGGACTGCGCCCAGGTTTACTCTCGCTGGTAGCACATTCTCTGTCAGACAGTATTCATCATGGTGTCTTTAAATCGCCCGGTTTGTAATTTAAATGACGAACAACGGGGCGGCGCTGGTTCGAATATGTTCAGCAAAAATCACGGTTAATTATTTTTATCTTTTGCCAGATGACAGGTAAGCAAGTTTTCCACCGGTGGCGGAACCTGTAAATAATACCCCTGCTCTTTCAGCGACGTTTTTACTTTGCCTAAATCAGCGTTCGCAAGGCTTTTCGAGCCATCCAGTGGCAATAACATTGCCAGCTTTGGCTGACCAAAACCCTGAAGCAGTTCAGCAGGAACTCGACTGAAATCGTCTTTTTTTTCGACATACAGATAAGTCTGATCTCTTTTGGGGCTTCTGTAGATTGCACAATACATATTTTTACCCGAATTCAACTGGATGGTCACTTGCCTGAATATAGCAGTAACTATAACATGCTTGCAGATCTTAAGAATATTGCCCCATCGCGATGCGCTGCCACACTGGCAGTCTGATCCAGGGGAATGCGAAATAACAGGACTGAGCGCGACAGATGTCACAAACGCCAATAGAGTTGAAAGGCAGCAGTTTTACTTTGTCTGTTGTTCATTTACACCACAGCGATCCCGATGTAGTTCAGCAGGCATTAAAGGACAAAATCAGTCAGGCCCCTGCCTTTCTGAAAAACGCGCCAGTGGTGCTCAATGTCGCCTCGTTAACCAGCGAGTCAGACTGGCTACAGATACAGCAGGCCGTTTCTTCCACCGGCTTGCATATTGTTGGCGTCAGCGGGTGTAAAGACCCACAGCTCAAACACGCCATTGCCGGTGCGGGTCTGCCGCTATTGTCCGAGGGGAAGGAGCAGAAAAAAAGCGGCGATGTTACCGATACCGTTAAACCTGCCGGGCCTGCTGCTGTCAAAACCAAAGTTATTAATACGCCGGTCCGCTCCGGGCAGCAAATTTATGCCAAAAACAGTGACCTGATTGTCACGAATAGCGTTAGCGCCGGAGCTGAACTGGTTGCCGATGGGAATATTCATATTTATGGCATGATGCGCGGTCGTGCTCTGGCAGGCGCCAGCGGTGAACAGGATTGTCAGATATTTTGTACCAACCTGTCCGCTGAGTTGGTTTCCATAGCCGGGGAATACTGGATTATGGATCAAATTCCTGCCGATTTTTTCGGAAAAGCGTCACGTCTTTGTTTAAAAGACGGCACCCTGACTATACAGGCACTGAACTGAACAGGTTCACAAGCCCTTTTTTTCTTAAGGAAATTATTTTATGGCACGCATAATTGTAGTGACTTCGGGTAAAGGAGGCGTGGGAAAGACCACCTCCAGCGCGGCCATCGCTACCGGTTTAGCTCAGAAAGGTAAAAAAACGGTGGTGATCGATTTTGACATCGGTCTGCGTAACCTTGATCTGATCATGGGCTGTGAACGCCGCGTGGTATACGATTTTGTCAACGTTATTCAGGGTGATGCCACGCTGAATCAGGCATTAATCAAGGACAAGCGCACTGATAATCTTTTTATCCTGCCCGCATCACAGACGCGTGATAAAGATGCCCTGACGCGTGATGGCGTGGAAAAAGTGCTGAATGACCTCGGTAAAATGGACTTTGAATTTATCGTCTGTGATTCACCAGCAGGTATTGAGACTGGTGCCCTGATGGCACTCTACTTTGCTGATGAAGCGATCATCACCACCAACCCTGAAGTCTCTTCTGTGCGCGACTCTGACCGTATTCTTGGCATTCTTTCTTCAAAATCCCGACGGGCAGAAAACGGACAGGATCCTATCAAAGAGCACCTGCTGCTGACCCGCTATAACCCCGGTCGTGTAAATCGTGGGGACATGTTAAGCATGGAAGATGTGCTGGAAATTTTGCGCATTCCTCTGGCCGGGGTGATTCCTGAAGATCAATCGGTACTGCGCGCCTCCAACCAGGGTGAGCCTGTCATTCTGGATACTGAATCAGACGCGGGCAAAGCCTACGCGGACACCGTTGACCGCATTCTTGGTGAAGAACGCCCTTTCCGCTTCATTGAAGAAGAGAAGAAGGGTTTCCTGAAACGTCTCTTTGGGGGATAAACTATGGCCTTACTCGATTTCTTTTTATCCCGTAAAAAGAACACAGCCAACATAGCCAAGGAACGGCTGCAAATTATTGTAGCGGAACGCAGAAGGGGTGACAGTGAGCCCCATTATCTGCCGCAACTGAAAAAGGATATTCTTGAAGTCATCTGTAAGTACGTGAAGATCGACCCGGAAATGCTCAGCGTAAAACTGGATCAGAACGATGATGACATTTCGATTCTGGAACTGAACGTCACGCTTCCAGAGGCAGAAGACGCAGCAAAATGATCCACTTCCCGTTCTGATTTTCCCCTGCTGACACGCAGGGGAAACGTCTGCGCTACCCTTGCAGGATCTCCCGAACACCATTGTGCAGCAGCTCACCACGCCAGCCAGTCAACAGTTCCGGCTTGCAATCGGTCGGTTTGAGCTGCCATTGCCAGCTAAGTAGCTGATTGATCTGTCTGCGCGACGCCAAAAGTTCCTGACTGACACCATTTTTTTCTGCGACATCCGCCATCAGTGCTTTCAATGACTTAAAGGTTTGTTTGTAGCCCGGATGATCGATAAGATTACTCAGCGGCGGCGGCAGATCGTTTTCATCCAGCTCATTTGCCCTGGCGACCATCGCCACCAGATTTTTCCCATAATGGCGGATCTCCTGCCCTGTCAGCCCAAGATGATCCAGCTCGCCCAGTGTTCCCGGCATAAAGCGGGCCACTTTCCATAAGTTTTCTTCGCGCACCACGAAGTTGACGGCCATGTCTTTTTCGCGGGCCAGCTCCAGCCGCCAGGCAGCCAGCAAACGCAACGCGGCCAGCTGACGTGGCCGCAACTGCCAGGCGTTAGTAATATCACGCCAGGCTTCCTGTGGCTCGGTAACCCTCTGCCGACGCTGACACAGTAATTCACATTCATTAAGTGCAGCCGCGATGTTACCTGATACCTGCGCCTCTTCCAGCAGCCTGTGAGCAATCGGCAGCAGATAATAAACGTCAGCAGCAGCATACTGACACTGTTTTTCAGTCAGAGGACGTGCCAGCCAGTCAGTACGGGATTCACTTTTATCCAGTTCAATACCGGTGAAGGATGCCACCAGGGTGGCAAAACCGCAAGAAAGCGGGCGCCCGTTAAAGGCAGCCAGAATCTGGGTATCAATCATCGGCACAGGCAGCAGCGCAAACTCATGCAGGAAAACCTCCAGGTCTTCACTGCCGGCATGCAGAAACTTGGTTATAGCCGGGTTAGTCAGCAGAGCGCGAAAGGGTGCCCATTCGGTTATCGGTAAGGGATCGATAAGCGATATATGCTCACCATCATATAGCTGGATCAGGCCGAGGCCGGGATAATAGGTGCGGGTTCGGACAAATTCGGTATCCAGCGCCACGGCAGACGCCTTATTGGCAGCCTGGCAGCATTCAGCCAGCGCTTCATTAGTGGTTATCAGGGTGTAATTCAAAATGTTCCTCTCGCTATAGCGTGA
This sequence comes from Erwinia psidii, assembly GCF_003846135.1. GTDB lineage: Bacteria > Pseudomonadota > Gammaproteobacteria > Enterobacterales > Enterobacteriaceae > Erwinia > Erwinia psidii. The sequence goes on from NZ_RHHM01000003.1 coordinate 128,644, forward strand.
TTTACCTCAGCATGGCCGGGTAAAACGCCGGTATTCTCGGCGCATCGACAGGCTAACAAACAGGGCAATTCAGACGGCTTTTAGCGATTTTATCGCTTCTTCACGCAGTTGACGCCGCAAAATTTTTCCAACATTAGTTTTTGGCAAATCGTCCCGAAATTCAACCACCTTCGGAACTTTATAGCCGGTCAGGTGTTTCTTACAGTGCATGAGCAACTCTTCTGTGGTCAGCGAGAGATCTTTTTTTACCACGCAAACTTTAATGGTTTCTCCTGACACCTCGTTGGGTACGCCAATGGCCGCCGCTTCCCGAACTTTTGGATGCATCATCAGCACATCTTCAATCTCATTGGGATAAACGTTAAAACCAGAAACCAGCATCATGTCCTTTTTGCGGTCAACAATGCGAATAAAGCCTGCAGAGTCAACGGTAACAATATCACCACTGTGAAGCCATCCATTTTTGAGCACTTCATCGGTCGCATCAGGACGTTGCCAGTAGCCCAACATCACCTGCGGCCCTTTTATGCACAGTTCTCCCGGCTCTCCCTCCGCAACCTCCTCATTCTTATCATTGACCAGTTTGATATCCGTTGAAGGTACCGGCAGGCCAATACTGCCATCGTGATTACGTATATCGTAAGGATTGACCGATACCAGTGGTGAACATTCGGTGAGACCATAGCCCTCCAGCAGATAATGTCCCGTCAGCTTCTCCCAACGCTCAGCCACCGATTTATGTACCGCCATTCCCCCGGCAGCAGAAAGGGTGAGACTGGAGAAATCCAGTTGCTGAAAATCTTTATCGTTCAACAGTGCGTTAAACAGCGTGTTAACACCGGTGATGGCGGTAAAACGAGTCCTGGACAACGTTTTTACCATCCCCGGAATATCGCGCGGATTGGTGATAAGCAGGTTAGCGCCGCCCAAATCTATAAACAGCAGACAGTTCACGGTCAGTGCAAAGATATGATAAAGCGGCAGCGCGGTAACCACTGTCTCACCACCCTCTTTCAGCAATGAGCCGTAGGTCGCCCTGGCCTGTTCAATATTGGCCTGCATATTACGGTGGGTGAGCATCGCGCCCTTCGCCACGCCGCTTGTACCACCGGTATATTGCAGAAAAGCCAGGTCGTCGTTGATTATCTCTGGCCGCTGGTACGGCATCTGATGTCCCAGGCGTAAGGCAGTGCGAAAAGAGATCGCATTTGGCAAGTGGTAGCGAGGAACCATTCGCTTGATATACTTGACGACAAAGTTTAACAGCGTGGCCCTTGCCGGAGATAGCTGATCGCCCAGACGGCTAAGAATAACGTGTTTTATTTGCGTCTTTTCGACCACTTTTTCCAGCGTATGCGCGAAATTTGACACAATAACAATGGCACAGGCACCGCTGTCATTGAGCTGGTGCTCCAGCTCTCGGGGCGTGTAGAGTGGATTAACGTTAACCACGATCAGACCAGCGCGTAATACCCCCAGCAAGGCAACCGGATACTGCAACAGGTTGGGCATCATCAGGGCAACACGATCCCCTTTTTTCAGTGCCAGACCCTGTTGCAGATAGGCAGCAAAAGCCCGACTACGCTCTTCAAGCTGGCGGAAGCTCATCGCCTTGCCCATGTTTATAAAGGCGGGCTTATCACCGTAACGTTTTACCGCCGTTTCAAACAGCCCGACAAGAGATGTGTAATGGTCGGCACTGATTTCTGCCGGAACATCAGCCGGGTAGCGCTTTAACCACACCTTATTCAGGAAAACATCTCGGAAATGATTATTTACTGTCATTACAATCTCGCCCTGCCACGCTTATTAACATTATTTTAACTCAGCGTATCTTTCAGCATCTTTCTCTGTAAAAACCTTGCGAAGCCCATCACTAATTTTTTGCAGTGCTGGATCAAACGATAAAAGACGACCCGGCAACTGCGTAACAGCTACCGGGTCGTCATAAAATAAGCCAACTACTCCGTCAGGATAGTCTGAACCTGAACCGGTCCCTGATTGTAAAAGCCGCCGGGTGGTGGTCCCCAGTAACCGCCACGATGGCGTCCCCGCGGGGGACCATACCAAATCCAGGGATCAACAGGCTGTGGCGGGGTGATGACCTGCTGAGTCAGATGCCAGCGCTGATAACCGGTCACATTCACTTTCACAAAGTGATAGGATGCCTGACCAACCTGCCCTTTTTCGCTGCCGGTAACAGGCCCAACCACGGTCACCATCTGATTATTAAAATCCACAGGATCGACAAAACCTTTGATGTCAGCATAGACACGGCCAATCGACGGGCTGCCCAGTATCGGACGGGCTGTGTCATCAAGCGGCATTGCTGCGATTTCCAGACGGGTAACACCGTCTTTATTAATGACCTTCACCACTTTGCCACCAAAGCGTGATTCCTGGCCAACATAGAGCTGTGGTGCATTCATCACCCGGACCAAATCCTGCTGTGGCGTCGGTGATGTGCCACGAACGGAATCCGGCACGCTGACGCATCCTGTGAGTAAAGACAGAAGCAACACGACACTTCCAGATTGCAATAACACACGTTTACGCATAATGATCTCCCTGTTACCGAAAGCTTTGACTTCACTGGTGATAATAAGTTGCGTTACCCGTCGTCAGCATCCACTGGCCGCGCCCACGGACAACACGGCGTGGCTGTCCGCGTCATCACCATCGCCACCGGTGATTGCCCAAACGCTTATCCACGCCCCGGTAATTTTTTCCAGGTCACTTCATTGCGCAGGTAGGTCGGCTCGGCATCTGCCGCCTCCACCACCTCCCCCGACGCCAGGGCGACGGCGGCTAGCGGCAACATATCTTCCGCGCTGGGTAACAACACATCCGTGCCATGTAACGTCAGTCCAGGGGGGATGGGACTGATTTCCGCGAGTGACGGATAAGCCTGCCAGCCGGTTCCCACCTGTGCCCAGTCACCCGTTAACTGCGACATCCGCTGCAGTGCAACCTCTGGTTTGAGCACCGCTTCCGTCTTTTCACCCTGCCAGTTACCCTGCTCATCCCGCACATATTCAGCCCAGTACACCTCTCCCATCCGGGCATCTGTTGCGGCAAGTACGCGACGTGCCCCATGTCGCCGCCAGGCGGTTTGCGCCATGGTTTTCAGGGTTGAGACACCGACCAGTGGCAATCCCGCCCCCAGCGCCAACCCCTGAGCAATGCCAATAGCGATACGCACACCGGTAAAGCTTCCCGGACCCCGACCAAAGGCCAACGCGTCCAGCCCGGCAAGCGCGGTCTGACGCTCGCGGAGGATCTGTTGCACCATTGGCAGGATCCGCTGGGTATGCTCACGTGCGCACAGTTCAAAGTGCGCCGAAATCTCGTCGTTCATCAGCAACGCGACTGAACAGGCCTCTGTCGCCGTATCAATCGCTAAAATTCGCGTGGACATAGATACCTCAGCAAGGAAAAATTCGCGACGCAGCATAGCATATTGTCGTGGAAATTACTGTTGAGGGGATGAGGTAAGGAACGCCACCGCCTGCTGAAGATCACGCGTGCGGGGCGTCGGTGGCAGACTGTTCAGGAAAACCGCGCCGTAGGGCCGCATCACCAGGCGGTTATCACAGATCACCAACACCCCACGATCGTCCACGTCACGGATCAAACGTCCCACGCCCTGCTTGAGGGTAATCACCGCATCCGGTAGCTGCACGTCGTCAAAGGGATCGCCACCACGCAGTTTGCAATCTTCCATCCTTGCCTTCAGCAGCGGATCGTCGGGCGAGGTGAACGGCAGCTTATCGATAATCACCAGTGACAGCACATCACCCCGGACATCCACCCCTTCCCAGAAACTGCTGGTTGCCACCAGCAGGGCGTTCCCGGCTGCAACAAACTGCTTTAACAGCTGAGCTTTGCTGGTTTCGCCCTGTAGCAACACTGGCAGGGTCAGCAGGGTGCGGAACTGCTCTGCCAGAAAACGCATCATCTGCCGTGAAGTACAGAGCAGAAAACAGCGTCCGTTATTGGCCTCAATCAGCGGTAACAGCATTTTCGCCAGCTGTTGTGCACTGCCCGGTTGGTTGTGGGCAGGTAAATGTCGCGGCACGTAAAGCAGCGCCTGCCGGGAAAAATCAAAGGGACTGTTGAGGATAAGCGTGCTTGCCTTACCGACGCCCAGCCGTTCAACAAAATGGGTCATCTGTTCGTTAACCGCAAGCGTCGCCGAGGTGAATATCCAGCTGGCCGGACGTTCATCCATCACCTCACGGAAGCGTTCGGCAACAGACAGCGGGGTCAGCGCCAGTACAAAATGACGGGCGTTACACTCATACCAGTAGCTGAAACCCGGCTGCGTGACATCCTTCAGTCGACGAAGTCTGCCGCGATACAGCGCGGCACGTTCAAAGGCAGCATCCAGCAGCGCCGAGCGGCCAAGCGCCATTTTCGCCACGTCGTGACACAGTTCAAGCGCATCATCAAGCAATAGCAGTGACCGCTGGGTAGCGGGATTATTCAGCATATCACGCAGATTACCGCGAAACCCCGGTTCGCCCAGCGCCAGTCTGAAATCCTGCGCACTCTGCGCCAGGCGATCGGCGGACTTTTGTAACTGCTGCATATCACGGATTTCAGTCCGGTAAGCAATGGTGATATCTCTGGCGAGATCCAGCAGCTGTTTGCTGGAAATCTGCTGACCAAAATACTGGCTGGCAATATCCGGTAGCTGATGAGCTTCATCGAAGATCATGACATCGGCCTGCGGGATCAGTTCGGCAAAACCGCTCTCTTTCACCACCATGTCAGCCAGAAACAGATGATGATTCACCACCACCACGTCCGCATCCATTGCCCTGCGACGTGCTTTCACCACAAAACAGTCCTGATACTGTGGGCAGTCACTGCCCAGACAGTTATCATTGGTACTGGTCACCAGCGGCCATATGGTGCTGTCTTCCGTTACCCCGCCGCAGCTACTGATATCACCATCGACGGTTTCCGCTGACCAGCCACGAAGATGTACCAGATCGCTCATGGCCTGTGCCGCCAGTTCTCCCCCCGCCATTGACTGCTGTTCAAGCCGCTCAAGACAGAGATAATTGGAGCGCCCTTTCAGCAATGCCAGCTTGCCTTTAAACTTCAGGGCACGGGCGACGGTAGGTAAGTCACGGTTATACAGTTGATCCTGTAACGCTTTGGAGCCGGTGGAAACAATGACTTTTTTACCCGAGCGCAACGCCGGGGCAAGATACGCGTAAGTTTTGCCGGTGCCGGTTCCCGCTTCGACCACCAGCTCATTTTTACCCTCAATCGCCTGTCTGACCGCGTCGGCCATCTGACGCTGAGGCTCACGCGGTTTAAATCCAGGGATCGCCAGCGCCAGCGCGCCATCTGCTGCAAAATCGTCTGCCAACTTGTCCTCACCGCGAGAGAAAAAAACGCTGACATTATGTCAGCCCGCACAGCACGATGCAAAGCCCTTAAAATCAATCAATTACGATAGGACACTCTGTAACCGGTTGATCGTAAACGGTTCAGACGCCTGTGGTGCTGAACACCGTCGTCTGCCTGTTCCCCGGCGTCCCACGCCAGAATCGGATGGTGCCGACAGAACAAACCGGACCATCCTGCTGTCGCAAATGATAAAAATTTGTGGCAGGCTTGCGAACCACCGAGCGAAACAAAACTGATTAAGAGGAAAATGATGAGCATTGAACGTCTCGATCCTGAGCACCGCATGTCTGAAGCGGTCATTCACCGTGACACCATTTATTATACCAGCGTGCCGGAAAATCTTGATGAGGATGCTTACGCGCAAACGGCTAATGCGCTGTCCGTCATTGACCGGATACTGAGCCGACTGGGATCGGACAAAAGCCGTATTCTGGATGCCACCATTTTTCTGGTAAACAAAGCGGATTTCCCGGCAATGAACCGCGCCTGGGATGCCTGGGTCTCCCCAGGCAACGCGCCCGTCCGTTGCACCGTTCAGGCCGGACTGATGAACCCAAACTATCTGGTGGAAATTAAGATCGTTGCTGCCCGATAACATCACCTGCAGGCGCTTTAGCGTGCAGGTGTGAAAAGCGCCTGTCTGCCAGCCTGAGAGGGAAAAACACAGAGAACATCGTGACGGCAACCCGCCGCCACCTCAAGTGGATGTGGTATGACAGGTTTCAGCACCTCGCTGTCATACCGTGCGTAACGGATGCCTCTGTCCAGCCGGTAGCGCCCCTGACTGTTTGCGGCGCAGGATTTATCAAGGATATGCAGATAACTGCCCGGCCCGCTGCCCCGATCGTCACCGCCTTCAAGATAACGTACGTCTGCGTTGCGATAGCGCTCCCGCGCACCCGCCAGCCGATCGTCCAGCCACAATGGCACCTTTTCCAGACCGTATTTCCACTGATTTATTTGTGGGCAGGTTGTCAGCGCTCGCGGATCAAACCAAAGCCAGCTTCCCGGATCGGCAATCACATAGCGCATTCGCATCCCTACGGGTGGTCTGGCAAAGGCGACATAATGTTGCACGAACTGTCCCCCGGCTGAAAATCCGGCCACCGTTACCTGTCGCAGCGAAGGCCAGCGTTGTTTTAAATGAGCCAGCAGTTGATCGAGTGCTGAAAATGCGCTCAGCCTGTTTTGCACATCCGGGCCACCATCCAGCCAGGAATGGCAGTTCCACAGCGCGTCCTCCGGCAGGGCGGCGGGTAACCCCGCTGAGCGACAGTGAACTGATTGCGCATCAGACACCTGGAACAGCGGCGCGATAACCGGGATCTGGCTTGCGGCTGGCGTGTTTCTGGCCGCCATCAGGGCGGCAGTGAGCGTTTTGCCCACATCACGAGGGTGCCCATGCATTACGATCAGTGCTGAAGTGACATTGTCACTTATTTTAGCATTGCTGATAAAGTAGTGAAAATTTTCGCCGGACGGCTGAGTGACAAAGGTCTGTTCTGACACATCCTGCGGCCAGCCAGATGAGCCGGCCTCAGCAAAAAAAGTCAGAAGGCTACACGCCAACGGGAGCAACAGGGCAAGCAGAGCACCAGGCCTGGGGTGCCGTCTGCACCGCTTTTGCGCCGTCACTCCGTTTCGTCTTCATCTTCAAAGCGGGCGGCAATCATGCCTCCTGTATGGCTTTCACGAATTTCTGACGCCACCAGCTGAATGGCCTGGCCACTGCTCATGCCTTCGGACATCAGCTGCTGGATGCGTTCAACCGCCTGTTGTTGCTGCTCATGGGACAGCGCCGGTAAACCAGTAATCATATCTGCTCCTGTCGGGTTGCACGGATTATCACACGTGGAACAAAGAGATGCCAACAGCAGAAAAATATGTCAGGCTTGCCGGATAATACCGTGCCGATGTTAAAAACCGTATGTCACCTGTTTATTGTCCTCTTGAATACACGCCGAATGCCGTTGAACAGCTTTTTTCCTCCGTGTCACAGCAGCCATGGGCCATGCTACTCCACTCTGGTTTTGCCGATCACAGCGATAATCGCTTCGATATCATGGTGGCCGAACCGCTGATCACCCTCACTACTCTGGGTGATATCACCCATATCCATACCGCACACGGCGTCACGCAGCACCGGGAAGACCCTCTCTCTCTGCTGCATAACACCCTGCAAAACTGCCGTTTTACTGCGACAGAAAACGCTGATTATCCCTTTCAGGGCGGCGCATTGGGCCTGTTTGGTTACGATTTAGGTCGCCGTTTTGAAAAACTGCCGTACTGTGCAGAACAGGATCTGCATACACCGGATATGGCCATTGGCATTTATGACTGGGCATTAATCGCCGACCATCATCAGCGGAAAGTTACGCTTATTGTACAGGGTGATGCCTCTTCCCGCCTTGACTGGCTGGAAAAGTTACCGTCGCAACCGTCAGTTGAACCGTTCCGGCTCACCAGCCCGTGGTTATCCAATATGACCCGTGAGCAATACGGTGAGAAGTTCCGCCAGGTCCAGCACTGGTTACACAGCGGTGACTGTTACCAGATCAACCTTGCGCAGCGTTTCCAGGCCAGCTATCACGGGGATGAGTGGCAGGCTTTCCGGCGACTGAATCAACAAAATCGAGCCCCTTTCAGCGCATTTATCCGTCTTCCGGGAAGTACCATTCTGAGCCTTTCCCCTGAGCGTTTTTTAAATATCACCGGGGGGGTAATCGAAACCCGGCCCATCAAAGGTACTCTCCCGCGGCTCAGCGATCCGGCGGCAGACCGCGCACAGGCGGCAGCCCTGGCCCATTCACCGAAAGACCGTGCGGAAAACCTCATGATTGTCGATCTCCTGCGTAACGATATTGGACGGGTGGCAAAACCGGGTAGCGTGCAGGTACCGGAACTGTTTGTGGTCGAGCCTTTTCCCGCTGTTCATCACCTTGTCAGCACGATTACCGCCGAACTGAGACCTGAACTGAGCCCCTGCGATCTGCTGCGTGCCTGCTTTCCGGGCGGCTCCATCACCGGTGCACCAAAAGTCAGGGCAATGGACATTATCGATCGGCTGGAACCACACCGACGCAACGCCTGGTGTGGCAGCATTGGTTATCTCAGCGTCTGCGGCAGGATGGACACCAGTATTACCATTCGCACCTTAACAGCGGAAAAAGGCCAGCTCTACTGTACGGCAGGCGGAGGCATTGTCGCTGACAGTAATGAGCAGGCTGAATACCAGGAAACATTTGATAAAATTAACCGTATCCTGCCCTGTCTGGAAGACAGCGATGACTGACAGTAACCTGACAACAAATCACTTTATCAGCCGTTTTCTTCTGCAACCTCCTGTGGTACAGACCCCTGTGTATTCAGGCCGCCAGGCTGCGGTACTGGTGCCAGTCGTCAATCGCCCATGCCCCTCATTACTGCTGACCCGGCGCGCCGCCACGCTGCGAAAGCATCCCGGCCAGGTGGCATTTCCGGGCGGTATGAGAGATCGGGAGGATGACTCGCCGATCGCCACCGCGCTGCGTGAAGCCCAGGAAGAAGTCGCTATTCCCCCTGACGCAGTTCAGGTGCTGGGGATGTTACCCGCGGTGACCACCAGCAGCGGCTTTCAGGTCACGCCCGTGGTGGGTATTCTGCCGGGTAATCTGCACTGGCGGCCCAGCGACAGTGAAGTTGAATCAGTTTTTGAAATGCCGTTACAGGAAGCACTGACACTGACACGCTATGTTTCTGTTAATATCTGGCGCGCTGGCCTCACTCAGCAAGTCTGGCTCTCCTGGTTTGAAGATTATTTTATCTGGGGCATGACCGCGGGCATTATCCGCCAGCTCAGTCTGCAGGTGGCGCAATGACATACTACTCAGACCTTTATCAGTTCGCCGGTCAGTGTGATTTATTATATCGTTTCTTGCCAGGGTCAGATGGGCGGGCGATGTGTTATATCGCCATGCTGGCTCTCAGACACAACCCAATTTTATTGTATGCCGTTATGCCGTCCGGGCTGCATAACGGGGCCAGCAACCCACCCGGTGGCCCACCTCATTTTTTATCTGAATCTGATTAGTTTATTTCATGCGATGATCTTCAGGCAGACCATTACTATTACTGCATCAGTTTCCCAATGATCCTGCAGCACCAAGGAGCAAAAGTGTGATTAGTGTTTTCGACATGTTTAAGATCGGCATTGGCCCGTCCAGTTCCCATACGGTGGGACCAATGAAAGCCGGCAAACAGTTTGTCGATGAACTGACCAGTAAAGGTATCCTTACTGACGTAACCCGCATTGCCGTTGATGTGTACGGTTCACTCTCTCTCACCGGTAAAGGCCATCACACCGATATTGCCATTATTATGGGATTGTCGGGCGCATCACCCGAAACGGTGGATATTGATGGCATACCTGCGTTTATTCGCGATGTCGGGCAGCAGCAGCGCCTGCCATTGGCAAATGGCAGTCATGAGGTGGATTTCCCGCGCGAAGGCGGCATGGTATTTCGCGGTGATAACCTGTCGCTGCATGAAAACGGGATGCGTATCAGCGCTTTTTCTGGCGAAAACGTACTTTACAGCAACGTTTATTACTCGATTGGCGGCGGCTTTATTGTTGATGAGGCGCATTTTGGCCAGTCGGTCCTGAACGACGTTTCGGTGCCCTATTCCTTCAGTTCAGCCAAAGAGATGCTGGCGCATTGTCATCAGACCGGCCTGTCTCTTTCAGGCATGGTGATGAAAAATGAGCTGGCGCTGCACAGCAAAGCGGACATTGAGCGCTATTTTGCCGATGTCTGGCAAAACATGCGTGACTGTATCGACCGCGGCCTGAATACCGAAGGCGTGTTGCCGGGTCCGCTGCGCGTTCCAAGACGAGCTTCCGCATTGCGTCGTCTGCTGGTCTCTTCTGACAAACTCTCCAGCGATCCGATGAATGTCATCGACTGGGTTAACATGTTCGCGCTGGCCGTTAATGAAGAAAATGCCGCCGGTGGCCGTGTGGTTACGGCTCCCACTAATGGTGCCTGCGGCATCGTTCCGGCGGTGCTGGCTTACTATGATCACTTTATCCAGTCGGTCAGCCCGGATATTTTTATTCGCTATTTTCTGGCCGCGGGTGCGGTCGGCATTCTCTATAAGATGAACGCCTCTATCTCTGGTGCGGAAGTAGGCTGCCAGGGTGAAGTTGGCGTCGCCTGTTCAATGGCGGCAGCTGGCCTCGCGGAACTGCTGGGGGCCAGCCCGGAGCAGGTTTGCGTGGCGGCTGAGATCGGTATGGAGCATAATCTGGGGCTGACCTGCGATCCCGTTGCGGGTCAGGTGCAGGTGCCCTGTATTGAGCGTAACGCGATAGCCTCGGTTAAAGCCATCAATGCCGCAAGAATGGCCATGCGCCGGACCAGTGAAGCCAGGGTTTCGCTGGATAAGGTGATTGAAACCATGTATGAAACAGGCAAGGATATGAATGCCAAATACCGGGAAACTTCTCGCGGTGGATTGGCGATTAAAGTCCAGTGTGATTAATTATCCGTTGTTGCTGTCATCTCATGCTGCCCGACGCCTCAACGTGGGCAGCATTGGCCCTTCTTTCTGAGCATAATTTTTGTTGTTCAGTTTGCTCTTTGTCATAAAAAAGTAAGATATTTCCTGTAAATAGGGTGTCGACCTGCTTTTTTCGCTGATTCTGCATTTCCGCCAATTAAGACTAAACTTAACGCTGATTTTGCCGATATCTGAGGTTTATTTTTTGAAATATTATGTCGATCATAGGGTGATGACTGATGCAAGTGTCCCAGGAAGTTTTCGGACAGTTTCGCCGCAAGCGCCTGTTCATCGCTTTAGCGGTTTCCGCGTTAGTGCTTATCCTGACGTTATCCCAGCGTTTTTTTGAAGAGAAAAACCGGATTGAAAAGCAGTCTCGTACCTTCGCAAGTAATGCCATTCAACGTTTTGACCGCCTTTTTTCACCTCTTGAGGTGGCAGCAAGTAACACGCTGGGACTGGTTGGACTGCCCTGTGACCAGGTGCGTTTCCCGCTAATCGAAAAGCTGGCCTCTCTGCAAACCGTGCGTTCCATCATTCTGGTTGACCGGGACATCATGTATTGTTCCAGCATCTTTGGTCAAAGTGACCGCAGCTTCAGTACCAGCTTTCCTGAGCTTGCCGTAAACAACCAGCGAATGATACTCAGTATCGACGATCGTATTCTGAAAGGCTCCCCCGTGCTGTTGCTGTGGACCACCGAAGATACCGATAATCACGCCGGCATTTTGCAAATCATTAATATCGAAATGATCAGCAACTATCTGCTCGAACCCACGCTTCCCTGGGTTGAACGCGCCATTTTTAACGTTGGCGGCAAAAGTCTGGAATATGGCAATCAGCTACTTGAGCAGGCTTCACCCTCCGATCATGAGGTCAGCTATCAGGAATCTTCGCTGCGCTACCCTTTCAGTATCACATTGTATGGGCCTGCGCCGGCACGTATGGCGCTGGTGACCCTGCCTTCGCAGCTTCCGCTGGCGCTGCTGCTGAGTCTGCTGACGGGATATATTGCCTGGCTGGCTACCGCGAACCGCATGAGCCTTGCCTGGCAGATAAGCTATGGCATTACTACCCGCGAATTTATGGTTTACTGTCAGCCGCTTATTAACTCCCGTACCGGTGAGTGTGATGGTATTGAGCTTCTGCTCCGCTGGCATAATCACCGACAGGGTTGGGTTCCGCCTGACGTTTTTATTCCGCTCGCCGAACAGCATAATCTGATCGCCGCGCTGACGCGCTTTGTGCTCAGCGAGGTGGTTCGCCAGTTACCAGCGCTGCCAACCTCACCCACCTTCCACATCGCCATTAACGTGGCTTCCGGTCACTTTCACGACCAGGAGATTATTGATGACCTGCAAAAATTATGGTGGCCTGCCAGGCCGATTCCACAACTGATCGTTGAACTGACCGAGCGGGATGCGCTGCCGGTGGTCGATCAGCGAGTGGTTTCTCATCTGCACAGAATTGGCGTTAAGCTGGCAATCGATGACTTTGGCACCGGGCACAGTTCCCTTTCCTACCTGAAAACCCTGAGCCCGGACGTACTTAAAATTGATAAAGTTTTCACCGCTGCCATCGGCACCGATGCGATCAATGCCACGGTGACAGACATGGTTATCTCACTGGCACAGCGTCTGAATATCAGTCTGGTGGCTGAAGGGGTGGAAACGGCAGAACAGGCAGAATATCTGCGCGAAAGAGGTGTGGACGTGTTACAGGGCTATTTCTTCGCCCGCCCGATGCCATTAGGCGATTTCCCGGAATGGCTGAGTGAGTATAAAACAAGCCTGAGGCAGTAGAAACGGGTCGCGCACTGTCGACCCGTGGCATGATTTTATGCGTCATTCTCCTCATCATGAGGATCCCGCTCCCGCGTCAGCCGCACCAGGTCGACACGATAATCCGTAGCCTCAACAATGAGAAAATGCAGTGGTGGTAGTTCAATGGTTTCCCCCACCTGCGGTAACTGTCCTTTCTGGGCAATCAGTAACCCGGCCAGCGTGGCATGGTCATGGCCCGGATCAACCAGCACCTGGGTATCCAGCAGCTGCTGAAGCGAGTGTAAGTCCGTGCCACCCTTAACCAGCCAGCCGTCACCGTCCACAACAATATCAGGAGTTTCATCTTCATCCGGGAACTCGCCCGCGATGGCCTCCAGCACGTCCAGCGGCGTGATAAGCCCCTGAACCACGCCAAATTCGCTGGTCACCATCACGAAACTCCCCTTCGCCCGACGCAGAACGCCCAGCAGATTAATCGGGTCGAGCGTATCAGGAACAATAATAGGCGGCGTCGCCGCAGCAAAGGTTGCCACATCCACACCATGTTCCAGTGCCACCAGTAACTCTTTTGCCCGCACCACACCAATAATTTCATCCAGCTCGCCACGGCAAACCGGAAACAGGCTGTGGGGTGTATCCAGCAACTGAATGCGTATTTCATCCACCGGACGCGCGGCATCGACCCAGGATATGTCCCCTCGCGGTGTCATAATGCTACGAACAGAGCGGGAAGCCAGCGTCAGCACTCCATTTATCATGTAGCGCTCTTCATCTTTAAACGCTTCCTGCGGCAATTTCATTGCCACCTCACTCCCTTCCACCTGGCTCTCATCCTGGCTGCGACGCCCTCCCATCAGGCGCAATATCGCCTCCGCCGTGCGCTCACGCATAGGCTTGCGGGCCTGGTTACGCATAAAGTTAACCCGCGCAATCTGATTAAACAGCTCAATAAGGATTGAGAAGCCAATCGCAGCATACAGATAGCCTTTAGGAATATGAAAACCAAAACCTTCCGCAACCAGGCTCAGACCAATCATCAGCAGGAAGCTCAGACAGAGCACGACCACCGTGGGGTGCGCGTTGACAAATCGGGTCAGTGGCTTAGACGCCAAAAGCATCACACCCATTGCAATAACGACCGCCGTCATCATGATGGCCAGATTATTCACCATGCCAACGGCGGTGATCACCGCATCAAGAGAAAAAACGGCATCGAGCACCACAATCTGCAATACCACAGCCCAGAAGCTGGCGTAGCTTTTACTTCCCCCTCCATCATGGTCCCGATTCTCCAGCCTTTCATGCAACTCCATCGTGGCTTTAAACAGCAGGAAAAGTCCTCCCGCCAGCAGGATCAGATCGCGCCCGGCAAAGCTGAAGTCACCGATGCTGAAGAGTGGTCGGGTTAGCGTCACCATCCATGAAATAAGGGAGAGCAGGCCCAGACGCATGATCAACGCCAGAGAAAGTCCAATCAGTCGCGCTTTGTCCCGCTGTTTAGGGGGCAGTTTGTCAGCAAGAATAGCGATAAAAACCAGGTTATCGATACCGAGAACAATTTCAAGAACCACCAGCGTCAGCAGGCCCGCCCACATTGAGGGGTCTAAAATAAATTCCATTACAGGCTCCACGAAAAGGCACGGTAAGGTACAGCGGGCGAACAGAGGATCGCACAGCACAAGGCAACGCTGGACAGATAAAAAGGGTCGTCAGATGACGGGATGAAACTGACCGGAGGAATGATTAAGCGACGTCGATGACGGTCCATAGGGAGGGCTGATGCCCGTTACTCCTGTGTTAAATAAGAGACATTACTGTAATCAGCAATGTCCCATGCGTCAAAATATTTTCTTACATTTACATAGTTTTAAGTGGATCGGTGTAGCATCCTTGACACAAAAGTGACCATGCATGCAGCAAGCGTCTCAATAGTGGAGCGCGGTCACACTAATTATTCCTTCACAGACTAAAATAATTCCGGTTTGTTTCACTGCATCAGTTCTGGTTAAAAAGTCGTAACCCACATTAACCATAATGTAATAAACCCATCTTCGTATTGTTCATGCTAAGTGCGCTGGCATTGGGCTGAATGGTGACCTGACTGAATAACGTCGGATTGCGAAATAACGCATAAGGAGGTAACAGGTGAGTATTGCCATTATTATCGGCACACATGGCTGGGCAGCGGAACAGCTGCTCAAAACAGCAGAGATGCTGCTGGGAGAGCAGAACAACATTCAGTGGATTGATTTTATCCCCGGTGAAAATGCAGAAACCCTGATTGAAAAATATCAGGCACGACTGGCCGATTTGGACACCCGCCACGGCGTACTTTTCCTCGTCGATACATGGGGAGGCAGCCCGTTCAATGCCGCCAGCCGTATTGTTATTGACCGCGACAATTATGACGTCATCGCTGGCGTCAATATTCCCATGCTGGTGGAAACCTTAATGGCACGTGATGACAACCCCACGTTTGGCGAGCTGGTTGCCATAGCAACTGAAGCCGGACGTGAGGGGGTAAAATCCCTGAAAACGGTCGTACCGCAGGTAACCTCCCCCGTGGCGTCTGCCCCTGCGGTAGCCAGACCGGCAGGCCCTCAGGATCATATGAAAATTGGCCTCGCCCGCATTGATGATCGATTGATCCACGGCCAGGTGGCCACCCGCTGGACCAAAGAAACCAATGTCAGCCGTATTATCGTGGTCAGTGATGAAGTTGCTGCTGACAAGGTGCGCAAAACCCTGCTCACTCAGGTTGCCCCTCCGGGTGTAACGGCCCACGTGGTGGATGTGGCCAAAATGGTGCGGGTATGGAACAACCCAAAATATGCCAGTGACCGCGTTATGCTGCTGTTCACCAATCCCACTGACGTGGAACGTCTGGTAGAGGATGGGGTGAAAATCACCAGCGTCAATATTGGTGGGATGGCGTTCCGCCAGGGTAAAACACAGGTGAACAATGCCGTTTCCGTTGATGAAAAAGACATTATCGCATTCAGAAAACTGCACCAGCGCGGGATTGAGCTGGAAGTGCGCAAAGTCTCCAGCGATCAGCGGCTCAGGATGATGGATCTAATTGCCAGCGTCGCCCATTAACCATTCCAAAAGGTATTACCTGACCCGTCAGGTTTCACTCAGTTCACCCGTTCAGGAGAATACAATGGAAATAACAACGCTACAAATTGTGCTGATATTTGTGGTTGCCTGTATTTCAGGTATGGGGTCCATTCTTGATGAGTTCCAGTTCCACCGACCACTGGTCGCCTGTACGTTAATCGGCATTATTCTGGGAGACATGAAAACCGGCATTATTATAGGCGGTACGCTGGAAATGATTGCTCTGGGCTGGATGAATATCGGTGCTGCCGTGGCACCTGATGCTGCCCTCGCCTCCATTATTTCAACCATTCTGGTTATCGCCGGTGGGCAAAGTGTCGGTGCCGGTATTGCCCTGGCCATACCTCTGGCTGCCGCAGGACAGGTGCTGACCATCATTGTTCGCACCGTCACCGTTGCTTTCCAACACGCTGCGGATAAGGCCGCTGAAAAAGGTAATCTGTCGGCTATTTCCTGGATACATGTTTCCGCACTGTTTTTGCAGGCCATGCGTATCGCGGTTCCGGCGGTGATTGTAGCCGTCTCCGTCGGTACCAGCGTGGTACACAATCTGCTGGAGTCGATCCCTGAAGTTGTCACCAATGGCCTGAATATCGCCGGCGGCATGATTGTGGTGGTTGGGTACGCGATGGTGATCAATATGATGCGTGCAGGCTACCTGATGCCTTTCTTTTACCTTGGTTTTGTCACTGCTGCGTTCACCGAATTCAACCTGGTTGCTTTGGGGGTAATAGGCGTGGTGATGGCGATGCTCTATATCCAGTTAGCCCCGAAATATAACCGCGTGGCAGGTTCACCGGTTTCCGGTCCGGTAACCAACGACCTTGACAACGAATTAGATTAAAGAAAGGGGAATATAAATGGTTGATACAACAACTGCCGGCACGCAGAAAAAACTGACACCGGGCGATATTCGTGGCGTCTTCCTGCGGTCTAATCTGTTTCAGGGCTCCTGGAACTTTGAACGTATGCAGGCGCTGGGATTTTGCTTCTCGATGGTGCCGGTAATACGCCGCCTCTATCCTGAGAATGACCATCAACGCCGTGATGCGATTAAGCGTCATCTTGAATTTTTTAATACCCACCCCTACGTCGCCGCCCCCGTTCTGGGCGTAACCATGGCGATGGAGGAACAGCGCGCTAATGGCGCTGCTTTAGACGATGCGGCGATCAACGGCATTAAAGTGGGGCTGATGGGACCGCTGGCAGGCGTAGGCGATCCCATATTTTGGGGCACGGTCCGCCCGGTCTTCGCGGCACTGGGTGCGGGAATTGCCATGAGTGGCAGCCTGCTTGGTCCACTGCTGTTCTTCGTGCTGTTCAACCTGGTGCGAATGCTGGTGCGCTATTACGGTGTTGCCTACGGTTACCGCAAAGGAGTCGATATTGTTAGCGATATGGGTGGCGGTTTTCTGCAAAAGCTGACGGAAGGTGCATCAATACTTGGGCTGTTTGTCATGGGGGCACTGGTGAACAAGTGGACACATGTCAATGTGCCGCTGGTGGTTTCCCGCATCACGGATCAGACCGGCAAGACAACGGTCACCACCGTCCAGTCCATTCTGGATCAGTTGATGCCAGGCCTGATCCCCTTGCTACTGACCTTTGGTTGTATGTGGTTGCTGAGACGTAAGGTCAACGCCCTGTGGATTATTATCGGCTTCTTCGTCATTGGTATTTTTGGATACTGGACAGGCCTGCTGGGCGTGTAATGCCAGCATCGATTTGAGCAAACGCCGCCATTGCGTCAACCGGCACGATGGCGGTTTTTACAGGAGTAACAATGTCACTGACTGATTACGCCATCATACTGTTTATCGCCCTGCTTCTGCTGTTCGCCATTTATGATCAACTGATCTCAGAGTTACTGCATGGCAGGACTGGTCTGCGGGTGCGGTTAAAGCGAAGAAACAGACTGGACAGCCTGATTTTTATCGGCCTGGTTATCATCGTGATTTATCAGAACATCAGCAATCAGGGATCAACGACAACCACAACGTTACTGCTGCTAATGGCGTTTATGGCATGGTATCTGTTCTGGATCCGGCAACCAGAAATGCGGCTGAAGGCTGCAGGTTTTTACCATGCCAGTGTTTTTATCCACTGGGATCGCATCAAAAGCCTGAATCTTTCAGAAGATGGTGTTTTGGTTGTCGAACTGGAAAACCGTCGCCTGCTGATCCACGTGAAAAAAACCGAC
This sequence comes from Erwinia psidii, assembly GCF_003846135.1. GTDB lineage: Bacteria > Pseudomonadota > Gammaproteobacteria > Enterobacterales > Enterobacteriaceae > Erwinia > Erwinia psidii. Next base: position 146,710 of record NZ_RHHM01000003.1, read on the forward strand.
GATCTCGACAACATTTACCAGTTTATGGTCAGACATAGCTGATCCTCACGGGTTATAACCGCCTTTAACCCCATCGGCATTACGCTGCCATAAACGCAATGTAAAATCTGTTTCACAGTCAAACTCCGCGGTGGTCGCCAGCACCCCCCAGACTTCCGGGCGGGCACGCCAGGCAAAGGGGGTCATCTGCAACAGTGCCGCCGACTTTTCGCTGCTCAGTCGCATGGGATAATTAAGCGAGTGCTGTTCGATAAGGGTGAACCCTGGCATCTGCTCCGGCGCGTCATCATGCAGCATAACTTCCTGATAAATAAGTTTTTTAAACTGGATCAGATGACGCGGACCAGGGGTTACGGTCAGCACGTAACCCCGATCTTTCACCACCCTTACCAGTTCCTCTGGATTGCAGGGGGCATAGATCCGCAACACAACATCAATGACATCGGCCCCAAACGGGAGCCGTTGACTGGACGCCACGCAAAACTCAACGTTACGATAACGCTTAGCCGCAAACCGAACGGCAGCTTTGGACACATCCAGTCCGAAAATTTTTGCCTCACCGCGCGCCTGAAGACGAGTCGCCACTTCATGCGTGTAGTAGCCTTCACCGCAGCCAATATCCAGCAGGTTAAGCGGAGAAGCTGGTAACAGGCGCTCAAACAGTTCGCAAACCTTCTGCTGCAATGGCTGATAGTGTCCGGCATCAAGAAATTCACGGCGGGCCAGCATCATGTCAGCGCTGTCACCAGGCTGGCGGGAACGTTTATGTTGCACCGGGAGCAGATTGACATAGCCTTCTTTCGCCCGATCAAACTGGTGTCGGTTCTCACAGCGCAGGGCGGTGGCCTCACGCCGTAAAGGCTGATGGCACAGGGGGCACTGGTACAACATAATACTTCTCCGGCAGGATCAACGGCGGAAGTGTACCGGAATCACATGGAAGACGGCAGTTTTTCTTGCCGCAATAAAAAAGCCAGGCCTTTATAGCCGGGCTTTCTTATTCAGATTCATGCCTGTATTACACGTCGCAGGGCGATAAACAGGCTTGAACAGAAATCAGATGGCGGTAACGTTCACCGCAGCAGGACCTTTCTGACCGTCCTGAATTTCGAACTCAACGTTCTGACCTTCAGCCAGTGTTTTGAAGCCATTTCCCTGGATAGCAGAGAAATGTACGAATACATCCTTGCTGCCGTCGGCAGGGGTGATGAAACCAAAACCTTTAGACTCGTTGAACCACTTAACCTGACCTTTAATCTTTGCCATTTTACAAATTCCTTAGAATGTTTATTCGCCCGAAGGCTTATGTACAGAAAAAACAGAGACACTACTGCATGAGGCACAAATTAATGCTCGGCAAGGAAGCGGTATTCAACATAACGTCTTTGCTCAAAACTTCTTACTGAAGATGCCATACATAAACAGAACTGTACCTCGTTTACCCAGAAAGCGTTATTACATATTCGTTAATTAATGGCAAGTTATTTTTAAACAAGGATCGAGATGATGCACAGAATTGAAACATACAGGTTAAGAACAGCGTAAACTATTGATTGCATTTTCTGCTGGCAGGTAAAACGGGGAATGCAATCCGGCTGGTATCTCAGCCAAATCCCTTATCCCATGCCTTGATGGCATAAGATTTGTTTCTCATTTTATACCAAAAGAACTTATACCATGAATGTATTGCACAATAATGACATAGCTTATTCAAAAAAATTCATTAAACACTGCACACGACAAATGGCAAAAAAGTAGTTACTGAGTTAAAAAAGAAGCCGTTGGTACGTATGAAATTAAATTGCACCAAAATCAGGAAGCTTCTTTTATTTTTGCCCCATTTATAAGCATCAGCAACTGTGTTAATAAACGGACGTGCCCCCAGGCTGTTTGTATTAATATATGGCTGTCTCAATATGGGGCACTGCGCAATAAGAACATTTAGGATTATTCCTGGATGGTATTATTCAGCAGGCACCGTTCACCTATCTTCCAGGCATGAAAGCGTCGTTCGTCCATTCCGGCAGCCTGCATAGCGGCTGACAGGACGTCAGGCGGCTGATCCAATGATTCATCAGCCAGTTCAAACACGCCCCAGTGAATTGGGATCGATATCGGCTGTCCTGAATGCTGATGTAACCCGACAGCGGCGGCCGGATCCATATGCTGCCCACGCATAAACCATTCTGGTGCATACGCCCCCACCGGCAGTGCCGCAAGCGTGAATGGTCCGAGACGGCGTGGGATCTCCAACAGATTTTCAGAATAGCCACTGTCACCGGTAAACCAGAAATTGAGCTGCTGATGACGAATAACCCAACCACACCACAGTGAGCGATTCCGATCCCAGGGTTTTCGCATACTCCAGTGCCTGGCGGGAACCGCATGAACCGTCATACCAGCCGATTTCGTCTGCTCCCACCAGTCCAGCTGCACCACCCTTTCTGCTCTCAGCTGAGCGAACCAGGGCCGCAATCCCAACGGGACAATAAACTCTACCTGGGGAAAGCGGCTGAGAATTTTTTTGACCGTTGGCCGGTCAAGATGATCGTAATGATTGTGTGATATCAGCACGCTATCCAGTGACGGTAAATCATCAATGCTCAGGGCCGCCGGCGTCCTGCGCTGTGGTCCATAAAAACTGACCGGAGACGCCCGATCGGACAGTGCCGGATCGATCAACATATATCGTCCCGAACAGCGAAGTAACAGGCAGGCATGTCCCAACCACCATACGGCATCCTCCTCACCGGAAAGATCGGCTGGCTGCCACCACTGCCGGATAAAGTGCTGATACCCCTGAGCAGGAGGAAACGGCAATCCCTGCGCTTTACGTTGCTTACGCCAGCGCTTCAGGTCACCTTTCTCTCTGAGTTCCGGTTCAGGATTGCGAAAACCATCCGGCGTGTGATGTGATTTATCAGGATCATACCAGGGGTTCAGCCAGGCCATTGGAAAAGTCCTTAGTCAGAGGGTTAACGCTCAGGGATAAAACGGGGGAAGTCTTCGTTATTACCGTCCGCTTTCTCTGTCGCCGTTGCAGATTCAGTTATTTTACGCAGTAGCGCATTTTGCCGTTTCTGTTCTTCAAGTAACGCTTCCAGCAGGCGCACCTGCTGCGTGGCTTTAACACTGGCACGGTTGATAAAAAACCAGGCGATCAACCCAACAATAACCACCGCCAGCGTGAGTCCCATTGATGCAAAGCCCATTGCACCATTTACCATTTCGTTCATAAGTGCCTCAGAATGCGGACGTTTTCTGTAATCTGGTCGCAAGACCGGCCAGCGGAGAATTTTACCGGGTCACCTGAAAATTGACAGCCAGATTATGAAAATTTAAGAACGTTCATACAGGCAAAACGTGTCGGAATGTGTATTCTGATTGGCGAATTGCGCATGACAGCGCAACATGTTGAAATACCAGCCGCTGTTGATGATTATGCAACAGCGACATAACTGTCTTTCAAAAAATAAGGGCATATATGAAATTTTTAGTTCGCATTGCGGCTCTGCTGGTCATTATCTGGCTGGCGATGCTTCTTACTGGCTATGGCGTACTGACCGGAAGCACTAAAAATGTCGCAGGAATGGGGCTTCAGTGTCAGTACCTGACGGCGCGCGGAATGCTTACCGCACAATATCTTCACAGTGACAGCGGGATCGTCGGTGTTACCGACTGCCCCCTGTTGAAGAAGAGCACCGAAGTCGTCGATAACTGATGAACGAGCCGGGCCAGCACCAGGCTGGTCCGGCATGTTAAAACGCGTAGTTGTAATAGCCCATCTGTTCTGAAATTGCCCTGCCTGCCTGGTGCAACATCCCTACATAGTCATTTTTTTTCTCTTCCGAAAAACGCAGCGTTGGAAAAGAGACGCTAAGACCGGCAACCACCACGCCGAAACGGTCAAATACCGGCACAGCTATACAGCGAAGTCCCTCTTCCTGTTCTTCATTATCTTCGCCAAAACCCTGATAGCGCACATTATCCAGTTCGGTAAGCAGCGCATCAGCGCTGACAACGGTTCGTGGGGTGCTGCGGGTAAATTCAACGGTGGCGAGGATGTCCTGCACCTCCTGCCGATCGCGCCAGGCAAGCAGCACTTTCCCGATCGCGGTGCTGTGTATCGGATTGCGGCGGCCAATACGGGAATACATTCGCAGGTTATACAGCGAATCAATCTTATGGATATAAACGATGCTGTCTTCTTCCAGCGCACCAAGATGAATAGTTTCACGAGTCTGACGGGAGATCTCACGCATCTGCACATCAGCGAAGCGGATCAAATCGACGTTCTGTAACGCTTTCGCACCCAGTTCAAACAGTTTCAGGGTCAGGGTGTATTTTTCTGACTCGCCTTCCTGAGAGATGTAGCCGAGGGTTTTCATCGTTTGTAAAAAGCGGTAAACGGTGCTCTTCGACATCATCAGACGCTGTGACAGCTCTGTGATACCGTGCTCTCTGCCTTCCCCCAGCGCCTGGAGAATGCCAAAAACTTTCATCACCGATGAGACAGAATCCGGCTGCTTATCCGTGTCGTCCTTTATCATTGTTGAGCCTTGTTAATTGTTTTATAAAAAATGGAACACCATTCCCAGTATACGTTTTGCTGCACGAATGTTGCAACGTCTGCTCTCAACGGGCGAATTCACATTTGCTGATGGTTTTTACCGGGTTTTCACTGCAATTGTTGCGGAAAACCTTTAGCATAATAATATTCACTTCTTTTACTATCCTTAACTATGTCACTAACTTCTCAGCAGGACGGCCTTCCCGTACCACAACGTTACGGTGCCATCATGGCGATAGCCCTGGGTATTATCGTCGCCGTACTGGATGGGGCCATTGCTAACGTCGCCCTCCCCACCATTTCCCGCGAGTTAAGCGCCAGCCCGGCAGAATCAATCTGGATCGTTAATGCTTACCAGTTGGCGATCATCACTTCGCTTCTGTCGCTGTCGTTTCTGGGTGATATTCTCGGCTACCGCCGCATTTATCAATGCGGTCTGGTGCTGTTTACCTGTACTTCGCTGTTCTGTGCGCTGTCAGATTCACTGGGGATGCTGACATTAGCCCGGGTAATGCAGGGCCTTGGGGGCGCGGCACTGATGAGCGTTAATACCGCGTTAATAAGGATCATCTATCCACAGCGCTATCTTGGCCGGGGGATGGGAATCAACTCGCTGATTGTCGCCGTTTCCACCGCAGCAGGACCGACGGTGGCTGCTGCGGTACTGTCTGTCGCCTCGTGGAAATGGCTGTTTTTGATCAATATTCCGGTCGGATTATTGGCACTCTTTCTGGCCTGCCGTTTCCTGCCGGACAACACGCAAAAAAACAAAGAACAGCGCTTCGACATTCCCAGTGCCGTGATGAATGCACTGACTTTTGGTCTGCTGATTTCTGCGCTAAGTGGCTTTGCTCAACGCCAGAACGGCTGGCTGACCATCGTTGAATTAGTCGGATTGCTGGTGATCGGCTTTTTCTTTATTCGCCGTCAGCTCAATATGGCCTTCCCCCTGCTACCGGTTGATTTGCTGCGTATGCCGATTTTTTCGCTGTCGATAGGGACTTCCGTCTGCTCATTCTGTGCGCAAATGCTGGCAATGGTTTCATTACCCTTTTTCCTGCAAAACGTGCTGGCGCGTGATGAGGTGGCAACCGGACTGCTTCTGACGCCCTGGCCGCTGGCAACCATGGTGATGGCCCCTGTCGCGGGTAGGCTGATCGAACACTGCCATGCTGGCCTGCTCGGCGCCATTGGGCTGACAGTGTTCGCCTGTGGCCTGTTCTCACTGGCGCTGCTGCCTGCCTCACCTGACGATCTGAATATTATCTGGCGGATGGCGCTGTGTGGAGCCGGGTTTGGTTTATTTCAGTCGCCGAATAATCACACCATTATCTCTTCCGCGCCACGGCATCGCAGCGGCGGAGCCAGCGGTATGCTGGGCACTGCACGCCTGCTTGGCCAGACCAGCGGTGCGGCACTGGTTGCGCTGATGTTTAACCTGTTTGATACACAGGGTACTCATGCCTCGCTGTTAACCGCCGCTGGCTTTGCTGCCACTGCCGCCGTGGTCAGCGCGCTGCGTATTGCCCGGACGCCACATATCCCATCATAAAAAAACACCCTGTCAGCAACTGGCAGGGTGTTGATATTACTTCAGACGGACACAACCGCTATTTAATGTACTGTCCGCTACGCAGTGCTTCGATGCGCTTGTCCAGCGGAGGATGTGACATAAACAGCTCGCTGAAGGATTTCGATTTACCATTAATGCAAAACGCCATCATGGTACTGGCTTCCTGCGGCTCATAGCTGGTTTTCAGACGTTGCAGCGCCGCAATCATTTTTTCACGGCCAACCAGTTTGGCAGAGCCGGCGTCGGCATGGAATTCCCGATGACGTGAGAACCACATGGTGATAATGCTGGCGATGATGCCAAAAACCAGCTCCAGCACCATAGATACCGCAAAGTAAACCAATGGGTTACCGTTGCTGCTTTCACCCTCATCACGGTCGCCAGACATAAAACCAGCCGCTATCTGGGCAATGATACGCGATATAAAGATCACGAAGGTGTTAACGATGCCCTGGATAAGCGTCATAGTCACCATATCACCGTTAGCAATATGGCTAATCTCATGAGCCAGCACCGCTTCTGCTTCGTCGCGGCTCATGTTCTGCAACAGCCCGGTGGAAACCGCCACCAGCGACGCATTACGACGCGCACCGGTTGCAAACGCGTTGATATCAGGCGCGTGATAGACAGCAACCTGCGGCATGGCAATACCTGCCTGCTGCGCCTGCTGTGCAATGGTCTGCACCAACCAACGTTCAGTGTCGTTACGTGGCTGTTCGATAACCTCACCGCCAACGGAACGCAACGCCATCCATTTAGACATCAGCAGTGAAACAAACGCACCGCCGAAGCCAAACAGACCCGCCATGATCATCAGGCCCTGTACACTGCTTGACTGGATCCCTGTCAGGCTGAGTATCAGCCCGAAGACCAACATCACCCCCAGGTTGGTCAACAGGAAAAGCGCAATACGCATCATAAAATATCATCTTCCTCAGTTAACAAAAATTGCTCAGAACATCCACCATCCTATGGGCATAGTGAAACATTTCAAGTTTTCAAACTGTTTAACTTATTAAAAAGACATAACTTTACACTTTCCGGCTATTTACTGATGTGGTGCTGAAAAGTGCTGTCAACATCGCGTAAAAAAAAGTGAAGCTGAAGGGGTAAAGCGAAAGGAGAGATAAAAAAAGCACAGCTACTGCTGTGCCTTCAGGTTATTTCGCTGCGGTTGCGGGCGGCTGTGTTTTTTCAAGCTGCGCCATGTCGTTGGCAATATTCACCGTTTCGTCCAGATAGGGATCTGGCTCTTTATAATCCTTAGGCAGGTCGTCAAGCTTCGCCAGCGGTTTTTTACCTTCTCGCTGCAACCTGGCATTGATCCGTTCCAGACGCAAAGCATCATCTTCGTGATTCTCTTTCTCACGTTCAGCGAGGTTAAGAGAGATGATATTGCGCTTATCCTTATTCGCGTTGAAACGCGCTATATCTTTGATGATGTACTGGAATTCAGGATCTTTTGCGATCCTCTCCTGATGCAGTTTAAGCAGTTGCGGCTCAATCGGTATTAAATCGCCGGTTTTGCTGTAGCTGGCGGCATTAATGCTGTCCCAGGGAAGCGCGTTGTCTTCGAACTTCTCGCCGGTTTCCACCACCTCAACGCCTGTAGGCATCAACAGATCGGGCGTCACGCCTTTACGTTGAGTGCTGCCACCATTAACGCGGTAGAACTTCTGGATGGTGTAGGTAATGGAACCAAGCGCTGGCCATTCAGGGCGTAACATCTGATCGTAGATACGGTTAAGCGAACGATATTGCTGGACGGTCCCTTTGCCAAAAGTAGGCTCACCGACGATTAACGCACGGCCATAATCCTGCATCGCTGCGGCAAAAATTTCCGATGCGGAAGCGCTGAAGCGATCGACCAGCACAACCAGTGGCCCTTTGTAGTAAACGACACCATCGGTATCGCTGTCTTCGCGCACTTTACCGTTGTTATCACGTACCTGAACTATCGGACCGGACGGGATAAACAAACCGGAAAGCGAGACCGCTTCCGTTAGTGCTCCCCCCCCGTTGGTACGCAGATCGATGACCACGCTGTCCACGTTCTGTTTTTGCAGCTTTTGCAACTGCACTTTAACGTCATCGGTCAGACCAACGTAAAAGCCCGGAATATCCAGTACGCCCACTTTCTCTTTGCCAACGGTATGCACGCTCATCTTCACCGCGCGGTCTTCGAGGCGTATCTTCTCACGCGTCAGAATGACGGTGCGGGTTTTCGTGCCCTTACCGGCGGGCAGTATTTCCAGGCGGACCTTGCTGCCTTTGGGGCCTTTAATTTGTGCCACCACGTCGTCAAGCCGCCAGCCGATAACATCCACTATCGGTTTGCCGGGCTGGCCAACACCCACAATACGGTCGCCTACAGTAATGGATTTGCTTTTGGCGGCCGGACCACCTGCCACCATAGAATTAATCACCGTATAATCATCATCCATCTGAAGGACCGCACCAATGCCCTCCAGTGAGAGGCTCATTTCGGTATTAAACTGGTCGGTATTTCGCGGGGAAAGATAGCTGGTGTGGGGATCAATTTCGCGGGCAAAAGCGCTCATTGCCAGTTGGAAAACATCCTCGCTGTTGCTCTGCGTCAGACGACGAATAGCGAACTGATAGCGTTTGGACAGCACGTCGCGAATGTCTTTCTCGTTTTTCCCCGCAAGCCTGAGGCTCAGTTCGTCATATTTGACTTTAGCATCCCACAGCTGATTAAGCTCAGTGGTGCTTTTTGGCCACGGAGACTTACTACGATCGATATCAATCGTGTCGTTTCCGCTAAAATTCATTGGGCGGTTCAGAACGGTCAGCGCGTACTGATAGCGCTCAAAACGACGTTGCTGTGCAAGATTATATAAGTCATAGAATACATCCAGCTTGCCGCTTTTCAGTTCATCGCCAATCGTGCTTTTTTTGCTGGCAAACTGGTCAACATCAGAGGCCAAAAGGACATTGTGGTTGTAGTCAAGAAGATTAAGATAGCGAGCAAATATCTTCTCTGAAAATGTCTGGTCCAGATCAAACTGACGATAGTGCGAGCGGGTGAAACGTGAAGTGACCCGTTCACTGACGGTCACATGCTGTGCTTCCTGATGCAGCTGAGGAATTTGATCTGCGCGCGTAATGATATCGGCAGCAAATACGTTACCTGCCAGTAACATTCCGGCGATAACGGTCATTCTGAAAATAGTGTTCATGCCCTGATTGGCCTCCGTCTCAGAACTGCAAGTGTTCTGCGCGTACGATCATTGCAAGGCCAGAAGTCAACCGTACCCGGACGCCATCTTTGGTGACCTCAAGAATGGTCGCTTCCATCGCATTTTTCCCTGCCGTGACTTTAATGTTTTGACCCACCTGAAGCGCGGAGGTATCGGTAACCGGCGAAGTACGTGGTGAGCGATCGCGCATGGCAGCAGGTTTATGCTCTGGCACGTTGGGTTGCGGCTTATTACGTGTCTGACGAGCCGGTTCACCTTCTGTAGCAGGTTTATTCGCAGGTTTACGGGGACGACGGGGAGACGATTCTGCGCCCGCTTCACGTTTCTTAGCCAGCTGCTGCTCACGGTGGGCCTGAACACGTGCTTTCGCTTCTTCAAGCTGCTTACGGGCATGTTCCACATGCTGCTCGTCAAGCACACCACAAGGGTTTCCGTCGAGATCAACACGGGTTGCACCGGCTTTGATACCGTAAAGATAACGCCAGCTTGATGTATAGAGCCGCAGTGCAGAACGGAGCTGGGTTTTACTCAGGCCCATTTCGCCCTGAACACGCTCGACCAGATCCTGAAAGATGCCGATTTTGAGCGGGCGTGCTTCGCCTTCTGCACTGAAGCACTGGGGAAAACGCTCGGCCAGAAAGGTGATAACTTCTTTGCTGCTATTCAACTTGGGTTGATTTTCCATGAAATTTCCTGATTACAACGGGTTGCCAACAAGCCGAAGGCATGAACAGGCGTCATTATAATGACACCATCGGCAAATGCTACGTTAACCAGCGCTTTAGCTGCGTTTCATATGAAGAAATTTTTCCACATCAGAGCCAGTAAGCACTTCACATAGCGTGGCAGTAAGGGTTGACAGCCCCGCTTCATCATCGCTGTCAAAGCGGTTATATTCCACACTGTCAATGTCCAGCACGCCGATAATCTGGCCGTTAACCTCTAACGGCAGTACGATTTCGGCGTTACTGGCAGCATCACAGGCGATGTGGCCGGGGAAAGCATGTACATCATCCACCCGCAGAATACGGTTTTCGGCTATGGACGTACCACACACCCCTCTCCCGTTCGGAATGCGCACACAGGCAATTTTGCCCTGAAAAGGACCAAGGACCAGAGTGTTGACCTCAGTCAACAGATAAAATCCCACCCAATTTACACCGTCCAGACGCTCATATAAAAGCGCACTGCAGTTGCTCATCGCCGCCAGAAAACTGGTCTCCCCGGCAATCAGTGCACGTAAATCGCGATTCAGGTCCGAATAAAATGTTGCTTTTGTCATCGTTTAACCATTATGAAAATGCCTGCCGGTATCAAATTTGATCCCGGCTGTTAAAATAAGCATTAAATTTACCATCAGACAAGGTGAATGATTCCGTTAGTTAATATAACCTTATCCGGTAGGACTTAGTAACCGTGACCAGGATGGGTCAGTTTATCGCTATGGCGACCCAAAAACATAACCCGGCTCTGCACCTGTGTTGCCCGGGCCTAAAGCAGCCTGTTCAGGATCATGAAAATACACGCCATCAGCCATGCTCTGCCTCAGGCACGTTATCAGCGTTGTCCCCAATGCGATAGCCTTTTTTCCTTACCAGATGTTAAATCCGATCGGTCGGCTCACTGTCCGCGCTGCAATGCCAGGATCCTTAACGGACGGGACTGGTCGATGACCAGACTGATGGCAATGGCCGTCACCATGCTGCTGCTGATGCCCTTCGCTTTCAACGAATCACTGCTCACTGTCCATCTGCTCGGCATCAGCATACATGCCAGCCTGTTGGAGGGGATCCTGCAAATGGCGCAACAGGGCGATGCTGTCACCGCCTCTATGGTCGCCTTTTGTACCGTTGGCGCACCGGCCACGCTGGTGGCCTCTTTTGCCTGGCTCTGGTTTGGTCATAAGCTGGGGATGAATCTGCGTCCGGTGTTGCTGATGCTTGAGCGGCTGAAAGAGTGGGTAATGCTGGATATATATCTGATTGCCATTGCCGTGGCCACGATAAAGGTAAAGGACTACGCCGATATCACTCCCGGCCCCGGGCTGATTGCGTTTGTGTCGCTCACGCTGCTGAGTCTGATAACCCTTATCCACACCAATGTTGAACAGCTTTGGCACCGTTTTTATCCCCAGCAACAGCCTGCGGTCGCTCCTGAGCAGTTGCAGGTTTGTCTGAGTTGCCATCATACTGGCCTGCCGGATGCCAGCGGCCGCTGTCCACGCTGCCATACGCCGCTGTATTTCCGCCGTCGTCACAGCCTGCAAAAATCCTGGGCGGCGTTAATCTCTTCCATCGTGTTGCTGATCCCGGCTAATTTACTCCCTATTTCAGTTATTTATCTTAATGGTGCAAAACAGCAGGACACCATCCTCTCCGGCATTATGTCACTGGCTTCCGGCAATGTGCCTGTCGCCATCGTGGTTTTTATTGCCAGTATCCTTGTGCCATTTACCAAAGTGATTGTACTGCTCACCCTGTTGCTCAGCATTCATTTTAACTGTGAGCAGGGCCTGAAAACCCGGGTGCGTTTGTTAAGGGCTGTCACCTGGGTGGGCCGTTGGTCAATGCTCGATCTGTTTGTTATTTCGTTAACCATGTCGCTGGTCAATCGTGATCAGCTGCTGGCTTTTACTATGGGACCGGCTGCCTTCTATTTTGGTTCAGCGGTTATACTCACTATCCTTGCCGTCGAGTGGCTGGATAGCCGTTTACTTTGGGATGCACATGCAACAGGAAACGCCGACTACACCGACTAGCGCCCACATCAAACGCCGGCGCATGATTTCCCCTTTCTGGCTGCTGCCTTTTATTGCGTTACTGATAGCGGCCTGGCTGGTCTGGACCAATTATCAGGAACGGGGCACCACCATCACCATCGATTTCGCCTCTGCGGACGGCATTGTGCCGGGCAGAACGCCTGTACGTTATCAGGGGGTTGAAGTGGGAATGGTGCAGGGTATCAGCATGACTGACGATCTGCGCACCATCAAAATCAAAGCCAGTATCAAAAGCGATATGAAGGATGCGCTACGGGAGGATACCCAGTTCTGGCTGGTGACACCAAAGGCCTCTCTGGCTGGGGTATCCGGGCTGGATGCCCTGGTTGGCGGTAACTACATCGGCATGATGCCCGGCAAAGGTAAACCGCGGGAGACATTTGTCGCGCTGGATACTCAGCCTAAATACCGTGTCAATACGGGCGAAATGCTGATCCATCTGCACACCTCAGATCTGGGATCGCTGAATTCCGGTTCGCTGGTGTATTTCCGTAAGATTCCGGTGGGTCGGGTGTATGACTACAGTATTAATCCCGGAAATCAGGGTGTGACAATAGACGTGCTGATTGAACGACGTTTTACCAATCTGGTGAAAAAGGACAGCCGTTTCTGGAACGTTTCCGGCGTGAAAGCCGATGTTGGCCTTAGCGGCGCGAAAATTCAGCTGGAGAGCCTGGCGGCGCTGGTCAATGGCGCGATTGCCTTTGACTCTCCCGGCGCTTCGCCTCGGGCAGAGACCGATGACAACTATAATCTCTACCCGGATCTGGCCCACAGTCAGCGCGGGGTGATTATCACACTCGATCTGCCTGACGGAAAAAATCTTAAAGCAAACAGTACGCCGCTTTTCTATCAGGGGCTGGAAGTCGGCACGCTCACCGGTATGGCACTGCAACCGGATGGCAAAGTAACGGGTGAACTGACCATCGATCCCTCGGTTACCGGGCTGATGCGAACCGGCACGCGGATTGAAATGCGTAGCCCAAAAGTCAGCCTGACGGACACCAGCCTCAGCAGCCTGTTGACCGGTAACACGCTGGAACTGATCCCCGGAGAAGGGCAACCACAGGATCATTTTACCGTACTGAAAAGCAATCAATCGCTGCTTCAACAGCCCGCCACGCTGGCAATCAACCTGACGGCGCCTGAAAGTTATGGCATCGATGCCGGGCAACCGGTGGTGCTGCACGGCATGCAGATTGGTCAGGTGGTCAGCCGTCAGCTGAATGAAAAAGGCGTCAGTTTCACTATCGCTATCGGTCCTGATTACCGTCACCTGGTACATGGAGACAGTAAATTTATCATCAACAGCCGCCTTGACGTGAAATTTGGCCTCGACGGGGTGGAGGTGTTGGGTGCCAGCGCGCGAGAATGGGTTGATGGCGGCATTCGCCTCGATCCGGGAAGCAAAGGCAGCCTGAAAAATACCTATCCACTCTATGCAAATGCGGAAAAAGCAGCAGAAGGCATCACCACCAGCCAGCTACCCGCCACGCTAACGCTGACCGCTAACAGTCTGCCTGATATTCAGGCCGGTTCGGTGGTGCTGTACCGCAAATTCCAGGTCGGTGAAATCGTCGATGTGACACCACAAGCTAACCAGTTCGATGTGCGGGTTCATATCAAACCGCAGTACCGTAATCTGCTGACAGCGAACAGCGTGTTCTGGTCTGAAGGGGGTGCCCGCGTGCAGCTGAACGGCAGCGGTCTCACCGTACAGGCTTCCCCGCTTAACCGCGCGCTGAAAGGCGCAATCAGTTTCGACAATCTGACCGGCGCGGGTGTCGGCCTGACCGACAAAGATAAGCGCGTGCTCTATGACTCAGAGACTGCCGCCCGTGCGGTGGGCAGTCAGATTACCTTGCGCACCTTTGATGCCAGTAAGCTCTCTCCCGGTATGCCGGTTCGCTATCTGGGGATAACCATTGGCCAACTTGAATCGCTGGCCCTCAGCCAGGATAAAAAACAGGTCATCGCCAAAGCGGTGCTTTATCCCGAATATGTGCAGGATTTTGCCCGCGTGGGTAGCCGTTTTTCAGTGGTATCCCCCGAGATCTCCGCTGCCGGCGTCAACCACCTTGATACCCTGCTTCAGCCTTATATCAATGTTGATCCGGGTAAAGGGCACGGTCAGCGTAGTTTTGAATTGCAGGAATCAACCATTACTGACGCACGTTATCTCGACGGGCTGAATGTGGTGATGGATGCCCCGGAAGGCGGCTCCCTGTCAGTGGGTACCCCCGTGTTGTTCCGGGGTATTGAAGTGGGAACGGTAACCAACACCTCACTGGGGACCATGTCCGATCGGGTGCAAATCACCCTGCGCATCAGTAAAAAGTACCAGCACCTGGTGCGTAACAACTCCGTATTCTGGCTGGCCTCTGGCTATAACCTCAGATTCGGACTGACTGGCGGCGTGGTGAAAACCGGCACCTTCCAGCAATTTATTCAGGGCGGCATCGCCTTCGCCACCCCGCCGACCATCCCGCTGGCACCTCAGGCTGCTTCCGGGAAACATTTCATTCTGGAGGATGAAGAACCGAAGGACTGGCGCAAATGGGGCACAGCACTCCCCGCGGATTAACGGTAACGGGTGGCCTGTCGGGCCACCCGTTTTTTTTTCCCGCTGGCGAATGTGCTAAACTCGCCCCACTTTGTTTGCCAGACGGAACGATCCCAGTGTCTTCATCCTCTTCATCCGTACACTTTCCTGATGCCTTTCTTGCTCAGATGCGTGAACTTTTACCTGACGCAGACCAGTTTGACCAGTTTATCGCCAGCAGCCAGCAACCCCTGCGTCGCAGTCTGCGGGTTAATACGCTAAAAATCAGCGTGGCCGATTTTCTGCATCTGGTCGCACCGTATGGCTGGACACTGACGCCCATTCCCTGGTGTGAAGAGGGCTTCTGGCTGTCGCGTGATGACAGCGATCGCCTGCCCCTGGGCAGCACGGCTGAACACCTCTCCGGTTTGTTCTATATCCAGGAGGCCAGCTCAATGCTGCCGGTAACCGCCCTGTTTGCCGGTTGCCCGGAACCAGTAAGCGTGATGGATATGGCGGCCGCGCCTGGCTCCAAAACCACACAGATTGCGGCCAGAATGGCCAGCCAGGGTGGCATTCTGGCTAACGAGTATTCGGCCAGCCGGGTAAAAGTGCTTCATGCCAATCTCAGCCGCTGCGGCGTCAGTAATGTCGCCATGACGCACTTTGATGGCCGGGTTTTTGGCGCGGCGCTGCCGGAGGCTTTCGACGCTGTTTTGCTGGACGCCCCCTGCTCCGGTGAAGGGGTAATCCGAAAAGACGCAGATGCGCTACGCAACTGGACGGTTGCAAGTATCGCAGAGATTGCGGCCACACAGCGGGAGTTGATTGCCAGTGCCTTTCACGCGCTTCGTCCCGGCGGCACGCTGGTTTACTCCACCTGCACGCTCAATCGCAGCGAAAACCAACAGGTGATCGCCTGGCTGATGGCCACCTTTCCCGGCGCGGTGGAGATTGAGCCACTTGATTCGTTGTTTCCGGGGGCGGAGCATGCCTGCACTGAAGAAGGTTTCCTGCATGTTTTCCCGCAAATTTATGACAGTGAAGGTTTTTTTGTCGCCAGACTGCGTAAGCGCCACGCCGTTCCTCCCCTGCCGCAGCCGGGATATAACGTCGGCAAATTTCCCTTCACGCCGGTCAGAACCGCTGAAAATCAGATGATAGTCAGGGCAGCCAGTAAGGCAGGATTGCACTGGGACAACAGCACCTACGGCCTGTGGCAGCGGGATAAAGAACGTTGGTTGTTTCCCCGCGCCCTTGAGCCTCTGTTCGGTAAGGTACGTTTTTCACGTATTGGTCTGAAAGTGGCAGACGTTTTTCCAAAAGGCTATCGCTGGCAGCATGAAGCCGTGATTGCGCTGGCCCACCCCCATGCAGATAACCGGTTTGAGTTAAGCGCAACAGAAGCGGAGGAGTGGTATCGTGGACGCGATATTTACCCTGATCGCGCCCTGCCTGCTCAGGAAATAATCGTCACCTGTCAGCAGCAACCCATTGGCCTGGCTAAAAAAGTGGGTAACAGGCTTAAAAACAGTTATCCGCGTGAACTGGTTCGGGACGGCAAGCTGTTTACAGTGTGAACGGTTTGCTCTGCGTTCCACACCCTGTGACATCTGCATCAGAGTGACAGGGGCAACCATTTATGACGGATAAATCTGAGCCAGTGAAAATATGTAACGCCGCGGAGAACCTGAGGAAGAAATGTGAGCAGGCTTCCCGTCAGGGGATAAGGACAACCTGTTAAAAAAAGGCCGAAGACGATTCCTGCTCTCCGGCCCAGGGAAATGGCTCCGTTTAAGAGCCGTGCGCTAAAAGTTGGCATTGATGCGGGCTAAAAGCCCCGCACTTTAAAAGATAGACAGGTTATGCAGGTTTTCCAGCCGCCTGGCAACATCAACATTGCAGGTTTTCAATGCTGTGATCGTCCCTGCAAAACGGCCAGCTCAGTCGCACAGCGTCCTGGCACGTTCGATAAAAGGGGTAAGATCCTTTTTCTGACCGGGATGCTGCGGATCGTCAATCCGGATCACACTGACGGGTTGCCCTTTCATCTGACCATTTCTAATCATCTGTTCCGCCTTGTCATTTAAAGGATATTGCATCAGGGTGCTGGGGTTGATCACCAGCAATGCGTTACCTTTGGCACAGGTCAGCATCACCTCCTCCCGGTCAAACGCCCATTTATCTTTTCCCATTTCAAAACGACTGACGGTAATGATCCCGGCGGCCATCGCATTGGAACAAAAACTCAGGGCAATGATCAGACTGGCCAGTTTTTTCATGGTGTAGCAAACCTCTTTGGATAAATGCCTCGGCAGGCAGTAAAAAAACATAATTCAGGCCGGTTCGAGCGTGGCAAACACGCTGACCAGCAGCACCACCAACGCGGCAAGTAAAATTTCTGCCAGCGTGGTCAGGATAAAGACGTAACGAACACTGTCGCCACGGTGCTGAAAACGGGGAACCAGAACGTAACGATTAAACAGCGCTGCCAGGCACATTCCGCCCACCAGCGACGTTTTCAACAATAGCAGTTGGGTGTAAAGGTGAAAACCTGACGGTGGCCAGCCAAGTATCAGCAGCGCATTCAGGATCCCGGTCAGCAAAACCAGCGCAACAGCAAGATGACCATAGCGTGAATAGCACATCAGCGTTTTCAGCGCATCATAGCGGGTATCAGGCTGGCGGGCTGTGTGCATCAGCAGCAGCACCGGAATCAACCCCCCGCCCCAAAACGCGGCAGACATCAGATGTATCACCTGACTGGTGCGATGTATGACGCCCGTCATACCATCAGACATGGCTGCGTGGCCAGTAAATCCCAGCGCGATGAGTTGGGCAACACCACTTAATAACCACACCGTTGGCCTGTCTCTGTCGCGGGCAAACAGCGCCAACACGCCTGTCACCGCAGCGATCAGTTGCCATTGCCAGACCCGACCAACGTGTGTTTGCAATACCGCCTTCCATAGCGAGAGATGCTGTAAATCCTGCCAACGCTCCGCCAGCAGCGCTGTTTGACCTGCAAATAGCATGATGATACTCAACAGCACGGCAATGGCGCTGGCAACCAGCAGAGGATGAAGCTTCTGCCGCAGATAGCGCCTGAATCTGACCGGAGCCAGTACGGCACTGAAAACACTACAACCGGTTAACGACATCAGCGCCAAAAAATAGAGCCAGCGGCAGAGCATGTAAAACAGGCTGAAGGACATCTCACTTCACGCTGAAGCTATACGTTCCGCTGGTTTTATGGCCATCTGTTGAGAGTACATGCCAGTTAACCTGATAAAGCCCACTGACCAGCGGTTTTTCCAGTGGCACAATCATCTGATTATGCTGTTGCGGTGCCCGTTGCGCTTTCGCCAGCGGCACAGATTTCTGACCGGCATCCGTCAGGTCAACACCGCTAAAGGCGGGTTCGATATCTTCCGAGAAGGTTAATGTAAGCGCCTGCGGAGAGGCGGTCACCCTGGCATTTGCCGCCGGATACTGACTTTTAAGGTGAGCGTGAGCAAAAACCTGTGGAGAGAAAGCACCCGCCAACAGGGCAGAGATGAAAAAGACAGAGAATTTACGCATCAGATCGTATCATCCTGAGCAGAGCAGCCCGTTCGCTGCGGTAAGGCGAAAAGGATACTCCGCTTAAAATAAGGTGTCGAGCAGATCAGAGCCACCACCAACCGGCACACTTGCGAAATACTGACCGGTGCTTTATGTTGGCCTCCGGCATCAGGAGGAACGAATGAATTACAACCTTGCCCGGTTATCCCAGGAAGAAAAAGATAAAGTCAATGTCGATCTGGCGGCTGCCAGCATCGCCTTCAAAGAGCGTTATAATATGCCCGTCATCGCAGAAGCGGTTGAACGTGAGCAGCCGGAAGCGCTACGTGACTGGTTCCACCAGCGGCTGGCACATTATCGCCAAAGCTCCCTGAATTTTTCCCGCCTGCCTTATGAGCCAAAACAAAAATAGCATTTAATACTCGTGTTATTTCCTTGAATTTCCGTTGTGCTTAGGATGAGATACGGATTCTGAATCAGCCTTGCAGGAGAAGTTATGTCCGTCTGGAGTGTTGCTGCGGCACAGTCAGGATCGCGGCCTGGAGATATCGACTGGAACATATCGCGACATCTTGAATTTATTCATCAGGCTGCTGAACATCAGGTCAACGTCCTGGTCTTCCCCGAATTATCACTGACCGGATATGAGCTGGCACTCAGCCAGCAATTATCAATGAAAATGGACGATCCCAGGCTGGAGCCTTTTTCCACTGCCGCCAGCCAGCATCAGATGACCATTGTGATTGGTCTGCCATTGCGCGATGGCGATCACGTCCTGATTTGCGCTCTGGCGTTTCTTGCTGAAGGCACCCGTATGGCCTATGGCAAACGCCATCTTTCTGGCGATGAGAATCTTTTTTTTCAGCCTGGCACAGGCGTGCCGCTGTTTGGTTATCAGCAACATCATATCGCGCTGGCGGTATGTGCGGATATCAGCGTGAAAGAATATGCAAAGGACGCCGCGGAGCGCGGAGCAAATCTTTATGCCACCGGCGTTCTGATGTCAGAGAAAAGCTATCAAAAGGGTTTTGACTGTCTGGCACGCTGGTCTGCAGATTATAATATGGCGGTGCTGATGGCCAATCATGCCCTGCCGACGGGTGGTTATAACAGTGCAGGTAAAAGCGCAATCTGGAACGATCGCGGGCAGCAGGTCGTCGTCGGTGGCCGTGGCGAAGCACTGGTGATTGCCAGACGCACGGAGAAAGGTTGGCAGGGTGAAACGCATTTATTACGCTAATCCATAGTGGCGGACAGGGAAATATTATGTTGCGTGTAATTGATACTGAAACCTGTGGCCTGCACGGCGGGATTGTCGAAGTAGCCTCAGTGGATGTAATTGATGGCAGGATCGGCAATCCGATGAGCGATCTGATTTGCCCGGACCGCCCAATCAGCGCACAGGCGATGGCTATCCACCGTATTACGGAGTCAATGGTGGCGGGAAAACCAACCATCGAACAGGCCATCAGTCGCTATCACGGCAGCGCTTATTACGTTGCTCATAACGCCAGTTTTGACCGCAGAATGTTACCGGAGATGCCTGGCGAATGGATTTGTACCATGACGCTGGCAAAAGGCCTGTGGCCTGGCCAAAAATATGGCAATCAGGCATTGCGTAAATTCCTGCAGCTTGACGTTACCACGCCGCCCGGTCTGCATGCTCACCGTGCTTTGTATGACTGTTATGTGACAGCGTCACTTCTTATCCGCATTATGGCGTTTTCCGGCTGGGATGCGCCAGAGATGGTCAGAAGGATGCAGTCGCGCGGTTCCGATGCGACCTTCCCGTTTGGTAAATACCGCGGCAGTAAAATCGATGAGGTGGCTAAGCGCGATCCCGGCTATCTGAAATGGATGCTGAAAAACATTCCTGATCTGAAAGCCGGTCTGCGTGGTGCCCTGGAACGGGCACTGTCAGCCGACTGACATCGCGCACCGGCTCTCCCTTAAACGCGGCATAACGACCGACAGGCAGCACCAGACGTGCTGCCTTTAGAACCCGCATGCGGCAGTTCTTTGCCATTATCCCTCAGCCACCTGTCCGCTGCGCCAGCGCAATCAGGAAGGTAAATTCTTCCGCCACACCCTCATAAAATGTGAATCGGCCTGACTTTCCTCCGTGCCCGGAATCCATATCCGTTTTGAGAATTAAAAGATTATCATCCGTTTTGACATCACGCAGTTTAGCCACCCACTTCGCCGGCTCCCAGTATTGTACCTGAGAGTCATGCAGCCCGGTGGTCACCAGCATATGCGGGTAAGGTTGCGCCGTGATGCAATCACAGGGACTGTACTGGCGGATATAACGGTAGAACTGCTCGTCTGCAGGATTACCCCATTCATCATACTCCCCGGTGGTCAACGGGATTGACTCATCGAGCATGGTGGTCAGCACGTCCACGAACGGTACCTGTGCCACAATGCCGTGAAAACAGGATGGCGCCATATTTACCACCGCGCCCATCAACAGCCCTCCGGCACTGCCGCCCATCGCATACAGCTTCTGCGGATCGCCATACCCCTGTTTCACCAGGGCATCGGTAACATCAATAAAATCGTAAAACGTATTCATTTTATTGAGAAGCTTACCATCCTCATACCACTGTTGGCCCAGTTCACCGCCGCCGCGAATATGCGCCAGCGCAAAGACAAACCCCCGGTCCAGCAAACTCAGACGGCTTGCGCTGAAGTCGGCATCCATACTGCTGCCATAAGCGCCATAACCATATACCAGCATGGGGTTTTTGCCCGGCCGGTAATGCTCACGGTGATAAACCAGCGATACCGGCACTTCAACCCCGTCACGCACGGTGATCCACAGTCGTTCACTGCAATATTTACTGGCGTTGAAGCCCTTTACTTCCGTCTGCTTGAGGATTTGCCTGTCGCCGCTGTCCATATCCAGCTCAAACAGTGTGTCAGGTGTGGTCATTGAGGAATAGCCATAGCGCAAACGGCCTGTCTCAGGCGTGGGATTGTAAGAGAGCCAGGTCACACAGGCCGGATCGTCAAAAGCAATCACCGTATCACTGCCGGTTTTCCGGCAGATCTGGCGCAGCCGGGTCTGGCCAAGTTCCCGCTCCTGCACAACCAGCCAGTCACGAAACAGGCTGAAATCTTCCAGCAAAACGGGCGTGCGTGCCGGGATAAGGGTTTGCCAGCCCTCCTCGTCTGCAACATCGCTGCGGTAGAGAGCAAAATTCTTTCCCTCACGGTTGGAACGAACGTAAAAATGCTGCTGATAGTGGTCCAGCGTGTACTCATGATCTTTTCGACGGGGGCAAAACATTTGCGGTTTAGCGTCGGCAGAGTGCGCATCCAGCAACAAAATTTCGCTGGTGGTGGTGCTGTTCAGACCAATCAGCACAAACGCTTCAGAGGTGGTTTTGGACAGGCTGACATAAAAGGTGTCATCCTGCTCCTGATACACCAGCTCATCGTCCTGCGTGGACGTGCCGGGTCGGTGACGCCACACCTGCCAGGGTAGCAGGGTTTTCCTGTCTTTCAGCACATAATAGAAGGTGCTGCTGTCGCTGCCCCAGGTAAAACCGGAAGAGACGTTTTCCAGCACTTCCGGGTACCAGTCGCCGGTAAGCAGGTTGCAGAAACGGATGCTGTACTGGCGACGTGACCGGTAATCTTCAGCTACCGCAAGCAGCTGATTATCCGGGCTGACGCCGATCCCGCCGAGAGTATAAAAATCAGCGTCTGCCGCACGCTGATTACAGTCCAGCAGGGTTTCCCACTGTTCCGGCGTCGCGGTATTTTCTGGCTGGCGGGTATAAATTGTGTACTCTTTGCCCTCCTCATAACGACTCTGATAACGCCAGCCTTTACGGACGTAAGGGACGGAAAACTCACGTTGCGGGATGCGCTCAATAATTTCCTTCAGCACTTCCTGCTGTAATGCCAGATGCGGTGCCATCATCTGACTACCGTATTCATTTTCAGCATTAAGATAATCAAGTACCGCCGGATTTTCACGCTGGTCGTCGCGCAGCCAGTAGTAATCATCGCAGCGGGTTTCACCATGAAGGGTCATGCTGAAGGGAATTTTTCTGGCCATTGGTGGCTTTATCATTACTGGTGCCTGCTGAATCAGTTAGGTCTGATTAGTGTGGCAGTTGAGCCAGCAAATGTCAGCCGACAGGCGGGTTTCTCTGCCGAATAATCAGACAGATGGGGGCACAGCCCCCACCTTATGCTCAGACAGACAGTTTTTGCTTCTCAGTTTGAATATCGTTGGCAATACTTTCACGCACATCGCCGGGGATATTTAATGCATCGCCCAGCGCCCCGAGGTAGCTACACTCCATAAAATGATCAACATCGATGACCAGATTACTGAGGAACCAGATCTCCAACGCTTCTTCCTCGTTACTGACGTCCCCAGCCAGCTTATGCGGGTCCAGCGGCATTTCAATCGCCTGCTGAATTAACCGTTCTCCTTCAGCACCCAGACCTGCCTGCTGAATATGCCGATCGATCGCCTGCCTTTCATCATTATCAATATGCCCATCGCTTTTGGCAGCGAAAACCAGCGCCTGCACCAGACGTTCTGCACGGCGTTGCGCGGAAGAATATTGCTGACCATACTCTGGCTGGCCGCGGTGTGCTTCACCAAGGCGCTGCCTGTATTTATTCCACAGAAGCGCTCCGGCAGCCGCACTGCCGCCAATCATTAAGGCATTTTTACCGTACTTACTCAGCAAATTACGCGAAGACTTACTGGCAATCAGTAAACCGGCCAGCCCGCCAAGCGCACCGGGTGCCAGCATTTTACTTAATCCCCCTGCACCACTTTCTCCCTGCTTACTGTTGCCCAACACATTTTGAATTTGTTTCAGCCAGTCAGACATCGTATTTCCTTTCAATAACAGAAAACCACAGGGTAGAGCGCCCCGTGTCAGAAAGCGTCAAGTCAGGAAAAAAACCGAAAAAATCGGTGAAAATTTACCAATAACAAAAGGCCACTATACTTTGCACGATAACAATTACCCAATGTATTTTGACCCGGTTATATCTGCTGGCCCTGAACATATCCAGCCGCTTCCCGTCTTTCACCACAGTGATTCACCACCAGAACGCCTCAGAGGAAAACAATGCGCTTTACTGACAATCCGCTATTTATCAATACGGTTATTTTAGGGGGAACGCCTGAAGAGAAAATTCAGGCAGCCGCACAGGCAGGCTTCAGCCAGATTGAGCTATGGCGGCAGGATGTGCAGGCGGCAAAGCTCAATGCCGCCGGAGTTGCCGGGCTGCTTGATGAAGAAAATCTGACCCTGACGGATTATCAGGTGTTGCTGGATTTTGATGGTGCGCCGGTTAAATCACGGCAAAGTAAGCGCAGGGAAGCCCTGTTGATGCTCGACACTGCGGTTGCGTTAGGTGCCAGCACCTTATTAACCCCTGCCTCAACCGCAGATGACTGCATTGCAGAGCGTGAAGAGGACGACATTCGCTGGCTGGTAAAAGAAGCCGCAAAGCGCGGGCTGAGGGTAGCGCTGGAAGCGATGGCCTGGAGCACCCATATCAGTGACACTGCCGCCGCCTGGCGAATGGTAAAGCGTATTGACCAGCCAAATCTGGGGCTGGTGGTGGATGCCTTTCACATCTTTGTCCGCAAGCGTGGCGTGGAGGATCTGGCCGGGATCCCGGTAGATAAAATTTTTTTGGTTCAGCTTTCCGACCTCTCAGAACTGCCACCTGAGAAGGCGTTGGTGGCCACCGCACGTCACGAGCGACTGTTGCCAGGAGAGGGTATTTTTCCACTGCATACCCTGCTGGATTATCTGGACGCAAAAGGTTACTGCGGACCACTGGGACTGGAGGTGTTTAACGATAATCTCCAGCGTCGGCCCGCTGCCGACGTGGCAAAAGAAGCCATGTCGGCACTGAAATCGTGTTGGAGCAGGGCAAGGTCACAACCCATCTGAGTAATAACTGCCTGTGCCGAAGGGTGTCTGTCGAGTGACGTTCGTCGTGGGTGACAGACCTGCCATGTTACGTTCAGCTGGCAGGCTCAGGCCGCTTTGTTCGCCCGGAGTTTTTTTGCCGGACGGGCAACTTCCTGCCCGGTTTCGCTATGCTCCTCTGCGTCGGACAGTGGTTGACTTTCCTCCACGGTCTCGGCTTCACTTTCTTCTGCCGGATGCGCCGTCAATTCCGGCTGTCTGCTGGTACGCAGAATATGCTGAAGCACATCTTTATTTTCTGCAAGGAACAGTCCCAACGCCTCACGCTGTTCTTCATCTATTGTCAGAGGCGCCGCGCAAAGCCAGTCGGAGAAAACTTCCGCCATGTCCAACATTTTGTCGTAAGCATCCGCTTCTTTTTTACTGGCGAAAGTCATTTTTTCATCACCTTTTCTGACCACAACATATTTGATTTCAACAGCCATCGTACCCACCTCAATTTAACTGTATTTTTATACAGTATAGCAGCGATAATTTCTGTTCTCAAGCCTGTAAAGCAGATGTATACGCAATCGTTTTCTTTTATACTGCACGCGTTTTTCCATCCAATCAGGTAGACATTATGACAACTATTGGTACTGCACTGCGACCCGCCGCGACTCGTGTAATGCTGTTAGGTTCGGGTGAACTTGGCAAAGAAGTGGCGCTGGAGTGCCAGCGATTAGGGGTGGAAGTGATCGCGGTGGATCGCTACGCCGATGCGCCTGCGATGCATGTTGCACACCGCAGCCATATCGTCAATATGCTGGATGGTGAAGCCTTAAAAGCACTGGTGGCACTGGAACGCCCTGATTACATCGTGCCGGAAATTGAAGCTATCGCCACCGATATGCTGATCGAGCTGGAAAATCAGGGACAGCGGGTGATACCCACCGCCCGTGCCGCTCGTCTGACCATGAACCGGGAAGGCATTCGTCGGCTGGCCGCTGAAGAGCTGATGCTGCCTACCTCAACCTACTGCTTTGCGGACGATGAGCAGACTTTCCGCCAGGCGGTGAAGGAAACCGGATTCCCGTGCATCGTTAAACCAGTGATGAGTTCATCCGGTAAAGGACAGAGTTTTATCCGTGAGATATCACAGCTGGATGCGGCCTGGCGCTATGCGCAACAGGGAGGGCGTGCCGGCGCTGGCCGGGTGATCGTGGAAGGTGTGGTGACATTTGATTTTGAGATCACTCTGCTGACGGTCAGCGCAGTGGATGGCATTCATTTTTGCGCCCCCATTGGCCACCGCCAGGAAGATGGCGACTATCGGGAATCCTGGCAGCCTCAGCAGATGAGCGACCTCGCTCTGCAACGTGCACAGGCTATAGCAAAACGTGTGGTAAGCGCGCTGGGTGGTCATGGTCTGTTTGGCGTTGAGCTGTTCGTTAGCGGCGATGAGGTGATATTCAGCGAAGTCTCTCCGCGCCCACACGATACCGGTATGGTAACGCTTATTTCGCAGGATTTGTCAGAGTTTGCCCTGCATGTTCGCGCGTTCCTTGGTCTGCCGGTTGGAGGGATCCGCCAGTACGGCCCGTCAGCGTCGGCAGTGATCCTGCCCGAGCTTAAGAGCGACAACGTTCGCTTTGCCCGGCTGGATGAGGTGCTGGGTGCCGGGCTGCAGCTGCGCCTGTTTGGCAAGCCTGAAATACTCGGCAGGCGTCGTCTTGGCGTGGCGCTGGCAACGGGTGACACGGTAAGTGAGGCGGTTGAGCGCGCTATTCATTGCGCGGCAGGGGTATCCATTAGCGGATAATATTACCGACCGCATCAGCCAAAAAGGATGGCTGTATTCCATCCTTTTTATCTTTTACGCGGATGTACGTACCGCCGCACCACGCCGGATCATCGCTCAGCCCGCACCAGCAACTGCCTCTTTCGCCAGACGGGTGATGCGCTCGTACTCACCAGCTTCCAGTGCGTCAGCAGGAACCAGCCAGGATCCGCCAATACAGAGCACACTTTTCAGCGCCAGATAGTCACGGTAGTTAGCGGGGGAAATTCCCCCGGTCGGGCAGAAACGTACCTGCGGGAACGGACCCGCAATGGCCTGCAACGACTTTACGCCACCATTGGCTTCCGCCGGGAAAAATTTAAACTCATGCAGCCCATAATCCATACCGGTCATCAGTTCTGATACCGTACTGATACCGGGGATTAACGGTACTGAACCGGCAACGGCGGCCTTCAGTAGCGGTTCCGTAAGGCCGGGACTGATGGCAAACTGCACGCCTGCATCCGTTACCGCTTGCAATTGTCCGGCGTTGACCACGGTACCTGCTCCGACAATGGCCTCAGGCACCGCATTGATGATTGCTTTTATTGCCTCCATCGCACAGGGGGTGCGCAGCGTGACTTCCAGCACTTTCACACCGCCAGCCACCAGCGCCCTCGCCATAGGCACCGCGTGTTCCAGCCGGTTTACGACAATCACCGGCACAATCGGCCCGGTGGTCAGGATCTGTTCCGCACTTATTTTCCAGTTACTCATCGACCTGCTTCTCCTGTCTGGCCAGTCTGTTTGCCATCACTGCAATGGTTGAAAAAAGTGGCACACATTGCTTCCCTGAGGTGACGGGTCACCACTCTACAGGATAATAACGGCGCACGTCCATGTGTCTTTTTATTTTTTAAAACAGCGGTTCATTTAAATTAAATCTATGACTCAGGCTGAATAAGGCCGGTGGCAGGGACTGGCAATGTCACTGTGGAGTTTGATGAAATGGCAGTCTGAAATTGCCGCACGGATCGGCAACGATGACCGCTCCTTTGGGCAATAATTCATTCAGGCAGGCCTGAGGTATCAGACGGGTATTTTACGGATGATTAATACGCCATAAACACCGTCACATCAGTATCGGGCGATTATATCTCCCCGGCACTACTGCCTCCTGCAAAAATACCTCAGACTAACGGTGAACAATCCGCCAGGCGATGCATGGTGTTTCAGTGCGCTAATTCGCCAGAGCGATGCTGTATTGCCGTATTGCTGACGCATATTGCAGCAATCGACAGCATGCCATTTCAGAAAACAGCGGCGCACATCGCGCCGGGAAAAATGGCAGTCGGCATCAAAACGCCACGGCCTGTCCTGATGTTTCAAACAAAGGAGGGCGGAGAGCGTGCACAGACACTCTCCGCTGATGGTGATCACAACAAGATGGGAAGTGGTTTTTTACCACCCGTTACAGCCCGGAGGGCCTGCAAACAGATGGTGCAGGGTCATTCAAATTCATTCCATGAACGACCATCGCGGGTGATCATCGCAACAGAGGCCACCGGCCCCCATGTGCCAGCCTGATAAGGCTTGGGCGCTTCATTATCCGCCGCCCACGCTTCCATAATTGAGTCCACCCATTTCCACGCTTCTTCCACTTCGTCACGACGCACAAACAAAGCCTGAATGCCACGCATGGTTTCCAGCAACAGACGTTCGTAGGCATCGGCAAGGTGAGACTGATTGAAGGTTTCAGAGAAGCTCAAATCCAGCTTAGTGGTTTGCAGATTATGTTTATGATCCAGCCCCGGCACCTTATTGAGGATCTGAATTTCCACACCTTCATCTGGCTGAAGACGAATGGTCAGCTTGTTCTGCGGTAGCTCCTGCCAGGAATCTTTAAACAGATTCAGGGCCGGGTTTTTGAAATAAACCACCACTTCGGAGCTTTTGGTTGGCAGACGTTTACCGGTGCGCAGATAGAATGGCACCCCTGCCCAGCGCCAGTCGTCAATATCCACCCGGATCGAAACGAAGGTTTCCGTGTTACTGGATTTATTAGCGTCTTCTTCTTCCAGATAGCCGGGAACTTTTTTGCCCTGCACAAATCCCGCCGTGTACTGGCCGCGTACCGTTTTATCCCGCACGTTGGAATGGTCAATACGACGTAACGAACGCAGTACCTTTACTTTTTCATCACGAATGCGGTCAGCAGACAGATCGGCGGGCGGTGACATGGCAATCATGGTCAGCACCTGCAACAGGTGGTTCTGGATCATGTCTCTCATCTGACCGGCTTTGTCAAAATAGCCCCAGCGACCTTCGATACCAACCTCTTCCGCCACGGTGATCTGAACATGGTCAATGGTCCGGTTATCCCAGTTTGATGCAAACAGCGAATTGGCAAAACGCAATGCCAGCAGATTCAGTACCGTCTCTTTACCCAGATAATGATCGATGCGGAATACCTGATTCTCTTCAAAGTATTCACCGACCTGGTCGTTGATCTCCTGAGAGGTTTCCAGCGAGGTGCCCAGCGGTTTCTCCATCACCACGCGGGCAGGCTGTGCGTTCAGTTTGGCCGTCCCCAGCCCCTTACAGATAGCGCCAAATGTGCCAGGCGGCATGGCAAAATAGTTGATGGTAACGCGCTGTTTCTGGTCCAGCATTTTACCGAGTTTGGTAAAGTGACCGGTATCGTTGACGTCGAGGTTACAGAAATCGAGCCGGCTACTCAGCTTGTCCCAAAGCACTTCATCAATCTTATCCTTCATGAAAGTTTCCAGTGCTTCGCGCACAATCTTGGTCCAGGCTGCTTTATCCCAGTCCGCGCGTCCCACGCCGATGATACGCGACTCTTCATGAATCTGGCCGGCTTTCTCTAACTGATACAGGGAAGGCAACAGTTTCCGGCGAGCAAGATCGCCTTTGGCACCGAAAATAACCAGATCGCATGCCTGGGCCATTTGTGTAACCGCCATTATATTCTCCTCGTTGCAGGATAAGCCTGACCTGCCAAATCCGTAACATTCAGGCTCTTATTGTAATTTTGTTTCAGTACAATGTACTGCTTTTGCCCGGTCCACGTAAACCGACGCACGCCATTCCCGCACAGGTAAACATGGTTGTATAAAAATTACCTGGCCGTGTGGACAGCGGGTGCGTAATTTTTCAACTTTTTATGCTTTTATTTGCCGCGCTGAAAATCAGACACAGTTCAAACTCTGGTAAAAAAAAGCCGGCGAAGCCGACCGGCCCTCTGCTATCAGCGCTTGTATATTCTCTACAAAACGACATCGATTTCTCCTTTGATTGAAATCGCCAGAATGTATCAGTGGATGCCATTACGAAAATGCTGGAAAAAATCCGGTCTCAGCTGGAAAACCTGGGTAAATCCGAGCGGAAAGCGGCCGAGGCGGTTCTTGCCGCCCCTGATGCCATCATTCATACCAGTATCGCTCTGCTGGCTCGTGAAGCCGGCGTCAGTCTTTCCTGCCATTACTTACCGGGTAAAGGTTTCCCGCATTTTAAATTACAGCGGGCACAAAGCGTCGCCACTGGCGCTCTGCCCTTGGGTCAACCGCGATATCAAAGAAGACGACAACGTGGAGGCCTTCGCAGGCAAGATATTCGAATCGCCAATGGCCGGTCTGGATTGTGTCCGCAGTCGTCTGGACAGTGGTGCCATCAACCACGCGGTGGACCTGCTGACCGCGGCAAAAAAGATTGCCTCTTTTGGCCTCGGTGCCTCAGCCACCGTTGCACAAGATGCGATGAATAAATTTTTTCGCTTTCATGTACCGGTCATCAGTTCCGATGATATTGTGATGCAGCGGATGTATTGTATAAACAGTGCACAGGGCGATGTCGTCGCGCTTATTTCCTGTACCGGACGCACTAAAAATTTAGTCGAACTGGCACAACTTGCACGGGAAAATAACGCCACGGTGCTGGCGATTACCTCGCCAGATTCGCTGCTGGCGCGTGAAGCGACGCTGACACTGAATGTCGATGTGGCGACAGACACTGATGTCTGTATGCCAATGGTGTCGCGTCTGGCCCAGCTAACGCTGACCGACGTACTTGCCACAGGCTTTATCCTGCGGCGCGATGCAAGATTCCGCGATAATCTGATGCGAGTCAAAAGCGCACTGAGGGGTCACGATTTGATAAGGAAGATCTGTCGGTGCGACCAATCCGGCCTGAGTTACTGAAGTGTCCAGTTCGTCAGGCCAACAGACACAGCCAGCATATTATAAAATTACTGAACATTTACAGGGATTGCTCCGGCATTACCCCTTTTCAAAGTCAACGGAGTCATACATGTCCAGACGTCTCAGAAGAACCAAGATCGTCACGACCTTAGGTCCGGCAACCGATCGTGATAATAACCTCGAAAAAATCATCGCGGCCGGAGCCAACGTTGTCCGTCTTAACTTCTCTCATGGTACCCCGGAAGATCACATGCTGCGTGCCAACAGCGTGCGCAGTATAGCGGCGAAACTTGGCCGACATGTTGCCATCCTGGGCGATCTTCAGGGACCAAAGATCCGCGTGTCCACCTTCAAAGAAGGCAAAGTGTTTCTGAGCGTAGGGGATCGTTTCCTGCTGGATGCCAGCCTGGCTAAAGGCGAAGGTGATAAGGATAAGGTCGGGATTGATTACAAAGGCCTGCCCGCTGACGTGGTCCCGGGCGATATTCTGTTACTGGATGATGGCCGCGTACAGCTTAAAGTGCTGGACGTTGAGGATATGAAAGTGTTTACCGAAGTGACCGTCGGCGGTCCGCTGTCCAACAATAAAGGGATTAACAAGCTGGGCGGTGGGCTGTCTGCCGAAGCGCTGACAGAGAAAGACAAGGCCGACATTCTTACCGCCGCCAAAATTAACTGTGACTATCTGGCCGTCTCTTTCCCACGCTGCGGTGAAGATCTTAACTATGCGCGACGCCTGGCGCGTGAAGCCGGTTGTGAAGCAAAAATTGTTTCCAAGGTGGAACGGGCTGAAGCCGTTGCCACCCAGGAAGCGATGGACGATATTATTCTGGCTTCTGACGTGGTGATGGTGGCGAGGGGCGATCTGGGCGTGGAGATTGGCGATCCTGAGCTGGTGGGGATTCAGAAAGCGCTGATCCGCAGGGCGCGTCAGTTAAACCGTTCGGTGATCACCGCAACCCAGATGATGGAGTCAATGATCACTAATCCGATGCCAACGCGGGCCGAAGTGATGGACGTGGCCAACGCCGTGCTGGATGGCACCGACGCAGTAATGCTCTCCGCCGAAACGGCCGCCGGGCAGTATCCTGCGGAGACGGTGACTGCGATGGCGAAGGTATGCCTGGGTGCAGAAAAAATTCCCAGTATCAACGTTTCCAAACACCGTCTGGATGTGCAGTTCGACAACATTGAAGAAGCCATTGCGATGTCAGCAATGTACGCCGCCAACCATCTGCAAGGCGTGACCGCGATTATCACCATGACCGAGTCGGGCCGCACCGCGTTGATGACTTCCCGGATCACCTCTGGCCTGCCGATTTTTGCCATGTCCCGCCATGAACGCACGCTGAATCTTACCGCGCTATACCGCGGGGTGACGCCGGTTTATTTTGACAGTAATAACGATGGTGTGGCTGCGGCTCACGATGCCGTAAACCTGCTGCGTGACAAAGGGTTTCTGATGTCAGGCGATCTGGTTATTGTCACCCAGGGCGACGTGATGAGTACCACTGGCACCACCAATACCAGTCGTGTTCTGCGTGTTGAATAAGCCTTAAGCTAACTGCAAACTGATGCAAATATCGCCATCCGTCAGGATGGCGATAAGCCACTACCCTACCCTGTTTTATGGTTTCCGTGCTGTCACTCTCTCCGGCGGTATCGCTTTTCTGCTTTCTTCCGCTTACTGTTTTTCTGCTAATCAGGTATTTTCCTGTTATTTCGGCCTTCATAACTGCGGTATCTGCATCATCTTCCCCTGGCCCGAAATCATTACCCCGCCATGGGTGTTTCCTGAAACAGGGAAATTGCCGGACAGCCTTACTCCGTCCTTCCTTTCCAGACAGACCATGACTTCCGGTAGTAAAAGCTGAAAGAGTATCTTGATCAAAAAGATCGCGCACTGCAGTTAATCAACTGGTTCAGTCCATATTCCTGTCTCTCTGTAAGCTTCTTTTCCCGCATTAGCTTCTGACATTCTGCAACGACGGCCGGGCTGACAGATATTCACCCAAACCACTTCCAGCAGGCCAGGTTTTATTCCCTTAATGGTTACAGGGCCTGGAACCGGGATCGCTCATGGGCCGGATTTTGCAAACGGGTAATGGAAAAGGCCAATTTTATGGCCTCATATAGGTTTTTATGTGGCTTCTGCTATTCAGCTTTTTCAGTATCTTTAACGCTAAAATAGTGAAGGAATATTTTTCTCAACACACCATATATCGCACAGATTGTTATGCAGCCAATAATAAGCCGGGCTGGTTTCTGAGGAAGGAAAGACCATGCATCACCATGCCAAATCCCAGCACTTTTTAATAATGAAAGTGATATATTTGAACTCACGATAATGACCAGTAATTTTCCGAAGTTAAGGGATTTTTTTGAAATTTTTACCACGTACATTGCCCCGGTGACACGCTACCGCCTCCCCCATTATTATTATGCCCCTCGGTGCATGACTTTACCGCCCCCCATGGCCCATCTTTGGCACCATTCATTATGCCTGTTGCAATATCACTGATGCATTGAGAGTCAACGTCTGCATAAATATCCACATCATTTCGATTCCACCCCGTTCGTCCAGCGCTTGCTGTGCTGCCTCTGCTATACACCCCTTCATAGTTAGTGTTAGCATTTGCAACGGAAACCTCGTTTAATTCAGTCGGAAAAATTTTTCTGAAAGTCATTAAAAAGAATCCCCATATAATTTAACATCACCTGCCTTTGCATAAGGCAATCAATATATCCCATCTTTCAGCCAGAGATGCAAACCATGTACGTTATATCAGTTGTTTATAAATTTTTCTTAAATCATAATCCTGTAAAAATTATGAATCACTTTTGAAAAAAATAATTTTAAATAATCCTACCATTTACGAAATTATATAACCTTGTTCACAGTAGTCATTAATCCGTCTTTTTAGCAGAGGCGGTTGGTGCGGAGGCTAAAATTCCGCTCCTCACACATCATCAGGCGGCAAGGACTTATCTTCAGCTTACTGCTTTTCTGTTAATTACCTGTCATTCCGGCATTCACACCTGCGATATCTGCATCATCTTCCCTGGCCCGACATAATGCCCCCGTGATTTGTGTTTCCCGAAACAGGGAAAATTGCCAGACAGCCTTATTGCCGCCCTTACCTTCAGACAGGCCATGACTTGCGGTACTGAGAGCTGAGAGCTGAGAGCTGAGAGCTGAGAGCTGAGAGCTGAGAGCTGAGAGCTGAGAGCTGAGAGGGTATCTTCATCAAAAAGACCGCCCGGTGCGATTAATTCAACTGGCTGAATATCAGGTGATTTTGTCAATATGCCTGTCTCTCTGTAAGCTTCTTTTCCCGCATTAGCTTCTGACATTTTAAAACGACGTCCTGGCTAACAGTATTGGTAATGCCACAGCACCAGACTACTTCCAGTAGCAGATTATGTTTTATTTCCTTAATGGTTACAGGGTCAATAACCAGGATTTTTCATCGGGCCGTTTTGCCGGCACCGCCATTACAGACCGGTAATGATACCCACAAAACGAGATTTTAGCCGCCCCTCATAATTGTGATCCAGATCACGTTTTTATCATTAACAACACTTATAACAAATTTGTCACAACAATCCTATTGAATGATAATGATTAGCATTTATAATCCCATTCTCATTAGTAAAGCATCCAAAAAGGTATTAAAACCATACAAAAAACGGGTTTTTTAGCTTAAGTAAGCCAATACACCCACTCAATATGCGAAATGCACAGTAAATCACCTCAACAATAAATTAACAAAACTGAACTGACGACGCGCCGTCAGGCGTCACACGCTGTCATTGACTCGGGCGGCAGGGCTTTTCACGTCTTCAATAAGGAACACATTATGGTTTTACGTACGCAAACTCAGCCAGTGCAACAGCTGCATCCTGTCCCGGATACCTGCGGCCATCAGCGGTATATTTTCAACGATCGGCAGTTGGCCGCGTGGAACCAGCAAACTCAGGATGTTATGGCACTTCTTGACAACACCCTGAAGGGTGTTGAAAAGCCATTCAGCGGTATTCTGCCCCATGAGCTGGCGCCGCAGTTTTCCGGGGTCGATCTGGACGTACCGCTTGGCTGCAATCAGGCTGCACTGGAAGAACTGAAAGCGTTATATTTGCGTGATGCGGTGTGGTTCCATCATCCTAAATATGTGGCTCACCTCAACTGTCCGGTGGTGCTCCCCTCCCTGATGGCTGAACAGATCATGGCGGCGGTTAACAGTTCTGTGGATACCTGGGATCAGAGCGCGGGAGGCACCCTGATTGAACAGAAGGTGACGGACTGGACACTGAGCCGCATTGGACTGCCAGAGACGGCAGATGGCATTTTTACCAGCGGTGGCACACAGTCCAATCTGATGGCAATGTTACTGGCGCGTGACAGCTGGTGTGCCGCACATCATCCAGGGCATCTGATTAAGCACCGTGGTCTGCCTCAGGATGCGGCCAAATGGCGGGTGTTTACCTCGCGGTTAAGTCACTTCAGCATTCAGAAATCAATGGCAATCCTCGGTCTTGGTTACGACGCGGTGGTCCCGGTGGATTACGATGAGCATTTCCGTATGGATGCCACCTTGCTGGAGCAGGAAATTCAGCGCTGCCACCAGCAAGGGTTGATCCCGATTGCAGTTGTCGCCACCAGCGGCACCACGGATTTTGGCAGTATCGATCCCCTTCAGGAAGTTGCCCGTCTTTGCCAGCACTACGGCCTGTGGATGCACGTTGACGCTGCTTATGGCTGTGGTCTGCTGGTTTCAGAGCAGCACCGTCAGCGTCTGAAAGGCATTGAACTGGCCGATTCAGTCACGGTGGATTATCACAAGTCCTTCTTCCAGACGGTCAGTTGCGGCGCATTCTTTGTCCGCGACAAACAACATCTGGGCCATGTGACACATCATGCGGATTATCTCAACCCGCTGAGCGCCCAGCAGGAAGGCACACCGAATCTGGTTAATAAAAGTATTCAGACCACCCGTCGCTTTGACGCCCTGAAAATGTGGCTGACGCTGCGCGTTATGGGGCCGGCGGCGCTGGGAGAGGCTTTCGACGCGATCATGGCCCTGACTCAGAGCGCACACCAGTTACTGTCGGCACATCCCTCGATTGAAGTGCTGCACGCGCCGGAACTGACCACCCAGATTTTCCGCTATGTCCCACGTCCCGGCATGAGCGATGCCGCCGTTGACGGGATCAATGCCGCCATTCGCAAGTCACTTTTCCGCTCCGGCAATGCGGTTATCGCGGGTACCAAAGTGAACGGTCGTCAGTATCTGAAATTCACCCTGCTGAATCCCATCACCACTGTGGCGGATCTTGAAGACGTCATTGCACTGATTGTGCATTACGGACGCGAGCAGCTACGCGCTGCAACATTCAGTTCGGCAAACCAGTGAGAGATGCTATGAAAACAATCTATGATTTTATCGGCATTGGTATCGGTCCATTTAACCTGGGGCTGGCCTGCCTGAGTGAGCCGGTGGAAAATCTCAACGGCGTATTCCTTGACCAAAATCCCGGCTTTGACTGGCACACCGGAATGATGCTGGAAAGCGCGCATTTGCAAACGCCCTTTATGGCCGATCTGGTGACGCTGGCCGATCCAACCAGCCCTTACAGCCTGCTCAACTATATGAAACAGCGAGGAAAACTATACTCTTTCTATATCCGGGAGGATTTTTTCCTGATGCGTAAAGAGTATAACCAGTATTGCCAGTGGGCAGCGGCCAGGCTGAGTAATCTGCGTTGGAACACTCGTGTTGACTACGTTAGCTTCGACGAGAACGAACAGTGCTACAGCGTGCGGACCGTTGATACCGTCAGCGGCAGCACTCAACAGTGGTATGCCCGCCAGCTGGTATTAGGAACCGGTCCGCAGGCCTGGATGCCTGCGTGCAGTCGTCCACATCGCGACCGTCTGACGCACTCCAGTGAATACCTGGTCGATAAGGCCGCGCTGCAACAGAAAAAGTCGATCACCGTGCTTGGCAGCGGTCAGAGTGCTGCCGAGATCTATTACGATCTGTTGAGCGATATTGATAAGTACGACTACCAGCTCAACTGGATCACCCGTGCACCCCGTTTCTATCCGCTGGAATACACCAAGCTGACGCTGGAGATGACGTCACCAGAATGGATTGACTATTTCCACGATCTGCCTGCGGCGAAACGTGATGAACTCAATGCCCGTCATAAAAATCTCTATAAGGGAATTAACAGCAGTCTGATTAACGATATCTACGATCTGATGTACATCAAACGTCTTGATGGCGAGTTGAACGTTAATCTGTTCACCCATGCTGAACTCTGCGATATGCGCCGCACAGCCGACGGTGAGCTTGAACTGTTTCTTCATCAGCAGGAACAGGGACAGGATTTCACCCGGCGTACCGAGGGACTGATAATGGCGACCGGTTATCATTATCAGCCCCCGATGTTTATCGAAGGCATCGCCCGACGCCTGCGTTGGGATGAAAAAGGCCGTTATGACGTGCAGCGTAACTACAGCATTGACCATCATAACCAGGTCTTTGTGCAGAACGCTGAGCTGCACACTCATGGTTTCGTCACCCCGGATCTGGGGATGGCCTGCTACCGTAATTCCGTATTGCTGCGCGAACTGGCGGGACGGGAGGTGTATCCCATTGAACGCCAAATCGCTTTCCAAACTTTCCCGGCACAAACGGAGCGTTGAAATGACACAGCCGCCTTTATTCAGCACCTCACGCCCGGCAGGGCATTTTACTCTCCGCCCAATGCAGCCCGGCGATGCTCCCTTAATTCACGGCTGGGTGACGCAAGACTACGCGCGCTTTTGGGGAATGCAGCACGACAGCCTTGAGCAGGTGGCCTCCTTCTACCAGACACTGACCGCAGGCAATCCACAGGCCGCGCTGATCGGCTGCTGCGATGACAGGCCGGTGTTTCTGATGGAGTTTTATCAGGCAGGCCAGGATGAGGTCGGCAAATTTTACCCGGCACAGGACGGCGATTACGGTATGCATATTCTGATTGCCCCGGCCAGTAAGCCTGTTAAGCAGTTTAGCTGGCAGGTATTTACCGTGGTAATGGATTACATGTTCAGCCTGCCTGAGGTGCAGCGGGTGGTGGTCGAGCCGGATATTCGCAACAACAAAATTCACCCATTAAACAAACGTGCCGGTTTTCGTTACCAGTACACCATTGATATGGGACATAAAATCGCGTGGTTGGCTTTCTGCCAGCGCGAAGATTACCAACACTCTCTGATGCAGGAAACGTTGACCATGAACAGTAGCCATACTTTGCTTACCGGCAGCCATCTCTCCGGTGATAACTGGGCACAGGCCAACCGGATGTTGATCCGCAAAGCACTTGCCGAATTTGCCCACGAACTGATTATCACCCCCTCCGCACTGGGTAACGATCGTTACTCGGTTGCCGTACCCGCGGGCGAGGCGGACTACCAGTTTACCGCACGCCGACTGGCGCTGGATCACTGGGAAATTGATGCAAACTCGCTGATCAAACAGGAAAATGGCCACCCACTGACGCTGGATGCGCTTCAGTTTATCGTCGAGTTTAATCAGCAAATCGGCATCCCACAGAATCTGCTGGCGGTGTATATGGAAGAGATCACCAGTACCCTGTGCAGTAGCGTATTTAAGTTACAGAAAAACAACCCGGACAGTAACGCGCTGGTCAACGCCGACTTCCAGACCGTTGAAGCGGCAATGACCGAAGGCCATCCGTGCTTTGTGGCTAACAATGGTCGCATTGGTTTTGACGCCCGCGATTATCTGGCCTATGCACCGGAAGCCGCCACGCCGGTTAATCTGGTATGGGTGGCGGTACACCTGCGTAATGCCCATTTTTCCAGCCTCAGCGATCTGGACTACGAACTGCTGATGCGCGATGAGCTGGGACAGGCAACGATGGACGCCTTTAACAGCCTGCTGTCACAACAGGGCGTTTCACCGGACGACTATCTGTTTATGCCAGTTCATCCCTGGCAGTGGCAGAATAAGTTGCTGACCGTTTTTGCACCAGATATTGCCAATCGCGATATTATTTATCTTGGCGCGGGCGACGATCAATATCAGGCTCAGCAGTCAATCCGCACCTTCTTCAACCGCAGCCATCCTGATAAGCGCTATGTGAAAACCGCCCTGTCCGTACTGAATATGGGCTTTATGCGCGGTCTTTCACCGTACTATATGGCGACGACCCCAGCGATCAATGAATGGCTCCAGACGTTGGTGGCAAAAGACGCCTGGTTGCAGCGCTGCGACTTCCGTATCCTGCGTGAAGTGGCGGCGGTTGGCTACCACAACCGCTAT
This sequence comes from Erwinia psidii, assembly GCF_003846135.1. Classification (GTDB taxonomy): domain Bacteria; phylum Pseudomonadota; class Gammaproteobacteria; order Enterobacterales; family Enterobacteriaceae; genus Erwinia; species Erwinia psidii. The sequence goes on from NZ_RHHM01000003.1 coordinate 185,192, forward strand.
TATGAGCGTGCTATTACCGGTGACTCTGCCTGGAAAAAAATGTTTGCCGCGCTGTGGCGTGATAACCCGGTTGTACAGTTGCAACCCGGCCAGCGTCTGATGACCATGGCCGCTTTCCTGCACGTTGATCAGTATCAGAAACCGCTGCTGCCTGCCCTGATTGCCGATTCAGGCCTTGAGGCTCGCGAGTGGATAAAACGCTATCTCACCTGCTACCTTAGCCCGTTGCTACACTGTTTTTATCAGCATGACCTGGTGTTTATGCCACACGGCGAAAACCTGATCCTGCAACTGGAAAACAATGTACCGGTCGCCGCCTGGATGAAAGATATTGGTGAAGAAATTGCGGTGATGAACCCGGATGCGATCCTGCCTGAGAAAGTGCAGCGTCTGGCGGTGGATGTACCGGAAGATCTCAAGCTGCTGTCAGTGTTCACCGACGTGTTTGACTGTATCTTCCGTTTTATCAGCGCGATCCTCGACCAGTCCGGCACCCTGCCAGAAGAACAGTTCTGGCAGGCCGTGGCTGACTGCGTGAAGGAGTATCAACAGGCGCATCCTCAGCTGGCGAGCAAATTTGCCCGTTACGATCTTTTTACCGCTGAGTTTCCCCGTTCGTGCCTGAACCGTTTGCAACTGGCTAATAACCAGCAGATGATCAACCTGTCAGACCCGGCAGAAAACCTTAAATTTGCCGGAACGTTGGTCAATCCGATTGCCGCGTTGCGGTAAAAAGAACATTGAATCAGTATAAAACTGGTGTATGTTGACGCGGTCGCTCCGGTGACCGCGTTTTTTATTATTATTGCTGGAAGGAGCTTGCATGGCCTCATTTATTCCGGTGTCGGTGCTGACACGCCGCCATCTGATTTTTCCTTTTTCCCTCGTGCTTTTTGAGTTCGCCACCTATATCGCCCACGATATGATCCAGCCGGGAATGCTGCTGGTAACCAGTGAGTTTAACGTTGGGCCGGAGTGGGTTTCCGCCTCGCTTACCGCCTATCTGATCGGCGGCATTGTACTGCAATGGCTGCTGGGGCCGCTTTCTGACAAGCTTGGCCGCCGCCCGGTGATGCTCGCCGGCGTCACTTTCTTTATGCTGACCTGTTTTGCCACCCACTGGGTACAGAACATCGAGCAATTTATCCTGATGCGGTTCTTACAGGGAGTGAGTCTCTGTTTTATTGCTGCGGTGGGTTATGCCGCCATTCAGGAAGCCTTTGATGAAGCGCTGAGTATAAAGATAATGGCGTTGATGGCTAACATTGCCCTGCTGGCTCCGTTGGCAGGCCCACTGGCCGGTGCCGCGTTTCTGTCAGTCAGCGACTGGCGCAGTATGTTCTGGCTGTTTGGTGCCATTTCCGCGGTGGCGTTGTCCGGGCTGTGGTTTACCATGCCGGAAACCTCCGGCGACAGAACCACTTCTGTCTCGCTGAAATCTCTGGGTAAAGGCTACGCTAAACTGCTAGCTGAACGCCAGATAGTGCGTGGGTCCATCGCCCTTGGGCTGGTGTCAGTGCCCTGTCTCGCCTGGGTAGCACTGTCACCGGTTATTCTTATTCATGACGCAGGGCTGAGCAAAATGACCTACGCCCTGCTGCAACTGCCGGTATTTTTAGCGATGATCGCCGGTAATCTGACGATGGGGTACCTCGCCGGACGTTTGCCCCTCGAACAGCCGATGCGGATCGCGGCCTGGCCGGTACTCGGTGGGCTGATACTTGCAGCAGTCTGCACCGCCGTGGATCCTCAAAGCTATCTGTGGCTGACCGCCGGGCTGAGTCTGTATGGTTTTGGTACCGGGCTGGTCAGTGCCGGTCTGTATCGGCTGACGCTGTTTTCCAGCGAAGCGGGTAAGGGTAGCGTGGCGGCGATGCTCGGTATGTTGAGCATCATTATCTTCGCCATCGGCATCGAACTGGCAAAAGCAGGTTATTTCAGGGGAGGCAGCGGCTGGTTCAGCGCGGTAAATCTGCTGTGTGGTCTGTTGTGGTTCTGGCTGTTACGGGCTTTTTTAGAAGAGAGAAAGCGTCGCACGACAATCCATCCCACCGAATAAATGACGGGCGGAACCTTTATTCCGCCCCCCACCTTGCCAACGTCACTTCCTGCGATACAGATCCTCACGTCTGTAGGGTTCAGTTTCACCCTCCTTACGCGTTTTCAGCACCTTGAGTATCCAGGTATACTGCTCTGGGTTTGGCCGGACAAAGTTTTCCACTTCCTCGTTCATACGGCGCGCCAGCCTGTGGTCATCCGCATCAAGCAAATCATCCATCGGCTGGCGAAGATACACATCCAGCCGGTGGGTTTTGCCATTATAAACCGGGAACAGGGGTACCACTCTGGCACGGCAGACTCTCATCAGCCGCCCCACTGCCGGTAAGGTGGCTTTATAAGTGGCAAAAAAATCCACAAACTCACTCTGCTTTGCGCCATGATCCTGATCCGGCAGATAGTAGCCCCAGTACCCCTGACGTATTGAGCTGATAAAGGGTTTAATTCCATCCTTTCTGGCATGCATGCGGCCGCCAAAACGTCGGCGGAGTGCATTCCAGACATAATCCATTAGCGGATTACGCTGATTGTGGAACATCGCCGCCATCTTCTGGCCCTCAGATGCCAGCAGCATCGCCGGGATATCTACCGCCCAGCCATGTGGCACAAGAAAAATCACGTTCTGCTCAGTCGCCTGCAGGTTGTCGATAATTTCCCTGTTATGCCAGGTAATACGTTGGCGGGCACGTGCTGGCCGCAACGCCAGTTCGCCCATCATCACCAGTGACTGCGGTGCAGTGGCAAACATCTGGTCGATGATGTTTTCCCGTTCTGCTTCAGGTAGTTCCGGCATGCAGTAAAACAGGTTGATCTGTGCGCGTCGTCGCGCGCTTTTAGCCACCCTGCCGACAAAGCGTCCCATAGCACCAAGCACCGGATCGCGAACGCTCACAGGAAGCCATGCCATCGCGGCACAGGCTCCAATGGTAAGCCAGTTTCCCCAGTAGCGCGGCATAAGAAAAGACGGCTGAAAAACGGGAATAAATTCAGTATTACTTTTTTTGCTGTTATCCATGCACTCGCCTCAAACAATAACCGGCTAATGATAGTGCTGGCGCACGATTTTGCAATGCCAGTCCTGCCGCGCAATATAATAAAAAAGCCGGCGGGAGCACCCACCGGCTGACAAAAACACCACGCACAGGGCTATTTAAAGTGCAATTGCGGCAGCACCTGACGTACCTGAGCCATAAAGGCGGTACGTTCTTTTCCACTCAGCCCCTCCATGCGCGGCAGTCTGGCAGTTAATGGATTAACCGCCTGGTTATTGATCCAGATTTCAAAATGCAGGTGTGGGCCGGTAGATCGTCCGGTGCTACCGGACAAACCGATACGATCACCACGTTTAACTTTATCACCCGGACTGACCAGCAGTTTCTTCATGTGCATGTAACGCGTCATATACTGGCGGCCATGGCGGATAGTGACGTAATTGCCGGCAGCGCCGCTGCGTTTGGCAACGATAACTTCGCCATCGCCAATAGCCAGAACGGGAGTGCCTAACGGCAGGGCAAAATCAACACCTTTATGTGGGGCAATACGTCCGGTAACCGGATTAAGGCGACGCGGATTAAACTCTGAGGAGACGCGATACTGGCGGGTGGTTGGGAAGCGCATAAAGCCCTGTGCCAGCCCGGAACCATTGCGATCGTAGAATTTGCCGTCTTCGGCACGGATCGCATAATAGTCCTTGCCACCGGAATGCAGTCGTACCCCTGCCAGCTGGCTTTGCTGGCTCTTGCCGCCCAACATTTCACGGGACATCAGCACCACAAATTTGTCACCGCTGCGTAATTTACGAAAATCCATCTGCCATTGCAGCGCTTTGATCACCGCACTGATTTCACCACTGGTCAGACCCGCCTCTTTGGCGCTGTTAACAAAGCTACCGTTAACCGTGCCGGAAAGTACGCTGTTACTCCATTCCCCTGACTGGATTTCAGATGAGGATTTGAAGGTATCGCCAGAACGATCATAGGTTCGGGTTTCCCGACGGGACACCTCCCAGCTGAGTCGCTGCAACTGGCCATCGCTGGTCAGCGTCCAGGAGAGTTGCTGGCCAACATTCAGATTACGCAGGTCACTATCCACTTTCGCAAGCTGATGGATAACGCCCAAATCGATGCCATATTGACTCAGAATGCTGCTCAGCGTGTCGCCTGACGAGACGACATAATCATGGGTGCCGGTTTCAACTGGCACATCCTGATCGATTTCATCCTGTGGCACATCGTCATCAGGTGATGCGGTCTCCTGATCGAGCGGTTCACTGGCATCAGGCAGCAACGATCTCAGCTGCTTACCATCAAGCTCAATATTTTTCACCACAGGATTTTCAGCAACAGCGGAAGGATGATAGACGTAGGGCCGCCAGACGGAGACGGCCAGTGTGGTTACGCTCAACAAACCCAGCATAATACGGTGGGCTCGCGGCAATGTATTAAACGCTATGGCGACAGCGCGGGCGATCTGCTGCACTTTTTATTCCTCTAGGCTCCTTTCAGGCAGCTTGTATACTGGCTCGACAGCTGTGAGAGGAATTTCACGTAGCTGTCTTTGCTGACAGTGATGTTGATTCCCAGAGGATCCAGCGTTCCTGAACGCACTGTGGTTCCTCTGGCAACGGCATCTATAACGGCTGGCCTGAATTGTGGTTCAGCAAAGACACAAACGGCCTTTTGCTCAACCAACTGTGTTCGAATCTGATGTAGACGCTGCGCACCGGGCTGGATCTCCGGGTTAACGGTAAAATGCCCTGTGGGGGTCAAACCAAAATGTTTTTCAAAATAGGTGTAGGCATCGTGAAAAACGAAATAACCCTTTCCTTTAACCGGTGCAAGCTGAGTCCCTATTTGCGAATCGGCGCTGGCCAATTCTGCCTCAAAATGTCGCAGGTTCGCGTCAAGTTTGTCTCTGCTCTGCGGCATAAGTTCCAATAATTTTTCATGGATTGCAACCGCAGATTGCATGGCGATATCCGGCGACATCCACAGATGCATATTATATTCGCCATGATGATGATGTTCGGCAGTTTCTCCACCTCCCGATACCGCCGCTTCATGCTCGTGATCATCATCATCCTGACCACGGAGTAACAGCGGTTTTACCGTGGGCAAACTGGCAATCTGAACCGATTTTTTTGCAGGAAGTTGCGCCACCGCCTTTGGCATAAAGGCCTCCATTTCAGGCCCGACCCACAGCACAAGATCCGCGCTACGCAAGCGTTTAAGATCGGATGGACGCAGAGAATAATCATGTTCAGACGCACCATCAGGCAGTAATACATCCACCGGCGTTACGCCATCGGCAATCGCAGCGGCAATAAAACCCAGCGGCTTGACCGAGGCGACAATGTTAGCCTGTGCGGGAATAACTGACAGTGCGGTAGCGGCCAGAAAGGAAACAAGAGCCATGCGCGGTATTTTATTCTGTAACATAATAATTCAGTCCATCGTGACAGGTCGATGGAGTGTGATATTATAACATTCGAAAACTTCTGCAACCCATAATCGATATGTCATCTCTGATTAATCTGGAAAAAATTTCTGTCAGCTTTGGTCAGCGCAACGTCCTGTCCAATATCTCACTGACATTGCAGTCCGGCAAAATTCTTACTTTACTGGGGCCAAATGGCGCCGGCAAGTCGACGCTGGTACGGGTGGTGCTTGGGTTAATCCCTCCCACTCAGGGCAGGATGGATCGTGCGACGCCGTTACGTATTGGCTATGTGCCACAAAAAATTCATCTGGACAACACGCTGCCGCTAACCGTAGAGCGCTTTATGCTGCTACGGGGGGGCGTGACGCGTGCCGATATTCCCCCGGCGCTGCTCAGAGTTCAGGCAAAACAGCTGCTTAATTATCCCCTGCAAAAACTCTCCGGCGGTGAGATGCAACGGGTACTGCTTGCCCGCGCCCTGCTCAATCAGCCTCAGCTGCTGGTACTCGATGAGCCGACGCAGGGTGTGGATGTGAATGGCCAGGTAGCGCTGTACGATCTGATCGACAGGCTACGCCATGAACTGAACTGCGGCGTGATAATGGTTTCTCACGATTTACATCTGGTGATGGCTAAAACCGATGAAGTTCTTTGTCTGAATCAACATATCTGCTGTTCCGGTACCCCAGAGGTGGTTTCGCAGCACCCGGAATTTATCTCCATGTTTGGCGCGGGCGCCGCCGGACAACTGGCTATTTACCGTCATCACCACAACCATCGTCACGATCTTCACGGGCGCATCGTCTTACGCAAAGGACAGAGACAGTGATTGAATTATTGTTACCCGGCTGGCTGGCCGGTTTTTTATTAACGCTGGCCGCCGGGCCACTGGGGTCTTTCATCGTCTGGCGAAGAATGTCGTACTTTGGCGATACCCTGGCGCACGCTTCTCTGTTGGGGGTGGCCTTCGGCCTGCTGCTGAATATTAACCCTTTCTATGCGGTCATCGCTGTCACCCTGCTGCTGTCGCTGCTCCTTGTCTGGCTGGAGCGGCGTCCCCTGCTGGCAATTGATACCCTGCTGGGGATCCTGGCGCACAGTGCCCTGTCGCTGGGGCTGGTGGTGGTCAGCCTGATGTCCGGCGTACGGGTTGATCTGATGGCTTATCTTTTTGGCGATCTGCTCTCTGTAACCCCGTCTGATCTCTGGATTATCGCCGTGGGAGTCGCACTGGTACTGGCAGTACTGATTGCAAACTGGCGTTCGTTGCTGTCGGTGACGATTAGCCCGGAGCTGGCACAGGTGGATGGGGTGAATATAGCACGGGCAAGAATGATTATTATGCTGGTCACCGCGCTGACCATCGGGGTGGCAATGAAGTTTGTCGGCGCACTGATCATCACTTCGCTGCTCATTATTCCTGCGGCAACGGCCCGTCGTTTTGCCCGCTCACCGGAACAGATGGCGGTGTGTGCGGTGCTGGCAGGCATGCTCTCTGTCACATCAGGGCTGGCCTTTTCTGCGGTTTACGATACCCCGGCTGGTCCGTCGGTGGTGCTGGCCGCCGCACTGCTGTTTATGCTCAGTACGCTTAAAAAACCGACGACCTGAGTGCTAACGTCTGAAAGGCGACAGGTTGCCAACCGCATTTCCGGCGGCAATCAATACCGTCACCTGACACAGGCAACAACGACCTGTGATGCAAAGACTGATTAACCCACGACCATCATTTAACCCGGAGTCTGTTAGTACGATCACCGGTTTCAATCCTCTTACCCTGCGGTGTGATGTGATGGCATGGCGGAGCGTAACTCTCTGCAGGCGCGCTCTGGCTCTGCTTATCCCCGGGCATAGTATCTCTGCGGCCAGCATTACACCCATGATGCTTTCAGCACTGATGAAGACGGGATGGCAGCATTGAGAAAAAAGTTGCATGCCGCTGGGGTGGCCGAATGGAAAAAGAACCGAAGCGAGGGAGGTTCCCTCTGTTTTTCGCTCCCGCTGGCCACAAGCTGCAAGCCCATTGCGGAGGTGTACAATCCAGGCTGAAAGCCTGTCAGCGCGACGCCTGGCAAGGCTGGTCATCTTTGACTAATCCCCGCGCCATCACACGGAAGGAACCGCGTAAACAGCTGCCAGCGTGACTGGCAGTGCATCCTTCTTACCAGGCACACGCCCGAAAAACATATTTACTCTTCACGAGTGAGGCCGAAATGCTTGTAGGCATGCTGTGTGGCCATGCGTCCGCGCGGGGTTCGCTGAATAAATCCCTGCTGGATCAGATAAGGTTCCAGCACATCCTCAATGGTTTCCCGTTCTTCGCCAATCGCCGCCGCCAGATTATCCAGTCCCACCGGGCCGCCGGTAAACTTATCGATAATCGCCAGCAGCAGCTTACGGTCCATATAGTCAAACCCTTCGGTATCGACGTTAAGCATATCCAGCGCCCGCGCCGCCACTTCGCCGCTTAAATCACCCGCCGCGCGCACTTCAGAAAAATCCCTCACCCGACGTAACAGTCGGTTGGCGATACGCGGCGTGCCGCGTGAGCGGCGGGCAATTTCCAGCGCGCCCTCTTTGCTCAACGACAGACCCAGGCAGGCAGCGCTGCGGCTTACAATGTGTTGCAGATCTTCCACCTTATAGAATTCCAGGCGCTGGACGATACCAAAACGATCGCGCAGAGGAGAAGTCAGTGAACCGGCACGGGTAGTGGCACCCACAAGGGTAAAAGGCGGAAGATCCAGTTTTATCGACCTGGCTGCCGGCCCTTCACCAATCATAATATCCAGCTGATAATCTTCCATCGCCGGATAAAGCACCTCTTCCACCACCGGCGACAGACGGTGGATCTCATCAATAAACAGTACGTCATGCGGTTCGAGGTTGGTCAGCATCGCCGCCAGATCGCCCGCTTTTTCCAGTACCGGGCCGGACGTGGTGCGCAGATTGACCCCCATTTCATGCGCAACGATATTCGCAAGGGTGGTTTTCCCCAGACCCGGCGGTCCAAAAATCAGCAGATGATCCAGCGCATCACCGCGCATTTTGGCGGCGCGGATAAAGATATCCATCTGTTCGCGCACCACCGGCTGGCCAACATACTCTGCCAGCATTTTAGGACGGATGGCGCGGTCAATGACCTCTTCATCGGATATCGTTCCCGGCGACACCAGGCGATCGGCTTCAATCATGCTTTACCTCAAATGGCTGCACGCAGCGCTTCGCGGATTAAGGTTTCACAATCCGCATCAGGACGGCCCAGCTTGCTGATCATACGGCTGGCTTCCTGAGGCTTATATCCCAGTGATACCAGTGCAGCAACCGCCTCTCCTTCCGTATCGTTGGCTGCCGCCGCAGGCTGCACTTCGCTGGTCAACGCGTAAGGCACATCGGCGGCGAACAGATCGCCATGCATCCCTTTAAAGCGATCTTTCATCTCCACCACCAGACGCTCAGCGGTTTTTTTACCCACGCCTGGCAATTTCACCAGCGCGGCAATCTCCTCACGCTCTACGGCGGTAACAAATTGCTGTGCCGACATACCGGAGAGGATCGCCAGCGCCAGCTTCGGGCCAACCCCATTGACCTTAATCAGCTCGCGGAACAGCGCACGCTCCTGTTTACTGTTAAAACCAAACAGCAGCTGTGCGTCTTCGCGGACAACAAAGTGGGTAAAGACTATCGCTTCGTGATCCAGCTCAGGCAGCGCATAAAAACAGGTCATCGGCATATGCACTTCATAGCCAACCCCACTGGCTTCCAGCACCACCAGCGGCGGCTGCTTCTCCAGGATCTTGCCTCTCAGACGACCAATCACGTTAGCTTCCTTCAGAAAAGATAATGTGCGGGTTATACCATAAAAAAAGCTGGATGGATATCCAGCTCAGAAGAATGAAAACGCCGGGCGAACCTGGCGACCAGCGTCTCACCGCTGAACGTCTCCACGCAGCTCACTCACGCAACCGGCCACGTGCCAGATTCAACTGCCCTTTTCCAATACGCTCCAGATTCTGACTGAGGTGGCAATGGGTAATCGCTATCGCCAGCGCATCTGCGGCATCGGCCTGAGGGCTGACTGACAGCTTTAGCAAGGTTTTCACCATATGCTGGATCTGGCTTTTTTCAGCGCCGCCGGTCCCCGCCACCGTCTGTTTGACCTGACGCGCCGCATACTCAAACACCGGAAGGTCATGATTAACCGCCGCCACGATCGCACAGCCGCGAGCCTGACCCAGTTTCAACGCCGAATCGGCGTTTTTCGCCATAAAAACCTGCTCAATGGCGAAAAAGTCCGGCTGGAACTGGGTGATAATTTCGCTGACGCCGGCGTAAATCAGCTTCAGACGCGAGGGCAGATCGGTAACGTTAGTACGGATGCATCCACTTCCCAGCCAGCTCAGCTGCCGCCCGACCTGGCGGATAACCCCGTAGCCGGTGATGCGCGACCCCGGATCGATACCAAGAATAATCGCCATCACCCTTCTCCGGCCGGGACAGGTTGCCACCTGTACACCAGCATTACAATGTCGCCGCCACCTCATCGGAGATTTCACCGTTATGGTAGACCTCCTGCACATCGTCACAATCTTCCAGCATATCAATCAGACGCAGCAGTTTGGGCGCGGTCTCTTCATCCATATCCGATTTTGTTGAGGGGATCATGGTCACTTCGGCTGACTCCGGCGTCAGACCAGCGGCAACCAGCGCATCTTTTACGTCGCCCAACGATTCCCAGGCGGTAAACACATCAATGGCTCCATCATCATAGGTAACCACATCGTCCGCACCGGCTTCCAGCGCCGCATCCATTACCGTGTCTTCTTCCAGACCGGGAGCAAAACAAACCACGCCTTTGCGGGTGAACAGATAGGCTACCGAGCCATCCGTGCCAAGATTACCACCGGTCTTGGTGAAGGCATGACGCACTTCAGAAACGGTGCGGTTACGGTTGTCACTCAGGCATTCAACCATTACCGCAGTGCCGCCCGGACCGTATCCTTCATAAATAATGGTTTCCATATTGCTGTCATCATCACCACCCACACCGCGAGCAATTGCCCGGTTCATGGTGTCGCGCGTCATGTTGTTGGACAGGGCTTTGTCCATCGCCGCACGCAAACGCGGATTGGAGCCGGCATCGCCGCCACCCAGTTTCGCTGCGGTAACCAGCTCACGAATGATTTTGGTAAAGATCTTACCGCGTTTGGCATCCTGGGCTGCTTTGCGGTGTTTGGTGTTCGCCCATTTACTGTGTCCAGCCATTTAGTCAAGTCTCTCCTCGTGCCCTCACCGGCCCACCCGGTTCGGGAGTTTGTCCGCCAGAAGCAAACAAACTTACCGTACAGGTAATGCCCTGAGTTTCAGCTAAAACCATACCGTCCAGAGATGGACGACGATTAATCAACATACTTTAACGTACAAATTCTTCTATTGCCTGACGATTACTCCATGAGCAGGTCAGCCCGGCGGCTTGCATGGCCGGTAGCCAGCAAAAAGCAAGGTGCTCACTCAGGCTAACCTCGCGCTCAGCGTCCAGCGCCAGACTGAACCAGTGTTCACGGTTGTGGGTCACATCGGGCGCATAGCGATGACGAAACTGGGCAAAAATTTCAAATTCTACCTGCCGCTGACAATCCACCAGGTGGAGTCTTTCCGCCGCAATATCAATGCCGGTTTCTTCACAGACTTCTCGCCGCGCGGTTTGCGCAAGGCTTTCGCCCGGCTCCTGGCTGCCGGTAACCGACTGCCAGAAGCCAGGATCGTCGCGCCGTTGCAACATCAGCACCCGCCCGGTATCACGGGCGGAAATCACCACCAGCACCGACACCGGATGCTTGTATGACATCAGTTGTTCTCTGGCGTTTCGCCAGCCGCGGACGGTTGATATTTTTTCACTACCGTAATCCCCAGGTCGTCGAGAGAAACCGGATTGGCGAAGCTGGGCGCTTCCGTCATCAGACAGGCAGCCGCGGTGGTTTTCGGGAAGGCGATGACATCACGGATATTGTCGGTGCCGGTCAGCAACATCACCAGGCGATCGAGGCCAAAGGCCAGTCCGGCGTGTGGCGGCGTACCGAACTTCAGCGCATCCAGCAGAAAGCCAAATTTTTCACGCTGCTCCTGCGGGGTAATGCCGAGAATGCCAAAAACGGTCTGCTGCATCTGGCCGTTATGGATACGCACCGACCCGCCGCCCACTTCATACCCATTGATGACCATGTCGTAGGCATTGGCAATGGCGGTTTCCGGGGCGTTTTGCAATGCCTCCGGCGTCATATCGCGCGGCGCGGTAAACGGATGGTGCATGGCGGTCAGCCCGCCTTCCCCGTCTTCTTCAAACATCGGGAAGTCCACCACCCACAGCGGTGCCCATGCATCTGTTTTGGTAATATTCAGCTCGCGTCCCACTTTCAGCCGCAGTGCACCCAGCGCATCGGCTACCACGCTGGCGCGATCCGCGCCAAAGAAAATACAGTCACCGTCGGTTGCGCCGGTACGGGTGAGGATCTCTTCAACTATTTCCGCCGTCAGAAACTTAGCCACCGGGCTGGCGATGCCATCCATGCCACCCGCCCGGTCATTGATTTTCATCCAGGCGAGACCTTTGGCCCCGTAGATTTCCACAAATTTGCCATATTCATCGATCTGTTTCCGGCTGAGCTGTGCGCCTCCCGGCACGCGCAGCGCTGCGACGCGCCCCCTGGCATCGTTGGCAGGACCGGAAAAGACATTGAATGCAACCTCTTTTAACAGATCGCCCACATCCACCAGCTCCATCGGGTTACGCAGGTCTGGCTTATCAGAACCATAGCGGCGCATGGCCTCGGCAAAGGTCATGATTGGGAAATCCCCCAAATCAATGTCCCTGAGGCTTTGCCACAACTGACGCACCATTTTCTCCATCAGCGTCCGCACCTGTGGCGCGGACATAAAGGAGGTTTCCACGTCAATCTGGGTAAATTCTGGCTGACGATCCGCACGCAGGTCTTCGTCGCGGAAACATTTAACAATCTGGTAGTAGCGATCAAAACCGGACATCATCAGCAGCTGTTTAAACAGCTGCGGGGACTGAGGCAGCGCATAAAACTTACCCTTGTGCACGCGACTTGGCACCAGATAGTCACGCGCTCCTTCCGGCGTTGCTTTGGTCAGCATTGGCGTTTCAATATCAAGAAAGCCATTGTCGTCCATAAAACGACGCACAAAGCTGGTAATTCTGGCGCGTGTTTTCAGCCGCTGTGCCATTTCAGGACGGCGCAGATCCAGATAACGATATTTCAGACGTGCTTCTTCGCTGTTGGTCTGATTGGAGTCCAGCGGCAAAGGCTCTGCACGGTTGATGATGGTCAGGTCGGTGGCAAATACTTCAATATCGCCTGTTGCCATCTCCCTGTTTTTGTTTTTCTCGTCACGGGCGCGCACGGTGCCGGTCAGCTGGATGCAAAATTCGTTACGCAGCTCAGAAGCCCGTTTGAAAACATCCTGGCGGTCGGGATCGAAAAAAACCTGCACAATACCATCGCGGTCACGCATATCAATAAAGATCAGGCTTCCCAGGTCACGACGGCGATTGACCCAACCGCACAATGTTACCTGCTGTCCGACGTGAGACAGGTTGATCTGTCCGCAATACTCAGTACGCATAACGATATCCTTTAAACTTCGCCGCTCACATGCAGCACGTTGTAATTTTCAGCCTTGACCTGGCGACGCTGCCGTGAAAAAAGGCGGCTATTATAATGTAAAAACCCCTACAGGATAAGTGCCCAGACGTACTCTGTACCACCATTCATCTCACTGTCGGTGACAGAAACCCGATCGATCATTACCGCTGACAACTTTTACGCTTTTATTACCCTGCTACTTATCACCTGTAGGCACAGGTTGCCTCTTATCGCGGCGTAAGCGGTCTTAATGGATTTGAATCCGACAGGGGGTGATGCTCCGCTTCAGTTTGCCATAAACGCATTCGATAACGTTTTTCCGGGACGTTATCTGCCGATGCTCACCGACGGGGGGACATATTCTCTCGCACCTGAGCAGAGCCAGTGACCGGCCATCTGTCGGTGCCTACCAGCATGAATAGCCACCACAGTGATAAACCGTGCGGCTCAGCGACAGCACCCCACAGAGCTGACGGACACGCAGCGAAAATACCTGCATCATGTACATTCCCAGCTCCCGCTTCGCAGCAGGCTTGCGCGTTTTTTCGATCATGTCTTTCAGGGCCGGCCAGGACTTAAATCAGCGAACATCTGTTTCAGTCGACGGTTCTCGTCTTTCAGGTCTTTTTGATGTCGCTGGCTTACATAGCGCCGTATTTTGCTTTCCAATGGTATTCAGTGACTTCTGAAATTCCAGCGTCCCGGCAGACATCTTTTAACCTTTCTGCCTGCTTCGACAGACTTCAGGACGGAGAGGGTCTGATACTCAGTAAAACGGGCTTTGCGCATGGCGATCTTCTTCGCTGACAGGATGAGTATGCCGGAAGCCCCCTGAAATTGAATGGTATAGTTATGAGGGATGCTTACGGGTTCTCTGGGCAGAATGATGGCATCAGATCCCCGCCGCCAGACATTGGCAACGGTGCCCGGCAGGTGATCGACATGACAGCAGTGGCGTTTGCAATTTGGGCACCGTTGCGGGCGCAACTGGCGGTGAAGTCGCAACGACAACAGGAACCACAGTGAATGGTTACTACGCAAAAGCCGCGGCAGGAACAGGACAGGCGCAACGGTTATCGACCGTATAACCGCGTATCCGGGTTGAAACGCCGCAGGGTCAGTACGGCGTTTCAATCAGGCCGGGAATGCGGCGTTAGTTGTCATCCCTCAGGGCTTCAACGGCATCCCCGCCAGCCAGACTTAAGGGCGATTACCCGAATCACCAGAGTCTATACAGCCGATGGGCGCGGGGAAACAGACGCACGTAACGCCATTTGGTGTACATGCAAATGCCTGAATGGAGTATGCCGTGCCTGATAATGCAGTCAGAAAAATGAATAACTTAATTAAGTTCAATGTGAATTCCTTATCTCTTTTTAAACAGGATATCTTTATATAATATTGCCGCTAAACAGAGACTAAACTGTCACAGGAAATATTTGATACTCATCATGACAGCATCTTTGTTTCCCCATCCTGTGCTCAGGACAGACACCGGCATCCATCATCATCTGTACGAGCGTCAGCTGGCAGGTTTTCGGGAAGGTATTAGTTTCGCGCCCGGCACCGGTGACGGCATAACCATAAGCGTCCTGGATGTTCCCGCAGAGCCTGTGTTTAAGGCGTTTTTTTTCAGACGGGGCTCCGCCTTACTACATTGCTCCTCGCTGATGAACGCCCGTCGTCAGTTCTGGCGTTAAAACGGCAAAGTCCATTCAGGCAAGTTGATGCAGAAAACTTTCAGACGACACTCTGTATCCGTTCTGCTCGCTTACTGGAGTCTCTGGACGCTGCTTCACTGAATTATGTCTACCCCGAAACTGGCAGCGAAGAGGCCGCTGTTCGTTACGGTGGAAAGGTGTTGGCAATGCGATCCGCTGTTGCATCCACCACGGCGGATTGGTTACATTTTACCGCCGTTGAATGACAGGAAATATCAGTGAAACCTTTTTATCTTGGGCTGCCACAGTGGCAGCACCCACAGTGGAAAAAGTTGGGGATGAGTACCCTTGCCGATTACGCCCGTTATTTCAACTGCGTTGAAGGCAATACCACCCTTTATGCCCTGCCACGTCCCGATATTGTTATGCGCTGGCGGGACATGACCCACGATGATTTCCGCTTCTGTTTTAAGTTTCCGGCCACCATCAGCCACCAGGCAGCACTGCGTCAGTGCGATTCCCTTACCCGCAGCTTTTTTGAACTGTTGGAACCGCTCGCTTCCCGGCTGGGACAATATTGGCTGCAACTGCCCGCGGCGTTCAGCCCGGCCGATTTACCCACGCTATGGGCTTTTCTTGACGGGCTACCGACCTGCTTCAGTTACGGTGTGGAAGTTCGTCATCCACACTTTTTTGCCAAGGGCGAAGCTGAACAGGCGCTGAACCGGGGTCTGCATCAGCGCGGCGCAAACCGGGTCATTCTCGATACCCGTGGCGTCCATGCTGCACTGCCCCACAGTGCAGAAATCATCGATGCTCAGCGTAAAAAGCCCCGGTTACCCGTTCATGCGGTAATGACCGCCGATCGGCCGATAATCCGTTTTATCGGCGGCGACGATGAGTGCGCTAACCTGCACTGGTTTGAGGCATGGCTGAACAAACTGCCACAGTGGTGTAAGCAGGGCCAGCCGTGGCTGTTTATTCACACGCCGGATGTCGCTTTTTCTCCCCAGTTGGTACAACATCTGTGGCCAGCGCTGCAACAGGCATTACCGCAACTGGGTGCCATGCCGGCGTGGCCCCGGCAAGACATGCTGTTCTGACGCCAAATGTCAGCGTGGCCCCGGCAAGACATGCTGTTCTGACGCCAAATGTCAGCGTGGCCCCGGCAAGACATGCTGTTCTGGCGCCAAATGTCAGCGTGACGCGGGTGACGGCATTGCATATGACACCTAACATTTTCACCGCTATCATGGCGGCTGGGTTTCCAGTGGTTTAATGGAGTTATTATGGTCAGCGGACTGTATGTGGTGATTGGAGCACTGTTTCTTATTGCTTTTACTCTTCAGGTGGTTCGTCTGCGTCGCCAGTATCGTGTGGCACATGGCGATGGTGGATTTTATGAATTACAGATCGCCATTCGCATCCACGGTAATGCAGTGGAAACCATTCCTGTTGCCCTGCTGCTGCTGGTGATGATGGAGATGAACGGTGTGGAAATCTGGGCGTTGCACCTTGTTGCGCTGTTTTTTTTCCTCGGCCGGTGTCTGCACTGTTACGGTATGCGCACCAGCACCCTGCTGTGGCGGAAAAATGGCATGGTGATTACGTTACTGTCTATGTTGGTGATGATTATCGTCAATCTGGTGTTTATGCCCTGGGATTTAGTGCTGACGCTGCATTAACCCTGCAATTTCGCTGGCAGAAAAGATGCACCCCTCGTCGCTTTCTGCCAGAATAGCGCCTTTGCGTTTTCTTCCCGGACTTACCATTATGTCAAACCGCGATACGCTGTTCGCCGCCCCTATTGCCAGTCTGGGCGACTGGACATTTGACGAACGCGTGGCCGAAGTGTTCCCCGATATGATCCAACGCTCGGTACCGGGCTATTCCAATATTATTTCGATGATTGGTATGCTGGCCGAGCGTTTTGTTCAGCCAGACTCGCAGGTCTACGATCTCGGCTGTTCACTGGGGGCTGCAACCCTCTCCGTTCGCCGCAATATTCACGCCACCGGCTGCAAAATCATCTCCGTGGACAACTCTCCGGCCATGACTGAACGTTGTCGCCGCCATATTGATGCCTTCCGCGCCGACACCCCGGTTGAGGTGATCGAAGCGGATATCCGTGATATCACCATTGAGAACGCATCAATGGTAGTGCTTAACTTCACGCTGCAATTTATTGCGCCGCAGGAGCGTCAGACACTACTGAATCGTATTCTGTCCGGTATGCGTCCCGGCGGTGCGCTGGTGCTGTCAGAGAAATTCAGCTTTGCCGATGCCAACGTGGATGAGCTGCTGTTCAACATGCATCATGACTTTAAACGTGCTAACGGCTACAGCGAGCTGGAAATCAGTCAGAAACGCAGTATGTTGGAGAACGTGATGCTGACTGACAGCGTTGAAACCCATAAAGCACGCCTGCGAACCGCCGGATTCGAACATGTGGAGCTGTGGTTCCAGTGTTTTAATTTCGGCTCCCTTATCGCACTGAAAGCAGGTGATATCTGATGGATTTTGGCAATTTTTATCAGCTGATTGCGCAGGGTCCGCTGGCTCCCTGGCTGGAAACATTGCCGGCACAGTTAGCCGCCTGGCAACGTGAACAGCTGCACGGGCATTTCAAAAACTGGGATCGTGCGGTGGAATATCTGCCGTTGGTGGAGCCGGAAACGCTGGATCTGGTGCACAGCGTCACCGCAGACAGCAGCCAGCTTAGCGAGCGCCAACGTGCAGGCATTGAAAAACTGCTACGTAACCTGATGCCCTGGCGTAAAGGCCCGTATTCGCTGTATGGCGTGCACATTGATACCGAGTGGCGTTCAGACTGGAAATGGCAGCGTGTGCTGCCGCATATTTCCCCGCTGGCCGGGCGTACCGTTCTTGATGTGGGCTGTGGCAGTGGTTATCACATGTGGCGGATGATCGGCGCAGGTGCACATCTGGTGGTCGGCATCGACCCGATGCAGCTGTTTCTTTGCCAGTTTGAAGCGGTACGCAAACTGCTTGGCAACGATCGTCGGGCACATTTGCTGCCGCTGGGTATTGAACAGTTGCCGGAGCTGAAAGCGTTCGACACGGTATTTTCCATGGGGGTACTTTATCACCGCCGTTCTCCGTTCGACCATCTGCTACAGCTAAAAAATCAGCTGGTCAGCGGCGGGGAGCTGGTGCTGGAAACGCTGGTGGTTGAGGGGGATGACAGAACGGTACTGGTGCCGGGAGAACGTTACGCTCAGATGCGCAACGTCTGGTTTATCCCCTCAACAGACGCGTTAAAAAACTGGCTGGAGAAATGTGGCTTTGTGGATGTTCGCATCGTCGATCGTTCACTGACCGCTACCGACGAACAGCGCCGCACCAGCTGGATGACCAGCGAGTCGCTGGCAGAGTTTCTTGACCCACAGGATCGTAATAAAACGGTGGAGGGTTATCCCGCGCCACTGCGTGCTGTTTTGCTAGCGCGTAAGCCATAACAGGTAAACGGGTTTCATGGAACACCTCTTCATTTTGCCGTTGGCTGGCATTGCCGGCATGGTTCAGTGAAGCCGCAATGAGGAGGTGCCCATTTCTTTACCACCTTTCACACGCCCTGGTTATCCTTCAGGGCATCATCCTGCGTAGCGTGTTGTCTTTCATAACGTAATGATGAAACAGTGCGGCCACCGCATGTAATCCGATCAGCCAGTACCCCAGAGGCGCCAGAGTTTCATGCCAGTCAATCAGTGTAGAGGCCAGTTCGGGGTTGGAGACAGCCGATACGGGCATATTCAGGCCAAACAGCGACCAGTCACGACCACGCAGATAGCGTGAACTTACTCCCAGCACCGGCAACACGATAAAGAGCGCGTACAACAGTGTGTGAACCAGATGCGAAAGTCCGGTTTGCCAGTGCTTCAGAGGGGGCACCACTGGCGGCGTCCTGTGCCGGGTGCGCAGAAAGACGCGCGTGAACATCATAAGCAGCACGCAGACGCCAGCAGAGAAATGCGTAATCATCACCACATTACGTTGCCACGTTCCCCTGTCGGCCAACCACTTCAGCTCAATTGTCGCGTAGGCAATCACCAGCAGCATGACTGTCAGCCAGTGGAAAAGCATCTGTAACCGCGCATATTTAATCATTTACGTTAATCCACCTCAGTCGGACTGGCTTACTAAGTTAACAGCAGGTACTCAGATATAAATCAGGAAACTGTATATT
Organism: Erwinia psidii; assembly: GCF_003846135.1. GTDB lineage: Bacteria > Pseudomonadota > Gammaproteobacteria > Enterobacterales > Enterobacteriaceae > Erwinia > Erwinia psidii. The sequence goes on from NZ_RHHM01000003.1 coordinate 204,223, forward strand.
TAAGACCGTGGCGCAATGTTCCCTGCAACGCAGAGGATAACATCAGGATGCCGATACGGCATCTTGCCTTTTGTCGCCTGCGGTATCGGGCGACCGTCTGCGGCTCCTTACCGGTGATAGCGCCACACCTCAACAACGTTAAACTCGGCCAGATGTGCGTCAGTCAGAAATAGCCACTTGCATCACTCCCCACAAATCAGGAGACAAAAATTAAGCCCACGGTGCGGCGTCTTAATTTTTATCTCCTGCGGTGCCTGTCCCCCCCAGCGGTTAAACGGCATTTTGTTCTGCGATTTTTTGCCGACAGATACAGAATGGCATCTCAGGTATTTCCGTTCGCAGTAATGAGGATCATTCCCCTGTCTTCGCCAGGCCACTGATAAATAAGCAGCATCCATGACGCAAATGGCGCGGGAATGAAGCGAAGCATACATATACTGGTGGTACGTTGACTGAGTTAACGCACATCCATCAGCTTCATGGCTGGCCAGTCGTAAAGAGGGAAAAATGAACACAGTTTTTACCGCTGGCCGAACTCAATGCGGGCGTTGTGCCGATGGCAGACGTCAGCGAAAAATATTTTGAGATGGAAGCGGATACGCGGAACGCAAAGCGGCCCCGTGTAAATTGCAGATACCAGCCTTCAGTGCTGGCCGTTTTCAGAAAGCGCACCCCCTGCCGATCTGGCGGATTACATCGTTCAGCAGCGTAAAGAGGGTTACGAGCTTTATCCATTCATAAACAGGAAGCCCTCCTTCTGCGGGGCCACCCGGCGGCGTCATCTCCTCACTACTTTCCAAAATATCCTTGTGCGCCCCCCTTCTTTTCCGGGCATAATCTCGATACACGGTCCCCTGAAGTGCCATTTCAATGATTAATTTATTGATTGAAATAAAAAAAGCCCCACCAATACGATGGGGCCTGGTACTTGCAAGCATCACGTCGTTAGTCTGGCGTGCTGCGCGGCAAAATCGGCGTCAGGCAATACTGACCGGAGCGTGTTGAGATAGAGCAACTTTCATCGCCGCCACCATATCACTGTCAACACATGTGCGGCTGAACTCATCCGTTTCCGCCACTGAACTCATTGACACCCCCGCTTTTCGATAACGCATCGGGGAGGCAATACGCTGGCTGGCGGAGCTGTGTAGCTCGGTGAGACCAGCATCAATAAATTTTTGCAAATTGCCAAGGCGCACCCCGGAACCGGCCATAATGATAGGACCGCAGGTAAGACGATTAAGTTCCCTGAGCAGGGATAAACCACTTTCAGCACTGTGCTGCTGGCCTGAAGACAGGATACGTGCCACGCCAAGGTCAGTTAATTGCCGCAACGCAATCAAAGGGTTGTGACAAAGATCAAATGCCCGATGGAAGGTTACCGCCATCCCTTCGCATAGTGACATCACCTGGCGCATACGCGTCAAATCAATATGGCCATCCTCATCCAGCGCCCCCACCACCAGTCCGGTGAACCCCAACTCACGGATCAGCGCAATATCAGATTTAATCTCGTTGAACTCAGTGGCACTGAAACAGAAATCGCCCCCGCGGGGGCGAACCATGGGATGAACCGGGATGGTTAGCATTTCGTGGGCCTGCATCAGACTGCCTGCAGATGGCGTCAGGCCACCTTCAGAAGGAGCGGCACATAACTCAATACGATCGGCTCCTGCTTTTTCAGCTTCCACGGCACATTCAACGCCGTAGCAGCATACCTCCAGTTTTAGCATCCTCTCCTCCTGTTAATCATTGCTGTCTGGTTGTGTAAATCATTTCCGATGTTTAATCTGACTTGCATTGTTAAATTTACCTTTTCTGTTCAGAAAACACATTAGCGGGAATAACCAATATGATATGCAATTTCGACCAACGTATCGACCGCCGTCACAGCGACAGTCTGAAATGGCAAAAATATGGCGACAGCGACATTTTGCCGTTATGGGTTGCTGATACCGATTTTCGTTCACCGGACTGCATTAACGATGCGCTGAAAAAGCGAATTGAACATGGTATTTTTGGCTATGGAAAACCCCCTGTTGAGCTGGCCGAAGTGGTGGTCAGCAGGATGGCTGAACGATATCAATGGCAGACAGAGCCAGAATGGTTGGTATTCCTTCCCGGCGTGGTCAGTGGGCTGAACATTGCCGTTCGTGCACTGACTGAAGCACACGAAGGAACGATTGCCCCAACCCCCATTTATCCTCCCTTTCGTTCAGCCGCCAGACTGGCTAACCGTAGCCAGCTGAACGCACAGATGCGGCTTAAAGAACAGCGCTGGGTGATCGATCTGAATGAACTGGAGCCGCAAATGACCGGCAATGAAAAACTGCTGATGCTGTGTAACCCACACAATCCAGGCGGCACGGTCTATCGTCGGGACGAACTGGAACAGCAGCTACGTTTTGCCCAACGCCACAACCTGATAGTTTGCTCTGATGAAATCCACTGCGATTTACTGCTGGAACCCGGCGTTCGACATATCCCGTTTGCCAGCCTCAGCGAAGATGCGCAACAACGCTCGGTAACGTTGCTGTCCCCCTCTAAAACGTTCAACATTGCCGGGCTGGGTGCGTCACTGGCGATTATCCCGGACAAAGGGTTACGCAGCAGATTCAATGCGGTCCGACAGGGGATTGTGCCGGCTGTGGATATTCTGGCATTAACCGCAGCAACGGCAGCATGGCAGGACGGCCAGCCGTGGCTGGATCAACAGCTGGCCTACCTGCGTAAAAACCGCGATTTTGTTACCCAAAAGGTTAATGCCATCAGCGGGCTGTCGGTTGTGGCACCAGAGGCTTCTTATCTGTCATGGATAGATGCCGGTCAGTTACAGGTTGCCAATCCGACGCTGTATTTTGAGCGCCACGGCCTGGGATTCTCACCGGGCGCTGATTTTGGTGACAATAATTTTGTACGTTTAAACTTCGGCTGTCAGACGGACCTGCTGAAGGAAGCCCTGAGAAGAATGGAAAACGCAGTCAGAAACCTGGCATATCAGCACAGGTCATAGTTCACTCTGCACAATCTCTTTCAGACTCCAGGGATGGAACTTGATGGTGACACGGCCATCTGAAAAGGCCACGGTCGGATTTGCCAGACGCTCACCCTCTCCTTTCGGCACACTGTGTTTGATGGAAATCCCCGGCCGTGCCAGGCCTTCACCGCTACAAAGTGCCAACGCCTTACTGACCAGTTGATCATCGGCACAGCGCAGCACAAGCTCCACATGTTCCCAACCTTCATGTCGATAACGCTTTTCACCCGGCCAGGGCAGCTCCACAACCGGTATCAGCCATGGTCCAACCGACAACGCCTGATGCAGTTCAACCAGTGCAACCGGACGACCATTGATTAGTTTTTCTGATAACAGCTCGCCATGGCGCAAAAAGCCTTTTTTCCATCGTTCTGCGGTTTCTTTCTGGAAACAACGAACCGCAATATGATCGGCGTCCAGTGCCAGCAGTTCGAGACCCAGCTTGTCAGCCAGGCTATATACAGACCGTATAAAGTCCGGTAAATCATTAGCCAGATCAGCTAACTCTTCAGCCACTCCACACTTAAACATTCCGTCACCGTCTTATTGCCAGGTATTTTATTTTTTAAAAATACCAGATTTAAAAAACAAGAGCACAAATCATTCAAAAAATGATTAACGCTCCTTGTTAATTAATAAAAGATAATATTCATTAATGTTTTTTTAAAAGGGACAAAAATTTACAGCTTTTTCTTAAAAAACAAGGCTTAACTTAATCCTTTAATTAATTTAAGATTAATTTTTACGAGAGACCTCAAATTATCCACGTTGTGTAAGGGGTAATCTGGTTTCTTATTAACCTGTTTTACTCCTCCCATAAGGAACAGCAACATGGCTATGTTGATCTTGATTGCGGCGCTTGCCGTTGTGGCAGGCTTTGCCCTGGTTCGTCACTGGCAAGCTCGCCGGCATAAAAAGACGCTGACAAGTCCCTACCGCCACACTCAACGTCGTCCTTAGTCTGCCCGGCGGGCAGCATCAGTGATATTGCTTCCCGCCAATTGCGATGCACCGTAACGCCACCTGGCTAACGGCATCAGAAATGCAGTATACTTTGCCCCTCAATTTTCATGACCTCAGCTTGCATCAGCACATTCTTCGGGCTAACGCTGGCCTGTGCTTACCGCAAGGCCAACACAGATTATAAAGGTAACCAGTTGAATATTCAGGCCATCCTCTCAGAAAAAGTCAGTCAGGCGATGATCGCGGCAGGCGCTCCTGCCGATTGTGAGCCACAGGTACGCCAGTCTGCCAAAGCACAGTTTGGCGATTATCAGGCAAATGGCATCATGACCGTGGCGAAAAAACTGGGAAAAGCCCCGCGACAGCTGGCTGAAGAGGTGCTCACTCACCTTGATTTGCAGGGCATTGTCAGCAAAATTGACATCGCCGGTCCGGGCTTTATTAACCTGTTCCTCGATCCGGTCTGGGTTGCTGCTCAGATTGACAGCGTTATTGACGCTCCCCGTCTGGGGGTAGCAGCAATCAAGCAACAAACCATCGTTGTCGACTACTCTGCCCCTAACGTTGCCAAAGAGATGCATGTGGGACATGTGCGTTCAACGATCATTGGTGATGCCGCCGTGCGAACGCTGGAGTTCCTGGGTCATAAGGTTATTCGCGCCAACCATGTTGGCGACTGGGGCACACAGTTCGGTATGCTGATTGCTTTTCTTGAGAAGCAACAGAACGAACATCATCAGGGTATCGCCCTGGCCGATCTGGAAGTCTTCTACCGGGAAGCCAAGCGTACTTACGATGAAGACCCGGTGTTTGCGGAACGTGCCCGTGGCTACGTGGTGAAATTGCAGGGTGGCGATGCATATTGTCGGGAGATGTGGAAAAAACTGGTCGACATCACCATGTCACAAAACCAGTTAATCTATCACCGCATGAACGTTACTCTCACCCGTAACGACGTAATGGGCGAGAGTCTCTACAACGACATGTTGCCGACTATCGTGGCCGATCTGAAAGTCAAAGGGATGGCGGTGGAAAGTGAAGGTGCCACCGTGGTTTTCCTTGATGAGTATAAAAACAAAGAAGGTGAACCGATGGGGGTCATTATCCAGAAGAAGGATGGCGGCTACCTTTACACCACCACCGATATTGCCTGCGCAAAATACCGCTATGAAACGTTGCATGCCGATCGGGTGCTTTACTATATCGACTCACGTCAGCATCAGCACCTGCAACAGGCGTGGACTATCGTACGCAAGGCCGGGTACGTACCGGAATCAGTCCCCCTGGAGCACCATGCATTCGGCATGATGCTGGGAAAAGATGGTAAACCGTTTAAAACCCGCTCCGGTGGCACGATCAAACTGTCCGATCTGCTGGATGAGGCGGTGGAGCGCGCAACCCGGCTGGTCAGTGAAAAGAATCCCGATATGCCTGCTGATGAACTGAAAAAGCTGGCAAATATCGTGGGTATTGGCGCGGTGAAATATGCCGATCTGTCGAAAAGCCGCACTACCGATTATATCTTCGACTGGGATAACATGCTGGCTTTTGAGGGAAATACCGCCCCTTATATGCAATATGCCTACACGCGGGTACTGTCAGTATTCCGCAAAGCAGGTATTGATGAGTCAGCGCTGAGCGCTAAAACAGTCCTCGGTGAAGAACGTGAAGCAGCGCTTGCGGTACGCCTGTTGCAGTTTGAAGAAACCATCACTCAGGTAGCCCGTGACGGCACGCCGCATGTCATGTGTGCCTATCTGTACGATCTGGCAGGCCTGTTTTCTGGTTTTTATGAGCACTGCCCTATTCTGGCGGCGAAGGATGACAGCACGCGTCAGAGCCGTCTCAGACTGGCATTGCTAACGGCGAAAACACTCAGGCAAGGGCTGGAAACCTTAGGTATTGAAACCGTCGAAAGAATGTAACTGACAGACACTGGCTGCATGAACCTGAATGCAGCCAACCACTGCAACACTTCTCATCGCACTCAGCGGTAATTCACCATCACTTCATTACTCAGCACCCGAAGCGTCTGCGGCAGTTTGCCTTTCCCCTGAACGCCATAAACAAAATGCAGGCTTTCCGCCGCACTGACATTGGTCAGTCCACGGGTGCTACCGCTGGCCCCTTCAAGCACGACACAGCGCGTCTGCGCACAAAGATGCACCACAAGCCCTGACGGAGGCGGTGCGTTCAGCCTGTAACGCCAGGCGATTTGGGTTATCGCCCCGGAGACTTTTTCAGGAGCGCTCAACGCCGGAGAAAACATCTGCTGCCCACGGATCTGTAGCCCAGGTCCGTTACTGCTGGCCTGCCAGCCGCCGCCAGCCAGTGCCATGCCAGACTGACAAAGTAACAACAGCCACAGTAGCCTGGCCATCAGTTTCCACCAATGGTTGAGGTCATACGGATCTGGCGATTATCGGTCAGTTCCAGGTTCGAAATCACCATCAGCTGAGGCAGATTACGACGCAGGAAACGCGCCAGCAACGCTCGCAAAGGGTGGTTAACCAGAAGCACCGGCGGCGCACCCAGCGACTCCTGGTGGGTCAGTGCACCCTGCGCCTGCGCCAGAAGACGATCCGCAAGGCCAGGTTCCAGTCCTCCGCCTCCCTGCAACGCCTGAAGCAGCAAACGCTCAAGCGTCGTATCCAGACCGATAACCTGTGCCTCACCGTTACCGGGAAACCACTGTTGGGTGATTGCCCGGCCAAGCGCCACGCGAACCACCGCCGTCAGTTCCTGCGGATCGCTCTGCACCGGAGCATGTTCGGCCAGCGTCTCAATAATGGTGCGCATATCACGAATCGACACCCTTTCCGCCAGCAGATTTTGCAGCACTTTATGCAGGGTGGTGAGTGTGATAACGCCAGGGATCAGGTCTTCGGTCAGTTTTGGCATTTCCTGGGTCACACGATCCAGCAACTGCTGTGCTTCCTGTCGGCCAAACAGCTCACTGGCATACTGCCCTATCAGGTGGTTGAGGTGTGTGGCCACCACGGTACTGGCTTCCACCACCGTAAAGCCCTGAATCTGCGCCTGCTCTTTCAGGGCGCTGTCAATCCAGATCGCGGCAAGACCAAAGGCGGGATCGACCGTCGGTTCCCCCGGCAGCGTTCCGGCGGCAGTCCCCGGATTAATCGCCATCCAGCGCCCCGGATAGGCATCACCACTGCCGATTTCAACACCTTTCATCAGAATGCGATAGCGGGCTGGCGGCAACTCCATATTGTCGCGGATATGCACCACCGGCGGCAGAAATCCCATCTCCTGAGCAAATTTTTTGCGGATACTGCGGATACGCCCCAGTAATTCACCATCCTGCAAATGATCCACCATCGGGATCAGTCGGTAACCCACTTCCATGCCGAGCGAATCTTCCAGCTGCACGTCGGTCCAGGACGCCTCAACGTTGGCCGGCGTTTCAACCGTTTTAACCATTCCGCCCTGCGGTTCCACCTTCGGCTTGTTTTGTTTGCCACGCAGATACCATGCCAGCCCAAGCAGAGCAGCGGTAAACAGCAGAAACACAAAGTTTGGCATGCCCGGTACCAGCCCCAGCAACCCCAACACGCCAGCACTGAGCATCATTACCCGTGGATTGGTGAACAGCTGGGTAACCATCTGCTCACCCACATCCTGCTCGGTGCTGACACGGGTCACAATCACACCGGCGGCCGTAGAGATCACCAGCGCTGGGATCTGCGCCACCAGCCCGTCACCGATAGTCAGCAGGGTGTAGCTTTCCGCCGCATGACCAACGTCCATACCGTGCTGGATAACGCCCACCAACAGACCGCCGATGACGTTGATCACCATAATCATAATCCCGGCGATGGCGTCGCCGCGCACGAACTTACTGGCACCGTCCATCGAACCATAGAAGTCCGCTTCCTGGGTCACTTCCGATCGGCGCTTTTTCGCCTGTTCTTCTCCGATCAATCCGGCGTTGAGGTCAGCGTCAATCGCCATCTGTTTACCTGGCATACCGTCCAGCACAAAACGCGCGCCCACTTCAGCGATACGTCCGGCACCTTTGGTGATAACCATAAAGTTGATAATAACCAGGATGATAAATACCACGATACCGATGGCGAAGTTGCCCCCCACCAGAAAGTGGCCAAACGCTTCAACCACATGTCCGGCTGCACCTGCCCCGGTATGGCCTTCCATCAGGATAATACGGGTAGAAGCCACGTTCAGCGCCAGACGCAGCAGCGTGGAAAACAGCAGGATGGTCGGGAATGCGGCAAATTCCAGCGTGCGCTGGGTAAACATTGCTACCAACAGCACCATGATCGATAGCGCGATGTTAAAGGTGAACAACAGGTCGAGAATAAACGATGGCAGCGGCAGTACCATCATCGACAGGATCATCAGGATCAGCACAGGGCCGGCCATTACCTGCCACTGGGTGTCTTTAAGATTCGGTAACCGTAATAACGCGGACAGAGAAGCCATTACTCTTTTTCTCCAGGGTCAAAATCAAGTGCTTCCGGCACCGGTAAATTGTTTGGTTTCTTCGGCGCCACGCCCCCCTGGATCTTCCAGCGACGGAGTTGCCAGACCCAGGCTAACACTTCGGCCACGGCCGCGTAGAGCGTGCCAGGAATATGCTGGCCAATTTCACTGTGTCGGTAGAGCGCACGCGCCAGCGATGGCGCTTCAAGAACCGGTATACGGTGCTCTTTACCCAGTTCGCGGATACGCAGGGCAATATCTCCCGCGCCTTTTGCCACTACTTTCGGCGCGCTCATTTTGCGCTCGTCATATTGTAGCGCCACAGAGAAGTGGGTCGGGTTGGTCACAATCACATCCGCTTTGGGCACATCCGCCATCATGCGGCGGCGGGCAGCCGCACGCATCTGCTGACGAATTCGTCCCTTAACATGAGGGTCGCCTTCCTGCTGTTTGTATTCATCACGAATATCCTGGCGGGTCATACGTAACCCTTTAAAATAGCTGTAGAGCTGCCAGAAAACATCAAATCCCACCATTGGGGCTAAGCCCAGCACCACCAGAATGCAGCACAGCGCAATCATATTCAGCGAGCTGGCTAACGCCGTGTAAGGTGATTCACTGATCAATCTCAGCATCGCGGGCCAGTGATGTCGGATATAAATCCAGGTAACTACCCCAACCAGCAACGCTTTCAGCACCGACTTGAGCAACTCTGCTGCCGTCTGGCTGGACACCAGGCGTCCCAGCCCTTTAAGCGGATTCATCTTACCGAAGTCCACTTTTATCGCTTTACCGTTGATCATCACCCCGCCAAGCAGCATCGGCGCGGCAATGGCAACCAGCACCAGCCCCGCCATCATCGGCAGCAGCGCAAACACGGCCTGCAACAGCAACGCACTCATCTGGCGAAACATCTGACTGGTGTCACTGACCACCGAATGATTGAAATTAAGCCCCTGTGCCAGTAGCAGACCAATCTTCTGCGCCATCGAGCCACCGCCAACCCAGAGAATACTCAGCCCGGTGACCAACATCAGCACCGAAGTCAGTTCGCGCGAACGCGGAATTTGTCCCTCTTCACGCGCTTTTTCAAGTCGGTGGGCCGTTGCGGCTTCGGTCTTTTCCTCTTCGCTGTCACCGGACACGGGCTGCTTACCTTCACAACAGAAATTTTGCCCAGCATGCCAGAATGGCACAGGAATGATGCCGCGAGTAAACGCGTAAAAAAGGGGTTATTTCGCTGATAAACTGAGAATGGTCAGCGCACCCGGAGACAGATGCTGTAAACCGGGTGCGCTGTTGGCTGACTGAGCGCCCGGCTGGCGGGCGCTGAGGTGATCCATGGACAGGATAAACACCGTCCGATCGGTATTAAAACCCAAGACTGTCCAGCAGGTCATCAACCTGATCCTGGTTTGCCACCACGCCAGGAGCTGTACCATTGATCTGTGGACCATTGAGCAGACTGTTGGCGTCTTTTTTCGGCCTGTCGGGCTGATCCGGGATGTTCTCCAGCAGCACCATAAGCAGCTGGCGCTCAATTTCCTGGATGACATCCATCATACGTTTGATCACCTGCCCCGTCAGATCCTGGAAATCCTGTGCCATCATGATTTCCATTAATTGAGCGTTGGTGAAACCGGTATGCTCCGGCACAGATTCCAGATAACCACGGGTATCCGAAACCAGCGAGCGGGCATCTGCCAGTTCAATAGGATTTTCGAACCACTCATCCCAGCGTCCTTTCAGTGCTTTCGCGCCATTTTCCATCAGTGTCTGGCGTGGCTGTGAAGCTTCCACACAGTTCAGCGCACGCTCCGCCGCCTGCGCCGTCATTTGTACTACGTAATCCAGACGATCGCGTGCATCAGGAATGGCTTCAGCCGCTTCGGCAATCGCCTGATCCAGTCCCAGCTCACGCAGGCTGTCACGCAGCATACGCGTCAGTGAACCGATTCGGGAGATAATGTCCTGCGCCGAGGCAGCATCAACACTTGGTTTCGGAATATCGCTCATCTCGGCTCCTTACATACCCAGCTTTTCGAAGATTTTACCTAACTTCTCTTCAAGCGTGGCAGCCGTAAAGGGTTTAACAACGTAGCCGCTGGCACCCGCCTGAGCAGCCGCAATAATGTTTTCTTTCTTGGCTTCCGCCGTCACCATCAGCACCGGCAGCTTGCCTAATGTGGCATCAGCACGGATAGTTTGCAGCAGTTGCAAGCCATCCATGTTTGGCATATTCCAGTCGGAGATAACGAAGTCAAATCCACCGGCACGCAATTTAGCCAGAGCATCAACCCCATCCTCTGCTTCTTCAACATTGTTGAAGCCAAGCTCTTTTAGCAGGTTACGGACGATGCGGCGCATAGTGTTGAAATCGTCGACCACCAGAAACCGCATATTTTTATCAGCCATAGTTACTCCTGTTTTGTGTAGCCCCGCAGGACGGGCGCTGCGTTATACGTTAAATTCGTAATGCCTGTCCGGCGCTAATTTTCGCCAGCATATGCTGGCTGACCTGATGTAAATCCACCACTTCACTGGCACCCCCAAGTGCGATGGCCTCGCGGGGCATGCCAAATACCACACAGCTCGCCTCATTCTGCGCGATGGTCCAGGCACCCGCCTGATTCATCGCCAGCAAACCGGCTGCACCATCGTTGCCCATCCCGGTGAGGATCACCCCCACCGCGTTGCGGCCCGCAAACTGTGCCACTGATTTAAACAACACATCTACCGACGGCCTGTGACGATTTACCGGCGGTCCCTCATTCAGTTTCACCTGGTAATTGGCGCCGCTGCGAGCCAGTTCCAGATGCATCGCACCAGGGGCGATATACGCATGGCCCGGCAAAATACGTTCTCCGTCTTCTGCTTCTTTTACCGTTATCTGACACAGCTTGTTCAGCCGCTCGGCAAAAGATCGGGTAAATCCTGGCGGCATATGCTGGGTGATAAGCAATGCCGGACTGGTTGCCGGAAGTGGCTGTAACACATGCCGGATAGCCTCTGTCCCGCCAGTTGATGCCCCAATGGCAATCAGCTTTTCACTGCTCAACAGCGGGCCGGCTTTCAACATCACAGGCGGTGGCATTGGGCCACGGGTGTACAGTTTGGCTTTTGCCGCTGCCCGCACCTTGTCAGCAATCATCTGGCTGTAGGCCAGCATTCCCTCGCGAATGCCCAGCGAAGGTTTGGTGACAAAATCTACCGCCCCCAGCTCCAGCGCCCTGAGCGTCACTTCGGAACCTTTACCGGTGAGGGAAGAAACCATCACCACCGGCATTGGCCGTAATCGCATCAGTTTTTCCAGAAAATCCAGTCCGTCCATACGCGGCATTTCAACATCCAGCGTCAGTACGTCCGGGTTAAATTCTTTAATCAGTTCCCTTGCCACCAGCGGATCGGGTGCGGAAGCAACCATCTCAAGGTCAGGATGGCTGTTGATGATTTCGGTCATTAACTGACGCATCAGTGCTGAATCATCAACACATAACACTCTGATTTTGCCCATTATCTTTCCTTAGTCAGTCCGTAGACCGTCTGGCCACGCAAATAAAATTCTTTACTGATCTGGCTGAAATTCTCGGAATGACCGGCAAACAGTATTCCACCCGGTTTCAACAGTGGAACAAACCTACGCAGAATTTTCTCTTGTGTCTCTTTATCGAAATAAATCATCACGTTGCGGCAAAAAATTGCATCGAATGGTCCCGGTGCCGCCCAGTCATTGGCCAACAGGTTTAGCTGGGCAAAAGTGACCGTATTAGCCAGTTCCGGCCGCACACGCACCATGCCAGCATGCGGTCCGGTGCCACGGAAAAAAAAGCGTTGCATCTGCTGCGCAGAAAGCGTGCGAAGCTCCTCCTGGCGATAGACGCCAGCCAGCGCCTTTTCCAGTACCTGGGTATCAATATCGCTGGCATACACCTGAAATTTTCCTGGCCCGCTGCCCAGGGTTTCCGCCAGCGTCATCGCCAGCGAGTAGGGTTCTTCTCCGGTTGACGCCGCCGCACACCACACGTTAAAACTGCCGCCGCGCTTTTTGGCGTGTTCAGCCAGAATCGGAAAGTGATGCGCCTCGCGGAAAAACGCCGTCAGGTTGGTGGTCAGCGAATTAATAAACGCCTGCCATTCAGGGCTGTTAATGTCATTTTCCAACAGGGCCAGATAACGACCAAAATCGTCGATGCCCAACATTCGCAGTCTGCGTACCAGACGGTTATAAACCATCTCGCGCTTGTGATCGGCCAGCACAATGCCCGCACGCTGATAAATCAGTTGACTGATACGTTTAAAATGCGCATCAGATAGCGGCAGGCGCTGTACCATCTGGGACAGCAGCGTTTGGTTTTCCTGCGGTGCTAACAACGTCGATTTTTTCATGTATTGCCATCCAGCAAAGTGCAGATTAAGAGGTTAAAACCAGGCTATTTTCCCTGAATGCGTTAAGGGCAAGCTGGTCACTGGCACTCTCGTCGTGGGCGAGTGAAAACGTCTTCACCGCCTGCGTCAAATGGTCAGCCTGAGCCTCAAGGGCTTCAGTCGCGGCGGCGGCTTCTTCCACCAGCGAGGCATTTTGCTGTGTGACCTGATCCATCTGGCTGACCGCCAGTGCCACCTGTTCTATGCCACGGCGCTGTTCATCTGATGCCGACGCGATTTCACCCATAATGTCGTTGACCCGCGTTACGCTCTGAACAATCTCATCCATGGTTTCTCCGGCGGAAGCCACCAGCGTCGACCCCTGTTCCACCCGGCTGACTGACGCCTCAATCAGTCCTTTTATCTCTCTGGCGGCCTGAGCACTGCGCTGTGCCAGGCTGCGAACTTCTCCAGCCACCACCGCAAATCCTCTGCCCTGCTCACCGGCACGGGCCGCTTCCACCGCCGCATTCAATGCCAGAATATTCGTCTGGAAAGCGATGCCATCAATTACCCCGGTAATGTCGCCAATCTTTTTCGAGCTGGCGGCAATCTCATTCATGGTGGTGACCACCTGACCGGTGAGCGTTCCCCCCTTGTTGGCGGTGTTGGAAGCCTCTTTTGCCAACTGAGAAGCCTGACGGGCATTATCAGCATTGCCGCTCACCGTGGCCGTCAGCTGTTCCATGCTGGCGGCAGTTTGCGCCAGTGAAGCCGCCTGCTGTTCTGTTCTGGCCGAAAGGTCATTGTTCCCGGAGGTCATTTCACGGATCCCGGTGTACATTTGCTGGCTGCCATCACGAACGCTGCTCACCATGGTGGCCAGCGCGGTCTGCATAATGTGCAGACTGGCAAACAGCTGGCTCAGTTCATTGCGACCGGTGGCCGCAATGTGACCCGCCAGATTTCCCGCCGCGATGCGTTCAAAATGACCTCGCATCAGCGCCAGTGGCGCAATCACCGCCTTTTTAACCCAGATAATGCCTGCCAGCGTTACCAGCAACGACGTCACCACCGCCACAGCAAAAATTACTTTCGACTGAGTATAGAAGCCTTTTCCCGCCTGACTGGCGTGTTCGCGCAACTTGTCGATATGCACCATCCACAGGTTGTACTGCGCCTCAAATTTGTCCTGCTTACCCTGGGTGGGGGAATCAAGAAAATTCTGCAACTGGCCGTTTTGCAGGAAAGTAACCAGCTGGGCCAGTTCCTGTGAAAAATTACTGTATTCGACGCTAATGGTTTGCTTTAGCTGCTGTCCTTCCGGTGATAACGTCCCGATAGCATCAAATGTCCTGTAGGCTTTATCGGCAGCATTCAGATCTTCCTGAGCTTTTGTCATTAAACTTATTATCTGCTCACGCGGTTTACCCAGTGCAGCACGGGTTCCGGCGCGGCTCAGGGTGAGACGGGCGCTTAACAGTGCCGCCCAGGTCTGTCCCAGTGATTCACGCTGATTACTGCTGACTTCCACAGCGTGCAGATTGTGCGAATCCATACGGAAAGAATTAAAGGAAAGACCACTACTGAGAATTTGCATTACGCAAAACAGCCCAATAAAAAACAGAATAGTGGTGGCGATACGTATCCGGCTGAACATGAAAATCTCCTGCATAATCGTACTGAATGGCTGAATAATAAGTTAAAAGGTTTACCCGTTATTATCAGGAATCAGGCCAGCCAGCGTCTTACGCGCGACCACCACGGGTAATCACAGGAGATTTTCTTCAGGTCTCCTGCTATTAACGGCCTGGATGACATTTTCTTTACCAATAAACGACATACTCACTAGCAATAACCCACGGCGGCCCGGTTTTACAGCGCGTCAGTCGCTAACGTCTTCCACTGCCACAAACGTTATGCCGGCGCAGCCATTGCGTTAACACCGTCAACGACCGGGGACTGTCTTAACCCACCACTTTCGATGCACTGCTGATGCAATCCTTACCTCCAGCGAAGTGTTAGTTGCATCAGGACTGCACGCAACTGGGTCAGCGAAGACCATCCCCTGCTGTAAGGTTCGCAACGGCAGACTGAACGGAAAGTTTTTCTTATTATTTGGCTCCCTGTGTTCGAAAAAACACCGCAAGCGGCTTTAACACAGTAAAACGACACCGCTACACCTGCCAGACCACCTAGCGCTACTACACGCCTGAACATCGCAAGCGCTGAACAAGACTATTTTTCCCTTCTATCGGCAGTGTGAGTGAGATCTTTATGTCACCATCAGCCGGTTGCTGGTTTCTCAGGCGACAATGAGACAGCGCTGGCATCAGCATCATCTGGCAATCCGTCCAGGCAATATCTGAGAAACGACGCATTACGGGGGTAGAGTCTGTTGTTCAACACATCGACCAACGCAGTAAAAATATTTATATTTTGGCACGCTGAGGGTGACTCACTGATGAACTGATGAAAAGAGGGCAACCGGACAGGATGAAAAACCGGTTGCCGGAGGTCACTTAAAATGTTTCCCAGTTATCATTGGAAACCGGTGCGGCCAGCGCCTTGCGGGGTGCCGCTGCCGGAGCAAGCAGCACATTTTTTTCACTCAGGTTGTTATTCATCGGCTGGATGACATTTTCTTTACGAATACGGAACACGCTCACTGCCTGCGACAGCCGACGGGCCTGCTCCTCCAGTGCCGCTGCCGCCGTCGCTGATTCTTCCACCAGCGACGCGTTTTGCTGGGTAACACGGTCCATTTCCGTAACGGCTGTACCCACCTGATCGATGCCGCGACTCTGCTCGTCAGAGGCCGAGGCAATTTCTCCCATGATGTCGGTGACACGGGTTACCGCGCTGAGGATTTCCGTCATGGTTTCACCCGCGCTTTCCACCATTGATGAGCCACTGTCCACGCGGGCAACCGAATCTTCAATCAGCCCTTTGATCTCTTTCGCCGCCTGGGCGCTGCGCTGTGCAAGATTGCGCACTTCACCGGCAACCACAGCAAAACCACGACCCTGTTCACCTGCACGGGCCGCTTCCACCGCTGCGTTAAGCGCCAGGATATTGGTCTGGAAAGCAATGCCGTCAATCACGCTGGTAATATCAGCAATTTTCCTTGAGCTGCCCGCAATGTCGTGCATGGTTTTCACGACACCATCCACCACCTTGCCACCTTTTTGCGCCGTTTCAGACGCACTCAGTGCCAGCTGCGACGCCTGACGGGCATTCTCTGCGTTGCGTTTTACCGTTGCAGTAAGCTGCTCCATGCTGGCAGCGGTCTGTTCCAGCGAGGCAGCCTGCTGTTCGGTACGGGAGGAGAGATCGTTATTGCCCGCAGATATTTCAGTGGCCCCGGTGTAAATGGCATCAGAGCCGTCGCGCACGTCACTCACCGTATGCACCAGCGACTGCTGCATCTCTTTCAGGCTGGTCGCCAGCTGGCTCATTTCATTGCGCCCGGTCACTTCGATTGCATGGGTCAGATCACCACTGGCGATGTGACTGATGTGACTGATATTGTTTTGCAATGGTTTAATCAGAATACGGTTCAGCCCATACCAGCACAGCACAATGGTGACAATCACCACAACCAGTAACCCACTGATTACCCACAGCATGGAGTGATAGGATTTTTCATTATCGGCCAGCCCTTGCAGACTGATTTGAATTTGGGCATTTCGCCAGGCGGTGTATGCCGCCTTCATGCCGTTCTGCGTCTGCTCAATGTTCATTTTGAACATCTGATCAAGCTGCCGGTTATCCATTAGTTGCAGCATCTGTGCCAGCGCCTGTGAATAGGCAAGGTAGTCATTTTCCATTGCAGAGACAATTTGCGGATCGATACCCTTTGTGTCAGGCAACGCCTGATACATGGCAAAGGTTTTGTCGGCGCTGGCCAGCAGTTCCCTGCCCTGAGCGCTGATGGCAGAAAGAGGCGTGGTATTGCTACTGCCGTTACTGCTCTGCCCATCGGTTTGCAGTCGCAACATACCGCGGTTCACAGCAATGCGCGTTTGATTCAGTAATACCCAGGCATCGGTAAAAGCTGTCACATTCTCGCTGGCGTTTTGTGCGACAGAAAAGTTGTTTTTGTCTCGCATCAGTGCGTTGATGGACAAGCCTCCCGCCAGCAGTTGCAGCGAGCCTAAGATCACAAGCACCAGCAGCAGGCTGGTAACCACCTTAATACGATTGAGCATAGCAAACCTCAGTGTAGATAGAATAAACCACTCGTGCCTGAATTGTCGTTTTTCAACAAAACTTAATCTTGTGAATTTGTTTTTTTATAGTGATATGTAATAAAAGAAGAGGCAAAGTGCCAGTGAACAGCGCTTATCCCCCTGTCGCGCAAATGTCTTGCAGCGCCAGGCGGGATGCAGGCTGGTTAAATCGTAATGCTACTGTGGTAGCGCCTCTTTTAACGGGACCCGTATCCTTGTCAGACCCCATTCTCACGCCCGTCGATGCAAAAATTACGCGCTACGCAAGGTGTCCATCAGCGCCATCTCTTCACTGTTGAGCAGTTTTTCAATATCCACCAAAATCAGCATCCGCTCGCCCAGTGCACCAAGGCCCGTCAGATACTCTGTGGACATGGTGACGGCAAATTCCGGGGAAGGACGGATCTGATCCTGGGTCAGCGACAGTACGTCAGAAACCCCGTCAACGACGATGCCAACCACGCGATGTTGCAGGTTAAGCACAATCACCACCGTATTGTCGTTATAGACAACATCGGGTTGTTCGAACTTAAGTCGCAAGTCAATGATCGGTACAATGACCCCGCGCAGATTGGTCACACCTTTAATAAACGAAGGCGTGTTAGCGATGCGGGTGACCTGATCGTATCCACGGATCTCCTGCACCTTGAGGATATCGATACCGTATTCTTCATTACCCAGTGTAAACACCAAAAATTCCTGGCCTACCGTTTCGCCAGCGAGTTTAGTGACAGCTGCCATTCCAGTCATAGTTATACCCTTAATCGGTTTTAGTCAGGCTGCGGCTCCTGCCACACGCTTTTCACGGTTGAGAGATTGCAGAGCCGAGACGTCAACGATCAGCGCCACGCTACCATCACCCAGGATAGTCGCCGCCGAAATGCCTGGTACTTTGCGATAGTTGCTTTCCAGATTTTTTACCACAACCTGATGCTGACCAATCAGTTGATCAACCAGTAATGCATAGCGTTTACCGGCGCTTTGCAGAATCACTACGATCCCCTGCGTGGCTTCCGTTTTCGCCCCCTGCACATCAAATACATTCCACAGCTCAACCAGCGGCAGATATTCACCACGCACTTCCAGCACGCGTTCACCACCGGCCAGCGGATGGAGATCATTTGCCAGCGGTTGCAGAGATTCCATGACCGCATTCAACGGCAGGATAAAGACTTCATCCGCCACCCGGACCGACATACCGTCGAGAATCGCCAGCGTCAGTGGTAACAGGATACGGATGGTGGTGCCTTTGCCCTGTTTTGAGGCGATTTCGACATGGCCTCCCATTTCCTGGATGTTACGTTTCACCACATCCATTCCAACGCCGCGACCAGAGATATCCGTTACCTGCTCAGCCGTTGAGAACCCAGGCGCGAAAATCAGCATACCGACTTCTTCATCGCTCATGGCATCACTGACCGGCAAACCGGAGGAGATCGCCTTGGCCAGAATACGCTCGCGATTAAGACCAGCACCGTCATCGATCACTTCGATGCAGATGTTGCCACCCTGATGTTCGGCAGAAAGTGTCAGATTACCCACCGCAGATTTTCCTGCGGCCAGACGTTTTTCCGGTGACTCAATGCCGTGATCAAGACTGTTACGCACCAGATGCGTAAGAGGATCGATAATACGTTCAATCAGACTCTTATCCAGTTCGGTGGAGCTACCCTGCAGGGTCAGTTCCACTTCTTTACCCAGCTTGCTGGCAAGATCGCGCACCAGACGCGGGAAGCGGCTGAAGACATATTCCATCGGCATCATACGAATCGACATCACCGATTCCTGAAGGTCACGGGCGTTACGTTCCAGCTGCCCCATACTGTTCAGCAGATCGCCGTGGGCGACCGGGTCCAGCTCACCAGACCGCTGTGCCAACATGGACTGGGTGATCACCAGCTCACCGACCAGGTTGATTAACTGGTCGACTTTTTCCACCGCCACACGAATACTGGTGGATTCACTGCCCTTCGGTGCAGCCTGTTTTTTTGCCGCTTCACGCCTGGTTGGTGAAATATCGCTGACGGTGGCCAGTTTTGGTTCCGCTTCAGCCTCAACCACCGGTGCTTCGACCTCTGCTACCGTGGTTTCCACTGCCGCTGCCGGTGCCGCCCCAGGATTAAGGAATTTGATCTGTGACTCATCGATAACAAAACAGAGCACCGCCACGATATCGTCCGGGCTGACGGAAGAATCCAGCGTTAACTCGACAGAGGTTTCACCTTTAATCACATCTGAAATACTGCCGAGGTTGCCAAGCTCATCAAGCATCAGCGGGATTTCAGCCGGTTTCAGATCGACCAGCGCCAGACGCAGACCTGACTGGTCAGCGGCCTGTGCCGCGGCGGATGGTTCAGCAGCCAGTTTTTTGGCTGGTGCAATGGTTTCACCTTTGGCTTCCAGAGCCAGCTGACGCAGCGCCTGACAGATATATTCAAACGTGGCAGCATTAGGCTCTGAGGCAGTTTTGTAGGCATCGAGCTGTTCTTGCATAATATCTTTCGTTTCCAAAAACAGGTTGATGATATCGGTGCTTAGCTGCATTTCGCCGCGACGGGCACCGTCGAGGATGTTTTCCAGAATATGCGTGGTTTCCTGTAATACAGTAAAACCAAATGTCCCCGCACCGCCTTTGATCGAATGGGCAGCACGGAAGATAGCATTCATCTGTTCCGCATCCGGTTCCTGTGGGTCGAGACCCAGCAGGTGTTGTTCCATGTCGGCCAGTAACTCGTCGGCCTCATCGAAAAACGTTTGATAAAAATCGCTGATATCCATGCTCACGGTATCACCTCTGCTGTGAGTCGCGATCGGTCTGTGCCGCAGTCGCAGGGCGTCCCGAGGAAAATGCCCTCGGTACATCTTTATTTCCTGCCGGCTCAGCCTGTGATGGTTGAGGGGCTGGGTTATTGTTGGCGCCCGACGGTATCGGCGGTGCCATTATCTCTTTCAGACTCGTCGGATCGCCGCTGCTGATTTGCACAGCATCACTTTCCGAGTTTTCCTTCTCAATCTGCATTTCCGTGTCATGGTTCAACACCAGCAAGCTGATGCGGCGGTTGACCGCATCGTTTGCACCGCGATTGTTCAGCTTCATGGTGTCGGCCATGCCAAGCACCCGTAGCATCTTGCCTGCATCCAGCCCGCCCATCACCAGTTCACGACGTGACGCATTGGCCCGATCTGTTGACAGCTCCCAGTTGCTGTATCCCCGGTCGCCGGTGGCATACTGGAAATCATCCGTATGCCCCGCCAGACTGATTTTATTCGGAATATCATTAAGGATTGGCGCGATAGCCCGCAGAATGTCACGCATATAGGGTTCCACTTCTGCACTACCGGTTTTGAACATCGGCCGGTTCTGGCTGTCGATAATCTGGATACGCAGTCCTTCTTCCACCATGTTGATGATCAGATGCGGACGGAGTGCCTTCAGTCGCGGATCGGCCTCAATGAGCTGATCCAGCTTTTCACGCAGTCGGTTGAGACGAATTTCATCCAACTTACGCTTCTCTGCGTCCATATCGACAACCTTATGTACCTCACCTATTTTCTGCGTCGGATCCTGACCACCGCCGGGAATAACGCTGACGCTCTCACTGGTATGCGTTCCACCCGTCACCGCTACCTTTAGCGGGGTTTTAAAGTATTCCGCAATACTTTCACGCTGTGCGGGCGTTGAAATCGAAATCAGCCACATCACCATAAAAAAGGCCATCAGCGCCGTCATAAAGTCGGCATAAGCAATTTTCCATGAACCATGCCCGCCTGCATGGCCTTTATGCTTCTTTTTCCTGACCAGTATGATGGGGTGACTGTTATGTTTCATGCGTCCTGATCCGAAGTCTGTTTCGCTGGTGTTTTAGCGTTACGTACATGCTCTTCCAGCTCGGTAAAGGATGGCCTGTCGGTCGAGTACAGCGTTTTACGACCAAACTCAACGGCGATTTGTGGCGCATAGCCATTCAGGCTGGAAAGCAACGTCACTTTAATACACTGCATCATCTTGGTGGTTTCCGCACATTTCTGCCTGAGCAACCCGCCGAGAGGTGAAATAAAGCCATACGCCAGCAGAATACCCAGAAATGTGCCCACCATCGCATGTGCCACCGAGGCACCCAGTTCTGCGGCAGGTCTGTCAGCCGCGGCCAGTGTATGAACCACCCCCATTACCGCCGCCACGATACCAAACGCGGGAAGTGAGTCACCCACTGACTGAAACGCACTTGCCGGTACCTCACATTCATGCTCGTAGGTTTCAATCTCTTCGTCCATCAACGCTTCGATCTCAAAAGCATTCATGTTGCCGCTGACCATCAGTCGTAAATAGTCGGTAATGAAGTCCACTAATCTTTTATCGGCAAGAATGCGCGGGTAATTAGCAAAAATTTCACTCTCCTGTGGGTTATCGATATCGGCTTCAAGAGATAGCATGCCCTGCTGACGGGATTTAGCCATCAGGCGATATAGCAGCGCCATCAGATCCATGTAAACCGACTTATTATATTTTGCTCCCCGCATTAACAGCGGCATGGATTTCATCGTGGCTTTAATCGCCTTACCGTTATTGCCAACCACAAATGCGCCAACGGCAGCCCCACCAATAATCAGCAGTTCAGAGGGTTGATAAAGCGCGCCAAGCTCGCCACCCACCATGGCGAATCCACCTAACACCGATCCGAGAACCAGGATATAGCCCAAAATAATTAACACGATAGATCCTTACGTCTGCCGACGCGTAGATGTAAGACGCCCAGATAGTGGTCAACGGTTTTCGCCCTGCGGGGGCAAAAAAAAAGCAGCGGTTAAAAACCGCTGCTGGAACCATTCCACGTGGTTAACACCATTAAACGGCTTGTTTAATCTGTTCATCCAGCAGTTGTGAAATGTTATCGGCAGAATCTGCGATAAGTTTACGTCTTTTTACCGCACGTGAAGGCGGTTGGCACAGGCTACAAACAAAGCTGCCTACAGGCTGATGTGCATGATTAATAAAGCTTCCGCCGCAGCATTTACAGTCGGAAAGCTCAAGCATTCCGCTTTCCACAAAACGGACCAGCGTCCATGCGCGGGTCAGCGCCAGTAGGGGACCTTCTTCCTGCTGCGGGCACTGCTCAAGGTACAGACGGTAAGCTTTAATGACTGCTTCAACGCCCTTACACAGGCCGCTTTTCAGTAAAAACTGCCAGGCATTACAGAACATGGACGCATGGATATTCTGCTCCCATGTCATAAACCAGTCGGTGGAGAATGGCAGCATACCTTTGGGCGGTGGACTGCCGCGCAGCTCTTTATACAGTTTAATTAACCGGCCACGGCTTAATTGCGTTTCGCTTTCTAACATTTGCAGGCGTGCACCGAGAGAAATTAATTCCATCGCCAGCTGAATATCACGCGCTTCCTGAACAATACTTTTTTCGCTCATTAACTCGCCCTCTTTTTCGGCAATTCGTCTTTTTTGTCAGAGACGTTACGCAGTAAACGGCTGGACAACAAAATGCCAGTGTGGATTTGCTGCAAATCGTCTACGCGCGATTCCTGAGTCAGGCGGTTAATAGTGTTGTGGTCTGTAAAACGAAACTGGCATACCAGCTGATTTGTTTCAGCTAATTTGACCATCTCAGGCAAGGTTAACTCAGACAGGGCGTCGGCCATTGCTTCATCAATACCCAGGCGAAACATAGCAGAGGCTTTTTCCTGATTAATCAGGCGCTGTGCAAGCAATAAATATGACAGGTTAATGTCGTAGATATGTTTTAGTAAATCTGATGTGCCCATTTTTTCCCATCCTGACTGTCACGACTTAAACGTTTACGGATTGCGCCGCTACCTGATTGCTGACTGGTACATCTGAAGATGGCAAAAAATTTAGTGGCTCATGCCGAATGCTTGCAAGGCTGAGGGCGACCGGTAAGAGGAAGCCATACAGAAAATAGTCATAAACTCAATTTGCCAGTACTGCTCCGACGTTTTCTTACTTTTCCCTGGCTTCATTTTACTGAGCCTCAGTCATTCTTAAGACTATTCTGAAAACAAAGCAACTCTATATGCTCTTATTTCCAGATTCAACGTGAGCCAGGCTAAATTTTAGATAAAGTGTGATCTTCATCACACTTTTAAGCCATTTGACTCAAAAAAAACCTACAGCAGGACTGTTCATTAGTTTACTAATTAATCAGCTCTGGTTTTTTTTGTAAGTTTTTTGCTTATTTTCACGCAATAAAATGCAATCAACTATTTTAAGGGGATTTAAGCCAAAATTATTAAGCATGCAGCGCATTAATCAGGTAATTATTTCATATAAAATAAAATATAAAGCATTTAATTCCAAAAGAAGGGCCAATAATGCCACTAAAAAGTAGTAACGCAATGTTATCTTATCGGCCGATATCAAGTAAAAAAATGTGATCCAAGGCAGGTTTTTACTTGGGAATGTTGGTCTTGTGTAAGGAACTGCGGGTTAGTGTTCAGCGGATATCAGAAGATGTAACCAGTAATTACATTAACGCACCTAATATATTGCGTAATTTCAGAGAGGCTCTGTGTATATCGGCACAAACGCGTCACTCTTTAGTAAAAAGGTCCTCTTTTTCGCGTTTTTATTTTAAATGGCTTTTTTTTGTCAGTTAAAGCGTCTGCAAACGGAAAAAAAGAGCGCGCCCCCCCTGGTCGCTC
Organism: Erwinia psidii; assembly: GCF_003846135.1. Taxonomy (GTDB): domain Bacteria; phylum Pseudomonadota; class Gammaproteobacteria; order Enterobacterales; family Enterobacteriaceae; genus Erwinia; species Erwinia psidii. The sequence continues at coordinate 227,956 of NZ_RHHM01000003.1, forward strand.
TTCTCGTCATCTGGCACAAATTATGCGGGGTGTGAAGATGAAGCCACTTTATCGCCCTTATACTCCCTATTATTACGGGCTGGCAACGCCAGTAAATCTTTCAGATACGTTTCCCGCCATCGGGTGATATCGTTCCTGCGAAGCACTGACATCATGTCTTCATAGCGTGAAATACGTTCGTCCAACGGCATAATAAGCGCCTTATTGAGCGCCGCAGCCACCTCATCCCGATCGTACGGATTAACAATCACCGCCGAGGTCAGCTCGTTTGCCGCACCGGCAAAACGGGACAATACCAGCACGCCGGGGTCCTGTGGGTCCTGTGGGTCCTGTGGGTCCTGTGGGTCCTGTGGGTCCTGTGGGTCCTGTGGGTCCTGTGGGTCCTGTGCAGCAATATATTCTTTGGCTACAAGGTTCATCCCGTCACGCAACGGCGTTACCAGACCAATATCCGTCAGACGGAAAATTTTCATCAACATGCGTCGTTCAAAATGCTGATTCAGATAGTAAAGTGGTGTCCAACTCAGGGTGCCATATTTGCCGTTGATTCGCCCGGCTTCCGTTTCCAGCTGATGGCGAATATCCTGGTAAGCCTGCACATCTCCTCGCGAGGTCGGTGCAATCTGGGAATAACGTATTTTTCCGCGATGTTCAGGATAGTTCTCCAGCAGTGCTTCGTAAGCCAGAAAACGCTCCGGCAACCCTTTTGAATAGTCCAGCCGCTCACAGGCGATAATATTTCTGGCATCACCAAGATCATTCCTGATTGCCGCCATCTTCGCCGGCAACGGTCCTTCCGCCATTTCACGAATACTGTCCGGCTCAATACCGATCGGATACACCTCGGTGACAAAGTGTTGACCAAACGCCTGATGCTTTTTTTCTTCACCGCGAAGCGTGGTACAGAGTGCCAGACACTCAAGAAAAGCAGTGCGGTCACTTTCAGTCTGAAAGCCCAGCAGGTCGTATTCACACATCATTTCCAGCAGTATGTTGTGTGAAGGCAAGGCATTGAAAATTTCCGATGTGGGAAAAGGAATGTGCAGGAAAAAACCAATACGGTTTTGCACCCCCATCTTACGCAGTGCGGCAGCGAAGGGTAGCAGATGATAATCATGGATCCAGATAACATCGTCCGGCTCAAGAAGGGGTAACAGGCGATCCGCCAGCATATTGTTTACCTTAAGATACCCTTCCCATGCTTCACGTTGGTAATTAACCAGGTCCAGACGGTAGTGAAACGCAGGCCAGATAACGCCATTGGAGAAGTGCAGGTAGTACAAATCATAATCGTTCTGGTTTAATCCAACAGAAGCGTAGGTAACGCCGTCCTGTTCAAACAGGTTGATCTCGTCTTCATCTTCACCGATTTCATTGATTTCACCGTTCCAGCCAAACCACATCCCTCCTGTGGTTTTCAGGGCATCCATAATGCCAACGGTAAGCCCACCCGCGCTCACTTTGGAACCATCGGGTATTGCGACGCGGTTAGATACGACTACTAAGCGACTCATAACCTTAACTCCTTACCGACGTTGATTCGTCTTGATCTAATTGTAATAGTGTTTGTGTCAGCCAGTGGCTAACGGCCCCGACATCCGGCAATCGATAACGGGCTTCGGTCTGGCCTTTGCCAACCTTAACTGAGATACCGCCCATGGCATTGACTGCCCTGAACGCTGCTTCATCGGTCAAATCATCACCAATAAACACCGGCGTTCTGCCGGTAAAAGGAGGCTGCTGCATAAACGCAGTAACGGCGGCGCCTTTGTTAACCCCTTCCGGCTTAATCTCCACCACACACTTGCCGGGTTGTAACGTCAGTCCGGCAAATCTGTCGATAACAGTTTCAGCCAGTGCCAGCACCTGTTGCTGATAGTGTTCGGCGCCGCGATAATGCAGCGCAAATGCCATTCCTTTTGTTTCCAACTGGGCACCTGGCATCGTGGAGATATGCTCGTCCAGCAGGCAAGTGAGCGAGGTAACCACATCATCTGGCAAGGTGTAACGTTCAAGGCGATCGTCAGCATCGCGCTTCTCCGCACCGTGAACACCAGCCAAAGGCAGATGAAGTGGAGCAACCAATGCGTCCAGCTCACTGATGGGGCGACCTGATACCAGCGCCAACGCGCCCTCACTGATACGGGTCAGTCCCTCCAGGCTTTTAATAACCTGCTCAGGGATGAACACGCTGTCAGGACGCGACTGTATGGCAGCCAGCGTTCCGTCAACATCGAAAAAGAAGGCGTAACGTGCCGCCTGAGATAACGATGGCCCGGAACTGTTCTGTGTATTCACGTTATTTCTCCTGAGGGTATGTCTGATTGCAATACATTGATAAGGTAGGGTCAGAAGAACTCTGAAGTTTCCGGGCGGCTGGGAAAAGCCCGGCTACGGCGGCAGCAAATAACCCGCAATCCCATGCAGAATTATTTAACAGAAGATGAAAAGAGTGCGTGCAGGCAGATTTCAGTGTTGTGCCATTTCATTCCTCGTGGAACTGCACGACAGGTGCATCTGACCTCACCCGTTGTCACCGAGGCAACAGGAATAAGTATAGTCGCAACGCCCCGTTCCGCCAGAAACAGCAGGCGCGGCCTCAGGGGAAAACCCAAACGGCGGAAAAATAAAAAGCGCTCAGAAGCGCGCAACGGAGCACCTTGTCAGGCAACGGGCTGCATCCACAGTTCATTAAGGTTGACCCCGCTCCAGCGCGCTGACTCCTCAGGTCCGGCAATACTGTCCTGACAGTGGCTGTCGGCCAGATCAACGACCTGACGACCGAGATACTGACTGGTCTTCAGGGAGTAAAACACGCAGACTTTGGGTTGCAGTAAGGAGTGTTCACCAGGTTCAGCCACCACCGCCACCCGTTCGGAAGTCAGACGTACCACCGAACCTACCGGATAAATCCCCACGGCCTTGACGAAAGCGTAAAAGATCGTGCGGTCAAAATGCCCTTCCCAACTGGCCATCTGACGCATGGCAGCAGCCGGATTCCATCCTGCCTTGTAGGGTCTGTCTGACGTCACCGCATCATAAACGTCGCAGACCGCGGCCATCCGGGCCAGTTGTGAAATGGCTTCGTCCTGCAACCCGAACGGATAACCACTACCGTTAATCTTTTCGTGATGATGCAACGCGACATCCAGAACGCTCTCATGACCACCACTTTTACGCAGCAGTGCCTCACCAATCACCGGATGCTGTTTCATGATGGTGAGTTCATCATCGGTCAGCTTGCCAGGTTTATTAAGAATTTCCAACGGAATACCCGCTTTGCCGACGTCATGTAGCAGCCCTGCCGTGCCCGCACAGCGCACCAGCCATTCGCTCAGCTGTAACTGCCTTGCGAGGGAAACCATCAGGGCACAGACCGCCACCGAGTGCAGGTAAGTATAATCGTCATGGGTTTTCAGGCGCACCACGCTCAGAAGTGCTGCCGGATGGCGGCTGATGGAGCTGGCGATTTCATCCACCAGCGGCAATGTGCTGGCGGTATCGATGGTTTTACCCAACCTGGCATCGCTGAACATGTCCATCACCTGCCCCTTCGCCTGGAGACAAATCGCCTGGGCATGTCGGATCTCTTCATGAATGTCGACCGGGGGGCCACCCGTTGCGGCCTCGCTCCCGTCGACCATTTCCTCCGTCGGGGACGCAACGCCACACCCTTTATCCAGATCAATCCAGACTTCCTGAATGCCCTTTGCCACAATACCCTGGATTTGCTGTTCAGTGGTGAGCAACATGGCATTGTGCACCAGAGGGTCTTTCAGCCAGAAAACCTCCAGTTTATGCACGTACATACCGGTCCGCAGTTCGTGCGTCTGAACTTTAATAATCATCGAATTATCCTCAATACACGGCCCATTGCTCCATTCAGCACAGGTATCGGCCCGCAGGCTGAAAGCTTCAACAGCTGTCGGGTGCTGGCTGATAACAGTTCACTTATTTGCATATTAGCGGCTGCTCTTTCGGGGTTTGGTCAGGGCGTGACTCAGCTCGCAAAGTCGGTTAGCGGTCAGCATCGGCACTTCCGGGGCAGCGGCCGCCAGTGCCAGCACCAACATTTCCAGACAGATTAACGGCGTGCCATGTACCGGAATTTTTCCTGCCTCGGCACTGCGCGGGATAAGGATCACCGTATCGGCATAATCCACAAAAGCCGCATCCGGCGTGCCGGTGAGTAGAATAACCGGAACCTCCAGCCGCTGTGCCTCGGTGACGGTAGTGATCCCCTCGCGGTGCGCACTACGCTGCGCCAGCATTACCAACACGTCACCCCTACCCATCGTCACCAGCTGTTCACTGAGTGCGGCACCCGTCCGGTTCAACGGATAAGCCGCATTGCCGTTGCGGTTAAACAGACGAACCGCATATTCCGCCAGCAAAGACGATGCACCAATACCAAATACGGCGATGCGTTTTGCCGACTGCAACAGCATGGTAGCCTGGGAAATAGCGACGCGGTTCTGCCCGGATGACAGCATCTCGCAGCTGAGGCGGTAGCTGTCGAGCACAAAATCGACGCTGGAATTAGCGTCTGGCGTCAGGGCACTGACCGTTGTCGCCAGTCGGGCTGGAAAACTGAGTGTCTCGATCAGCGCACCTTTCAGCACATTTTTCACATCACGTAGCCCGGAGAAGCCCAACGCCTGAATAGCCCTGATAACGGTCGCATCAGAGGTCTGCGTCTCTGCGGCAATTTCCATCGCGGTTTTATTCAGCACCGCCATGCGATGCTGATTGATATACTGCGCCACGGCGAACAGTCTGGAGGAAAGCTGATGCTGGCAGGCGCGAAAACGCTCGCCATAAAGGTCAGGATGAGTGCCGGAAGAAGAAGTTGAGGTTTTCACGTCGTAACCAGACTGTTAAATAAAAACAGTTTACAACATCAGCAACTTTTAACACCAGATAAGGCGTTCAGGCCCTACAGGATAGCCAGGAGACCAGGCCAGCGTTGATGATGGCCTGAAAGGTTTAAACAGAAAACCGGCTCTGAAGCTCAGACGGGTATCCAGGCGAAATCCCAGCTCAACCGTCAGATCGCGCCCCGCTGAAAGTTGCAACTGTATCAATGGCGTAATGAAGTGCGATACCGAGAGCCTGAGACTAGGTGCTGTCAGGCTGGTCATACTGGCGCACGCCATCCACGCTGCTTTCAGCGCCGGTAATCAAGCCAGCCCCAGGCCAAACTGCGTGGCAGGGTTCAGGCTATAGCGTGACCAGCCCTGATACTGATACAGCAGTTTCTGTTGCAGGGTGCCGCCGCTGTCACCGTCGCGATCGTTTTTGGTTACCCAGCAAACATCAGCACCACTTTCAACAGCTCAGGCATCTGAAAAATGATGGTTCCATACCCCTGTAGCAAATAACGCCAGCAATTCTCACCCACATTAACCGCTTATCCGCCTGATAAGTCCCGGTCAGCACATAAATGAATGGCGCCAGCGCAACGACATCGCTGCCCGGTCCATCAGGGGCATATGCGAGCGTTTTTTTATAGAAATCTCATCTGCTGCTCTATTAATATGAAAAAAATTTCTGAAGAGGATATTTATATGCCTGTAAGTGGAATTGGCAGTGGTTCTCAAAATTACGTGGTCTCCAGCACACCTGCAAACGAGCGCAATCAGACCTGTTCGTCGTTTACGTTGACTGGCAACATCCAGAAAGTTCAGCAGTCAGAATACAGACATGGCAGGGGGCATCAGCGCCAGAATGCAGTAGATTTACGTGTAGAAACATCGATTACGTCAATAGGTTTTGGTAATCCAGTATTACGCTCTGCTACCACCCTGGTAGATAAGCTTGGTAGTGGAACTAAAATAAATCCTCAATATTAATCGTTAACCTTTTTCTTCATAAGGATTACAGGATGCAGATAATCAACCACTTTCGTGCAAAAGTTTTACACAGCAGCAGTGCTGCATTCAGTCTGGCAATGAAAAATAATAAGTACATTTCATTTGCAGAAAAAATCATCTCAGTTAAAAATGAAAACATGCACCGCAATCTCATTAATAATAACGATTCTCTGAAGAAAGAAGTATTGGCCAAGAGTAACATATTCAAGTATGAGCTTTTTTTGGGGAAACTTTCAAAAATTAAGCAGCAATCTTATCAGCGCACTGATATCCTGAATTATAATAACTGCCTTCCCAGACTGACAGTAATAAAAGTTAACGGAGACGATCATGAGTATTTTCTCCCGTATAATAATGAGCCAAAAAATATAATTATTACAGACACGAAAGAAAGTCTCATTTAACAAACGATACCTGTGGCGTGAGAGGCAATGCCAGCTGCTTTGGCGCTTACAGGCTTAGCTCTGTACTATAATGAAAGGAGCATCACCATGAGAATTCATTTAAATTAAAACCCACAGCATTGCGCAAAAACAGGAAAAAATGCGAAAGTGACTGATGCCATTTCGAAATACAGTAGCACAGTCAAAATGCTTGTGAATAGTTTAAAATACGTCAGCAATAGTGTATGTGGTGATAGTTTAAAATTTCAATCAGCGTGTAACAAAGTTATTGATCTCACTTCTACTGAAAATTCCAATGCAATTACAGATGTACGCGCGAGCAACGAAACAGATATTCAGAAATGCCTTTAAGGATATCTGTAACGACCTGAACTCTACTGGTGGCAGAATCCATCCTGATTCTCACGCAAACAGACAGATTAAAGCCTGCCTGTAAAGCTTACCAAATAGCAAAAGCAATCCAGCATAATGACTCGTCAATATTGCAGCCTGATTTAAGGACAGACAATAGCGGATAGCCAAAGAGCCATTTACCAACAATGGCTCTTTAATTTTCCTGTAGAATGTATTTTCGGTATTAACGACATTGCTCATTGTCCCCCTCACCCCATTCTCACCATACTCTGAAAAATTGTGCCAACGGATTGATGGTTCAATATCAGTATATTTTTCCGGTACGCCGGGAATCAAATCCCCCATGCCAGATGAATCACCCAACGGACTGACGTCTCCCAGCCTGTTAAGGCTGGCAAAACCAGCGGCTCAATACTGATCAGCCTGTGGCCGCGAGGCATGAATATAGCGCAGCAGCGTTGCCGTGGAGCGCATCCGGTAGTCCCCCGGCACCCGATTGCCCTGAGAATAGAGGGCATCGCTGTGGGTGTACTGAAAACAGGTCAGAAACAGATTTTTGTCCGCAGGCAGCATCTCATAGTCACCCGGCGCACACTCAGGCGCATCTGCTGTCGGCACAGCAGCAAGAAGCGTGATGAAGCTGATTATTTTTTCATTATTATTCCCAGGATACGTGCGTCAGAAGACCGCTTTTGGCGTGGCAGTTGATATAGGTAAAATATTGTGCGCTGGCCGGAACCACCGCAATTTCATGCCACAGACGCAGGGCAATATTAAAATTCAGCGCTTTTACATAGCGCATAAAACCGCCAAATATGGCGACATGAGTGGAATGGCTCTTCGCCCACAGTGCCAGCGCGGCCAGATCGGTGAAATGGGCCAGACCGAACGTTTTTTCCGTTTCCGCACCGCTGACAGCAGCGATAACATGCATATATCTGCAACTCAGACAGCCCACGCTGTTGCCCTCATCGCGTAAAAAATGCATCCCTTCCCGCAGTACCGGCTCAACTTCACCAGGATATTTCTGGCGTTCTTCCTCGCGGGTTGCCGACCAGTCCTGACCGGATCGGATCAGACAGAAATCCTGTCGCCCATGCAGCGTTACCCGTTTTCCCTGTGTCTGGCGTCGTTGCGCTTCCGCCGTGCCGGGCAATGTCTTATTTTTCCCGCGAATTTCGTGCCAGATTCGGCTGTTCCCCTACCGATTACCCTAATGTGGCGATCGTCTGCTGACGGATATTATGACCGGCATGAACGCAATAAATGTCAGGCCGAAATGGCCAGAATAAAAAACAGGCGTTAACGTTATCTGTTCGCGTCCGGTCCATCTTCTACGACCGGGATGGGACGTCACGCCTCTCCCCTTTTTGTTGCCGCTCCCGCTCATCAAGCACCTGCGAGAAAAGCGTAAGCTGTTCAGACAAATCAGCCATTTTCCGGTTCATCAGCCTGTTCTGTTCAGAGAGCAACTGATTGTGCAGTTGCAGCTGATGCAACGTCGCTCTCTGATGACGATACCCCCAGCCACCCATGCTGATACACAGCAGCAATACCACAGCGCCGATCCAGAGCAGCGAAATCATAATTTATCCCGCAAGTTCAGATAAGGCATTCTGGTATAGCATTCCTGGTGGCAGGGATCAGTTGCAAAAATTGTGGCGGGACAGGCAGAAATAACATCGTCAGGTTTGGGTAAACCACAACCTCTCCGACGCGCGGCGGTGCCACCCGGTTTATTAAAGACGGTATCGGGCGGATAAATGACGAAAATGGCGGTGGCCATGATGCAGGCATGCTGGCAAACAGGGGCAGTCGCGACGTAAGCCGCACGCCAACCGGGGATTGCCCATAGCAGGGTTGATAACTTCACCAGCGCGGGTAGATCTCTGCTACGCATAACGTGGTGAAAAGCAGATGTGACGGGCTGTGGAAGATTTCGCAAAACGCTTCGGGCCGTCAGAAAAAACCGCGCGGCCCGTGCGACTGATGCAGACAGGCTAGAGCAAATTTTTCTCCGCCAGGTCAAGCGCAAAATAGCTGAAAATCAGATCGGCACCGGCGCGTTTAATCGCTCCCAGACTCTCCAGCACCACATCCCGTTCATTGATGGCACCCGCCTGGGCGGCAAACTTGATCATCGCGTACTCACCGCTGACCTGATACGCCGCGAGGGGAAGCGAGCTTTGCTCACGCAGCTCACGAATAATATCCAGATAGGCTCCGGCAGGCTTTACCATCAGGGCATCGGCACCTTCCGCCTGGTCGATCAACGACTCACGAATGGCTTCACGACGGTTCATCGGGTTCATCTGATAGGTTTTGCGGTCGCCCTTCAGCGAGGTGCCTGCCGCCTCACGAAACGGGCCGTAAAAGGACGAGGCAAATTTGGTGGAGTAGGACAGAATGGCAGTATCAGTGAATCCTGCCTGATCCAGCGCGTCACGAATTGCGGCAACCTGACCGTCCATCGCTGCCGAAGGCGCGATAAAATCGGCGCCGGCGCGGGCAGCGGCTACCGCCTGTCTGCCCAGATTGGTAAGCGTGGCATCATTATCCACCCGGCCATCCTGCAGCACCCCGCAGTGTCCGTGAGTGGTATATTCACAAAAACAGGTATCCGACATGACAATCATTTCCGGTACCGTCTCTTTACAGATACGCGCCATGCGTGAGACCAGCCCGTTATCCTGCCAGCTGTCGCTGCCATCAGCATCCGTGTGGTGCGAAATACCAAAGGTCATCACCGCGCGAATACCCGCCCTGGCAATACGCTCAATTTCATACGCCAGGCGATTTTCAGGGATACGCAGCACGCCGGGCATCGCCTGGATGGCCTTGTAGTCATCAACCTGCTCCTCGACAAAAATGGGCAGCGCGAGGTCGTTCAGGGTGAGCGACGTTTCCTGAAACAGTGCGCGAAGGGAAGATGACTGACGCAGACGACGGGGACGCAAATGTGGAGAGTAACTGGACAAAACAACCTCATTCTGGCGGCTTCACCCCGGCGAAAAACGCCGGGGATGAGATAAAGAGTGTGTTAACACTATACGTCAGGGCGGGTGCTGGCAATATCAGAACAGCATTGATGCTGACAACGGCACATAAAGCTTATGCAGGCGTCCGGCAGGTTATCGCCATACATCAAAAGCAATGGTGAACTGAACCGTCATGGCCGTCACCTGTCAGGCAAACACAGGCGCTGTTCACTGCGCCAGCCCGCCTGGTCGCGCTTCAGGCACTGAATGCGGATAGCTTCTTTTTGCACCACATCAGACTGTTGTAAAGAGGATGGCAGTACCAGACCAGGCTCATTCTGAGACTGTTACGGGTAAGCTGGCGCGCCAGCGTGTTCAGCGGTAACTGATACTCTTTCGGCACCCTTAAACGATGCTTTTTTACCATCATCAGACAGCCGATCATCACCGGATGGTAGTAACTGTCCAGCAATTTGTTGTCCAGTGGTAGTCCCGCCGCAAGCAACGCTTTTTCTGTGCCTTCGCGCACGATAAAGTAGTTTTTCACCCATGAAAAATCGCGGGTGCTTACCGACAGTGAACTCTCGGCATATCGCTTGTAGTAATAGGTGTTGGCGGTGAAGAACACGCGGCGGGCCTGCAAATAAAGCGTTAACATGAACGGCGCATCTTCATGGTTCTGCACTGTCAGAAACTCGCTGTGGGTGCGTTCGATCAGCTCGCGGGAAATAATGCTGGACCACAGCACCCGATGGGCAGAATTGCTGGCTATCAGCTTGCGCAGCATCTCACTGCCGCCAGAGAACTCACCCTGCATTGAGCGGGTGTGGGTGCGGGTGTACTTTCGCTGTTCTGGTGGTACATCGGGGAACATTTCCGCCGAGAAGCCATAAAGCTCCAGTTGCGGACACACGCGCTTTTCCCGGATAAAGTCAGCAAACAGGGTTGGGCCGACGAAATCATCGGCATCCATAAAGTAGATAAACTGCCCGGTGGCAACCTCAAGCCCTTTGTTACGGGCAGCGCTGACTCCTTCATGAGGATTGCGCAACAGCATGATGTGCGCGTGCCGCTGACAGTATTCACCGATTAACTCCGCTGTGCCGTCAGTCGAACCATCATCAATGATAATGATCTCTTCCGGTGCCAACGTCTGTTTCAGCAGGGAATCAAGCGCTTCAGCCAGATATCTGCGAGCATTATAGACAGGCATAATCACTGACAAAGTTGGCTGCTGAGCCAGACCGTAAACAGTGTTCATCTCTCACCCCGAAGATTCAGTCGAGTAAAGGTTGCTTTTTTGAGGTACCCGGTGACTTTGCTGTGAAACAGGCAGCAAACTGCAAGATTGATCAGGCCGATAATGCCGAGGTACAACAGGTTCATCCAGCGGTTGACATTCCATTCAAACGGAATGTAGAGCGTAATGAAGGCCACACAGGCTGACACCGCCCAGATCAACATCACGTCACGGGTCAGCCAGGGGATATGGATTTTGGGTGCAAACTTGCGATGGACAATCAGCGCCCACACCAGTAAATAGAAGATGTTCTGCCCCAGCCAGACCACGCCCGTTCCCAGGGCGCCATACCAGACAGCAGCCAGAATATTCAACGGGATCAGCACAATGGCAAACACGGTAAAGCCTTTCATATGCAGTGACAGATTGCCGCTGACATATTGCAGGTTGTAGAGCAGACCGCAGATAGCCTGAATACCGCTGCCGAGTGCGTACAGCGTCATCACCAGCCACATTTGCTCGCCAATCTGAGGATTTTGTGTCCACGCCCAAATCAGCTGGGTGGGATACATGGCAATGGTGATGCTCAACGGAGCCATAAATATACTCACCGCCTGTGTCGTCCAGCGATAGAGATCGAACAGCGGCCGATCGCCCTGCTCAGTGCTGGTTTTCATTCCGGTCATGCGCGGCACAATCGCCTGAATAATCGGGCTACTTAACATCACAATGCCCGTCGCGGCAGTTGCCACCACGGTGAACGCACCATAGGTCGAAAGCGGCAGCGTTTTGGACAGTACCAGCCGGTCAATCTGAGAGATAAATGTCCAGATAGCGCTGGAGAATGCCGCGCCCAGAGCAAAACGCAAAAAGGGTTTTATCACGCTGTTCAGATCCGGCGTCCTGCCGCTGCGGGCGCCGCGCGGAACCAGCTGATAAGATTTCCAGATACAGCAGGCCGCTTCGGCAATGGAGATAATCAGCTGCCAGCCGAAGAAGAAGATCACCGGATTGGTGGCGAAGCGGATCACAAATACCGCTACGAAGGTGCGCAACGTAATGACAATAACGTTGAGCGCATTCAGCCATACCTGATGTTCGTAGCCAACAATGACGCTGCGAAACGGCCCGGTCCGCCAGCGGATTGCGGCGGTCAGTACCATGACCGCGACGGCAATAATCAAATCCTGATGAGGGATGGTATGGGCATGAAGCCAGTGGGACGCAATCCACGGCGATGCAAGCCAGCCCAGTGCCACCAGCACCGCAGATGAAATCAGAAAGAACTTACCTAATACCGCAAACAGTGAGGGAAAATCCGGGTTTTGCTGCGGGTTGGCGCGATAACGTGCTGCTTCACGCAGCAAGGTGGAAGAGATCCCGACATCCAACAGCTGTAACCAGGTCAGGAGGATCGAAAAAAAGCCAATCAGGCCATAAATTTCCATACCCAGCTGGTGAATATATAGCGGCACGACCAGGATACCGGCCAGCGTGGAATAGAGTTGACCAACGTAATTCGCAACCGCATTGCGTTTAATCGACATAATCTCTTCTTTTGTTATTTAATTAGCTGAAGCTGTTATTTCACATTAACAAATTACCTCTGGCATTACACATTGGAAATTATCTTAAAAATACCGTTCCTAAATGCATTACGTGAAAGAAATCATTAGCAACAAAAAATCATCAAATTACTTTCTTCATCAGAAAAGCTTTGTTTCAATACTGCTCATTAACACAAAAATCCATCATTAAAACTTAATTAAGTGTAATGTTAAAAATTGGCTGGCAGATGATGATTGTCCAGCCGTAACCGTGTCGGGGGAAACATGCAGCTGAGATCCTGTCATCGATAGCGGCAGTTCAGGCAGGAAAAGTCACAAAGTAAAAAAGCACAATATTATGTTTTTTATGAATAAATAAAACCAACACCTATCATGGGTCACCAGCAAAAAAACAGCACACGTTAAACCAAAGCTAAACAGGATCATAGAATAAGAATTTACCTGGCAATAATATCGTTGTTTGTCTCGACACGCTTACTTTAAATACTAACAACAGTTAAAACCCCTGATGAAACACCCTGCCCGCATCGATAAATGTGACAAATTGCATGCATTAAATTTACATCTTAAAGAAGATATTCATTTTTCCGTTATCAGCGCCGTTTTTCTTTTTGTCACATTTCCGTGCCAGTAAAAATTTTTATTTACAGTTTTATTCAGGCCAGCCAAAGATTCACCTGAACTGTTTCATTCAGACAGTAACAACTTCTCACAATTAAACAAACGGTGCGGCGATGAGTTTAATGTTGCCACAATCTCAGGTACCGAATTGACACGATGATTCTGTTAAGCAAACTTTCAGTTTTGAATGGCGCGGTCCATCACCTGTTTCCCTCCCACAGATACATTGAAAGCGGGCCGGGAGTTGCGGCCCGCCTTTCAGGATCAGAAAAAGCCCGGCGGCTCTGTGCTGTAGCTCACCAACAGATTTTTCGCCTGCTAATAGTGGTCAGGCATCATTTTATGGGTTTCACGGCCAATGCCAGACTTTTTATAACCACCAAAGGCGGCATGTGCCGGATAGAAATGATAAAAGTTGGTCCCGGTCCTGCCTTGATAGCACGGCTAACCCGGTAAGCACGGTTGATATCCCGCGTCCAGACTCTGGCGCACAGGCCGTACATCGAGTCATCAGCAATAGCGACCGCTTGCGCCTCATCACGGAAAGTGGTTATCCACACCACCGGCGCGGAGATCTCCTCGCGGAATGCACGTATACTGTCGTTCCCCTTCAGTAAGGTTGGCTGGATGTAGTCGCCACCCGCCAGTCGCTCTGTGCCCCGGTAAGCACTTCAGCCCCTCTTTCCGGGCGATATCGCGATAAGAAATAATTTTATCAAACTGCTGCCGCGAAGCCTGTGCGCCAATCATGGTTTCCGTATCCATCGGATCGCCGCGTCTGAGGTTTTTTATTCTGTTGAGCACGGCGGCCATAAACGGTTCATAAATGGACGCCTGCCACCAGCGCGGCACGGACAGGTACAGATTTCCCCCTGGTTAAGAAAACCCAGTACCGCGCCTTCTGCTGCTTTTTCGATAAAAGGAGGTTCAGCCTGCATGATGTCTTCAAAGAAAATATTCGGGGATTTCCACCCCCACTTTGACGGCAGAGGGGATCAGTTTTTTTGCGGCAAGTTGCAGAATATGACCGCCGGTTTTTGTTGAACCGGTAAAAACCACTTCAGCGATACACGGATTAGCAGCCAGCGCCTCCCCCGCTTCACAGCCAAAACCATGCACCATGTTCAGCACGCCACCGGGCAGCAAATCAGCGATCGGCTCAATAAACAGCGTGAACGGCAATGGGGTCTGGCCGGCGGGCTTTAGCACCACGCAGTTACCCGCCGACAGTGCCGGTGCCAGTTTCCACGCCGTCATCAACAACGGAGAATTCCACGGGATAATCTGCCCAATCACCCCCAGAGGCTCATGAAAATGATACGCCGCGGTGAACTCATCAATCCCGGCGGCACTGCCTTCCAGCGCCCGCAGTCAGGCGGCAAAATAACGCAAGTGATCCACCGCCAGCGTTTCACGCACCGGCTTGCGATTGTCCCAGCCTCATTGAGCGCAAGATATTCGAGATTTTCTTCCAGCGGTCGGCAATCCTGAGCAGGATCAGTGCGCGCTCCTGCACTGAGGTTTTTCCCTATTTATCGGCTGCCGCATGTGCCGCATCCCGCGCCCTTTCCATGTCGTCACGATCGGAGCGGGGAAACGCCCCGATCACAGAAGCATTGACGGGTGAGGTATTGGTGAACCAGGTGTCGTTAGCCAGCGTGACAAATTCGCCATTGATAAAGTTGCCATACTGCGGTTTGAGGGCGATCGGTGAGTCTTTACTGCCCGGATAAGCATTACGCATCATCATTCTCCTGCAGGACTGGTGATCACATAAAATTAACAACCAATTGTTAGCAATAATAATCGGTACCGGAGAATGTCAGATTAATGATGCAGAACGGTGAACGGAGCTGCTGTCATGGAGCAAATTCGCTGCATATTGTGAAGAGGCGCACACCGTCAGCACAAGGCTGACGGCGACGGATCGTCAGGCCGTTTTGCCCAACTGACGTTGCTGCCGACAGAAATCCTGCAACAGGCGTCGCGGCCATACCGGCTCCGCCTGTTCAGATGACAGGGTGTTTTCCTGCCGTGAGTCAGATAAACAGGCGGCCATAATTTCTGCGGTGAACTCCGGGTGAAACTGAAAGGAAAGCGCTGATGGGCTGTAGCGGATTATCTGACAAGCATCCAGTGCGGATGTTGCCAGCACCTGCGCGCCAGCTGGAGGTTGTAGCACCGACTGCCGGTGGGAAAGCCAGGCGGTAAACTGATCGGGCAGCTGGTTAAGCAAAGTATCATGTCGGCAGTCAGGCAGTGTCTCCAGCCGCTGTTGCCCACGTTCCCACCCTCTGGGATTATCAGCCACCTGCCCACCAAGGGCATACGCCATCAGTTGATGCCCGTAACAGACCCCCAGCAAAGGCAGATTGCTGTCAACGGCGCCGCGCACCCATGCAGCGGTACGTTCACTCCAGTCAGCATGGTCGGTGACCATCGCCCAGGAGCCGGTCAGGATCGCCGCTGCCACACAGCCCGGATCGGGCAAAGCTTCACCCAAATCGGGGCGGACCACCATAAATTCATCAGCCTCCAGCCCCAGCGCCGCAACAAACCAGTGATACTGTTCGCCGGTCCGGGCTTTCACCTTATCGGGCGGCGTTTCAAGCTGAATAATGGCTACAGGCTGAGAAGAACTCACCATCGTTAACGCATCCTCATGATTAACCCACTTTGGGCGGGATTTCGGGCAGAGTGATATGCCACCTTACTACGGTGATATCACTTTTTTCTTTCATTGATATTCACTGTCACGCCCACCCTGTTGGGGAGGCGGACTTCCCCGTAATGCCGGTTATCAGACGACGGCGGTACAGAAAACGGTCAGGTTCTGTTTCACCAGGCTGACGGCATCAGGCACCGCGCGCCTGCTCTTCTTCCAGCTCGTCGCGCATCGCCTGTATGGCTTCACGGGTGAGTGCGGCCAGTGTTCGATAAAATGCAGTGTCGGCGTGGGCTTCCACCTTGCCAAGGAAGGTGCCACACCAGGGCAACAGATAGCGATCAAACAAGGTTATCTGCGCCTGACTTTCATTCTCCTGTGACTGATCTTCCAGCCAGGACGAGGCCAGTAAAAGGGCGCCAAAATGATCGCTGGAAGACTCCGCCAGTGGCATTCCCCGTTCCCGGAGAAACTGTCGTACATCCTCCTCCCGTGGCCCGTTCTCCCACTGTGAAGCATAAGGTGGCACCCGGCACTCACTGCCAACAAAGAGCGCATTATAATCAGCGGCCAGCGTCATGGGATCGCTATTAAGCCGTAAGCGTGTCAACATTTCATCCTGTTCCAGTGGCCACTGCTGTTGCAATTTACCTTCACGTAGTAGCGTAAAAAGAGGCACCAACAGCGGGTCCTGCGGCTGTCGACGGAACAGTGAGCCAAGAATGCGGCAGATAACAGAAAATTCATTCATCGTGATGGGTCCGTTGAAATATAAAAGTGACAGGGTCACATATCAGCGAGTTCAGCAATTCTTTTCCCCGTGCGTCGTTGCAGGAAATCAAGTAACCGCCGCGGTGTGACATTTAATATGCGATCCTGCGGAAAATCCACTTCCTTGGCAATACGCAGGCAGTGCTCAAAATTACCCAATGTGAACGCAGTATGTGAATCTGAACCAAAAGCGATCCACCCACCCGCATCACGAACCGCTGCGGCAATCTGACGACAGAAAGGCTCACTGCCAGGACGCGAATGGGTAAAAGACGAGTTATTCAGCTCCAGCGCCACCTGATATTTCGCGGCGGCAGCGGCAATCGCCGGAATATCAACCGGGTATTTGGGATTGCCCGGATGACTGATGATATGCACATGGCCGCTGGCCATCGCCGCGATCATCGCCGCAGTGTGCGTCTCGCGGTCGCGTGGAGCAAAAACCGGTTCGTGGAAACCCGCCACCACAATATCCATCACCTCAGTCATCGGCCCGCTACAGTCGATTTCACCGTCAATGTTTTTAATATTCGCTTCGATGCCGCGCAAAATACCGACCCCCTGTACCACCCGTGGCCAGACGCGCATATTAACAAAATGCCAGTAGTGCGGTGCATCGGCCATATCAGGGCCGTGATCGGTGACAGCCAGCAACTTCACCCCGCACTGCTGCGCCTGATGAATATAATCGTGTAGGGTACTGTATGCATGGGTACTGGCAACGGTATGCATATGAAGATCAACGGGATACATAACATTCTCCTGACGATATCCGGCAGTGTTACCCTGCCGCATTGATTAATAACCGCGCCCCACATCCACACGTCCGACGGGGGTTTCACCCGCTTCACATTGTCCTATGGCACGCGCGATAGCATCAAGAGCCTCATCCCGCAGAGTGACGGCGGCATTGTGAGGGGTGATGGCAACGGCCGGATGTTGCCAGAACGGATGATCCTGCGGCAGCGGTTCCTGAACAAAAACGTCGAGTGCGGCCGCTTTAATTTCCCCTGCTTCAATAGCCGCCAGCAGATCCGATTCCACCAGATGCGCACCACGGGCAAGATTCATCAGAAAAGCGTGCGGTTTTAGCTGGCTCAACAGGCGGCGGTTGAGAATACCTTCCGTCTGTGGGGTATGTGGTAACAGGTTAATCAGCACCTGAGTGCCGGAGAGAAACGCACTGAGCTGCGTATCACCATAAAAACTGGTAACGCCGGGAAAATCTTTTGGCGAGCGGCTCCAGCAACGCACCGGGAAGTCCCACGCCTGCAGGCTCTCTGCCACAGATCGCCCCAGTACCCCGGCACCAAGAATGCCGATGCTGAACTCATCCCGAGTGTAATTGCGTAAATAGTGCCAGTGGGCCTCACTCTTCTGCTGCTGATACTCCGTGAAGCGGCGAAACCAACCAAGAACGTGATACACCACATACTCCTGCATCTGGCGCCCCATTCCGGTATCTTCCAGTCGGAACAGTGGTACTTCTGGCGGCAACATCTGTGGATTTTTGCGCAGCTGTCCAAGAATATCATCCACGCCCGCCCCCAGCGCGAACACGCCTTTCAGCCCGCTACGCCCCTGTAACATTTCCACGGGAGGCTGCCGCACCAGCGCGTAATCTGCGGCAGCGTCATCACCCGGCGTCCAGATGCGTACACGGGCATGTGGTAAGCGCTGTTGCAGCCCCTGACGCCATTTTTCAGCATTAAAAGAAGGATGGTAGAAAATGATGTCCACTGTTGCTCTCCTGTTTTTTCTTAAGCTCAGGGAAAAAGTGACGCCTGACAAGATAAAATTGCTGAAACGCGCCTAATCAGCGACAACTTCAGTTGCACAGTTGCCCGCTGCACAGCAAGATGCTGAGGGCGCGATAAATGATATACAGAACAGTATTATTCCTGATACTGGATCATGACGTCTGTTGTCATATTTATTTTGTATGACCGGGTAATTTGAGTACCTGAATCTGTTCGGACGTCAGAGTCGTACGACACGGCACAGTCTGGTATAGCCGTAGCTTTAGTCATAATAATGTATCTCTTTGGTGATTTTAAAAACAAACTGCAGTAAAACTGGCTAAACACATGCAAAAACATGGGAATAGTATTGACCGCGACGATGGTTTTGCCTAGATTATCGCGATTCCATGACGGCGTTATGGTAACAGTGTGGTGAGGTGTCCGAGTGGCTGAAGGAGCACGCCTGGAAAGTGTGTATACGGCAACGTATCGGGGGTTCGAATCCCCCCCTCACCGCCATATTCTGATGAAGAGTCTGAATTCACATTCAGACTTTTTTTTTGCATATTGCCCCGATGAGGGGGTGGTGAGAACCCCCGACGGGGGTCGACTGACGGCAACGCCGTCAGGACACGCCGGACGCCCGCGGACGGACTGCCCGCAGGGTGAGCGAAGCGAATCAATCCCCCCCTCACCGCCATCTTCTGAAGAAGAGTCTGAATTCACATTCAGACTTTTTTTTTGCATATTGCCCCGATGAGGGGGTGGTGAATCCTTCCTGAAACTCTGTGCCAAGATCAGACAAGGTTTATACAAAACCCCGGCCAGCCAGAGGTTATCTGTCAATCTCAATAACCCGCGCTGATATCAGTCAGATTCGGATGCCGAACGTTTCTTAACCTGCGAGAATAAAAAGCATATTTTTCTTGACCGTAACCAGGCGACTGCCTATAGTAGCGCCCCGTCGCCCCTCAAGGGCGTAGCAGTTAAAATTTGGTGAGGTGTCCGAGTGGCTGAAGGAGCACGCCTGGAAAGTGTGTATACGGCAACGTATCGGGGGTTCGAATCCCCCCCTCACCGCCATCTTCTGAAGAAGAGTCTGAATTCACATTCAGACTTTTTTTTTGCATATTGCCCCGATGAGGGGGTGGTGAGAACCCCCGACGGGGGTCGACTGACGGCAACGCCGTCAGGACAGGCCGGACGCCCGCGGACGGACTGCCCGCAGGGTGAGCGAAGCGAATCAATCCCCCCCTCACCGCCATCTTCTGAAGAAGAGTCTGAATTCACATTCAGACTTTTTTTTTGCATATTGCCCCGATGAGGGGGTGGTGAATCCTTCCTGAAACTCTGTGCCAAGATCAGACAAGGTTTATACAAAACCCCGGCCAGCCAGAGGTTATCTGTCAATCTCAATAACCCGCGCTGATATCAGTCAGATTCGGATGCCGAACGTTTCTTAACCTGCGAGAATAAAAAGCATATTTTTCTTGACCGTAACCAGGCGACTGCCTATAGTAGCGCCCCGTCGCCCCTCAAGGGCGTAGCAGTTAAAATTTGGTGAGGTGTCCGAGTGGCTGAAGGAGCACGCCTGGAAAGTGTGTATACGGCAACGTATCGGGGGTTCGAATCCCCCCCTCACCGCCATCTTCTGAAGAAGAGTCTGAATTCACATTCAGACTTTTTTTTTGCATATTGCCCCGATGAGGGGGTGGTGAGAACCCCCGACGGGGGTCGACTGACGGCAACGCCGTCAGGACAGGCCGGACGCCCGCGGACGGACTGCCCGCAGGGTGAGCGAAGCGAATCAATCCCCCCTCACCGCCCTATTCTGAAGAAGAGTCTGAATTCACATTCAGACTTTTTTTTGCATATTGCGCGAAGCGGGGAATGGGCTGGACCATCATCTTATGTGCTGCTTTTGTGAAAGGAACGAAACCTGCCAGCGAAGATCTGGAGTTGAACAGTGTCATTGCCCTAATATGACAATGAATTATCTATAAAAATCATCGCAACAGCCTTTATCTCATCACCAGAAAAACCAGCAAATAAAAATATTCAGATGGATCTATAATTATCTGAAATAATCATTCTCCGCCACAGAGTCGAAGTTGAATTTATTTATATATCGGACAGCTGCCATTATCAGAATGGCACCCGCGAATCAGCATAAAACAGTAACATTGTCGAGTGAGAGCGAAAAACCACCCCCACAGAAACATTGAGGTAATATAAAAGACAACCGATAGCCTTCAATTGATATGCTGTTTCATTTACCACATTACACCTGTTAACACATTATCATCATAATGCCGGAAAAGAAGTTAAATACAAACTCATAATCCCGATCGCTGTAATTACTTCACATTGTGTAATTTTAAAAATAACCACCACTTCGATACCATTTTTTACAATTAAAACAACAAAATGTTAATTTTTAAATTACTCAATCAATTATTAACCGTGCCTTCCACATTACATATAACTAAAATAAAAAACATCAATGAAAAAATATTACATAGACTTTACCTGAGAGAATAAATATAAAATTTTTGATTCTTCCGAATAAAAACACCCATTCACAACAATATAAACAAGCAACCTTTTTATTAATATGAGGAAATCAATATGTCCGGCTTGCTGATTGAAATGAACTCACTGGATGCCTGTGATGATATAGCTGAAGGAATAGCATATGCGGAAAAAGTGGTAGCCGAACAGGGAATTAGCGCTAACTTTTCATTTATTGGAAGCATTATAGATTTGATCACACAATCCGTCAGTTTGGGTACCGCGGCAGCGAACTTCCCTGCCACTACAGGTGAATCAGGCAGAACTGCCTATCAGTTAACCTTCAAAAATGATTCATTAATGATCCTCGTACCAGCTTCGGTGCAAAGTCCCAGACAGGCTGCTGGTATACCCCGGGGCGCTTATTATACTCACACTATACGCCCCCTTTTTCCTGGAGAAGAGTGTCAATACCGGGTTGAAGCAAACAGATTAACTGGCGGTCTTCATACCTTCGTTTTTTTCGGCATCAGTACAGACCCGACTCTGGTATCAGAGGAAAATTTACCTGGTCTTAACGAGGTAATGTGCATTGAAATTTGTGTTCGTCTTGGCAGTCAGTCACATAACAGAACACAGATAGAATACATTCAGATTGATAACGATCGTATTTCTCCCCGCCCAACGTGGGGAGCAAGCGATATGATGTATGCCACGCACAGAAGAAATAACCAGTCAAAAGAAGCCTCTTTCGGCATGGTTTTCTATGGCTCACAGTATTCAAACAGACATGACAATGAAGTGGTGAGTAATGTGCTGACATTTACACCTTCAGGCAAAACCGATTTGGATCGGCCTTCGCAACCAACGCCACCCGGACATAATCCTGATGAAATCACTCACCCTGACCAACCGGGTTTTCCTCCCGGCTTCACCCCCTATAATGACGTTTATTTCAATGCTCAGGTTGGAAACCCAGCAAGGATGTTCTGCCGGGAAACACTGATGGGTTATAGCAGAAATGGCCATTCTTCCCTGGCCACTTATTCAATTTTCGGTGCTATCACCGGTGTCATTTCTCTTGCTTCCGCCGCAATGAGCATTGCCGAAGCAATAAATTCAGGGCATCCAACCCGCGATATTACGCTGACACTGAATATTCATAATGCTTCAGATTACCCAATATTTGTTGTACGCAGACAAAACAGCAACTCGCTTTTCGCGGGAGACGGATTGATCAAAAGTAAAATGAGTCTGAGTATTCCCTTCAGAATATCTCAACTTGGAAACGAAGACGGAGTACTTTTCTTACGTATGGTGTTAGGTCATGGGCGACCTAATCTTGATATCACCATCAACATCCGTGACTATGGTCATGACCGATTTGTGAAAATAAGCCGCGTCAGTTTTTATAATGCGGGCAGTTTTAACGAAAATAACATTGATAGCCATCATTCACTGGTGCACAGTAGCTTCTTCCGCAGTAATATTTTTGAAGGTGTCCGTAGTACAGTGACAAGTACCGCAATTACACATCGTTCGAAAGGCCATCTGGATCTCACCGTTACCGGTTATGAGGTGTAAAGGTATTCCTTTGTAAACCTGAACCCTGTTTGCATAGCACGGTTCGTCACTTCAAATTGTGGTCAGGTAACATGCTATTTTTTTGCCATGTGTCCTGACCATATTGCTAATCCGAAAACCCTTTCGTCGCCTTCATTATCCGGCGATGCCTCAGATTGGTTAGATCCGATTAATAACCCAGGCTTTTGAGGTTCTTTCATAGCCAGCGTTAACGTCTATTGTCCCTGCTTTCCGTCCACTCAGCTTTACCGCCATCCTCGCCAACGACGACTGGGGTAGCTATCGCCGGGCGGTGCCGAAAAACAGGCATCTGGCCGGTTAAATTTTTACTCAGCGCATTGTGTGACAACCTCAGGCTGAGAACCCGAATCAAAAGACTTGCCCGCAGAACCATCTGCTTTTTACGCTCTGTAAAACTTCATGCAAAGATTGTTGGGACCTTTACCGACAACACATGCTCCATTGATTGGATGCCTTATCTGCTTCGTTCTCAGGGTCGCCTGATAGGGGGGTCAGTCCAGGGCGAACGTACTCTCCGTGCCAACAGCGACAAAGTAACAGGAAAAACGCCGGGGAGACATCCTGTCGGTGCCTGAGTCAAATGAAGGTAAACAGGGAAGAAGAAACCCGGACTTGCATCCGGGCTTTGAAAGATGAACTGACAACGGGCCTTAACCGTAGGCCATCAGGGTACGCTGACACAGCTGAGAGCGCACGCAGTCCTCTTTGGCGAAACGTACCACGCCGACCATCTCGTCCTCTTTGAATCGTGCCAGCGCATCGCTGAGGCCGGACTGGACATGGGACGGAAGATCGCACTGGGTAATATCCCCATTGACGATAACCGTGACATTTTCCCCAAGGCGAGTCAGGAACATCTTCATTTGTGCCGCCGTAACGTTTTGCGCCTCGTCAAGGATCACAACGGCATTTTCGAAGGTACGTCCACGCATATAGGCAAAAGGTGCAATTTCCACCTTAGCGATTTCGGGACGCAAACAATACTGCATAAAGGACGAACCAAGACGTTTAACCAGAACGTCATACACCGGCCGGAAATAGGGTGCGAACTTCTCGGAAATATCCCCAGGCAGGAAACCCAGGTCCTCATCCGCCTGCAATACCGGCCGCGTCACGATAATCCTGTCGACATCCTTATTAATCAGGGCCGCTGCCGCTTTTGCGGCGCTAATCCAGGTTTTACCGCAGCCTGCTTCACCGGTGGCGAAAATCAGCTGCTTGTTTTCTATGGCGTTAAGATAGTGAGCCTGCGCTTCATTACGGGCTTCAATGGGTGAATGGTCACGACTGTCGCGTGCCATACCAATGGCATCCAACCCACCCATTTGCACCAGCGAGGTGACCGATTCTTCTTCACGCTGACGGTGACTGCGTGAATCGCTACGAAGCACACGTTTTGCTTCACGACGCGCTTTGATCACTGCTTTCTGTCTTCCCATAGTGGCACCTTACAGTTGGTTTCATTTCCCGCGTCGTTGCTGTCGACGCGATTACGTGAACGCTTTAGAGGTTTTGGTGGCTCCCTTGTAAGCCTGGAATAGCCGTTGAGAATGATAAACCAGCGACAAACAGGCCGTCGGCATATCGGATGACATCGGATTTGGTGAGTTGTTAAACAGAAGAATAAAGAACGGCGTCAGGACAATGAGGCCTTCGCCAGGAGATGCGGTGGTTATTTTCTGATGCTGCCGTGTAATACAGGACTTTATCATTCGCGCTCTCCGTGATGAACACTGGAACACTGCCCAAACTCGCTGTTAATAAAGTGCAACAGATCTAAACCAAAATGCAACTTTAATTTTTACATGTTAGCAGCATTCGAGATTAATTAACGCTCATAGCAAGAGTGGTAATTTAAAATACCCATACAAATCAGTTGAATATGACAATAAATTCGCCAGAGAATGGTAATAAAAATTTGTAAATTAAAAGTTAAAAATGCCGGAGGTTTTATTACTGGCACGACCGGTGACAGATTCTGCCGCTGGATTTAAATTTTACCGGACAGGCAAAGACACTTTTCAGGGTATTGCATTATCTCTGTGGGTCACTTCAGAGAGTGGCGAATATTTAGCCATAAAAAACAGCCCTCCATGCCGTACTGGCAGGAAGGCTGAAATACCTATGCCTCAAGCAGGGTTTGCCCAAGATAATGTTTCTCGTCAGCGACACCCGGTAAAACAAAAAAGTAACCGCCGCCAACTGGCTTGATATATTCCTCAAGCGCTTCGCCATTGAGTCTTTTCTGTACGCTAAGAAACCCTTTCTCAAGATCGTGCTGATAACAGACAAACAGCAATCCCATTTCCAGCTGGCCGGCATGAGACACACCCAGAGAATAACTGTAGCCACGGCGCAGCATCAGACTGCTTTGTGTCTCAGGCGTGCGTGGATTGGCCAGACGAATGTGCGCATCCAGCGGGATAGTGTTGCCCTCAGGATCGCGGCTGTAATCCGGCACATCGTGTTCATTGTGCATCCCCAGCGGCGCACCGCTCTGCTTGGCCCGACCAAAGATGGTCTGCTGCTCCTGAAGCGGCGTGCGATCCCAGAACTCGACATGAAACTGAATCATACGGACGGCCTGATAGCTGCCATTTTGCGCCCAGGCCGGTTCGCCCTGCTCCGCCGATACCCAAAGGATCGAGTCCATCAGCGTCTGATTGCTGGTGTCGGGATTGGCGGTGCCATCTTTAAAACCGAGCAGATTTACCGGTGTCTCTTTTCCCTTGCTGCGTGCCGCGTGGTCAGAGATAAACCCTTCCCGCCGCCAGCGCACACTGAGCAGATCGGGCGTGTGCTTGATAATGTCGCGTAGTGCGTGGATCACCGTATCATTGGTGTTGGCACAAATTTGCAACAGTATATCGCCGTGGCACAGGCTGCTGTCCAGCGCATCATTGGGAAAGCGGCTCATCGGCTGTAACTTCAGCGGTTTGTGTGCCTGTAAACCAAAGCGCGCATCAAACAGTGAATCGCCCACCGAGACCGTAACCGTCAGGTTATCAGGATAAATAACCTCCCCCAGTATCCCGGAGTCCATCGGAGGCAGCCGGGGATTATCAACCTGCGGTGCTTTGCCGCCTGTGGTCAGAAAGGCAATGCGGTTGTCAAGCAAGCGGAACAGGCGTTCCAGCTCGGCTTTATCCGTGGCCAGAACGTCAAAAGCCACCAGCATCATTGACGCCTGTTGCGGCGTGATAATACCCGCCTGATGCAGACCATAATAAGGTTGAGCTTCCTGTCGGGCGTTGGGAGACAGTGCACCCGGCGAGAAAGAAGTCTTATCCGCACCGGCCTGAACCGGGCATCCACCGCCGAGGGCAAAGGCACCACCCAGGATGCCCATGCCCTTCAGTAAACGACGGCGTTCAGGCAACGCCGCGTCGTCAGAAGAATTTCTTGCCATAACCCGTTAATCCAGTCCCAGCGTGCCGCGCAGTTTTGATAAATCTTCTGCAAGGGTAGTGATCGGCCCTTTCAGCGCGGTACGATCCGCGTCGCTCAGCTTATCGTAAGACTCAAACCCAGCTTTGTTACGATATTTTGCAAGAATGGCGTCAACTTTTTTGAAGTTGGCATCGACTTTAGCCAACAGTGCCGCATCGGCTTTCTTCAGCATTGGCCGTAGCAGATCGACGATTTTCTTCGCGCCATCAACATTCGCCTGGAAGTCAGAAAGATCGCTGCGACTGTAGCGGTCTTCTTCACCGGAAATTTTGCTGGAGGCAACTTCTTCTATCAGCGCGGCGGCACCACCGACCACTTTGCCCGGCGGGAAAGCCAGCTCACTGACACGTTTCTGTAGCTCAAGGGTGTCGCTGTTCAGCCTGTCAGCGTAGTCGTTCATCCCTTTCGTGCTGCTGTCGCCAAACAACGCTTTTTCCAGCCGGTGCCAGCCGGTGAACTTCGGATCGGCGGCTTTTTTCTCGTAATCATCTTCACGGGCATCGATGCTGCTGTCGAGGTCAGAGAACAACTCGGCAATTGGCTCAATACGCTCATAATGACGGCGCGTTGGAGCATAGAGCGCTTTGGCTTTATCGAGGTCGCCCGCTTTCACCGCATCGGTAAAGGCTTTGGTCCCGCTGACGAGATCGGCCACCTCTTTGGTAACATAGGCTTTGTATTCAGCGATCGGCCCCGCCAGTTGCATCACATCCTGTTTACCCGTGGACGGTGCGGCGTTGCCGCTTTTCACGGTAAGCTTACCTTTTGGGTTACTCAACAGGCCACAGGTCATCTCATATTCACCCGCCTCCAGATTGGCGGTCAGCTTCTGGGTGAAGCCAGGAGCGATATTTTCACGCTCTTCCACCACCATCACCCCTTTCAGGATCTCCCACTCCAGGGCTTTCTGACTGTTGTTCTGGATAATGAACTGGGTTTTTCCGGCACTGACGCTCACCGCCATCGGTTCGCACTGTTGGTCAGTGACGGTGATCTTCACCTGTGGAATATCTGCCGCCATTGCCGCTGAGGAACCGGCGAGCAGGGTAAGAAGTGCAACAGTCAGTGCAGACTGACGAAAACGAAGATTCATAGTAAATACCTGTGAGAAGTTCATCGTGGAAAGTGTCAACGCGAGGTGCGTATCACTGCCGCCTGAGGACGCGCTGGCATAAAAAACAGCAGCAGCGCCGGAACTAAATAGATTAACCAGACCGCCACTTCACTGACGCTGGGCGCTTCCTGATAGCCAAAAATGCCTTCCAGCAGCGTGCCAGGCAGCGTAGCGGTTGAGAGTGAATGACTTAAATCAAAGGCCACCGCCTGAAAATGATTCCACAGTCCGGCCTCGTGGAAAGCCCGGATAGCCCCTGCCGCCAGGCCGGCTGCGACAAACAGAATAAACAGGCTGGTCCAGCGGAAAAACAGTGCCAGATTGAGCCGGACGCCTCCCCAGTAAATTAATCCCCCGAGAGTAATGGCGGTGGCAAGGCCCAGTAGCGCCCCCAGCGGCGGAGCAATGCCCACATCCTGCTGAAACGCCGCCAACAGGAAAAATACCGATTCAAGACCTTCCCTTACTACGGCGAGAAACACCATCATCACCAGCGCCCAACCGCTACCGTTGCCTTTCTGCAAGGCATTATCAACCGCGCCTTCCAGCTGTGCCTTCACGTTGCGTGAAACCTTACGCATCCAGAAAACCATCCAGGTCAGAATACCGACGGCAACTACTGCGACCAGCCCTTCAAACAGTTCCTGCTGCTTTTGGGGAAATTCGCCGGTGGTTTCATTAATAAACCAACCCAGACCAAGACAGATCGCGACCGCAGCAAACACCCCAATCCACATGGCAGCGAACCACTCGCCGCGCCCGGTGCGCTTCAGATATCCGGCAATCAGGCTGACAATCAGCGCTGCTTCCAGCCCTTCACGTAACATGATGAGAAACGGGACAAACATGCCAACACCCTCAAGTGTTAAGAAAATTTCAGACAGAGTAAAGAAAGGTAAATCAAAACGATACCGATTATCATTATCGGACACAAAAAAACAAGCCTTCACGGTTATTTTCTTGTGCTAAAGAGAGGCAAAAAAACAGGCCGCCGTAGGCGACCTGCAAGGATTAATGTGCTCTGAATTCGGCGTCCGCTGCTGCAAAACGCTGCTGCATCGCGGCAGAAGGCTCACGACCCAGCAGGCTGACCAGCACGATGGCCAGGCTCGCAAACAGGAAACCGGGGATGATTTCGTAGAGACCCAGCCAGGCATACTGCTTCCATACCAGCACGGTAACGGCCCCGATAATCATTCCGCTCAACGCGGCATTACCTGTCATGCGTTTCCAAAGCAGGGAGAACAGCACTACCGGTCCGAAAGCCGCGCCAAAACCAGCCCAGGCGTAGCTCACCAGTCCTAACACGCGATTATCCGGGTTACAAGCCAGCAGGATAGCCACCAGCGCCACCAGCAGCACCATACCCCGCCCCACCCACACCAGCTCACGCTGGCTGGCGTGTTTGCGCAGATAGTTTTTATAGAGATCTTCTGTCAACGCTGAGGAACACACCAGCAGCTGGCAACTGAGCGTGGACATCACCGCCGCAAGAATCGCGGAAAGCAGCACCCCCGCAATCCACGGATTAAACAGCAAGCGTGCCAGCTCAATAAAGATGCGTTCACCATTCTGTGACACACCGGCCGCCCGATCGGGATGGTTCTGAAAATACGCGATACCAAAGAAGCCGACGGCCACCGCGCCCCCCAAACAGAGGATCATCCACGTCATGCCGATACGGCGGGCAGAACGGATGGAACGGTGAGAGTCGGCAGCCATAAAACGTGCCAGGATATGCGGCTGGCCAAAATAGCCCAATCCCCAGCCCAGCAGGGAAATGACCGCAATAAAATTCATCCCCTTGAGCATGTTGAGATTTTCCATGCTTTTCGCGGCAACGACCGCCAGCGAGTCGCCCACGCCGCCTACGGCAATTATCACCATCACTGGCGTCAGGATCAGGGCGAAAATCATCAGGCTGGCCTGCACGGTGTCCGTCCAGCTGATCGCCAGAAAACCACCGACAAAGGTATAGATAATGGTGGCGGCGGCACCGGCCCACAGCGCGGTCTGATAACTCATGCCAAAGGTGCTTTCAAACAGACGCGCCCCGGCAACAATGCCAGAGGCACAGTAAATGGTGAAGAACACCAGAATAACCAGTGCAGAAATGACCCTCAGCAGCTTACTGCGATCCTCGAACCGGCTGGAGAAATAATCCGGCAGCGTCAGGGCATTATTATGGTGTTCGGTCTGTACACGCAGGCGACCGGCAACCATTTTCCAGTTGAGCCAGGCGCCGATAATCAGGCCAATGGCAATCCAGCTTTCTGAAATCCCGGAAAGAAAAACGGCACCGGGCAGCCCCATCAGTAGCCAGCCGCTCATATCCGATGCTCCGGCTGACAACGCCGTGACCAGACTCCCCAAACTTCGCCCACCAAGAATATAGTCATCAAAGTTCTTTGTTGACCGCCAGGCAATAAACCCTATCAGCAACATGCCAAAGATATACACGCAAAAAGTCACCACCATGGGTGTGCTTGCTGTCATTCAGGTTCTCCATTTTTTTCATTGTTAATACGCCCGGCGTGTGCCAGTACAATTCTGCTGATCGTACACCTTTGATCGGACGAGATGCCCTGTCTTAAATACGCCCTGAGGATAAAACATTTAACACAAACCAAACAATAATTTCACTAACGTTTTTTAGTTTATCGCCAATAAGTTGCACCCGCTCACAGATGGCGACCTTACTTATAAAAATACATAAAAAACATTATTTTAAGAAAAAATTGTGACAACGTTTTTTTTCAGGGAACAGGCATTCCATTTTTCTCAGTAAATTAAAAATTATGCTTCAGGCATCACATTTCACAAGGTTGCACAAAGTTGCAACATACCTGATATTGTTTTTATTATCGTCACGCATCAGGAGTTTCAGATATGAGCACCACCACTATGGGCGTCAAACTGGATGAGGCCACCCGTGAGCGTATCAAGCTGGCTGCAAGTCAGATCGATCGCACGCCGCACTGGTTGATTAAACAGGCTATCTATAATTATCTGGAACAACTGGAACGCGGCGCCGCCCTGCCGGAAATGTCAGTCGCGTCACCGACCGAAGAGAGTGAGCCATCTCCTGTCGAAGAACCCCATCAGCCCTTTCTGCATTTTGCTGAAGCCGTGCTGCCACAATCCGTCACCCGGGCGGCCATCACGGCTGCCTGGCGGCGACCAGAGACGGAAGCCGTGCCGGCGCTGTTGGAACAGGCACGTCTCACCACCAGGATCGCCCAGCAAACCAGCCAGCTCGCCAGCCAGCTGGCAACCCACCTGAGGCAGCAGAAGAGTACCGGCGGACGCGCCGGCATGGTGCAGGCTCTGTTGCAGGAGTTCTCTCTCTCTTCGCAGGAAGGAGTGGCGCTGATGTGTCTGGCTGAAGCACTGTTGCGCATTCCCGATAAACCTACCCGCGATGCGTTGATCCGCGACAAAATCAGCAACGGTAACTGGCAGTCACATCTGGGACACAGCCGTTCGCTGTTTGTTAACGCCGCAACCTGGGGGCTGCTGATAACCGGTCGTCTGGTGGCGACCCATAATGAAGCCAGCCTCTCCCATTCACTGAACCGTATTATTGGCAAACGGGGTGAACCCGTGATACGCAAAGGGGTGGATATGGCGATGCGCCTGATGGGCGAACAGTTTGTCATCGGTGAAACCATTGCTGAAGCCCTGGCCAACGCACGCAAACTGGAAGAAAAAGGGTTTCGCTACTCTTACGATATGCTGGGCGAAGCGGCACTCACCGCCAGTGACGCCAGGGCTTATCTGCTCTCGTATCAACAGGCCATTCACGCTATCGGCAAAGCCTCCAACGGGCGCGGCATATATGAAGGACCGGGGATCTCAATCAAACTCTCGGCGCTGCACCCGCGTTACAGCCGGGCACAGTACGATCGGGTGATGGACGAACTCTGGCCGGTGCTTAAATCGCTGACACTGCTGGCCCGGCGCTACGATATCGCTATCAATATTGATGCGGAAGAAGCTGACCGCCTTGAACTGTCGCTGGATCTTCTGGAGAAACTCTGTTTTGAGCCGGAACTGGAAGGCTGGAACGGGATCGGTTTTGTTATCCAGGCCTATCAGAAACGCTGCCCGATGGTGATTGATGCGCTGGCCGATCTGGCAAGCCGCAGTCGTCGTCGGTTAATGGTACGCCTGGTGAAGGGCGCCTACTGGGACAGCGAAATCAAACGCGCACAGCAGGACGGGCTGGAGGGTTATCCGGTGTACACCCGCAAGGTCTATACCGACATCGCCTATATTGCCTGTGCACGCAAGCTGCTGGCGATACCGAATCTGGTCTACCCACAGTTTGCCACCCACAACGCCCACACCCTGGCAGCCATTTATCAGCTGGCGGGCAATAACTATTATCCGGGACAGTACGAGTTTCAGTGCCTGCATGGCATGGGTGAACCGCTGTATGACCAGGTGGTGGGAAAAGTATCCGACGGCAAGCTGAACCGCCCATGCCGTATTTATGCCCCGGTTGGCAGCCATGAAACGCTGCTGGCGTATCTGGTACGCCGTCTGCTGGAAAATGGCGCTAACACTTCCTTTGTCAACCGTATCGCTGATACCACGCTGGCGGTGGGAGATCTGGTGGCCGACCCGGTGGAAGAGGTGGAAAAACTGGCACGAACTGAAGGGGTTATCGGTCTGCCACACCCCAAAATTCCGCTGCCACGCCATCTTTATGGCGCTGTACGGCAGAACGCCGCCGGGCTGGATCTGGCCAATGAACATCGCCTCGCTTCGCTCTCCAGCGCGCTGCTCAACGGTGCCATTCAGCCGTGGCAGGCGGCACCGATGCTGGATGGCGAAGCAATCGCCGGCGATGCGCTGCCGGTGATGAATCCTGCGGAACCGCATGACGTGGTGGGTTGGGTACGTCATGCCACCCCGGCCGATGTTGACAGGGCGCTTGACGCCGCCGTTAATGCCGCACCGATCTGGTTCGCCACACCACCACAAAAACGCGCCGCTATTTTGCACCGCGCCGCCGTGCTGATGGAAAGTCAGTTACAGCGTCTGATCGGTGTGCTGGTACGTGAGGCGGGAAAAACGTTCAGCAATGCGGTTGCTGAAGTGCGCGAAGCCGTGGATTTCCTGCATTACTACGCAGAACAGGTGAGTGATGATTTCGACAATGAAACGCACCGTCCGCTGGGGCCGGTGGCCTGTATCAGCCCGTGGAATTTCCCGCTGGCTATTTTTACC
This sequence comes from Erwinia psidii, assembly GCF_003846135.1. Classification (GTDB taxonomy): domain Bacteria; phylum Pseudomonadota; class Gammaproteobacteria; order Enterobacterales; family Enterobacteriaceae; genus Erwinia; species Erwinia psidii. The sequence continues at coordinate 260,087 of NZ_RHHM01000003.1, forward strand.
GGGCAGATCGCTGCCGCATTGGCAGCAGGTAACTGTGTGCTGGCAAAACCGGCGGAACAGACACCGCTGATCGCCGCCATTGCAGTAGCATTATTGCATGAGGCCGGCGTTCACAAAGGCGCGCTGCAACTGCTGCCTGGAGAGGGTGAAACGGTGGGGGCACAGCTGATTGCCGATCCCAGGGTGCGTGGCGTGATGTTTACTGGCTCCACCAGCGTAGCCACGTTGCTGCAGCGAACCCTTGCCGACCGACTGGACCCGCAGGGACGTCCTGTCCCGCTGATTGCGGAAACCGGCGGGCTGAACGCTATGATCGTCGACTCCTCGGCGCTGACCGAGCAGGTGGTCAACGACATTGTGGCGTCCGCCTTTGACAGTGCCGGCCAGCGCTGTTCGGCCCTGCGACTGCTGTGCATACAGGAGGATGTGGCCGAAAACACCCTGAAGATGCTGCGCGGTGCGATGGCCGAATGCCGGATGGGCAACCCGGAACGGCTTTCCACTGATATCGGGCCGGTCATCGACAAAGAAGCAAAGCTTAATATTGAGCGTCATATCGCTGCGATGCGCAATAAAGGCATGACAGTGTATCAGTCGGCGCTGAACAGCGAAGAGGATGCAAAAGCATGGCAAAGCGGCACCTTTATCCTGCCCACGCTGATTGAGTTGCCACAGGTTACTGACCTTGATAAAGAAGTGTTCGGCCCGGTGCTACATGTGGTGCGTTACGGCCGTAGCGCGCTGCCGCAGGTTATCCGGCAGATTAATGCCTCCGGTTACGGTCTGACGCTGGGCGTCCATACGCGGATTGATGAAACCATCCTCCAGGTGAGCCAACATGCTCATGTCGGGAATATTTATGTTAACCGCAATATGGTGGGTGCCGTAGTGGGCGTACAGCCGTTTGGCGGCGAGGGACTGTCGGGCACCGGACCGAAAGCCGGTGGTCCACTCTGTCTGTATCGTTTGCTGGCCAGCCGTCCCGATGATGCGCTGAGCGTTACCCTCGCGCGTCACGATGTCCAGGCACCAGCGGATGTCACACGCCGGTCGGCGCTGCTTGCCGCGCATCACGCGTTAACCGACTGGGCGAGAGATAAGGCGGATCTTGCGGCACTGTGCGCCCATTATGAAGCACTCAGCCACAGCGGTTCGGTCCGCCTGTTGCCCGGCCCAACCGGAGAGCGCAACACCTACGCTCTGCTGCCACGTGAACGGGTGCTGTGCCTTGCGGATAACCAGGAGGATGCGCTGATCCAGCTGGCGGCAGTGACCGCCACCGGTAGCCGGATAGTATGGCAGGACGACCCGATGCACCGTACCCTTGGCAACACCCTGCCCACTGCCGTGCAGGAGCGGATCGACTTTGCCAGCGATCCGTTACAGCACGCTTTTGATGCGGTTATTTATCACGGTGATGCAGATCGGTTACGGGAGGTATGTCAGAACGTGGCGACCCGCGACGGAGCAATTGTTTCCGTACAGGGATTTGAGCGTGGCGATACCAGGCTGCTGTTGGAGCGTCTGTTGACCGAACGCGCGATCAGTGTAAATACCGCCGCGGCGGGAGGCAATGCCAGCCTGATGACCATTGGCTGAAGACTGGTACAAAGAATCCCCCTTGTTCAGGGGGATTCTCTCTGCACCGTGTTTAAGCATGACACACATCAGGGGGACGATGGATGCCTCGCAAAACTGACGGGAGGGCCTTTTTCCCTCCTGAATCAGTGGCTATCAACCCTGTTTACATTAATTCCATCGCCATTACCTCCCCATCCATAGTTTGTCCCATTATAAGTGTATGCCTGTCCGGCGTAATTGACGTTAAGATTCACAGCGTATCCTCCTGTATGATTACGCCAACAGTCATCTGCAATTGTTGCATTACCAAAAGCGATGCTCCGATCTGTTGCGACCGAATCAAACGAGTTGGGCAGATCGGCTGAAGTATCATTGGAATTGTGAGTCGCTTTCACTCTGGCAGTAAGTTTCATTGGGGTAAGAAGTCGCTTACCACCAAAATTGATACTCCCCCCGTTAGCAATAACGTTATTCGCATGATAGCGTCCCATATAAGACTCCCTGCATGAACTGTCAACGCCTACACTGGTTCGGGATTCGAGATAATGATTAATCGTTAATGATGACCATATCTCATTAGGCTTCAGATTTGTAACAATGATATTGGACGACACCAAATTTGTTTCCAGGTTAGCGTATCCTTTGGCAACCAGTTCCACATGGACTGTTCTGCCCCATAAATTGGTATCTGGGTTGAAGGTCATAGTGTTGTTTGCCAAAGGTGATGAAACGTCAGACTGCTTCAGTATATTACCGTTGGTATCTTTGATATAAACCACCGCACTGTTCGGTCTACTGTATTCATCAGTGATACCCGCGATCCAGTTAAGCGTGAGCGTATCGTCAGTAAAGACCGGCGTCCACTTATCAAGGCTGCCGTTAGCTCCCTTACTTATATAGGATATATTTCCGAGGCTGACGGCGGGTTTGGTATACACCACCACATCATAGTAGCCCGTACTGGCGTTATAGTAGTCATTCGTCGCTACCGCCAGCGTCAGACGCGCCTGCCCTTTGCCAACATTGCCCTCTACCACACCGGCGGCCGTTAGATTCACCACGCTGTCATTGCTGGATTGCCAATTCAGGCTTGCTTCCGGGCCGAATACCGTTATCGGATCTTGCAGGGCAAACGCCAGCTGATCCGTCGTTTTCACCTCGCTGTTGGCAAATCTGATGTCAATGGTAGCCTTCTTCAGTACGTAGGTGACATCCGATGAGGCCGCCATAAACTGGTCAGTTTCTGCGGTGCTGACACTGACCACCGTGGTGCCGGGTTTCACCGCCGTCAGTTTGCCACTGTTGCTAACAGAGACAACCGCAGAGTCACGGGTCGTATAGACCGGCGTCAGCAGTTTCTGTGCATCGCTGTTACCATAGCTGGCAGTAATGGTATGCTCCACACCGTCACGCCACATCGCGGTGACCGGTTCACCGCTGCCTGCTTTCAGCTGCGGGTCTGCTCTGGTGACTTTGATGTAATAACTGGCCATCGCTGCGGTATATTGTGAATTACCCGGCGTATAAACAGAAACGCTGGCCTCTCCCGCTTTTAACAGGATGAGTTTTCCGTTGCCGTCCACGGTTGCCACACTGGTATCCGACACCGTCCAGATCTGCGGCAAACCCGCTGGCATACCGGTGACAGCCTGCGATTCGGTGAAGTTACTGGTCCAGACAGTGTTCTGCTGCGCGTTGGCAAAGCGTAAATCCGGTATAATGGCGCCAACAACCACCGTGACAGAATTACCCACGGTTTTGTTGTCTGCCTGAGCGGCAAGCGTCACTTCACCCTTGGTGGTTCCGGTTCCGGTTGCCACATAGCGGCCGTCTCCCCGATCCGTCACGGCACTCAGTGCAAAACCTGGCAAGGTGTTTGCCCCCTGAATTACCACGGTTTTACCGGTGACAGGGTTACCGTAGCGGTCCTCCAGATAAGTGGTGAGCGTCACAGTATCCTTGCCATCAGAGCCAATCATGGTTTTGTCGGCAGTAAGGGAGGCCAGGCTGATATCACCCGCCACTACGCTAACCGTCGTCGCCTGCATGGCATTGTCTGCATCCAGCAATGCGGTCATTTTAAGCTGACCGGTGGTATTACTTAACAGCGTCGTTTTTGCAATACCATTACTGTCAGTCCTTGACGTTGGCGCGAAGCTTTCAGCCTGACCACGAAGCTGCCAGGAAACCACCACATTCGGAAGGACGTTGCCATGGCTGTCCACCACAGTAGCACTGTAGGTTACTCCCGTACTGTCACCGGCAGTCACCCTGGTTCTGTCCGGTGTAACTGCCGAAATCTTCCAGCTGTCAGGATCACCGTTGATGGTTAGCGTACGCGTCTGGCTGAAGATTTTAGTTCCCACCTTCACGGCGAGTATTGCTGTACCTGCCTTGTTACTGCTCACATCCATGGTGTAGCGGCCCGGCGCATCACTGCTTTGCTGGCTTGCCCCAACGCTGGCGGCTACATTAGCACTGCTACCGCTTACGGTCTGGCCAGACAGCAAATTGCCATTCTTATCCCGAAGGATAAGCACCAGTGCCGCCGTTTCTTTGCCCGCCGTGATAACGGACGGAGTAAGCGTCAACGTTGAATTGCTTTCATCTGCCTCCCCGGCGCTGAAAACAACATCAGGAGCAGAGGTGGTTCCCGATGGCAGAATCAGCTGAACACTTGCCGTCCCGGCAATCAGTCGTGTCAGCGTAACCCTCGCCGTGCCCGATTCATCGCTGCGGGTAACCTGGGCCTGCAGGATACTCCCCGCATTCGTGCTCCAGGTGACAGGGATACCGGCCCCCAGCGCATTGCCATTGCTATCGGTAAGTAATGCGGAAAAGGTCACTGTTTCACCCACCCTGGCCGAGGTGGGCGATACGGTGATATTGCCTTTAACCACCGCTGCGGTGTTATCTGCCAAAATCGTCAGGCTGGCTTTCTGAGCAACGCTCACCCCATCCACCACAGCGGTTAGCTCTGTGATCCCGGCTTTTTTACCCATCACCTTCGCTTCATAAACCCCCGGTGAAATTTCTGTAAGCGTCGATATGGTCATTTCAAGTGCAGATGAGAAGGTCAGACTCACTTTATCTTTCAGGCCCGACAGCAGATTGCCCTCAACATCCCTGGCCGTGACGCTGATCGTCGCACTGCCTGATTCCGCAATGATACTGGCAGGTGATATGCTCAGGGATGACTTCGCTGAACTTACCGTGCCGGCAGTGAAAATGGCTACCCTGTCAGCATTGTGCAACATCCCGCCGCCCAGCATTGCGCTAATCTGCGCCTGACCTGCCGAGCGACTGCTCAACCTTATTTCTGCTACACCATTTTCGTCCGTGCTACTGATACGAGACGAGAGGTTGCCAAGGCTGGTATCCCAGCCCACAGCTACGCCCTGTAGTTTTGTGTTGCCATTAGTGTCTTTGACCTGCGCACGAAACGTCACCGTTTCCGCACCGTTTGCCTGTGCAGTATTGCTACCGGAAATGCTAACGCTGTCAATCACTGCCGAATCCTGACTGGCAAGCAGCCCAAGAGAAGTCTGCAAACTTACATTGTCACTGGTTGCGGTAAGGGGCCAGCTTCCCTCGCGGGTTCCGGTAACTGTGGCCTGATAAACCCCCTTGCCTGTTTCTTTCGCAACAAAGGTAATACCGGATGCACTGTCAGTGGACCAGCTTACCGTCTGGCCGGGTACAGGATTGTTCCAGCGATCTTTCAGGATAAGCGTAGCAACTGCTCCAGCCTTACCGTCTGCCGTGATGGTTTGCGGTGACACCGTCAGAGTGCTGTTATCCTGAGCAGAGATCGTCGGGCCAAAAGTTACCTGTGCCGACCCCGTATTGCCGTTGTAAAGCACAGCATTTACCGTGGTAAGTTGCGCCTGTGTGCCGGAGAGCGCCACTACAGCCTTACCCTGCGCATTGGTTACACTTAGCGGATGGCTCAACTGATTGTGGTTTGACTGCCAGGCGACGCTGATATCCTCCACAGGATTATTGTGTGCATCCACCACCGTGGCGGTGAGCAGGACCGGATTACTCTGACCCGCTATGGCTGAGGCGGCGTCGGCGCTGACCGTCACCAATGCCGTTTGCGTGTCCGCCAGCGCCTGCAAAGACAATGTTTTACTGGTGGCATTCTCCAGGCTGGCTGAAACGGTGACATCGCCGGCCTGAGTGCCGCTCAGTGTGGCGTAGGCAAAACCATCACTGCCTGAAACCACTTGAGCCGGGGTAATGATCGCGCCTCGATCGCTGCTCAATATCACCTTGATATCAGAAAGGGGATTACCGTTTGCATCGTCAACCCGGACACTCAGGCGCACCGTATCCGTTCCGTTCGCGGTTAATGTGGGTTTGTCACTGCTTAACTGTGCCACTCTCGCACTGCTTTTATCTGCAACAAAGGTGAATGGCGCGGCTGCACTGGAAGACGCATTGGTTGAAGCCGTCACCACAACATTGGTCAAGGCCTGAGTACTGGTTATGGTTGTTTCCGCTATTCCCTGACTGTCAGTCCGCGTTTGGTTCTGGCCAAAGGCCACCGTGCTGTCATCTTTATTGGACTTCCAGTTAACGGGAATATCAGACAGGGGATTACCGTTCTCATCTTTGATTAATGCCCTGAATGTCACTGCGGTTTTACCATCAGCAATACCTGATGCCTGTGCAGCATTGACCGAGATGACCAGTGCGGTTGCACTGTTGGCGATAAAAGCGGTTTCTTTTACCATTTGGGTATTGTTCACACGGGCTGTCACCCTGGAAAGTCCTGCAACCGTACTGCTCAGTAACGTCGTGGCACGCCCATTTGCATCAGTAAACACCGAGTTGTCAGCCATAACAGCACCGTTGTCCGCGCTGAAGACAACCGGCAGATCGGGCACCGGATTACCATTAGCGTCAGTGACCACAGCGCTCACCGTTTTTGATGCTTTGCCATCCGCCACAGAGACCTCTGGCTGGATGCTCAGATTGTGCTCTGTCAGCTGTGCGGTGGCATGGTCCGGCTGAAAAGCCAGTTTGACAGTTTTACTGCCAGCGCCGTTGATGCTCACGGTAACCGTGCTTTCTCCGGCATGAGTGCTGGTAACAGGCACGTTAACCGTACCATCGTCACCGGTTTGCACCTGTCTGGCTATCGATGCACCATTATCTGCCTCCAGGTAAATATCCTGCCCACTGACAAGGTTATTATGTGCATCAACCACAATAACTTTAATGACGTTCTGCGCCTGACCATCAGCAATAGCGTTATCAGCCACTACCTCAAGCGAATCCACCAGCGCGGTGGTTTTATCCGCGAGCAGATTCACTCTGCCTGAGGCAAAATCTGCATCACGCGCCACAGGCGTCAGCGTAAAGACCTCAGGCAATGTGCCTGCTGTGATGGTAATGACATACTCGCCCACCGCCTGACGGACAAACGCTGACACCACGGTATCGCTGGTGCTGCGGAGCGGGCTGTTTTTTCTTACACTGATTTCATCAGCGCCAATATCAACCGGATTACCCTCACGGTCATTGACCCGCAGAATAAGCTGTTGCTGTGTTTTGCCATCGGCGGGCAGCTGAATTTCAGAAGGAGTAAGTGAACTGAGGTGAGTATCAATCGCCGCCTGACTGACGGTTATCAAGGTACTGGCGCGCCCTGAGCTGTTACCCTGCTGGTCGACCGCCACGCCCTCAACAGGGTAGGTGTTGATGCCATTTTCCGCCGTCTGATAATTCGGCAGCACTACCGTGTAATCACCCTTGTTATCGATAATGTTTCCCCCCGCCGCAATCAGCGAAGGCGCCGTCCAGTTGATATGAGACAGCCCGTACTTGCTGTTTACCGACGCGCCCAGCGATTTATGCTGCCCGGCATATCCCGTCAACTGCTGAGCGGTTCTGAGACTGATAACCTCTTTTTTACGATATTCCAGAACAATATTATTATTACGCTCAACCAGATCGTAACGGCTGTTCATCAGACTGCGCATGGCTGCCACCGCTTTGGGGTCTGTCTGCACCCGCCACGGTATGCCCAGCTGATAGTTCATATTCAGGCCAACGCGTGTATCGTTTTGCCCCGCGCGCCCCAGGCGCTGTTCTGCGTTTAACGTCATCAGCGGTACCGGGGTATAGTTCAATCCTGTGGTGAGGGCGTAAGGGTTACGCTGGCGTTTATCCCGACCAAACAGCGCCACTTCATTGCCGTAATACTGCTCCAGGGTGAGATTACCACCCAACTGCGGCAGGTGAGGAAGCCAACCCTGCGCGCGGATATCCCAGCCATTTGCCGGGCGCGCCTCATAATCAGTCAGATGAGGTGAATCTTTCCAACCGGTCATGCGTAAATAACCATTCATCGCCATTCTGACAAAATCACGCCAGTACTCAACTCCTCCGCCCACCCGGGAATGCTGCTGGGAAAGATCATGGTCAAAAAATGTATTCACCCCGAACATCGACTTATCATAAAAGTAGCGCACGCCCGCGCCGAGATTGGCCTGATTACGATCGTCGGTGCGGTGCAGACTTTTTTGCGAGAAAATAAGCCGGTTATTTTTTTCATGCAAAGGTAAGAGCAGGTCAATCTGGGAGCCCTTAAGAGAAAGATTTTTATCGGTTTCAAGTTGTACCCGCGCGGTGCCGAAACGGCTCATCCACTGCTGAACTTCAGCACTGGCCGCACTGGACGCCATCCCCCGCGCCAGCGAAGCGGCAGCCTGACTGTCAGGCCGGGTTGCCAGAAAAGCGCCAGCCTGTGAGGCATGTCGCGCGACCTTTTCTTCTGTCGGCCCAGGTTTGCTGACCGTGGATGCCCCTGCAAGGGCTGCCGAGCCGTCATGCCACTGAACTTCGGGAAGCGGGCTTAATGGCACGTCCAGCTCATCGCCAGGCTGTAAGCCTTCAAAACCACGGGCAAATGTATGAAACTGGTTCAGCTTCTTCAGCGCCTCAGGTGTCATATTGTATTTTTTCGCCACGGTGGTGGAGGTTTCTCCCGGTGCAAGGGTATAGGGCCGGGTTTGCATCATCGACTGCCCGGTAGTCAGAAGGCGTTCCGAACTTCCCGCACCGGCACTGACCGGGGTAAAAGCAGCGGCAAGCGGAAACACAGTTTGTATACCAATATTCAGCCATACAAACAGTTTTATATGAAATGGGACTTGATCCCTGTGTACTGTCTTCACAAATTATCTCCACAGAAAAGCCTTCCGCTGATGGCAGAAAGAAAATAAGGCAGTGAGCTGGTGTTACCCCCACCAGGTATAAATAAAGCCGTGATAATTAATTGGGCTTTAAACACTTTAAAAACACGAAAGAAATTTTATTACTTTAAGAAAGCTAATCAGATTAATCAAAGCGTCAAATTCAGAAAGTCCGGGCATTAATAGCATAAAACCAACGTCAGTTTTAATATATTGATACTTATTAGCCTTAAGCTTCGCGATCTTATCGTAAAAAAGCTCCTTCTGTAGATTTGAGTGGCAAGAAACCCGTTCCGGTGATACAAAAAATAAATAAGCGAAGCTGACTCTTCGCGCACCGGAGTAACCGGGGATGTTAACGAAATTCAAGACATGTTTCCTGAATGCAGGCGTAAATAGTAATTACTAAAAACAAAATCCCATACTATCTGCTTACAAAGCCAGTAATAAGTGGATCGATAAAGGGTATACCTGCAAGATTATTTTCTTTTGCACAAACCAGGCGATGATACTAAGGCTCAGCAGATTACACCCCAATAATATAGTTTATTCACTTTACCCCGACAGGACCAGGCTGATAACAAATAAGAAGTAAAAATTCACCAAACAATTAATAGCATAGTTCAGCGAGCAGGTCTTCCATCCAGGGAAATTCATACCTCACTGTTAAGGGAACGTTTAAATAAGAAGTATGATATAAATGAGTTAAATGTAAAAAAATAAGGGTATAGAAAATGTTCCCGTGCTGTTCAACCAGGATTTATATATGAAGAACAGTCAAGAATCAGCCACGGCTGTACTTAAGCCGTTGAGGGCAGCAATGGTATTATGAGAATAAAAGTCGGCATTCAACGAATAAAACAGACAAAGGAGTACATCTGTGATGGATCTGTATCCACCTCCAGCTATGCTGCAGGATTGTGTAATGTATCCACAACATTCAACCTTTAACTGGGTGTTGTCACCAGGGGGGAGAGGCGTATCATCGTCACACGTAAGGAATATATCGCTATGGACACAGCCAGGCATATGCCGGGCTGTGCCCATAGTGGAAAGGAATGAAAAATGTAAGGACAGGAGCGCCTGTTTAACGGGCACGTCAATTGTCCTTACAGTGTTCAGAGGCAGGCTGGAAGATATCGTAAAAAGATCCGAAGCAAATAACTAATTACGCTGCCAGCCTAAAAACTGGTCATATTTGCGCAGGGCAATACGGTAATTGTTGTTACCGGCATCCGGCAGATCATTTTCAAGGCAGGCATGCCAGCTGGTCCCGTTGAGTTTCTCCAGCGGGAAATTACGTGCAGAGAGCATATCGTCAAGGCGACGCAGGCGAACAACATATTCGCGGATAGTACTGTGGCTCATCTCGGTCTGCTCAAACAGGTACTGCTTGAACGCCATGATGTCGAAATAATTTGGATGGGTGTTGCAATAGATATCACTACAAAACCGGCATAACGCGGTCAGTTCAAGCTGAAGCTTTAACCAGACCTGCTCATCGATCAACTGATCCATCCGGGCAATGGCTTCTTTATTAATAATTTGCCCACGAAAGACCAGCGCCATTCGATCCAGCACTTTGCTGCAATGGGAACAGTTACTCTGGCTGTGTTTATAGTCTTTTAAATAACGGCTCAACGGCCTAAGTTTAGTTTTGGATCCCATAATGGAGTCCCCAATTGCTGTTAAGTATGCAAAACTGACTCCTTCAGCGCGCGGCCGTTAAACGGGTACGCAGGCGTTTGATCGCCTGACTGTGCAGCTGACTGACGCGGGATTCCCCGACCTCCAGCACTGCGCCAATCTCTTTCAGGTTCAGCTCCTCCTGGTAATAAAGTGTCAGCACCATTTTCTCCCGCTCAGGCAAAGCCTCGATCGCTTCAATGACGCGTTCACGCAGATTCCCTTCCATCAGCTGATGCAGCGGATTGGCCTCTTCATGCCCATCCGTCACCAGCTCCGCACTGTCACCGTGTTCCTCACGAAATTCGTCGTAAGAGAACAGCTGGCTGTTGTTGGTATCCAGCAGGATCTGCCGGTACTCTTCCAGTGACACGTCGAGTTGTGCCGCCACTTCCTGTTCGGTCGCTGAGCGCCCCAACGCCTGCTCAACCTGATGCATCGCGGCTGCCACTTCACGTGCGTTACGACGAACGCTTCGTGGCGCCCAGTCCCGGCTGCGCAATTCATCCAACATTGCACCACGGATACGTTGTACGGCGTAGGTGGTAAAGGCCGTTCCCTGTAACGCATCGTAGCGTTCCACCGCGTTCAACAGACCAATGCCACCTGCCTGTAACAGGTCATCAAGTTCAACACTTGCAGGTAATCTCACCTGTAAGCGAAGGGCTTCATGGCGCACCAGTGGCACGTATCGCTGCCACAGCGAGTTTTTATCCATCACGCCACCGGCGGTATATAGATCGTTCACTCTGACTATCCTGCGTTAGTTAAGTTATCGGCACAATTATCGGTTTCTGTAGTACAGATTGATTGGCTGAATAACGGTAAAAAAGGCAGGCTATTTCAATTTTGCGTCGCAGGCCGTGGATTAAGCCACCCATTAACCTTTAACGGAATTTCTGCAATCTTTCACGGGTGGCCTGGGGGACCTGTGCCCACAGCGCACACACTTTTCCTTCCAGCGCCTGATAGAAAGACGCCAGCGTCTGATCTTCCTGCAACGCACTGCGAAACCGCACCACGCCGCTTATGCCGTCAATCGTGATCCGACGACTGGCGAACAGGCGCTGCAAATCACTGCGCAAAAAAAGGCCGTTATCGGTATGGTTATCCACCAGCGAACCCAGCTCATTTTCGCGCATATCAATATGGCAGGCTTCCACCCAGGGCCAGCTGTTCTCATCCGTCAGCAGCGTACCGGTGATCACACAGGCGCCGTAGCGTTGACGCACCGAACTGTTAAACTCCTGCTGGCTGGCTCGTTGCCACAGCCGGGCCTTGACCCGACGTCCAACCCGTGTCCCCTGGATAACACCGGCCGCCGGTGGCAACAACGGCGAAGTCAGTACCACGATAAACTGTAGCGGACGGGCATATTCAAAACAGGGTTGTGACTGATGGTTGTAAAGCTGCCAGTACTCTTCCTCATCCTCGGTACGTAGCAGCATCAGCGTATAGCCGCGCTGTTGCAGCAGGCTTTGCGCCATGATTGAGGCCGGATCAAGCATCGCCAGTACCTTACTTTCCCCCATTACTTTCCACGTATTCCAGGGGGCAGGCTCTACCGGACGGCGGAAGTAGAGAAAGCTCTCCTGATGCTGCAAATAATGTTCAAAGCGCGCGAGATAATTTTTTCTTTCGTTATCATTGGCAATAAACAGCAGGTCCTCCAGCGGGATCTGACTGTCTTTACTGGCAAAAACGGCACGGATTGTCCGGTTTTTACTCAGGGTTGACGGACTGAGTAAGCCACGACTGGTTAATGATTTATCGTCGGGATAGCGCTGGCTGTAGCGTTCGCTGATTTCGTCAAACGACAGCAGTGCCCCCGGTAACAGGTCATAATTGAAACGCATCGGACACTCCAGAAAAGTAAAGGGTTCCACACCATGCACGGCATGGTCGTCAACTGCGCACGGCACGGTGGTGACATGAAGAGGTTATCGGCAGGATGTAAGGTTTCTGTAAAGATTTACCGTTAACCCGCGAAGAATTTGTTTTTCCGCCAAAAGGGAAGATCAACAGGCTTCCTGCCAATGATAAACAGTATAAAAATACGTTTATTCTCTGAATTGAAAGATAAGCCTTGCGCTAGCATTGCTTCAGGCATTCCCTTTCGGAACATTCCATGAATACATTTATTATTTGTCATCAGAATTTACCCTGTTACCAGGTTCCACCTGATGCCAATATCGTCTGGCTTGGCAACTCCATGCCAGAAAATCCCCAGGGCCTGAATATTATTCCCGGCTATGAATTCATTGATAATGCGCAAGCATTGCATCAGCAGCTTTCAGGCGCGATTGGCCCGATGGTGATCCGCAATATTGTACAGAAGATGAATCTGACCGATGGCAATATTACCATCTGGCAATACAGGAAATTTGTTACCCGTGAAAAATATGGCACACCGTCGGTTAACTATGGCGGAACCCATGATGTTGGCACAGAAGAAGTCTCGCAACACCCCATTATCCCCCAGCTGGCGGAAGGCCGGGAGTATATCGCCTCGACCCCAATGCAGTTGGGCAATCTGTATCAGCAATACGCCAATTTTCATCATGTCAGTGATTTACTCAAATATACCGCGCTGGCAGTGGATCTGGGGGTCATCAGTGAACAGGACAGCTTCCTGTTTCTTAACTGCGCCCATCTGATTATCGGCGGTATTGAACTGGGCACCTATCCCGTGAGCTGGTGGCAATCGGCGTTTGGCCGCCTTCAGTCCGTCTCGTTGATGTTTATCGAAAAATTTACGCCCTTCAACCAGACTGACCCTTATCAAAAACGGGCCGTCGCTTTCTGTCAGGAAAGGTTAGGTAGCTATCTGTTATTAAAGGAACTGAGTGCCACACACAACAATAACCTTCCTGTGGGTCTGTTTGGTGTGGTGCACACGGTAACAGAAAACGGCGCTTATACACGTGGTACATAAGCCCTCTTTAGAAGGATAAAACGATGAAAGTGGTTATTTTAGCGGGTGGCCTTGGTTCCCGGCTTTCAGAAGAGACGGTTATTCGCCCTAAACCCCTGGTTGAAATTGGTGATAAGCCGATCATCTGGCACATCATGAGCATTTATGCGCATCATGGTTTTAAAGATTTTATCGTCTGTGTTGGTTATAAGGGCTACTTACTGAAAGAGTATTTTGCCAATATCGTTCTGCATCACAACGATATTACCGTCGATTTATTAAATAATAAGGTTGAATACCACCACGGGTCTGCCCCGGACTGGAAAGTGACGCTGGTTGATACGGGGAACAGTTCGATGACCGGTGGCCGCCTGAAACGAATTAAAGAATATCTCGATCCCGATGCGCCTTTTATGATGACCTACGGTGATGGCCTCGGTGATATTAATATTCAGGAAGAACTTGATTTCCATCGTTCTCATGGTCTCCAGGCCACCATGTGCACCGTCGTGCCTCCGGCACGTTTTGGGACCATTCATTCTGATGGTTATCGCATTACCGACTTTTCTGAAAAACCGGTCGATCATTCAGCCAGAATCAACGGCGGCTTCTTTATTCTGGAGCCTGCCGTATTGGATTTAATCGAAAATGACAGTACCGTTTGGGAAACCGGTCCGCTGGAACATCTGGCCAGAAGCGGCCAGCTGGCCGGATTTATGCACGATGGTTTCTGGCAGCCAATGGATACGTTGCGGGAAAAAATCCTGCTGGAAGATCTGTGGCAGAGCGGTGAGGCACCATGGAAAATATGGTAACGCCAACCTTCTGGTGTGGAAAAAAAGTGTTGGTTACCGGCCACACCGGGTTTAAAGGATCGTGGCTTACTCTCTGGCTGCTGAAAATGGGTGCAGAGCTGGAGGCGGTTTCTTTACCTAATAATCAACCTGAATCACATTACAATGTCGTTCACCGCCAAAGCAGGATCATCGAACATCTGCTGGACATCCGTGATGGGCAGGCGCTGGAAGAGATGATTGCCCAATCCGACGCGGAGATTGTTTTCCATCTTGCGGCACAGGCGCTGGTGAACGCCTCTTATGTCGATCCGCTGAATACCTTCACCAGTAACGTGAATGGCACACTGAATCTGCTTAATGCTGTCCGTTCTTCAAAAACCATCAAAACGGTTATCGTCATCACCACCGACAAGGTGTATGCAAATAATGATGCACCGGACAACGCCTTTAATGAGAATGATGCGTTGGGTGGCAACGACCCTTACAGCGCCTCGAAAGCGATGACCGAACTGCTCTGTACCTCTTACCGGGAGAGTTACTTCCGTAAACAGGGGATTGTGCTGGCAACGGCGCGGGCTGGCAATGTGATCGGCGGCGGTGACTGGTCTGAAGACCGTCTGGTGCCGGACTATTTCCGCGCGGTAAATCAACAGCAGCCTTTTACCGTTCGCTACCCGGATGCGGTGCGTCCCTGGCAGCATGTTCTGGAATCGCTCCGCGGTTATCTGCTTTATGCACAGTATCTGTCAGAGCACCGCGATACCTGCCTTACCGCGCTCAATTTTGGCCCGGACAGCCGCAACACCATCACCGTCAGCGCGCTGCTGCAACGACTGTCGACCCTCACTGAAAATGAACATGTGCCCTCATCTTCGGCCGTTATACCGCAAAACAGGGAAGCCCTTCATCTGTCCCTGAACTCGGCAAAAGCCCGTCACGCGCTGAAATGGTCACCGGCGCTGGATATCAACGACACACTGCAATTTACCAGCACGTGGTATCAGGCAAGTCGCCGTGCTGCCGATATGACCGCGTTCAGCCTGCAACAAATTGCCGATTATGAACGTCGGGTGATGGAACAACGCGAGATAAAATCATGAAGATCACTGAAACGCCGATTGCCGGCGCATGGCATATTGAAGCCACCCCCTTTATTGACAGTCGTGGCGCTTTTACCCGCACGTTTTGCCAGAAAACATTTTCCGCTTTTGGTCTGGAGACCACCTTCGTTCAGTGCAATCTGTCCAGCAATAAAAGCAAAGCGACACTGCGCGGTTTGCATATGCAAACCGGCGAGCACAGCGAAGTTAAGCTGGTCCGGGCGGTTGCAGGTCGGATTTACGATGTCGCGGTGGATTTGCGTCCCACTTCCCCGACTTATCTTCAGTGGTATGGCGTCGAGCTGTGCGCTGATAAACAAAACGCCTTTTATATTCCGCGCGGCTGCGCACACGGGTTTATTACCCTGGAAGACAACAGCGATCTCTTCTATCAGGTGTCTGACGAGTATGCGCCCGGTCACGAGCAGGGTTATCGCTGGGATGATGCCGCATTTGGCATTCAGTGGCCTCTCCACCCGGCAATCATCAGCGATAAAGACTGTGCTTATCCTGATTATGCCGTTCGTCTGGAACGCTGATGATGCGACATATTCTTCTCACCGGTGCGAGTGGTTTTGTGGGACAGGCGCTGCTGCAACAGCTGGCTAATAGTGACCTCTCCGTGACCGTGATCTGCCGGGAGCAAAGCCGCGATAAACTGCCCGCACAGAAGAATCTGCGACAGATAGTTGTCACCGACTCGATCTTTGACAAAGATGTGGCCTGGTGGCGCGAGCAGCTGAAAGGGATTGATACCGTCATTCACAGCGCCTGGTATGTCAATCCACAGGATTATCTCACTTCTGTGGAAAATATCGCTTGCCTGAACGGCACGCTGGCGCTGGCCCAGGCCTGCATCGGGAGTGGCGTCAGTTATTTTGCCGGGATCGGCACCTGTTTTGAATACGACAACCGTACGGACGAACTCAGCGTGGAGGCGCCGCTCAATCCTCAGTCGCTTTACGCCGCCAGTAAAGTGGCCACCTTTACGATGCTGAACGCGCTCTTTAAAAATACCTCGGTACAGTTCGGCTGGTATCGCCTGTTTTATCTGTTTGGTGCCAATGAAAAAGCGGGTCGTCTGGTGCCTTATCTGACCGACATGTTCAGCAACAATAAAACCGCGATCCTGAAACAGGCCAATCTGGTCAGAGATTATCTGGATGTGGATTGTGCGGCCGGAAAAATTATTAACAGCGTCCTTGCTAAAAACGCGGGGAAATTCAACGTCTGTTCTGGCGAAGGAACCCGGATTGGGGATCTCGCCCTGCGTATTGCTGCCCGTCATAACGCCACGCATCTCCTGCAACTGGGGGAAGTCTCTCCGTCTGAAACCACACCCCTGAAAATAATTGGCGTGTGCAATTTAAGAGATAAACATCATGAGATCCGCTAACTCGCTTTTTTATCGTGAAAACTATCCCCTGTTTCAGAACAGGATGTATTCCTCCCGTGAAGAGGGGATTAACTGTCTGAAAGGAGATATCGATCTGACCATCGACGGAAAGACCGGCATTATTTTCAACCGTCTGTTTGATGAGTCAGGAATGCAATACGATAAGGATTATCACAATGAACAGGGATTAAGCCACGCTTTCTCGCAACATTTACAGGAGGTGGCAGAACGGATTATGCGTGTGATGGGCAAGCAAAATATCGTTGAAATAGGCTGCGGCAAGGGTCTGTTTCTGGATATGCTCAGTGAAAAAGGGGTTGATATAACCGGCTTCGATCCCACTTACAGCGGCAATAATCCAAGGATCATCCCGGAATATTTTACTCAGGACACCCCGATTTCCTGTGATGGCATTATATTACGTCATGTGCTTGAACATATTAAAAACCCGGCTGACTTTCTGCATTTCCTGAAACAGGCCGCGCCGAAACACTGCAAAATTTATATAGAAGTTCCTGCCTTTGAATGGATCAGCAACAATAATGCCTGGTACGATATTTTCTATGAGCACGTCAATTATTTTCGTCTGAATGACTTCAGACGCTTATTCAGTGACATCATTGAAGGCGGCTATGTTTTTAACGACCAGTATATTTATGTTATCGCTAACCTGTCGGACCTGCGGGAAGTACCTGAAGTTAACGACACTGACGCTGATTTTTCCTTCCCGATTGAACAGCTGATTGCAGAGAAAGTCGATCGCAGCAAGAAAATTATTCTCTGGGGCGGCGCATCCAAAGGGGTTATCTTTGCGATGAATCTGGCATGGATGGGTATCAGTGTTGATCACGTTATTGATATTAACCCAAAGAAACAACACCGTTTTTTACCGGCGACGGGCATCAAAGTTGAATCACCTGACGAGGTGCTGCCACAGTTGGCCGATGGTGAAAACATCTATGTAATGAACTCAGGTTATCTGGCGGAGATTAAACAGATGACGGGACAACGCTTTAATTATATCACCCTCGACTGAGCGTGATTCTTTCTGGCAACGACCGGTCTGTCTCCATCAGATTAACGATATAAGACAGGCGGTTGCTGTTATTACCAGGCCGATAACCAGCCAGATCATCGATTCAGGCGGGGGTTTACGCTTGCGAAGTGCACATATCGCTGATGGTGAAACCTGCCAGATGCGTTCAGGAGAAAGCAGCCAGGCGAGGCTCTGAACGGGTCCGGGCAGTCAGATTGATAATGCCGGAGGCCTGGGAAAGTGCCATTTTAAAAGGGTTCATGTTTTGAACATGAACCCTTTATTACACCCACCCTGGCATCGATCAACCGACCGAGAAACCACTGGCATTAGCCACCGGGCAGCGAGGAAAACATGACTGACAGTTTAGTTTACCTTGTTCCAGGCCTGCTCCCAGTGTAGCCCAGTGCCTGGTGCATAGGCCCATGCTGCCCCGGCGCACCAGCCAGTGAACGGATGAGGTCTGCAGCTATAAACGCCACCCGCGGCGCTAACCCGGTCACCCGCTTTATAGGCAGTTCCTTCAACATAAGCAGGATAAGCAGGCGGCGGTTCTTTTTCACTCACTAACAGAGGGATGGCAGCAGTCGCCAGATATTGCTTATTATTTGCTGACGCCTCAAGGTGAACCTGATAGTTACCCGTTGCAACGTGCTGGGTATCCAGGTTAAACGTGGGCTGACTGCTGGCAGCCACAATATCTTCGTCACGCTTTAACGTCCACAGCCAACTGTCCGCATCAAAGTTCGCCTGCGACTGAAAAGTCACTTTTTCACCGTGCTCAACGCTACCTTTTCCACTGATGTGCGCTTCTGCTGGCAGTACGGTTACCGTGACGATTTTACTGTCCGTCACGCCATGCGAACCCGTCACGGTGAGCTGATACCTGGCTTTGCCGGTGGCGCCGGTCGGAAATGCCGCTCGCGCTACTGGTTGCCTGATTTCCTGAACGATCGGACCAGAAGCCACTTCCTGTAAACCAAAAGCGCCATTGCCCTCCAGGCTTCGCCAGACGGGATCGGTACCAATGCTTTTTCTGCCATCCAGGTTACGGATAGTTGTGGAGTTATGGCGAGCAATAATGCTGAAATCCTGCGGCACGATGGCAACCGGCACGACCAGGGCATCTTCATCCTGAGCATCTTTAATGTCATCTACACGAACGTGTGCGCCCTGTGCATCAACACGTAGCAGGGTAATACGTTTACCGGACAGAAGGTCATCCACCGATTTACCGGGCATCAGTGGTGCATCTGCCATGCCATTCGCGCTGCCCGGCGTTGTATCCACCAACTGGTTGGTAACATTCTGGCCAAAAGTGGCAATACGGACAATCACGCCATGCACAAAAGGACTGTCTGCCGACCAGTTTTCAAATCCACCGCTGGCCTGACGGTATTCCAACGTCAGATAACTGCCATTGCTACGCAAAATCCTTAGCGCTTTAACACCATGGCTGTTGGTCGCGTCAAAGAGGGGCGTTAATGTGTAACTACCGGATCCATTGACCAGTGGAAACTGCTCCGCGGTTAACCATCCTGCGTAAAGCACATAAGGCGCCGGATACAAACGGCGACCACCACCATTCATGGTATCGGAAGGATCCCCGACCGTAGTCCTACGGCATTTTTCGTCGATTTGTACCACGCCGTGGCTGTCCAGGCTACAGCCCTCCAGCGATGTGGCATGTGGTGCCCCCAGGTTATGACCAAACTCATGCTGCCACATCCAGTGACGTTCACCATTGTTATTGGCGATAATCCAGTTGCCGGGTATTTGCGCCAGTGCTGTCCAGGCACACGAGGTGGAAGGAATATCGATAAAGAAATAATTGTAACTATCGACGTCAATTCCTTTTTGCTGTGCCAGCGTTTTAGCCTGCCCAACCACGTCATTGGAACAGGTTGCAGGGCGCGGACCAAGGTTGATGTCACTGACCACATCGCCTTTTAATTCCAGTTTACCGTAAGATGAAAGTCGCACGGCACTGGCCAGTGAGCTGGTATCATTGCCTGTACCTAAGACTGCGGCTCTCATTCTCTCCAGCGGATTGGCAGCCCGATCGCTGTAGTGCGCATGCAGGATCAGAATTTTTCTTACGCCGACCACGGGACGAGTATGCAACGTATCCGGCATAGTTAATTGCCAGGTAAATTCATTGCTGCGGCTCTCTGACACCATCGCTAACCTGTTTGCGGTATGTCCCAGTATTTCTCTTCTGGCTGAGTCATTCCGAAATTTATTTCTGAGGGTATAAAATATCCCGTTATGGGCATCGCTGTGACGAGGGGTAATTTGCCATGCACGGTGTGATTGCAAACCGCTGCCGGTACAGTTCATCATCGTTGGTATGTTGGAAGTGGTTCCAAGACACTGTTCCTGACTTTGCCCTTTGAGCGCCTGACTGGTGATTTTGAAAAAACCAACCATCTGCGGTGAAACTTTCCAGTGCTGGCGCGGCACATTTTGGCAAGCCGAAAAAGAGATATTTCGGTTGTCTGCATTCAGCGTCATACAAAGATGATTGCCTGCCGACAGATCTTTTATCGTTGCGTATTGATGTTGGTTGCTGCTGCCCGTAAGTATTACCGCTTCATTATTATCGTTACCCTTAACGGTATCATTTTGCTGGGCCAGACTGTCTGTTATCACATCTTTATTTGCTTTTGCATAATCCGACGCAGGCGCGAGGGCAAGCGTCAGAAAGACAGAAAGCAACATCTTACTGAATTTAGACGGAGATAACATAACGGTGTTCTCAGTTATTTTCTTCGACCCGGAATTATATTTACCCTGCATTTGCATCTCTCCTGATACACCTGGTTTTCAATAACACATGACTCAAAGCCTGTTGCATCAGGCTACTTTACTGGCCATTTTCACCCCGACAGGACTCACCATCCTCACGCACTACCTCTTCGCGCCAACAGGACAGTTCCTGACACCTTATATTTATTGCGTAAAATTTTTTTGCATTTAAATAAAACCTGCTTATCTGCCTGGTATATTGCCTGACAGTGATTTTTCAGAAATCCCGATCCATTTATAAATATAAAAGTTTCCGAGGGATAATTAAAATTAAATCAACCGAATCAATAGCAATTGACACTGAATTATTGCAGATGCACGTATAAAAAAGCGATATCAAAAATCAACATCATGAGACTAATAATTGAGATGGCGAGAGTTTATTTGTTAACCGGACATCACCGCGCAAAAGCACCTGATAAAAAAGCAACAAAATACAAGTCAAAAGATCCAGCAATCGATAAAATATGAGAAAGGAAAAATCTGATTTTTCTTCTTGCTTATTTTACATGAAAAACAAAAAATCCACTTCAACAAGTAATACAGATAGTACCTGTCATTTAGTGACATGAAACAAACCAACTCAAATTATTTCTGCAACCAATACCACATAGGTAATCTTAACACCGAACCTGAGCCATCTTTTATTACTAACTGAAAATCACATTCCGTGGGCGTAAGGCCGACCGTTTAAATCGACTTGAGCTACCGGCATTATCCTCTGTTAAGGTGAATATTATTCAGTCACATTACTATCCTGTTGTTATTTCCCGCCCATAAGCAATATTCATCGATGTTGTCGTCCTGACGTATCGCACGGCAAGAGGCGTTATGGTAAAGAGTCAGCCTTTATCTGCATGTTATATTACGCATTATTGCCGTCATTTCCCCTTACGGAAGAGATGGTTTATGTGGTGGGATACGGTTTACCTTGTGGGACGGGGACATCACAGGGATAAGGCAACGAGGGAGGCAACATGCTACAACGGTTTACGGGGCTTATTACGAAACGGTTCCCCCACTCCACGGCTGAAAGATAACCGAACAGGCATCTGCCTGCCTGTGGCAAAACAGGTTTTGCCGGAGAAGATACAAGCAAGCGTCCGTTTGGTTCAGAACAACAGATTGGGCTGTTTTCGCAGCGAGGCTGCCTTGTAGCTTGTAGCCTGTTGCCCTGACAATTGCCACAAGGCAGATAAAAAATTGATAGGGTGGTTTCAGACGTCACTATTCAGATCCGGGAATTAAACCCGAAGAGTGAATTGCTGATTTTGTTGCTACTTAATTTAATTGGGAAATTTATTTTCCTGTCGGGTGTTTTGGAGATTCTCCAGCAGGCATTACTGTTGCAGGCAATCAGGACACGGACAGCACCTGATAACTCAACGTAAACGTAGCAGGTGAGAATGTTGAGCACCGTCGGGGGCGGGCAGACCGATTAACAGTCTGATAAGCAGACTCTTATTGTGCTGCTGTGCATGTTGCTACGGTTGATTTAAAAAAGGGCCAGACATCAATCACGGCAACAGATGAACCGCTTACAAAGGTAAAATGCGGCACGGTGCCGCATTTTCCTTAACCTGTTGGCTCAGCCCACCGTCCACGCCTTCAGCCATTGCGCGGCATTATCCCCGGTCAGCATCCAGTCCCGACGTAAGCGCGTCTGTAACTCGTCGCCCATTGCAGCGGTGGCATCCAGATCGTTGAGGTGTTTACGAATCGCATCACACCAGTCCTTGAAGCGGTTACGTACACGGGTGACCGGTAAATCGCCCCGATAGCATTCCACATCGCTACAAATCACCGGCACACCACAGGCACCGTATTCCATCAGACGCAGATTACTTTTACAGGCGTTGAAAATATTATCTTCCACAGGCGCCAGTGCCAGATCCAGATTCAGCGCCGCCAGCGTGGTCGGATAAATTTCAATATCAACACCATAATGAAGCTCATGAATGTAGGGACGCAGCTTGTGTGGGCACATCCCCATAAACACCCATTCAACCTCATTTGCGAACTCTTTAATCACATCAACGATCATCTCCAGATCGCCAGTGTGACTGGATCCCCCCGCCCACCCTACCCTGGGCTTTTTGCCCTGGCGGCGCAAACTTTGCAGGTTTCCCCACCACTGAACCGGAAGGCGGTTGTTCACCACCACAATTTCGTTATGCATCCCTTTGAATGCTTCAGCCAGGGGTTCGGTCGACACCACAAAGCGATCGAAGAAACCAAGGCTTTTACGCATTTTCTTCCACATATCCTGCTTGAAATCTTTATGGTGATGATTTTTTAACGGCACATTGAGGATGTAGTCATCCAGTTCATAGACCCTGAAGATATCCGTTGCCGCCACCACCGGTGCCATCCAGTTCTGGAAAATGTCCGAATAGCGTCGCTGAATAATCATGCTGTCCGGTTTGTGCTGGCCGATCTCCGCAATGGAGAGCAGGCGACTGTAGAGCTTACCGTTAGTCATCCCCTCCTGCTCCATCGCACGAAATGGCTGGATAATGCGGTAATGCCCGCATCCGGCGGTATCGGCATGATTGGCCAGAATGGTTGGTAATCCAGGACGCTTCACCGGGGACCAGCACAGGGCGCTGTCACTGTTCACATCAAACTGACGGCTTTTCAGCGAAAGATTGGCATTGAACGCCGGATCGTTAGCGATCGCCGGCAACCAGCGGCGGTAGAGCCAGCAATCCTCATCCTGTTTGAGTATTTTAACCGTCTGGCTGTTCTCCCCCTGAAATGGTTGCTGCCGTGCCGCCGGGCGAAGAATGCGGGCATACGGCGTCCATACCGTGAGGTAGCCCTGTTCGCGGGCGCGCAGGCAGAAATCAACGTCATCATACATCTGGGTACTGGTGTCAAATCCGCCAAGGGCATCATAAAGCTGACGACGGACCAGCATAAAATCGCCGGATACCGCGCTGTAGTTCTGATCGATTTGCAACCGGCCCAAATAGCTGGGCTGATCGTCAGCCATACCGCGAAACGCATCCCCCACGGCACCATTCACCCCAAGCAAATACCCCGCATGGCGAATACGGTACTGAGAGTTAAGCTGCTTGCCGCCGACAATACCCACTTCCGGGCGCTGTGCGTGGTTGAGGAGATTGTCCAGCCACTCACCATCCATCACCGCCAGCTCACAATGCAACAGAGCGAGATATTCCCCCCGCGCCACGGTGGCGGCGAGATTGCTCATTCCCGCATGGTGCCAGCTGTTGGGATAGTGCAGAACCTTGATCCTTTGCGGGTCCACATTGGCAATGCTCGCCAGCCAGCTTTCCCGCTCTGGGCTTTGCTGATTGTCCGCCACGATGATCATTTCATAATTGAGATAGCGGGTTTTCTCCAGCAGCGTGGTAACCGACGCGATCAGCGAAGGCAGATGCCAGTTTGCGAGGATAATTAATGAAACCAGTGGTTGGTGATCGTGTTGGTAACGCAGGCGATAATTACCGAAATTGTCCATTGCCACTTCACCTTGCGGATAGCCCCGGTTGGTAAGATGACGTTGCAGGATCGCCGCGTCCTCGGCAACCACCCGCTTTTTCAGCGTGGTCATCAGCAAGGGTTCTGCAAGGTGGCCGATAACCCCGAAGCCCTGGCTCTCGATCAGTTTGGCGATCAGGTCGAATTCACAGGCGTTTGGACAGGCCAGATCAAATCCTTCCGCAGCGGTCAGCAGCTCGCGACGGAACAGCCAGTGCTCAGCCATTGTTTTTGGCGAACTGAGAAACAGATCGAGGTTAAAATCGGGCCGGAAAGCAACGCCACCAGGATCGCCGTCTATGGCAAAAAATTCATCGGCATACAGGGCCAGCGTCCCGCCTGCGTCAGGCAGCGCGGTGGCAAGGGAGATCAGTCCCGACGGCAGGAAAGTGCTGCCTGCATCAACAAAAATAAACCACGCCTCATCGCGTCCGGTAAGCGCGAGGTTTATTACCTCCAGGCGATTTTCCGCCGTGGCCGGATAACAGCTCACGCCGGCTGGCACTCTGTCGACACTGCCGACAATCAACGGGGTCAAGGTCAGAAGACCGCTATCGATCCCGTTCAGACTCTCAAGCGTTGTATTCACTTTGTGGCGGGTATCGTCGCTGACGGTGATCACCACCCCAACGCTCACCGGACCGCCGCTTTCCGCCGCCAGCCCGGCGAGATAATCCTGCTCAAAGGGCCGCAGCTGACGCTGGGCCAGCCAGCCGTTAAGCTCCGACTGAATAAAATTGTTGTAGTGCTGCTGGCTGAAGTTCTGGTATCCGGCGGCATCCGGGCTGTGTATTGCCGCGACCCGCACCATATTGTGTGGTTTCTGAAACTGACTGAACCAGCTCTGCTGACGAATGAAGTGGAAAACCTTGTCACGGTTTGCCACCACTTTTTCTTCGTTATCACGTTGTCCCGGTTGCTGGTAAACGCTGGAGATACGGATGGTACACAGCGGCCTGTTTACCCAGCCCAACAATTTGCCGGGCAGCAATCTGGCATAAAGCACCAGCGCTTCCACTTCCAGCATATTTTCATCATTGATAGCGAACAGCGAACCATACTGCTCAATAAGGGACAGTAAATCAGCCCGGCGAAACAACGCGACGCTCATCTCACCAATGACGTTAAATCTGAGCGAGCACTGAAAACGTAACAGATCTTCACCGTTGATCAGCGCGTCACCATTGACCAGTGACGCGTTGGACAGGATATCCGGCTGGCGAACGTTCAGGCAGTTTGCGCGAACACGGCGGGTTGCCGCCACCGACACCTGGTCGTTGTTATGCATAACGGCAAGCGACTGACTTATTGTTTCTGGCTCCAGCCAGTCCGCGTCTGCAAGGAACTTAACGTAGTCCCCCTGCGCTTCCCGTACCGCATTTTCAAATACGCCCTCTTGCTCTTTCGGATGCTTAAAAAGGCGCACAGGATGACCCGACTGATTAAGATAAGGCCCGGCTATTTGCCCGATAAAGTTTTCACTACTGCTGTCGGCGATCAGAATTTCACAATTCGCATAATCCTGAGCCAGACTGCTTTTTAACGCCTGTTCAAAATAAGTAGGAATGCGCGCGATAATAATAATGCTGACTAGGGGTGTCCTTGACATGACTGGTCTGCTCCGGGGATCTGCCATCCCGGTTAAATGAAGGTGCCGGGAGTGAATGATGGTTTTTATGTTAGCGATTAAAGCCGCATTCAATCGCCTGAAGAAGGGGGTAAAAGCGGCGTATTCCCGCTATTCAGGTAATAAGGTAAGGGGAGTGATCTGGCAAAGCGGAATGGAAGAACAGCCTTGATATCAATGAAAAAAGGGCCGGATATCATCATACTGAACAGGTTCAGCCGATCATATCCATGCCCGTTTTATTATTACCCGCCCATTGCCATGCGTGGCCGGGCGGGTAGTTGCCTAAGGTTATTAGCCTTGCAGCAGAGACAGAACCTGCTGTGGAACCTGGTTAGCTTTCGCCAACACGGAGTTACCCGCCTGCTGAATAATCTGTGCTTTAGACATATTCGACACTTCCGTCGCGTAGTCCGCATCCTGGATTCGGGACTGCGCCTCAGACAGGTTAGTGGTGGTGTTGCTCAGGTTGGTGATAGCAGAATCCAACCGGTTTTGTACCGCACCCAGACTTGAACGGAACTTGTCAACCTGTGCAATCGCTTTGTCCAACAGGGCCAGCGGGTCAGATGTTGACGTACCGGTGTACAGATTGGTGTTACCTGTATCAGAGATATCGTCGATATCGCTGGTGCCTGAAGTCGCAGTGTCACCGCCGTTGGCAATGCCGCTTGACGCTACAGAGTATTCTTTGCCCTGTACGGTGACGAAGCCGACTGCGTTACCGCTGGCATCCGCACCCACTTTGATGGCCTGACCGGTCATCACACCGGAGGAGACGCCGTTGGTGCTGTCGCTGTAGTCAACTTCAGTGGTGTTCAGTTCTACCTTGCCGCTTGAACCTACAGACACAGAGTAGTTGTCGGTGCCGGAAGATACCACGTAGGTGCTGGTCGCGTTGCCGCTGCTGTCCAGCACGTTGTGCAGAGACAGACCAGAAGCTGCAACACCCAGATCTGATGCCACATCGCTCAGGTCAACGGTAGACATGGTGCCGGAAGAAGCGTCACCTACCTGAGTAATGGAGTCGCCCAGGCTCAGGGCATTTTTGTCAACGGAGAAGCCTTTCAGGCCCAGCGTCGAAGAGTCGATTTTTTGCAGGTCGATAGAGATGGTTTCACCATCATTAGAACCCACCTGGATTTTCATGGTACCGTCTTTAGCCAGTACGTTCACGCCGTTGAACTGAGTCTGACCAGATACACGGTCAATCTCGTCCAGACGGGATTTGATTTCGTCCTGGATTGAGGTCAGGTCGGAATCAGAGTTGGTGCCGTTCTGTGCCTGTACGGTCAGTTCACGAACACGCTGTAAGTTGTTGTTGATTTCAGACAGTGCGCCTTCAGTAGTCTGCGCGGCAGAGATACCGTCGTTGGCGTTACGGGATGCCTGAGTCAAGCCGTTGATGTTAGAAGTAAAGCGGTTAGCAATTGCCTGGCCTGCCGCATCATCTTTTGCGCTGTTGATACGCAGACCAGATGACAGGCGCTCAATAGAAGTAGACAGAGCAGACTGGTTTTTATTGATGTTGTTCTGGGTGATCAGCGAGAGGCTGTTGGTGTTAATAACTTGTGCCATGATAAAGTTTCCTGTTAAATCGAATCGGGTTTAAGTTGGTCGGGCTTGTTTGCCCCCCGGCTTCATCGCCGTCAATGTTGTTATCGTCTGCCCCTTCCGAACCTTTAGAATTTTTTTAGCACCATCTGAATTTTTTTACTTCATACCTTAGCCGTCGAAATACGCCGATCAGGTAGCGCTATTCTTCCCATTGCCCCGCTGCAAATAATCATAAACTTTCGCTGTGTCTGGCCGATAACCACGTAGTTCACTCTCCGTGTTGACTACAGAAGGAAACATTATGACGACTATATCAACCCTGGGAATCGGCTCGGGCCTTGACTTAAGCACTATTCTGGACAACCTGGAAACGGCTGAAAAAGCCACCCTGACGCCCATTTCAACGCAGCAGACTTCTTATACTGCCAAGTTGAGCGCCTATGGCACATTAAAAAGTGCGCTGACCACCTTTCAGACAGCGAATACCACGCTGAATAATGCTGATTTATTTTCCTCAACAAAAGCAACCAGCACCACCAGCGCCGTCAGCGCCACAACAACAAGCGGTGCCGTTGCCGGTAAATACAGTATCAGCGTGTCACAGCTGGCCACGGCCCAGACGCTGACTTCCGGCGTACAGACCACCAACTCCACCGCCATTGCCAGCTCTGACAGCACTATCACCTTGCAGAAAGCAGATGGTTCAGCGGCGGTGAATATTTCTGTTACTGCGGCTAACTCTTCGCTGACCGGCATTCGTGATGCCATCAACAAAGCCGACGCCGGTGTGACCGCCAGCATCATTAAAACCGGTGACGGCAGCTACCGCCTGTCGCTGAGCTCTGACGACACCGGCTCAGATAATGCGATGACCGTCGCCGTCAGTGGTGACAGCACCCTGCAAAGTTTTCTGGCCTATGACGGCACGTCAAGCAGCAATATGACCGAAAGCGTCACGGCGCAAAATGCCAAACTGACGGTGAACAACGTCGCCATCGAAAACAGCAGTAATACCATCAGTGATGCGTTGGAAGGCATCACGCTGAATCTGAGCGATGTCACCTCAGGCAACCAGAGCCTGACGATTACTAAAGATACCTCTGGGGCCTCATCTGCCATTACTAACTGGGTGAATGCCTATAACGATCTACAGGATCAGTTTTCCAATCTGACCAAATATACTGCGGTAGATGTGGGTTCTGATGCACAGGACACCAGCAACGGTGCGCTGGTGGGTGACAGCACGCTGCGCACCATCCAGTCACAGCTGAAAAGCCTGTTAACCAACGCCGCCAGTACCTCAACCTACAAATCGCTGTCACAGATTGGTATCACCAGCAACCCCTCTACAGGTGAACTGTCGGTGGACTCCACCACGCTCGACAGCGCACTGAGTTCTAACGCTGACGGGGTGAAAGCGATGATTATCGGCGATGGCAAAACCACCGGTATTTCAACCACTATCGCCAGCAGCCTGACCGGCTGGTTATCAAGCACCGGCATTTTGCAGGCCGCGACGGATGGTGTCAGTAAAACGCTGAACAATCTGACAGATCAGTACAACACTCAGAGTACCCGTATTGACGCGATGGTTGCACGCTACAAAACCCAGTTTACCGCGCTGGACGTCCTGATGAGTAAACTCAACAGCACCAGTAGCTATCTGACTACGCAGTTCGATACGTCAAGCAGTACTTCAAGTAGTTCATCCTCATAAGGAGACAACATGTATAGCGCACGCGGCACCAAAGCCTATGCAAAAATTGGGGTGGAAAGCGCGGTGATGAGCGCCAGCCCTGACCAACTGGTCACTTTACTGTTTGACGGGGCGCTCAGCGCCCTCGTACGTGCCCGGTTATTTTTGCTCGATGGCAATATCGCAGGCAAAGGAGAGTCGCTCTCCAAAGCCATCAATATTATTGAAAATGGTCTTAAAAAAGGTCTGGATGAAAACAGCGGCGACACGCTTGCTGATAATCTGGCCGCCTTGTATCGCTACATGGTGCAACGTCTGTTGCAGGCAAATCTGCACAATGACAGCGAAGCGATTCAGGAAGTCGAAACGTTGCTACGCAACATTGCCGACGCC
The DNA here is from genome assembly GCF_003846135.1 of Erwinia psidii. Lineage (GTDB taxonomy): Bacteria > Pseudomonadota > Gammaproteobacteria > Enterobacterales > Enterobacteriaceae > Erwinia > Erwinia psidii. Next base: position 289,390 of record NZ_RHHM01000003.1, read on the forward strand.
TGGAAAGAAGTTTCAGGAACCACAGCTCTTCAGGATGCCGTTTAAATGAATATTGCGCCGCACATGCTCACGATTTACCAACAGCTGTTAGTACTTAGTCAGACGATGCTGCGTCTTGCCAGCGAAGGTAGCTGGGAAGAATTGATCGAAATGGAAGTCGTCTATGTCAGTGCGGTGGAAAAACTGGCGGAATGCACCAGGCAAACCCCCGTTCCGATACACGTTCAGGATCAGTTACGTCCTGTTCTGCAGCATATTCTGGATAATGAAGCTGAAGTGAAAAACCTGCTGCAAGCACGGATGACCGAACTCTCATCACTGATTGGTCAGGCAAGTCGGCAGAAATCCGTTAATAAAGCCTATACCCGGGTGCAGGGAGTGGTACTGTTTCCACAAGAACCGGGCGGCATCTGACAGATACCGTGGTATGAATCTTACCCATTACGTCCGACGGGCCAGCACAAGATAAAATATCCGCGCCGGTCCGCGCTTTTTTTACCGCCTGCATCATACTTCAGTCATCCCTGTTGATAACCGGAGTACGCCAATGCAAAACCCCACGCTGTTGCAATTCTTCCACTGGTATTACCCCGATGGCTGCAAACTCTGGCCTGAAGCCGCGGAACGTGCAACATGGCTGGCCGAAACCGGTATCACCGATGTCTGGCTTCCGCCCGCATACAAAGGTGAATCAGGTGGCTATTCGGTTGGCTATGACACCTATGATCTCTTTGACCTTGGCGAATTCGAGCAGAAAGGCTCGCGTGCCACCAAATATGGCGATAAAGAGCAGCTGCTTGCTGCGGTCAACGCGCTGCGCGCTGCTGGCGTTGGCGTCATCATGGATGTGGTGCTCAATCATAAAATGGGCGCTGACGAAAAAGAAAATGTGCAGGTGAATCGCGTCAATCCAGATGATCGCGAAGAAATTGCTCCCGAGGTGATCGACGCAGAAGCCTGGACCCGCTTTACCTTTCCGGTGCGCGCCGGTGCGTACTCAAAGTTTGTCTGGGATTTTAAATGCTTCAGCGGCGTTGACCATATAGAAAATCCTGATGAAAACGGCGTATTTAAAATCGTCAACGACTACACCGGCGAAGGCTGGAACGATCAGGTAGATGATGAACTGGGCAACTTCGACTATCTGATGGGAGCCAATATTGATTTCCGTAATCATGCGGTGACCGAAGAGCTGAAGTACTGGGCGCGCTGGATGCTGGAACAGATGCCCTGCACCGGTTTCCGCCTTGACGCGGTTAAGCACATTCCCGCCTGGTTCTATAAAGAGTGGATCGATCATATTCAGCAGGTGGCAGAGCAGCCGCTGTTTATTGTGGCGGAATACTGGTCCCATGAGGTCGATAAGTTGCAACAGTATATTGACCAGGTGGACGGTAAGACCATGCTGTTCGACGCACCGTTGCAGATGAAATTCCACAACGCCTCACGCGAGGGAGCAGATTATGACCTCAGCACAATTTTCAACGATACCCTGGTCGGGGCCGATCCCTGGCATGCGGTGACGCTCGTCGCCAACCATGACACTCAGCCACTACAGTCGCTGGAAGCACCGGTAGACCCCTGGTTCAAACCGCTGGCCTACGCGCTGATCCTGTTACGTGAACAGGGTGTACCGGCCGTGTTTTATCCCGATCTGTTTGGTGCCAGCTATGAAGATAAAGGTAACGACGGTGAAAATTATCAGATTGAAATGCCAGTTATCCCGGAGCTGGAGGCATTGATCCGCGCCCGTCAGCTGTACGCGCACGGCGTGCAGACGGAATGGTTCGATCATGCCAACTGCGTGGCCTTCGCCCGCCGCGGCACGGAGGAATATCCCGGCTGTGTGGTGATTATGTCCAATGGTGATGAGGGTGAAAAAAGCCTGCCGCTGGGAGAGGAATTTGCCGGTAAACGCTGGCGTGATTATCTCGGACACCGTGAAGAAACCGTGTGCGCGGATGAGGAAGGCAACGCCATCTTTCACTGTAATGCCGGCAGCGTCAGCGTGTGGGTGACAGAGGCGTAACGCAAAAGCCGTGCAGATCTTTGCTGCACGGCTTTACGCCGGTATCAAAACTTACTGTTTTTCAGCGTTGATTTATGGTGTGATTTGCCCCCGGTGGACGCCGCGTTGGCAGGTGACGCCACCGGCCTGTCGCCCAGATGCTTCAGCGCGTCCTGGCATTCCGCAGTGGGCTGGTTAACCTTTTGCATCACCAGTTTGTCGTAATACAGCGTTGCGCCTTCCGACTCCAGCGTCATTACCCGCGACTCATTATTCACATTGACCCAATCACCGCTGAACTGCGTGATTTTACCTGGCTTGGCGATCACCCGCTGCCACTGACGGCAATCCAGCGTGTCTCCGCTGGCATTGATTATCAGGCTGGCCACCGCCTCCTTACTCACCAGGCCTTTCTGTGGCCCGACCGTCTGCCAGTTTCCCTCCAGACTGGCGGGCGGCGGCGTTTTCACAGCGCTCTGGTAATTGGGTATCCGGGCACAGCCAGACAGAGCCACCGCAACGGCGGCAGCTAACATCCACTTTTTCATTTTCCGTTCCTGACTCGTCGACCAGGCGCTAACTTATAATGTCTTCAGAGCCACCGCAAGCAAGATGGTGGTACGGCCGCTTTTCACTTTGGCCTGGCTGGGGGTAAACTGACGGGTATCTTTCTGTGCAGGACCCGTTATGAAAACTATCGAAGCCTATTACGCCATCGCGAAACGTCTTTTCCTTGAGGCGCATCCTGAAATAAAAGCCGCCATCGCCGACCTGAGCGAGGAGGATGCAGCAACATCAGGTATGAGTCTGCCACAGTTGCAGGCAATGCAGACCGATCGCGCCTACTGCGCATTTACCCGTGAGAAAAAGCTGGATGGCATGCTGTTCGCCATTCAGCTGGCGGAACCTGATAAAGCGGTAGCGGCACAGGCCATTGAGACTTATTTACACCAACACGCTGCCGCCCTGGGAATGAGCTGGGAAGCGTTCTGCATCAAAAACGAACTCTAGACCACCCTGCTTCTGATTTGCCCCGGTCACCGCTGAAAACAGGCGGTGACGTACCTGCCATCACATCAGCGACAGATAACATCACAGAGCATTGCTTTATGTCATTTGGTCACGTATGTTAAGAAATTATTAATTTGTATCCCTGTACTGAGCCGTTAATCTGGCTGCCTTGCGCCGTTCAGAGTTAACTAACCACCCCCTTTATTTGCCCTGAAAGAACTCTGAGCAGCTAAATGCAACAACATAGATATAAGTTCGTTCAGGTAATATTGTTTTTTTTCCTGTCATTCGCCTTAACCATCCTGGGACACCTCTGTTACTCTGATAACTGTACCAGTCTTTTCTGGCCTGCTAACGCTGTACTCACCGGATTATTGATCCGTTTTCCACAGCTGGACTATCGGCTTATTTTACCGGCGATTTATCCCGGGCTGGTTGTGGGAAACATCCTTAACGGCGTCCCGTTACTGTCTTCCATACAATACGATGTCGCCAATATGGCTTTTATTGTTACGGCATACGCGGTGTTGCTGTCGACACATCTGACCCAGCCTTACCCGCGTCGCCTGCGCGCCTTAATCAGGGTTTTTCCTGCATCGTTGATTGCGGCAGCGGTCTGCGCTGGCATCGGCAGTAATATCAGCCAGGTGCCCCTTCACAGCGATCTCACCAGGATTTGGCTTATCTGGTTCTGCGAACAGCTTTCAACCGCTATTATGCTGCTACCGTTGGTCATCACCCTGCCACGCCGCCATGAACTGCCCCAGCTGTTTCACGATCTGAAAACTTCGCCGCTCTTACCGCTGGTGTTGTTGGTTATATGCACGGTGACAGGTATGCGAATTGGCGGAAGCAGTAACCTGTTGTTCCCGTTGCCCGCGCTGATGTGGTGTGCCATCAGCTATCCGATCTTCTTTACCTGTTTGCTGACGATGATCACAGGCATAAGTGAAATCGTGCTGGTTGCCAGTACTCTGCTGAATATTCAGGAAACGGATGGCATTTTCCGTATTGAGAGTCTTGCTCCTGTCCGGCTTGGGATGGCGGCGATGGCCATCAGTCCGCTGATTGTGGCACTGAGCACCACCGCAAACAAAAAGCTGGTAGCCCGGATCACCCGGCGTGCAGATTATGATTTCCTCACCGGGGCGCTGACCCGCAGTGGGCTGTCATCCCGGCTTGATGCGATAATGGCCCGCAGTGACAGACAGGGCGTGTTCTGTGGCGCCGTATTCATTATTGATATCGACCACTTCAAAAAAATCAATGATAACTGGGGCCATGCCGCCGGAGATTATGTCCTGGCGAAAACCGTAGAGCGTATCCGTCAGTCTCTGCAACCTGGTGCGATCATCAGCCGGATGGGCGGTGAAGAGTTCCTGGTGCTGATGAACGGTATTTCAAGACCACGCGCTTATCTGATCGCAGAGCGCCTGCGACTCAATATCGAGAAGCATTCACTGGCCCTTAACGGAGAAGATCTGAGTGTCACCATCAGTATTGGCACCAGCATGCTGAACAATACGCATGACGGCAGCCTGGATGCCTCGATCAACGAGGCGGATGAACAGCTTTACATTGCCAAAAGCAGCGGCAGAAACCGTGTCAGCCCTGAATTTGTGTTTTAAACCCTGCTAATCTGATACGCCCCGCCATCATGCCTTGTGTTGGCGGGCCATACCTGCTGACGAACAACTGCCGCTAATTTGCTCTGCATCAAGAAAAACGGAATGGCAACCTGATTCAAAAAGCGGTTGAGTATTTGTTTACCGTTCCCTCGTTATATTCACTTCAGAAAATAAAGCAGTGCCGGACCACTTTCTTTCAATGAGGTTTAATATCCCATGACTAACAGATTATCTGTACAGGAAAGCAATATCAGATTATATAGTAAAACACCCCGTAAAAACGTCAGACAACTGGCCTGGATAACCGTATTGACCTTCTCAGGCTGCGTGTGGTTTTTTGCGGCAACGGTACTGTTTTTATATTACTGCAACGGCTGAAAACGATCCCGCCGCATAATATAATGCCGAATGTCGTCAGGTCAGCCTTCCCTAATTTAAGCCGTTACTTGTTCTGATATGCTGTTACGCTGAGTGAAGCTGGTTTACTTTAACGGAGTAAGTTTTAATTAAATGTATTTAGTTACTGATTAATGTTATCAATCAGATTTATTCAAGACAGTTATATTCAGCGTGTTATTTGAATTTCCAAAACGGAGAGATATTTTCATCAGCCTTGCCGGGTCTGCAGATATTTTTCAGCCATTTTCTGTTGTGCTAACAGTGAAACTACCGGTTTCTGTCGCTGCCCTCACCTACAGAGACGTGGGCATACAGACAACAAACCCGCTATCCTCGGCGGACAGGACATTTTCAGCCAGCGGTTAACTCAACCGGCACGTTCATCAGATAACCAGACGCCGTTTTGTCAGTATGACAACCTTACCGATACCCTGTTGATCAACCGATGGCGGGTTCTGTTACCCCTACGACCTTAACGGTGCTAACCGGATATAACACCAGTGTACTTCACGAAGCGACTACTTATCTTGCAATCGTGTTAACCATGCCGGGAAGAGTATGCTGCTGTCTTTTTTTTACGCTATCGAGAAAATCCTCATCTGTACCATCTGAATATCTGGCACTGAGCAAAAGTTCTTCTGGCCTTTATTAAACAAAGCCATCAGCCTGCCAGGGACAACCTTGTCCGATAATTTGTACCATGTATTTATCGTGACCAGATTACTAACATAACGTTATCAAAAAACTTAACATACACATTCAGGTAATATCATCACAACATCGGCTCCACGTGCTGTTTTCGTTTGCCTCTGACATTGAAAAAATGCTATAAAACGCCATTGCTCAAACAGGATCCATGGCCATGCCCAGAGTTAAGTCCCTTTCAAAAAAACTGGCTGTAAAACTTTATCTGGATACTCACTTCACTGTCAGTTCGCTTGCTGAAACTTTCAGAACTAAACGTAAGTCCAACCTCATACATGAAAACAGACAGCCGGCAGAACTGGTTGTTGTTATGGCATTGTACGAGAAGGGTTTGTTACGTAAAGACGTTGAAAAATTTCTCACTGCATTGAAGAAAAAGGGAGCAATGATTATTGCTGCCAATACCTCTGCACTGGCTAAAGCGGAAACAGAAAGGGTATCTCATCTTATTGATGTCTACATTGAAAGAGATAATCTTGGCCGTGATTTTGGCAGCTATAAAGAATGTTTCGACTATTTTTATCAAAATAAAATAAATCAACACTGCAAACGTCTGATCATCTGCAACGACAGCGTATTTTACAGTACTGATGGTCTGGATGTTTTTATTGAAGAAATGGTTAAAACCGAAAAAAATGTACTGGGTGCAACTGAAAACCATGATATCGAAAGGCATCTCGGCTCTTTTTTTATCAGTGTCTCAGAAAAAGTTGTAAACAGTAAAAAGTTTATTGATTACTGGTCAAATTATAAGAAAACCAACGTTCGACCAAAAATAATAAAAAATGGTGAATTAGGTCTATCCAGAGTGCTTAAATCGCTTAGCTGTGGCGACGATGATTTTGTTTCACTTTACAACGCTCATAGTATTGAAAAGCAGACAACAAACATTCGCGATATTATCAAATTAATCAGTCTGATGAGAGATGGCGATGCTTTCTCTGGCTCATCGATAAGCCTTCAGGACAGGTTCTGCGAAAATATAGTGATTGATTCCTATTTCAAAAAATATATGAAAGGGATCCTGATTCTTAAACATAAAAATTATTACCTTAATGAAGATTACTATAACGACGAAATGGATAACGGTTCTCATTTCATCAGCTTTCTGGAATGGCTGGATCATTTAGCCGTACCGGGGTCAGAGCCGAGCAAAGATTTGGTTACTGCGTTAAAAAGCGTTTGCATTGAGTTAATTGTCCAGGGTTCGCAGATACATCTTAATGGACTGGTTTTCAGGAAAATGGGACTGCCTATTATAAAACTTGATCTGTTGTACAGATGCGCTTACAGCATGTTTGACATCATCAGGCTTAGTGAATTGATATCGGATGGGCAGGAAGCTGAAGAGTTCAAAAAGATTATCTTTGCAAGACCAGCCGGAAAGAACTTCCATTTTGGTTTTAAAAAACTCGCATTCAAACACGGTTATATTTAGCTGGTAGCAGCAAAACGCTGGTATCATCATGCGTTTTGCTTTTTAGCCATTCGCCACTGCAATTGAGATCGGCATCAAAACGATCGCCGATTACACCACTTATCGTCTTCCCCGCCATTGACCGTCACCCGCTTTAGCCACCGCCGTTAATCAGCGTCATCACCTTACCTTATTTGGACTTAACCCTGTTACAGCGGCAGGCTGCTACGCCATTGCCAGACCTCACCGTTTGTGATGCCACCTTCTCTCTTCAGAATGCTGTCTGACAGTGAATACCCCTGCCTCAGGGTAAGACAGAGGTGGGCGAATCCAACAATCGGGCCACTTATGAATGTATTTAATGTTCTGTATGTTAAATCTGTCTTAAGTTGATATAGTTACGTTACTCTCGTTTTTTTCAACTTTGTTATTGAGCCAAATTATGCCTGATAAACTGTGCACGAACACCACTGAAGAGACCATTGCTTCAGCGTCTGATCCCTTTGTTGATAAACTACACCAGCTAAGACCAGACATCCCTGCCTCTGATATCAAAAATATGATCCTTAACAGAGAGAAATATTATGCGAAAAACATTGATGTGGCTGAGTCAGGAATGTGTGCCGTTACACATTTCTTCGATTATGGTTTGAAAGAAGGTCGTGGGTTTTCAGTGCCTGAATTACGCCACAAGAAAACATATCCTGACAACCCTTACAGTACAACGATGATTCATTCAGGTTTTCCGAAGACCAGTGGGACAAATCTATATCGGGGGACATTTCCCTATGAGAACAAGAAAAATGTAATATTTAACCATATTGACCGCACACTAAAAGAAACCATAGTAAATATATTTTCTTCAGGCGCGATTATTTTAATTCGCCCCAATTACGATCCTGTTACCATATATATTATGATGCTGTGCAACAGATTAGGGGTGAAGGTTACGCTGGATATTGATGATTTGATGCTCCCGGAATATGTCAGTTTCCAGGGTGCGGTCAGATCAAGAGACTTTGATGAACTGGATTTAAAAAAAATACTGGACAGGGATTCCTCGTTACTTCTGCTTGCGGACAAAATACTCTGCTCAACGCCCGAACTTGTTGAGATATACAGCAAGTCCCACAGCAATGTTTCATTGCTAAGAAATAAACTTCCTGTCAGATTTTCTGCAAAATACCAGAATAAAAACACTGATAATACAGCACCTCTCAGGCTTCTGTATCTTTCAGGAACTAAAACACATGTCATGGATTTTAGCGTAATATCTGGTGTATTAATGAACCTCGCCCAGTCCCGCAGGAATAATATTGAAATTACGTTTCTTGGTACGATTGGAAACTATGCCAGAGCCTTTAAGGCGGTTGGTGCAACGGTAAATGAAAGCGGAGTGGTTGGTTTTGAAAAAATGCTGGAAATAATATCCCGACATGATGTTGTGTTAGTGCCTCTTGAAGAGACGGTTTTCAACAATTCGAAATCTAATATTAAATTCATTGAGGCTGCCGCAGCGCATGTCCCGGTGATAGCATCACCCGTTCGTGAATTCAGTCAATATATTGTGCATGGGGTGAATGGATGGCTTTGCAGGACAGCGGATGAATGGCACGATCTTATCTCAGAACTTATTGACAACAGGCACCTGTTGGCTGAAGCAGGCAAACAGGCTTTTCTGACCTTCAGAGCGGAGTTATCTTATGAATAATAATCAATACCCCGTGTTCAGCTTAATCATCCCACCGTCATTAACCGATGAGGTAACCCCCGAAATATTGCGGTGTTTTTTTTCCGATGTTTACCATCGTGCCAGAATGCAAAAGGAAGCATTATTCATCATCGCCAGGGGAAATAAAGGTGATGCAGTGGACTATATTGACTGCGCCCTTGAGTTGAGGCCTGACAATGTTTTAATTTATGGCTTAGAAGATGATATCTGGTTTTATGGCGTTGAAAGTCTGAACGATTTGGCAGCAATATCAGCGGCCACACTCAGGTTGCAGAAACAGACAATATTGCCGGCCGGTGCTTCCTGAAACGGATGTCATTACCCCGGTTCGGCAGGATATTGTCCTGGTGCAAGCGCCATCGTTGCCCTCTGCCAAAACGTCAATACCATTGATAAAACCCACCACGGTTTTATCGCCACATATAGGGCAAGAGCGGCATCACCGCCTCAGGTCTGGCGGAGAACCGTATCACTCCATATAAGCAGCGCTGTTTTCGTAGCAGCTGATCCCGATAGTATCGCCTGACAGCCGGAACACGGTGGTTACCGGATGGTTTACCCGGTTTACGATTGCTGGATGACGGAAAATGATGAGGCGTGGCCAAACATCATCATGGCCGAACTGAATGACGTTGCCCCCCCCTGGCGCAGGAAAAAACGCATAACGTGGATAGCGAGCTCAGGCCGCGGGAATTTCAGATTCATGTCGCAAATAACAGGCGCATCAGATCAACAGCGCGCCTACAGTCTGCTTGAATTACCAGATGCCATAAATGCTAATATAATGATATCGTTGAATAATTACAGATTATCGAATATGCATTCAGACTGTTCAGATTAAAAGGTAGTCAGTGAATTTTGCATAGAAACACAATAAAATATTTTTAGCGTGTTTATATAACAAGGAGAGACAAGCCGTGTTTGATCCGTCCACGCGCCGGTTTTTTGTACCTGCCATTAAGAGCCGGGCGTTGCCGGCCATGTGATGTCAGCTGTCATTGAGGTGTCAACACGCTTCAACAGAACGAGGTATTTCTTCCATTCCGTCAATTTAGCCGCTTCGTCATCTGTTGCAATATCGAGATCGACCGCATCCTGTCGTCACTCAATTTCAGCCCTGGCGCTATTCATTAACGCTGTTTTGTTGAGAAGCGAGCGATATCAGTTGCTTTTTGCTAAGAGCAGCCCGTTCGAACCAGACAGGACAACCATCAGCAGCATCCAGCCTCTGCTCTTACAATGGTGTCTGCTTGCGGTATCTGGCTGTTTATTCATCTGTCGCTAATACATTACGTTTCATCATTATATCTGCCATCATCTTTCCAGGCTTCAGAAATAAGGTAAGCAGTGATGGAAAAAAGAAGCCCTACCAGTCCAGGCATACTTATGCATGCTGGTCACTGTCAGCTGGTGCCAGGCCAGACCATGTTCCCAGTCAGACAGGGCACGCTGATGCACAAATAGTGTACCGGATATGGCACCTGGATGGAGGAGAACTGCACCCAGCAACTGACGTTGATGAACGCCAAATTAAACGAGTTTGTGCTACAGGCGTGCTACGACAAGGAGGCTATGCAGTTATATTTTATTTATTCAATAGGTTAACAAACTAGACCTGCATATTCATAATGTCGGTGTAGGCACTGACCAGCTTGTTACGCACCTGGATACCCATCTGCATCGACACGGATGATTTCTGCATATCCACCATCACGTCATTCAAATTGACACCTGTTTTGCCCATTTCGAAATCCTGCGCCTGAGTGCGCGCCTCATTCTGTGTGTCACTGATTTTATTCAGCGCCGCCTTCAGCTCATCGGCAAAGTCAGCCTGGCTGCTTGCGTCAGTGCTCTTGCCACTGGCCTGAGCAGCGGCGGTTTGCAGCTGCTGCATCACACTCTCAATACCCTGAATTGCCATCGTCTTCTCCGGTTGTTTTACAACGGTTATTTTCACTGCTGCAAAACTTAACACAGAGTCAACCGGACAAAGCCCCTAAATGAGAGCAAAAATTATGGCTTATCCACCCATCGAATTTCCTGTTTAAGAAAATAATGGCAGGTATCAGAAGTGAAAATTTTTTGTAAGTCGCCCAGGGAGTCAGTTTTGTTACGACACTACACGAAACAGTCCGGTCAACTGTCAGGCAGGAAAGAGTCATGAATGCAACTGTCACGCAGGATCAACCAGAGAAAAAAGGCCTGAACGACCTTTTCGCTCGCCTTCGCGCTAATCCTCGTATCCCGATGATCATTGCAGCGGCGGCGGCGATTGCTATCGTCATCGCCCTGGTATTGTGGGCAAGACAGCCAGACTACCGTGTGCTGTACAGCAACCTCAGCGATGAGGACGGCGGCGCGGTTATTACGCAACTGACCCAGATGAACATTCCCTACCAGTTTGACGAAAAGAGCGGCGCCATTACCGTACCCGCAGAAAAAGTCTACGAACTGCGCCTGCGCCTCGCCCAACAGGGGCTGCCAAAAGGTGGCGCGGTGGGCTTTGAACTGCTGGATCAGGAGAAGTTTGGTATCAGTCAGTTCAGTGAACAGGTGAATTATCAGCGTGCTCTGGAAGGTGAACTTTCACGTACCATCGAAACGTTAGGACCGGTAAAAAACGTTCGTGTACATCTCGCCATGCCGAAACCAACCCTGTTTGTACGCGAGCAGAAATCACCTACCGCTTCGGTCACGCTGAACCTGCAACCCGGCCGTGCCCTTGACCTGGGCCAGGTCAGTGCCATCGTGCACATGGTGTCCAGCAGCGTTGCCGGTTTGCCACCTGGAAATGTGACCATCGTTGACCAGGCCGGTCACCTGCTAACCCAGTCCGATAATGCCGGCCGCGACCTGAATGATGCACAGCTGAAATACGCTAACGATGTGGAAAGCCGCTATCAGCAACGTATTGAGGCGATCCTCAATCCCATCGTTGGCAACGGTAACGTTCATGCCCAGGTGACCGCACAGATCGACTTTAACAGCCGTGAACAGACTGACGAAAAATATCAGCCTAACAGCGATCCTGCGAATCAGGCTATCCGTTCACGTCAGACCAATAACAACGAACAGATTGGCGGCCAGTCTCAGGGTGGTGTTCCCGGAGCGCTCTCCAACCAGCCGGCACCGGCTAACAGTGCGCCCGTCACTACGCCAAATAACAACAATAACAATCAGGCGAATGGTAACACGGCGAATAACAACGCTAACCAGAATAACAATACCAAGAGCAATGTCCCGTCCAATACCAGTAACGCCAATACCACCAACTATGAAGTCGACCGCACCATTCTTCATACCAAAATGAATGTGGGAGAAGTCCAGCGTCTGTCGGTTGCCGTCGTGGTTAACTATAAAGCGGACGCGGCCGGAAAACCGATTGCACTGAGCGATGCCCAGATTAAACAGATTGAGAACCTGACACGCGAAGCAATGGGCTTTTCTGATAAACGCGGTGACAGCCTTAACGTGGTCAACTCGCCGTTTAACGACACAGCCGAAACCGGTGGCGACCTGCCTTTCTGGCAGCAGCAGTCGTTTATTGATGAGCTGATGCAGGCCGGACGCTGGCTGTTGGTGCTGATTGTCGCCTGGGTACTTTACCGCAAGCTGGTTCGTCCACAGCTGCGTCGTAAAGCAGAGCAGGATAAAGCGATCGCGGAAGCAATGACACTCTCCCAGCAGAGTCGTGACACAGAAAATGATGCGGTTTCCGTCAAGCTGTCAAAAGATGAGCAAGATCAGGAACGTAAATCTCAGCACCGCATGAGTGCTGAGGTAATGAGTCAACGTATTCGTGAGATGTCGGAAAACGACCCACGCGTGGTGGCTCTGGTCATTCGCCAGTGGATGAAGGATGAATAATGAGTATGAATGGTACTGAAAAAAGCGCCATCCTGATGATGACGATTGGCGAAGACCGCGCCGCGGAGGTATTCAAACACCTCAACACCCGTGAAGTGCAGCACCTGAGTGCTGCCATTTCTAATATGCGACAGGTTTCCCATAAGCAGCTGACTGAAGTGCTGCGTGAATTTGAAGTCGACGCCGAGCAGTTTGCCGCCCTGAGCGTCAATTCCAATGATTATCTCCGCAGCGTGCTGGTGAAAGCGCTGGGTGAAGAGCGCGCCTCCAGCCTGCTGGAAGACATTCTCGAAACCCGCGAAACCACCAGTGGCATGGAGACGCTGAACTTTATGGAACCGCAGGCAGCGGCCGATCTGATCCGCGACGAACATCCGCAGATCATCGCCACCATCCTGGTTCATCTCAAGCGTGCTCAGGCGGCGGATATTCTGGCTCAATTCGACGAGCGTCTGCGTCACGATGTCATGCTGCGTATTGCCACCTTCGGCGGCGTACAGCCTGCCGCGCTGGCAGAACTGACCGAGGTGCTCAACGGCCTGCTCGATGGTCAGAACCTCAAAAGGGCGAAGATGGGCGGCGTGAGAACCGCAGCGGAAATCATCAACCTGATGAAAACTCAGCAGGAAGAAGCGGTTATCGAAGCAGTACGCGAGTTCGACGGCGAACTGGCACAGAAAATTATCGACGAGATGTTCCTGTTCGAAAACCTGGTGGATGTCGACGACCGCAGTATTCAGCGTCTGTTGCAGGAAGTGGAGTCCGAATCGCTGCTGGTCGCCCTCAAAGGATCCGAGCAGCCGCTACGCGAGAAGTTCCTGCGCAACATGTCGCAGCGTGCGGCAGATATTCTGCGCGACGACCTCGCAAACCGTGGGCCAATGCGTATGTCTGCGGTAGAAAACGAGCAGAAAGCCATTCTGTTGATCGTCCGCCGTCTGGCCGAAAGCGGCGAGATGGTGATTGGCGGCGGCGAGGAACAGTATGTCTGATAATGCATCAATGCCCTGGCAACGCTGGCTGCCCAATGATCTGGGGCAGCTGAATAAGCCGCTGATCGAAATACCGGTCGAGCCAGATGAAGTGCCAGACGATCACATCAACCAGCAGCAGTTTGAGCTGGAACAGTTGCAGACGCAGGTGCGTAATGAAGCACAGGGCCTGGGCTATGCAGAAGGACAGCAGAAAGGATACGGTGAAGGTCAGAAAGCGGGTTATGAGGCCGGATTTCAGCAGGGGCTGGAAGATGCGCAACAGCAGCAGGCCCCCTTGCAGGCGCGGATGCAGCAGCTGGTTTCTGAATTTAACCAAACCCTGGAAGCGCTTGACAGCGTGATCGCCGCCCGCCTGATGCAAATGGCGCTGGAAGTCGCCCGCCAGATCATAGGCCAGGCACCGCACGTTGATGGCACCGCCCTGCTCCGGCAGATTCAGGGGATGATTCAGCAGGAGCCGATGTTCAGTGGTAAGCCTACGCTGCGCGTCCATCCCGACGATCTGCCCCGTGTTGAGCAAAACCTGGGGGCGACGCTCAGCCTGCATAACTGGCGGCTGGTTGCCGACAGCACTATCCATCCGGGTGGCTGTAAAGTCAGTGCAGAAGATGGCGATCTGGATGCCAGTATTGCCACCCGCTGGCATGAGCTTTGCCGCCTGGCGGCACCGGGAGAACTGTAATGACCACCCGCCTTTCACGCTGGCTGGGCGCGCTTGACGCCTTCGAACGCCGTCTTGGTCAGTTGCCGGAAGCGCGCCGCTATGGCCGACTGACGCGTGCGACCGGTCTGGTGCTGGAAGCAACCGGTCTGCAACTGCCGCTCGGTGCTACCTGTGTTATCGAACGTGCCGACGCCAACGGTGTTACCGAAGTGGAAAGTGAAGTGGTGGGCTTTAATGGTCAGAAACTGTTTCTGATGCCCCTGGAAGAAGTTGAAGGGATTTTACCCGGCGCACGCGTCTACGCGCGCGTCGTGGGTGACAATCAACAAAGTGGTAAACAGCTGATGCTTGGCCCGGAGTTGCTGGGTCGCGTACTGGATGGCAGCGGTCGCCCGCTGGACGGTCTGCCCTCACCGGAGACCGGCTATCGGGCACCACTGATTACCCCACCCTTCAATCCGCTACAGCGCACGCCCATCACCGATGTACTTGATACCGGCGTCAGGGCCATCAACGCTCTGCTGACCGTCGGGCGAGGCCAGCGTATGGGGCTGTTTGCCGGTTCCGGCGTTGGTAAAAGTGTGCTGCTGGGAATGATGGCCCGCTACACTAAAGCTGATGTCATTGTGGTCGGTCTGATCGGTGAACGTGGACGTGAAGTAAAAGACTTTATTGAAAATATTCTTGGCAGTGAAGGCCGTGCTCGCGCGGTGGTGATCGCAGCACCTGCCGATGTCTCGCCGCTGCTGCGTATGCAGGGTGCCGCTTACGCCACCCGTATTGCGGAAGATTTCCGCGATCGCGGTCAGCATGTGTTGCTTATTATGGATTCACTGACCCGCTACGCGATGGCACAACGTGAAATTGCACTGGCAATCGGTGAGCCACCGGCGACCAAAGGCTATCCACCGTCGGTTTTTGCCAAACTGCCCGCGCTGGTGGAACGTGCCGGAAACGGCATTGATGGTGGCGGTTCCATCACCGCCTTTTATACCGTTCTCACCGAGGGCGATGACCAGCAGGACCCGATTGCCGACTCCGCGCGCGCGATCCTCGATGGTCATATTGTGCTCTCGCGCCGTCTGGCTGAGTCGGGCCATTATCCGGCCATTGATATTGAAGCTTCGATCAGTCGCGTAATGGCACATCTGATCGATGAAAAACATTATGCACGGGTGCGCCAGTTCAAGCAGCTGCTGTCAAGCTATCAGCGCAACCGCGATCTGGTCAGCGTCGGAGCCTATGCCGCAGGCAGCGATCCGATGCTGGATAAAGCGATCAAGCTCTACCCTGAACTGGAGACTTTCCTGCAACAGGGCATGTTTGAACGCAGTACCTTCGATGATGCCTGCCTGCATTTACAGGCCATTTTCGGTTAACCGTGGGAGTTGAGCATGAGTAAGCAAGCCTCACCCATCACGACACTGTGCGATCTGGCACAGAAAGATTTGGACAAAGCCGCCCTTCAACTGGGGGAAGCCCGCAGGGCACAAAAGCAGGCTGACGAGCAACTGTCTATGCTGCTCAACTACCAGGATGAGTACCGCAAAACCCTCAATAACAATATGTCAGAGGGAATAAACAGTACCCGCTGGCACAATTATCATCAGTTTATTGCCACGCTGGAAACCGCCATTGAGCAGCACCGCCAGCAGCTGTCGCACTGGGACAGCCGGGTAGAGAAAGCGCTCAGTTACTGGCGTGATAAACAGAAGCGGCTGCACGCCTACGAAACATTACAGGCACGTGCGCTGGCGAACGAATTATTACAGGAAAACCGTCTCGATCAGAAACGGATGGATGAATTTGCCCAACGGGCATCATTGAGGAAAGGCGAATGAACACGTTGCCCATTGTTGTCAATGCCACCAAAGTCACCACCACTACCACAGCCTCATCAGGTTCTGCGGTGACGGCTGGCGACGCCACCACCGACGTAAGCCTGGGAGAAACCACCCAGGACACGGGTGCGCAGGGCTTTCTGAGCCTGTTGGGAAGTAAATTAATGACCCTCGCCAAACAGGCGAAGACCGCGGTACCCACTACGGCTACTGACAGCAACACCACAAACGTTTCCGACAGCAGCCAGTCAGCCAAAGCAAAGCTCAATAAACTGCTTAGCGCTCTGAACCAGCCGGAAACCACCTCCGGGCTGTTAGCGTCAGCGAAACTAACGGTAGCCAGCAAAACGGATAAAACCGACACGGACATCAGCACAGAAAATGCCACGGCGACCACCTCCACACTTAGCAACGGTGATATGCAGGCATTGCAGGCGCTGTTTGCCATGTTACCGCCGACGCAGCAGCAGGTAACCGCCCAGGTGAACAGCAGCACTGCCGCGCAAAGTGATGACAGCATCAAAAGTGACAAGCAGGCGACGCTGGCATCCCTGTTGTCGGGCAATGACACCGCCAGCACAACGGTTGACGAAGATACCGTTACGGTAAAAGGCAACGATAAGAGCGACAGGTTTTCTGCAGCCTCTTCACTGACCAATAATACGGCTACCGGTTCCGCCAAAAATACCCCTGACACCAGCCAGCTGGACACCGCATTCCAGCAGGTGCTGAATCACGTCACTAAGGACAGCGAAAAAGAGAATTTAAGTTCGCCCGCCTCATCGACGATAACCAGTAATGTAACCAGTGCCGCTTCAGCAGCCTTGACGCCCGTCACCACCACCACGGTAACCGCCCCCGCCACCTCTCAGCTGAGTGCACAGTTGGGTAGCCCGGAATGGCAACAGGCGTTGAGCCAACAGATTGTGATGTTCAGCCGTAACGGACAGCAGACCGCTGAACTTCATCTACATCCACAGGATCTGGGTAGCATCCAGATCAGCCTTAAACTGGATAACGACCAGGCACAACTGAGCATGGTTTCCGGCCACAGCGAGGTCCGCGCTGCGCTTGAAGCCGCTCTTCCTCAGCTTCGCACTGCACTGGCCGAGAGCGGTATAAACCTGGGTCAAAGTAATGTGAGTAGCGACGCGTTTCAGCAAGGACAGAGCTTCAGCGGTCAGCAGGAGCAACAGCGCAATAACAGTGGCGGTAACACATTCAGTCTTACAGCAGAAAACGACAGTGACGTAACCGCTATCTCCGTGCCGACCAGCTTGCAGGCGCGTGCAGGCGGCAACAGCGCTGTTGATATTTTCGCCTGACGGCAACAAACGCAAAAGCTAACGGCAAAACCCGCGCTTTTTCTGCCAATTGCTTCGTGCAGGACACGGGATAATCTGCACATAACGCCGTAGGAGAGCGGATTACGTTGTATCGCTCCCTTCGAAAATAATCACAGGAAGTTATAGCTCATATGACCGATAAGAAAGCCAAAAGCGGCAAACGTAAGCTCCTGATTCCGTTAATACTACTGGCTTTAGTGGTGGTTGGCGGCGTGGGTGGCTATTTCGTCTGGCGCATGATGAAGGCTCCCGCTGACACCACTCAGGCAGCCAAACCTGAGCCACCCCCAGCGCCGGTCTTCTTCGCCCTGGATACGTTCACTGTTAATCTGATTAACCCGGATAACGATCCAGACCGCGTGTTGTATGTCGGTTTCACCCTGCGCCTTCCCGACGAAGATACCCGTCGCCGGATGAATGATTACCTGCCCGAAGTCCGCAGCCGTTTACTGCTGCTGCTGTCGCGGCAGAACGCGTCTGCGCTGGGTAATGAGCAGGGCAAACAGGAACTGGTGAATCAGATTAAAGCCGTGCTGGCTCCCCCGCTGGTTCCCGGCCAACCTCAGCAAAAAGTGAATGATGTCCTGTTCACTGCCTTTATTCTGAGGTAAGAAAATGGGCGACAGCATTCTTTCACAGGCAGAAATTGATGCACTGCTTAATGGCGACAGCGACAGCGCGGCAGAAGAAAGTGTCAGCAAGAGCGGCGACAATGATATTCGCCCCTATGATCCCAATACGCAGCGCCGTATGGTGCGTGAGCGTTTACAGGCGCTGGAGATCATTAACGAACGCTTTGCACGTTCTTACCGGATGGCGCTGTTTAATCTGCTGCGCCGTAGCCCGGATATTACCGTCGGTGCGATTAAGATTCAGCCTTACCATGAGTTTGCCCGCAATCTACCGGTGCCAACCAACCTGAACCTTATTCATCTCAAGCCCCTGCGCGGTACGGCACTGATGGTGTTTTCACCCAGCCTGGTTTTTATTGCCGTCGACAACCTGTTCGGCGGAGATGGTCGTTTTCCGACCAAAGTGGAAGGACGTGAATTTACTGCAACCGAACAGCGGGTGATCCGCAGAATGCTCAAGCTGGCTCTCGAGGGTTACAGCGAAGCGTGGAAACCGATTTATCCGCTTGACGTGGAGTATGTGCGTTCTGAAATGCAGGTTAAGTTCACCAATATCACCACCTCACCGAATGATATCGTGATCACCACACCGTTCCAGGTAGAAATCGGCAACCTGATTGGCGAGTTCAATATCTGCATCCCGTTCAGCATGATTGAACCGCTGCGTGAAACCCTGGTTAATCCGCCACTGGAGAACTCACGGCAGGAAGATCATCACTGGCGTGAAACCCTGGTTAAACAGGTTCAGCATTCTGAGTTGGAGCTGATTGCTAATTTTGCCGATGTGTCGATGCGCATTTCACGCCTGCTGGCGCTGAAACCGGGCGACGTGTTACCAATTGACAAGCCGGAACGCATCATCGCCCATGTTGATGGCGTGCCGGTATTAACCAGCCAGTACGGCACCCTGAATGGGCAATACGCACTGCGCGTGGAACATCTGATAAACCCGATTTTGAATTCGATGAATGAGGAACAGCCCGATGAGTGACACCAAGAAGCCGTCCGAAGACGACATCTCCGCGGACGACCTGTGGGCTGACGCACTGAATGAACAGTCCAGCAGCGCACCAACTGAAGGGGTGTTTAAATCGCTGGAAAGTAATGAAATCGCCGGTTCATTACAGGACATCGACCTGATTATGGATATTCCGGTCAAACTGACCGTTGAGCTGGGCCGCACCAAAATGACCATCAAAGAGCTGCTGCGCCTGACCCAGGGATCAGTGGTAGCCCTTGACGGGCTGGCCGGGGAGCCGCTGGATATTCTGATTAACGGTTATCTTATTGCTCAGGGTGAAGTGGTGGTGGTGGCCGACAAATACGGTGTACGTATTACCGACATCATCACCCCGTCAGAACGTATGCGCCGTCTGAGCCGTTAATATGAATAATACCACCAGCCAGAGTCAGCAACCCACCGTAACAGGACAGCCTGCTATATCCCCTGCGTCAACGCTGACGCAGGTCAGTAGCGTGCTGGCAATTATTATTCTGTTTATTATCGCCTGTGCCTGGCTAGCGAGACGCCTTGGATTTACCCCTAAACGCGGCCGCGCGGGCCAGAGTTTGTCGGTCAGCGCCAGTTGTCAGATTGGCCAGCGTGAACGTGTGGTGATTGTTAATGTCGAAGACGCCCGGTTGGTACTGGGCGTTACCGGTCAGCATATCTCTTTGCTGCATACTCTGCCGCCAGCACCGGCAGAGGAAAATCCCGGCGCGCCAACAGCCCCGGCAGATTTTCGCCAGGCTTTCCAGCAACTCCTTAAACGCCCCGGAAAGCCAGAATGAAACGCGCTTTTATCCTGCCCGGTCTGCTTCTTTTGCTGGCACCCACCGTTCATGCTCAGTTGCCGGGTCTTATCAGCCATCCAATGGCGAACGGTGGACAGAGCTGGTCGTTACCGGTACAGACGCTGGTGTTTATCACCTCGCTGACCTTTCTGCCCGCTATTTTGCTGATGATGACCAGTTTTACCCGCATCATTATCGTGTTTGGCCTGCTGCGCAACGCGCTTGGTACGCCCTCCGCCCCACCAAACCAGGTCTTGCTTGGTCTTGCGCTGTTTCTGACTTTTTTCATCATGGGACCGGTGTTCGACAAAATTTATCAGGATGCCTATCTGCCCTTTAGCCAGGACAGGATCAGCATGGAAGTGGCGATAGATAAAGGTGCACAGCCGTTACGGGAGTTCATGCTACGCCAGACCCGTGAAGCCGATCTGGCGCTGTTTGCCCGCCTGGCCAACAGCCCACCCTTGCAGGGACCGGAAGCCGTTTCAATGCGTATTCTGCTACCTGCCTATGTCACCAGCGAGCTGAAAACGGCCTTTCAGATTGGCTTCACGGTGTTTATTCCGTTTCTGATTATTGACCTCGTGGTGGCCAGCGTATTGATGGCGCTGGGAATGATGATGGTCCCACCAGCCACTATCTCACTGCCTTTTAAACTGATGTTATTTGTACTGGTGGACGGCTGGCAGTTACTGATTGGATCGCTGGCACAAAGTTTCTATTCATAAAAGAAAGCGTAACAACGCCTGAAAATTACCCTTTTTGCCCGGAGTCGCTTATGACACCTGAATCGGTTATGGTCATTGGTCACGATGCAATGCAGGTTGCCCTGGCGCTGGCAGCCCCGTTGCTGTTGGCGGCGCTGGTCAGCGGCCTGCTGATAAGTCTGTTACAGGCAGCCACCCAGATCAACGAACAAACGCTGTCATTTATTCCCAAAATTCTTGCCGTGGTGGCAACCATTGTGGTCGCCGGACCGTGGATGTTGAACCTCATTCTCGACTATATGCGCACGCTGTTTAGCAACCTGCCGAATATGATTGGCTGATGTTAAACCTAGACAGTAGCCAAATGTTGATGTGGGTGGGCCAACTGTTCTGGCCACTGGCCCGCATTATGGCGTTGATTATGACCGCCCCGTTACTGAGCGAGAAATCCATCAGTAAAAAGGTCAAAATTGGTCTGGGCCTGATGATCACCTATGTATTACTTCCCTCGCTGCCGCCGGTAAGGGTTACGCTGTTTTCCGCCGATGGCTTCTGGTTATTGCTGCAACAAATACTCATTGGTGTGGCAATTGGTTTCACCATGCAGTTTGCTTTCGCCGCCGTACGTACTGCCGGAGAGGTGATTGGTTTGCAGATGGGACTCTCCTTTGCCACCTTTTTCGATCCTGCCAGCCGGTTGAATATGCCTGTGCTGGCACGGTTTCTTGATATTCTCGCCATGTTGCTGTTTCTCACCTTCAACGGGCATCTTTGGCTGATCTCAATGGTGGCGGACAGTTTTCATACGCTGCCGATTGGCGGCGATCCGGTTAATGGCAACGCTTATCTGGCCCTGACTAAAGCAGCAGGCATGATTTTCCTTAATGGACTGCGATTAGCGTTACCGCTGATAACTCTGCTCCTCACCCTTAACCTGGCCCTGGGTTTGTTAAACCGTGTTACACCTCAGCTATCTGTTTTTGCTATTGGCTTTCCCATTACCTTATCGTTCGGCATCATATTTATAAGTCTGGTAATGCCGCTACTGGCACCATTTTGTGAACATCTCTTCAGTGAAGTATTTGATTTACTCGCGAGTATTCTCAGCGAACTTCCTTCCAAATAAATTAATCAATTCTCTTTCACACAGTAAGTTATTCTTAAGCAAAAAGAATGTTTACTAGCATTTTTCGAACCACTTTTATAAGAATCATCTTAAGGATATTCTGATAAACACCCCCTAAACATGAAAAATATTCTTATTGAATCGTGATTAGCGTATTTTAATTAAGGAAATGGACGGGATGTTACGTAGAGGTTGATATCGCAAATGGCCATAACACCATGTTTTTAATGAAAATTTAAATGTTAGCGGTCTTCTTCTGTGACAAAATGCTTGATAAAGCATGATAAGTTTCCTTAAATCAGCATTCATTTATCTAATGAATGTTTTTTAGGAATCATCCTATCAGAATTCTCTGTATTTTACGGGATAGTGGTTTGGCTCACAAAAAGCACCGGAGCTGTTGCACGCAAAATCTGTCGGGAATCGGGTCAGAGGGATGAAATTTCAGCGTGATATCTGATGATTTTGTTTCTCAAATTTAAGTGCTATATCTCGCGTAGACGAGAAAGCCAAAGTTTGGGGTTAAGTTTTACTGAATTCAGCAGTATCAGAACTATATGAAATAAGAATGCTTACTTTAGTCACACTACAATCGCATAATTTATTGTTAATTCAGACGGATACAATTTGGTGAGGAGCGTGATAATGCCAACAATTATAATGGACACATGTAGCTATACACGATTGGGGTTGACAGATTATTTGGCAGTAAAAGGGATCAAAAAGAAAAGTATAATATCCGTTACTGATATCGATCAGCTCCAAACCAGATGCCAGCAAATCCAGCCTGGCGTGGTTTTTATTAACGAAAATTGTTTCATTCATGAAGCAGATGCCAGTCAGCGCATAAGGTCGATCATTATGCATAATCCTGACACCTTATTTTTTATCTTTATGGCGATTTCAAATATCCATTTTGAGGAATATCTTTACGTTCGCAAGAACCTGATTATCACCTCAAAATCGATA
This sequence comes from Erwinia psidii, assembly GCF_003846135.1. GTDB lineage: Bacteria > Pseudomonadota > Gammaproteobacteria > Enterobacterales > Enterobacteriaceae > Erwinia > Erwinia psidii. The sequence goes on from NZ_RHHM01000003.1 coordinate 312,231, forward strand.
AAACCTGCCACACTCGATAACCTGCTGCATTCTTACTTTCAGAAGAGAATTAATGCATCAACCCGCTATTCTTCCGGGCTGGATGTGCATCCACTTACATTAAGCCAGACTGAATCCAACATGCTGAAAATGTGGATGTCAGGCCACGATACTATTCAGATATCGGACAAAATGAAAATCAAGGCCAAGACCGTCTCCTCCCATAAGGGAAATATCAAGCGTAAAATAAAAACACACAATAAACAGGTTATTTATCATGTAGTTCGTCTTACAGATAATGTAACCAGCGGCATTTATGTAAATGTAAGGTGATTTCCCAGGGATGATAACAGCCGGTTGTCTCCGGCTATTATTCTGTCCTCTGACGACAGCCGCCTACAAAACGCCCGGTCAGGTTTTTTGCTGATTTTGCCAGACAGCTCTCACTTTTCTGTTAAGCCTTTCCTCTGATATGCCGATGCTCTTTTGCATAACCGAAACTTCGCTTCGTTTCCCTGAAAGAGAGCTAAAGGACATGAAACCATTGCATTCCCATGCAGAAACATCCCGGATAAATTTCTGGCAGCACCTGCGGCTTGTACCACTTTTTAGCACAATCCTTGGTGCTATTCTGCTGTTGTTTGCGCTGAGTATTGGCTCTGCCAGCTATTTCCTGTTGCAGAGTAATCACTCTTTAAATGACCTCACTGAAGAAATTCAGATACGCATGGCGCTCACTAACAGTTCCAGTCAGCTTCGTAGCGCACGCCTTAACATCATTCATGCCGTTTCAGCCGCACGTATCGGTGAAATGGAGTCTTTCGACGACAATCTGAAGAAAACGGATAAACGTATTCAGTTGGCCAGGGACAATTTTGCTATCTACCTGAATCGCCGGGTAAAAACAGCTGACGATGTTACGCTGGATAACGAGCTGAAAAACCGTTTTGACAGCTATATCACTCAGGGTCTTCTGCCGATGGTGAAAAACGCCAGAGACGGCAGTTTTGAAGGCGTTATTTCTCGGGAAACAGATTTCAGCCGCAAGCTGGATGACGCTTATAGTGACCTGTTGCAGAAAGCCATTGCCATCCGTGTACAACGCGCTGAAACCATTAACGGCGTCGCACAGACGCAGACCCGCCACAATGTGATAATGATGGCCAGTGCCTTTGCTGCCGCCCTGGTGCTGACCCTGACCGCCTTTATTTTCCTTCGCCGGGTTGTTATCAGCCCACTCCATCAGGTCGTCGAGCGGATTGGGCATATCGCTCGCGGCGACCTGACCGCACCGGCCGGCAACTGGGGACGCAGTGAAATAGGCGTCCTGAGCAACAATGTGCAGGATATGCAGCAGGCACTGATTAAAACGGTCAGCACGGTGCGCCAGAGCGCGGTAGCGATTCATCAGGATTCCGGTGAAATATCTGCCGGAAACGCTAACCTGTCCTCACGCACTGAACAGCAGGCTTCCGCACTGGAACAAACGGCCGCAAGCATGGAGCAGCTCACCGCCACAGTGAAACAGAACGCAGAAAATGCCCATCATGCCAGCCAGCTGGCAGCCGATGCATCTGGTAAGGCCCGCGAGGGAGGTGAAATTGTCAGCGACGTCATCACCACCATGAATAATATCTCTGGCAGTTCGAAGAAAATCGCTGAAATTACCACGGTGATCAACAGCATCGCCTTTCAGACCAACATCCTGGCGCTGAACGCGGCGGTGGAAGCAGCACGTGCCGGTGAACAGGGCCGTGGTTTCGCCGTGGTAGCCAGTGAGGTTCGCAATCTTGCGCAGCGTAGCGCCGGAGCAGCGAAAGAGATTGAAGCGCTGATTACTGCATCGGTAGATTTAATCAGTCAGGGATCATCTCAGGTTGGCCATGCGGGCGGTACCATGACTGATATCGTTGAGGCGGTTCGTCGCGTGACCGATATTATGGCTGAGATCGCCGCCGCCTCTGACGAGCAAAGTAAGGGGATACAACAGGCGAGCCTTGCGGTCACTGAAATGGACAACGTTACCCAGCAAAATGCCGCGCTGGTGGAAGAGGCTGCGGCTGCGGCTGCCTCACTGGAAGCACAGGCTTCGCGCTTAACTCAGGCAGTGGCGACTTTCCAGCTCAGCGACAACATGCCCGCAAGAACAGAATCGCCAATTGCCAACCTGCCAAAACTGTCGGCACCTCTCGCGGCCTCACGCCCGGCGCTGGCCAACAGCGACAACTGGGAAACCTTTTAACTTCACTGAAGTACAAAGCGGCAGCGCGGACCGTTTGCAACATTTTTCACGGCAGGTCTGAAACAGAACGGGGCAGATTATCTGCCCCGTTCTGTTTGTTACACCGCCATGCACTATCAGGAACCGTTGACTGGCTCAACGAAGATACCTTCTTCATCAGCCGTTTCATTAAAGAACCAGATCCCGGATGGATAATCCTCAAGCGACACCAGCAACATGGTTCCCTCGCTGAAATGTTCCACAGCCAGTAAGGTGCCTGATCTGCGGGGACCACCATCAGTTTTGACCGTTACCCTGTCGTTGACTTTCATTCGCTGCCGCCCTGTCAGTGTAGTGATAAATGGCTTACCGCCGTGCAATAACCCATACTGCATGCACAATCCCGGGAACGTAGCCGCAAAGCGTTAACAGAATATTCAGCCAGAAAGCGCCAGCAAAGCCGACCTGCATAAAGACGCCAAGTGGCGGCAGTATTATCGCAATAATAATGCGGATAAAATCCATGTCCCCTCCAGGTATGGTTGCAGAAATAATCACAATGCATTGATAAGTATAATGGTATTGAATAAAAGTTGCGTTATCCTGGGTGTAAAGCTTCGTATAAAAGATGAGGTGATAATCTTTTCAATTATTTAACACTTTCCAGCGAGACTTCTGACATTATAGCAACATACACTCTCTTTACTGCACCAACCCCAAAGGCGCAGTCAACCTAAAAAGTAACAAGGATTTTTGCCCGCGCAGCGCGGGCTTTTTTTTTGCTCTTCTGCCCCGCCATCCTCACTCCATACATTCTCACTGATGACAGCCACGTCAGATAAACTGTTCGCCTGTCTGTTCAGCGCTTTTACAACAGATAAAAAAACCCGACCAAAGGCCGGGTATGAAAAGGTATTCATATAAGTTCGTTACACAGGAAATTCGCTAACCAGGTGAGATTACTCTCTTTTACGCTTAAGGCAAATCGTTAAACCACCAAAAAATTGTACAAAAAAACAAATACTGTACAATAAAATAAGACATCAGGGCTTGCCGGACGCGGGATTCAGTGATTTTCTTTCTTTGTCACGCGTGTTTTATTTTTAAGAATAGTCCTGGGAACCGGGTGCCATCCTTGCCCACTGAGCCTGTAACCTGCCATCCAAAACCCGCCAGCGGGGCTATACTCAAACCTGTCCAGCATTTTTAAACCGAACAGGAGAGCGAGGATGCCGACGTTTGAGGACCCATTGATGATTGTCACGGACCTGGATGGCTCGCTTCTGGATCATCATACCTACAGTTTCGACGCTGCCAGACCCTGGCTTGAAAGGCTTCTGCCAGCGAAAATCCCCATTATTATCTGCTCCAGTAAGACATCAGCAGAGATCCTGCCGTTACAGCAATCACTGGGTATTCAGGGTACCCCTTTTATTGCAGAAAATGGTGCGGTGCTGAATTGCAACAAACAGGCTGAAGATCCCGGTACACCGGTTAAGCTCTACGGGCATATTTGCCATACGCTACACAATTTACGCCGTCTCCACGGCTTTAAATTTATCGGGTTTTCAGATGTGACAGAGCGTGAAGTGGCAGAATGGACAGGCCTTACGCCACAGGATGCCGCCATGGCCAGAATGCGTGAAGGCTCAGAAAGCATTATATGGCGTGATACCGACGAAAAGTTTACCGCCTTCCAGCAGGCACTGGGGGAAGCACAGTTGATGCTGGTTCAGGGTGGCCGCTTCTGGCATGTAATGGAACATGGGCGCGGTAAAGAGAAAGCACTGAAGGCGCTACTGGCGCAGTATCTTCATCCAGAAGGGAAACGTTTCAGTACCATTGGTCTCGGTGATGGTCCAAATGACGCTCCGATGCTGGACGAGGTTGATTTCGCTGTGGTTATCAAAGGCTACAGTAAAAAACCTGTCGAACTGATGCGCGAAGACAGACAGAACATTTATTACAGCGCGGAGTATGGTCCGCAGGGCTGGAGTGAGGGTCTGGCGCATTTTATCCACAGTTAATGGCACCGTCGCCGTTAAGGTTGCGTATTTGAGAGGAAAACAATGAGTGATTTTTTCCAGAACGGCGTAATTACCAATTTTCATAACCTGACCGCACGCAGCGTGGATGCACTGGAGAAGGATCTGGTGCAGTTTTCTGCTAAACGAAAAATGGCGCTGATGCTGCCGTCGCTGTTTTCGGAACTGGAAGGCCCGGCACTGAGCAACATAGTTGATGAACTGGCCAAAGTCCCCTACCTTGAAGAAATTGTTATCGGTCTGGATCGCGCTGACCGCGATCAGTTTCTACATGCACGGGACTTTTTTTCCCGTTTGCCACAGCGGCACCGCATTTTGTGGAATGACGGCCCAAGGTTAAAAAGCATCGATGCCGAGCTGGACAAAGAGGGGCTTTCTCCGACTCAACCCGGCAAAGGCCGTAATGTCTGGTTCTGTACCGGTTACACACTGGCATCCGATCGCTCTGCCTGCGTTGCGCTTCACGACTGCGATATTGTTACCTATGAGCGCGGAATGCTGGCGCGCCTGCTTTATCCGCTGGCTAACCCGTCGTTTCAGTATGAATTCTGCAAAGGGTTTTATGCGCGCGTGGCTGATAACAAACTGAATGGCCGTGTCGGGCGGCTGTTGGTCGGTCCCCTTCTGCGTTCGTTGCAAAAGGTCTACGGCCATTCAGAGTACCTCGACTACCTCAGCAGCTTCCGCTATCCGCTGTCCGGGGAATTTGCCATGCGTACCCATGTGCTAAATGGCATTAAAATTCCCGGCGACTGGGGGCTGGAAATTGGTGTACTTTCAGAGATTTATCGCAATTACACCACCAGACAGAGCTGCCAGGTAGAGATCGCAGACAATTACGATCACAAACACCAGCCTTTGTCAGAGGAAGATGGCACAGGTGGCCTGCGCCGGATGAGCAACGATATAGTGCAATCGCTGTTACGCAAAATGGCCACGATGGGGATGAATATCACCAGTGATTCTTTTCGGGTACTGAAAGCGACCTACTACCGTAATGCGCTGGATATGATGGAAATTTACAATCACGAAGCGACCATGAATGGACTGAAATTCGATCAGCACGCGGAAGAAGCCGCCGTCGAAATGTTTACCCAGTCGATTCTGGAGGCAGGACAGGCCTTTACTGAACGGCCTAATGATAAACCCTTTATTCCCAGCTGGAGCCGTGTCCAGTCAGCATTCCCGGACATCCTGCAACGTATTTATCAGGCGGTGGAAGAAGATAACGCCGGTAAGGTTTAACGCCTCCGGCGAATATTGCTGAGATATTTTGCTGCCAGATGACCGCAATGCGCAACAATGGGGCTTCAGGAAGAGTGGCTCGCCAACTGCGGCGAATGACTGCAAAGTTGCAGCAGTTCATCCTCCCTGAACGCTTCACGTCTGACAGCATAACCGTCGTACCAGCGGCACTCAACCATACCGCTGGCGGTTCCGGTAACGATCATTGCCGGACCGCCTTCTATAAGCTGTACTTCCTCGCTAACCACAATCATACCTTATCTCCTGTTCGGGGTTGACCAGACAATCAAATCGGTGAAATTTAGGTATAGCAGCTGAAATTGATTTATTCAGTTAATAAAAAGTAAAATATTAGTTATTGCATATAAAATAATAACCAAAGAACAGAAACAGAAAAGCATCTGTTTGATTCTAATGAAGATACTGGCCGCTTTCAGCCAGCGAAGCCCTACGCTGATGCACGGCGTTAATGAATTTTTTCTGAAGCAATGCTGTAGTATTTTTTGTAAACAGATCGCATGCTGACAGCATTTAACTCAGCTGCCTGTAATACAAATTATGCACTGAGGGTGATTACGCTGGCTTTATTATCACTTCGCGTTATTAAATTTCATCCGTGTCACGATAAGCAGTGCAGATGCCACAGGTTGTTTACATTTTTGCTGATGAAGGCCGGCAGCGGCGGGGGATCAAACAGCAACATTGATGGCAACCTGCACGGGGAAAGCAAAACAGCTTCAGGCAGGTACGATGCTGTCCGCCCGCGTTTATCTTAAATGGTGCGTCACCAAAGGCAGAAAAAATCGCCCCGACATCCTCTTATCAACGGGATGCCGGGGCGATGACTGGGCTTACTGAGTATGAGTTGCTGAACACTTCCGGTCGTTACTCAGATTTTGCATCCTTCGCAATCGGCTTCATCGCCTGAATCTGCAGGAATTTCACTGGCTTTTTTTTCCGCGTTTGCTTCAGCCTGTTCCAGCTCGGCGTCAATATCAAATTCAAAAATATCGTCTTTCATTATCTCATCCTGTCGCTTTAATATAATCTGTCTGGCCAGCCGTAAATGGCACAGCACGAAAACAGCGTCGTGCTAATACATTTCGGCCACTGCCGTCGGTGCAGCCGCCTTTGCCGGGCCAGCCTTTATTCTGATTTTCCACGTCCCCTGGCAATCACGTTGACCAGCAGCACCACCATCATTCCCACCACCATGCCCAGCACCATGCCGGACAGGTTGCTTATCAGCGCACCGGTCAGTCCATTGTCATGCCCACTTAACTGGCTGATGCTGTGATGCAGCAACGGAATGCCGTGGGCAATAATTCCGCCCCCTACCAGAAACATTGCCAGCGTACCCACAACCGACAATACTTTCATCAATAACGGGGCGGCTGCCAGCAGAACGCCGCCGATAGCTTTTGCCAGACCAGAGGATTTTTGCTGTAACCACAGCCCAAGGTCATCTGTTTTTACAATGCAGGCGACAATACCGTAGACGCCAACGGTCACGAGGATGGCGATCCCGGAGAGGATGATTATCTGGTTCAACAGCGGAGCCTCGGAAACAACGCCCAAAGTGATGGCAACAATTTCCGCCGAAAGGATAAAATCGGTACGAACAGCGCCTTTGACTTTCTTTTTTTCAAAGGCCGCCGCCTGCTCACTACCGACGTTACGCAACCGCTGCTCCCGCGCCTCATCGGTTTTCTCTGACTTATCTTTTTGCAGGCTGTGAACCACTTTCTCCATACCTTCATAGCAGAGATAGGCTCCGCCAATCATCAACAACGGCGTGATCGCCCATGACGCCAGCGCGCTGATCGCCAGAGCCAGCGGCACCAGAATTAGTTTGTTAAGAAAGGAACCTTTCGCCACGCTCCACACTACGGGCAACTCGCGGTTAGCTTTCACCCCGCTGACCTGCTGTGCGTTCAGCGAAAGATCATCACCCAGCACACCAGCTGTTTTCTTTGCTGCCACTTTCCCCATCACTGAAATATCATCAAGCAGCGTGGCAATATCATCGAGCAAGGTGAGTAAACTACTTCCTGCCAAAATCGTTTTCCTTCAGGTTAGTCATGCTGACAACAGGGACAAATCTGCATCTCTGCCACCGCCATATCCGCAATGCCGTCACATTGCCACTCCACTCTCACTGGCTGCCCTTCCGCTTCATGATGATGCAGATATTTGCTTACCGGGCTTTCGGTCATACCAGAGATCGCTTCTGTTGCCACCAGCGTATCGCCAACAAAAATACGTGCGGTAGCCTCGGTGCCAACCATGCGTTCACCGCTGATTTTATACAGTCGCCTTACCGTAAGTTTGATACTGGCCATTGCTTACCCGGACAGGAAGGTGGAAGAAAAGGTGATCTAAGCAATTATGTACTGAATATGCAAATTATGTGGCAATCAGCGTAAATTCTCGGCAAGCGATTGTCCGCTCTGGCACAGGTGGGCCACCCATGCATGTTATTACAGCCGTTGTCGTATCCCCTCAGCGTCGATTTCGCCATTGCCCTCCCCGGCACAAATCCACTCCTCCAGTCTCGTGCTGATATCAACCTGCTCAAGACGCGTTTTACCCCGCAGTGCGCATTCCCACACCACCAGGACCTTCCAACCCGCCGCGCTCAGTGCCGCGATGTCACGCCTGTCCCGCGCAACATTGCCGTCAATTTTATTCATCCAGAAATCAGTGCGGGTCGCGGGAACTTTAAACAGGTGACAGTGATGATGATGCCAGAAACAGCCATGAACGAAGATGACAGTCTGATACTGTGCCAGTACAAAGTCTGGTCTTCCCGGCAACGTTTTATCCTGCACGTCATAGCTGAGTCCCAGTTCCACCAGTAACTCCGCCAGGCGGTTTTCAATGGCAGTGTCACGGGTGCGAATTGCACGCATATTTTTACTGCGAACGGCAGAAGTGTGTATATCAGCCATAGCATCACCCTTTTTTGGCTCAGTCGCGCTTGCGAGCTTTGCAAACCACACTGATTGACTCAGCAACACGCAAGCCTGCCTGAACATACCTTGCTGATTGACGGTGCGTCGCTCCCGGTCAGTTCCGGTCTGGCTGACACAATGCGGCGGCGGCATGGCGCGCCTGCACCGCCTGTTCAATCCACGGCAGCAACAGTTTTGCCACGGCGGTAAAAACAGGCACCACCACCGAGTTACCAAACTGGCGATACGCCTGGGTATCAGAAACCGGAATGCGGAACGGTTTCCCGTTCGGTGTTTCGAAGCCCATTAACCTTGCACACTCGCCTGGCGTCAACCGACGGGGCCGTCGCTGCAGGTTAAGGGGGTTATCAAAATCAGTTTCACCCAGCGCCCGATCCCATCCTCTGTCAATCAGGATCTCGGATCCATCCTTGTAATAACGAGCCGACAGCGTGCGTACCACACCGTTTTCTTTCCGGGGATCGACCAGCCCGTATCCAAAGCCATTGCCTTTTGCCTGATGCTTCTTCGCATAGTTATAGAGATACTTCCACAGCGTCGGCGTAAGGATATACTTATCTTCCACCGTTTGTTCCAGCAAATCACGCAGAAGCGTGCGCTGCTGAGGGTAAAGGCTGGCGAGCGCCTTCAGACTGAACGTCGGCAGGTGCAGATCGCGGCGAAAACCCACCAGCACAATGCGTTCCCGGTGCTGGGGCAGGAAATGTTTACCATCGACAATCTTTGGATCGGGGGTGCCGTTATCTCCGGCATCGGCAACTTCATAACCCAGTTCATCCAGCGTGTCCATAATGATACGGAAGGTTTTTCCCCGATCGTGACTCTTGAGGTTTTTCACGTTTTCCAGCACAAAAATCGCCGGTTTTTTGGCGGTGATAATTCGCGCCACATCAAAAAACAACGTCCCCTGCGCTTCACATTCAAAGCCATGGGCACGGCCCAATGCGTTCTTTTTTGACACGCCCGCCAGGGAAAATGGCTGACAGGGAAAACCGGCCAGCAATACATCATGATCGGGAATGGCGCGATCAATATGCTGATAGGCCTGTTGTTCACTGATAGCGGGATCGCCGCTCAAGGTGACATCGCGGATATCCTGATTGAAAACATGAGAGTCTGGACAGCAATACCAGTTGGCCTTATAGGTTTTTTGCGAATACCGGTTCCATTCACTGGTAAATACGCACTGCCCTCCAATCGCGTCAAAACCACTGCGAATACCGCCAATACCGGCAAACAGATCGATAAAACGAAAAGCATAACGTGGGTGATGGGCAGGCGGAGATGGCAACAACCCTTGCAGCAGGCTCACTTCATGCTCACTTAACGGTTTTGCCGCAGAGCCCTCTTTTTGCCAGCGGTTCAAGGCTTCACGCGTCCATTTTTGCACGCTGCCCGCAGTCAGCATCGCAGCAACCGCTTTGGCATCATAAATTTCCAGTACCTGTGCCATCAGACGTAGATGCCGATCGGAAGGCGTACCCTGCTGATGAATCTCTTTTGCTGGCGGCACGGTAATGCGGTTAAACTCGCTCATAATCATCCGGTTATCAGAAATAGACCGGCGTAGTCTATCACTTCATCTCTGGCGCGCCAGGCGTTCCTCTCACGGGATTGCAAAGCGGCAGATGACGCCTGGCGTGACTTCTGTTGCTTTGCATCCTACACTGTCGCAGTTTTTACTGACTATATGGAGTCTGACGCCATGAGCGAGATCTCACGTCCGCTGCTCACCCTGCCCGACAATGCTGATAAATTACTGATGCACTCCTGCTGTGCGCCCTGTTCCGGCGAAGTAATGGAGGCTATTCAGGCTTCCGGTATTCAGTACACCATCTTTTTCTATAATCCAAATATTCATCCGCAGAAAGAGTATCTGCTGCGTAAAGAAGAAAACATCCGTTTTGCGGAAAAGCACAACGTGCCCTTTGTCGATGCCGATTATGACACCGACAACTGGTTCGAACGTGCCAAAGGGATGGAATGGGAACCGGAGCGCGGCATACGTTGCACCATGTGCTTTGATATGCGCTTTGAACGCACCGCGCTCTATGCTCACGAACATGGTTTCCCGGTGATCACCAGCTGCCTTGGCATCTCCCGCTGGAAGAATATGCAGCAAATTAACGAGTGCGGCATTCGCGCCACGGCACCTTATCCGGGACTGACCTATTGGGATTTCAACTGGCGGAAAAACGGCGGTTCAGCCCGGATGATTGAGATCAGCAAACGAGAGCGGTTTTATCAGCAGGAATATTGTGGTTGTGTCTATTCTCTGCGTGATTCCAACCTGCACCGCAAAAGCCAGGGACGCCCGTTAATCAAATTGGGGCAGCTCTACTATGGCGATGAGCAAAAATAAACCTCTGATTGCAGCATCTGATTTGGCTCAGTGACGGATCGACTGCTGTTTTTACCTTATATCCCCATCGTATCGCACTATTCAGGTGGGGTTTTGATGATGTGTTCTGGCTATGTAACCGTCGAAACAAAGCCTCAGCAAATTTACAGCTTCTGTCGCATTAATAACGACAGCACAGTAGAATCGTGCTGACTGTTTTTCAGGCAGCCAACGGATAAAATGGTTCCTCTGGTGACAATCCATCCTTTTGCGGAAGTTGATATTGCTCTTTGCGTATCATATGAACCTGCTCAATAGCCACAAGGACAGTCTGTCTGCGACGCAATGATTTTAATTCCTGCATTCCCCTTAAAGGCGGTTGAAGCAACAAAGCAGCCGTCCCCATACCGTATCTGCGCTACATTCTGTAATTATGGTGTTTCGCCATTGATAATTTCGTTCAGAACCCTTCCTTTTATTTTAACTTCGGGAAGGCGTAAATAATCTAACCAATTGAAATTATTCGAATCTTCGGGCTTATTATACGCATCGAGCGTCTTCTTAAAAAATGAAGTTGTAGATTCAACCCGTCAACGCAACCCCTTTTCAATTATCTCTTTCGTTGTTTTGAATTTCAGTGTCTTTCTCGGTATGTTGTTTAGCTGAGCTGCAACCTGATCAAGCTCCTGTTGATTATATTGGGCAAAACACGTCTTTTTGGGAAAGTACTGTCGAATTAACCATTAGTGCTGTCGTTTGTTCCCCGTTGCAGAGGCTCAGAGGATCGCAAAAGTAAACTTTCACTCCTGTGTTACTGGTAAATTCCAGATGCCAGGTCAGTTCCATTCCTCTGTCCCATGTCAGTGATTGCCGGAGTTCAGGCGGCAAGCTCAGGAATTTATCCGTCAGCGCCTGATTCACCGACGCCGCATCTTTCCCCTTTAATCTGAGAATGAACGTATAGCGTGATTTCCGATTTACAATCGTGGCGGTATGAGAATTCTTTGTTCCTGAGACTAAATTCCCCTCCCAGTGCCCAAAGAGCGCCTGTTGTCGATATATCTGCAACGTTCATGAATTGGCGTTCGATTCACAATATTGATTATTCCTCTTTCTCCTTTACGGGTATGGTGTCTGCCGTGTCGACGGCTGTGCGAACGGCGCAAATGCTTAACATTCAGGTGGGTGTGCTGCACGTTTTAATCCAGCAGGCTTGGTGTGGTCTTTTAGCCATTCGGTTAGCCAGGTTATTAGCATCAACCGCTTTGTAATAGCGCCTCGCTGAACGTCCCGTGAGATTGTCGAAGGGGCACGATTCAGTGCTGTAGCGATCGCACAAATGCTCATTTTGGCTGACAGACCAGCTCGTATTGCCTCACCCTCAAACAGCGTCAGATGAGCAACAGCCCGCTTTCGACCACTGGTTTTTATCCCCCCGAATCTCTCAGCATGGTAAAAATTGTTCCAGGTTTTGAATCCAGAATTTTGGCTATCTCACTAAAGCCGATCCCGCTCTTCCACCGGTCAAAAAAACACTTTTTCCTGTGCTGTAAATGTGCGCCTTATCCAATGATCCTCGGCAACCGCATGTTTCACATGGTTGTTGCATTGCCCAATTGAATCTACAGTCATGTCCATAAACTTATCAAAATAAGTCAAACCATAATTAATAATTAGGGTCACAGAAGACATACTTTACCCTCCTCAAGGGAGGAGCTGAGTGTCACTGCGATAGCAGAAAAAGGGGGATCGGTAAATTCACACGCTACCGTCACCTGAAATACCGGCAGGATATAAAGGGCAAAAATAATGATGACACTTAATCTCGCAAACGAGGCAACAGAACCTCTGTTTTCCGATATTGTTATGAAAACTCAGGGCGATATTACCCCCCCAGGAGAAAATATTGTCCTTTACGAGCGGGATAACCAACTTAACGGACAAGGTAGTTTTTTCAGTGTCCATGCCATAAAAGTAAAACGAACTTATTCCAGGATCATCATTGCGCAAAAGTTCCTGTGGAGACACGTTATCCACCCTGGTAAAAAGGTGCTGTATACGAATTTTCCCGTCGCTTGCACGGGAGGCTGCTAATAGTATTGCGAAGATGATTATGCACGTAAAAGACGGAAAAACGTGGCTGGAGACAACCATTGTTAATTATTCGTCTGCCAACCAAAACATACTTTTTGTCTGTAAAAGCGACAGAAGCTGTAACACATACCGTTCACTGGTTGCGGCGGTATGAGTATGACCTTGCGGGTAATAAACCGGATGCGCCGTTTTTCGCAATGCGGCAGAGCGCTGTTATCAGAAAAACAAATCACCCGGAGGACTATTTTTTCCCTGCTGAAGTCATGCTGGCAATATTTCTCCAGAAGTACAGGCCGCTGAATACACCGGAAATACATGATACCGTGCCTTGATGGATATTATCAGCAACCGGGGCTGTGCATTGAAGAAGAAAGACTTAACCGATTTGATTTAAGTTGAAATAGTAAGAGGTGGCGAGCGGTTTTGTGTTTCTGTCACGGCTTACGGTGAAGCCGTTCTGTAGCGGACGAATGCAAAAGGTGTTCGTGGGTGGCAAATGTTATTCGGAAACAGGGGTAAGCGTCCCTGAAAACCGTCGGACGCAACCAAAAAGAAGATTGCGGCCTTAGGTACTGGCTGTGCGAATGGATGGAAGCCGATCTCCAGCAGGAGCGGTAGGGGTCGGTGCATGTCGAGAATGCGCCCTGACTCATTTACATTTTATGCGTATTATAAAAAGACCCGTTTAACACCTCTTCGTCCAGAGCAGAGTGATCCCCTTTTAGCTCAGCGCACAGCTTCGCCATATACGTCACCAGAAAACCGGCATTGTATTCTGCAAGTCGCCGCCCTTCAGCAGTCTGCATGGTTTGCGGTAATTTCAGCAATTTTTCCTGAAAATGGTCCAACGCCCATTCTGCATCGTTTAATGGGCGCTTGCGCCCCAGCGGATCATCGCTGTTAAACAGGGAACGTCCCAGTGCGCCAGAAACATAAAATACCCGCGCCAGACCAATCGCTCCCAGAGACTCAAGGCGATCGGCATCCTGTACGATTTTAGCTTCCGTTGTTTCAGCTGGTATGCCCGCGCTGTAACTGTGAGCATGTACCGCATGCACTACAGCATCATGCTTTTCTATCGGAAAGTCAGGGAACACGTCCAACAGGACGCGGCGCGTTTCCACCGCGGCTTTGGCAGAAGCCAGATGTCTTTCAGGATGGTTTTTGGGCAGGTTGACAATGTCATGGAAATAACAGCCGGTGAGCACGACAAGCTCATCCGCAGGCATGCTTTTCAGAATTTGCTGCGCGCTGTGCCACACACGGCGAAGGTGCGAGATATCATGCGCTTTGTCATCCTGCGGCCAGTTCTCAAGCAACCAGTCTTCAAAACGTGTTTGCCAGTGAATAAGTGTCATGTACTACTCCTTATTATAAAAACTACCTGAAATTTCAGCGGATAACAGCAAGCCCACTCTGTTGCAGAAGACGGGCCAAGAGGTCGAAACGAGATCCACCCAATGCTTATAGCGTTAATTTTAACGAAATCACAACATATTTATTATTTTAATAACCTGCTGACGCGTGAAAACTATTTGACTAATCTGGGAGTAAACGCTTAAAAGGAATAAAACACCTATCACAGTAGGTTGTCTGCATTTTGTTGCGTCTTAAGTTAGAATTAATTTTATTGCGGTAGTGGAGAGGATTTTGCTCATGGACTAATATTAAGAGGTTTAATGATTTGTTATAGATGTAAATTATTGTAAGCAAAATTATGTTAAATCTTTTCCTGTTTTTTAACAGGAATTCCTGATAACCACCGTAAATATTGTGTCATTTATTACCTGAATTTATAGGGTAATTGTCACTTCTGAGAAATGTAAAATCATATGCATTTATAAAAACTTTTGGTGTTCTCAACCGGGCTGCCACCCGGATTATTTTATATTGTTTTTTCTGCAGTTTTTCCCATCAGGCGTAATGGCAATAGCCAATTTTCAGGCCGCACGCACGGAAAAAACATTGTGTAAACTCTGCCATGCTCATGATGACAGGCGGGATAGTCGTTGTGGAACAGGCTCTTAAGACTGTGCATTATTTCCATAAGTAACAGAGGTTTTAGCATGAAAGAACGCCCGATTTTGTTTAGCAGTCAGCGGGTGCGAGCGTTGCTCTCAGGAAAACAAAGCCAAACCCGGCGCATTATGAAGTCACAGCTGCTAGGTCCTGGTTATGATAACCACGAAGGTTGTTATGGTATCGATGTAGTGAATAATCAGTTACAGGGTCGACGTGTAATCGGCATGGGAAATCTGAGTGACCGCTGCCCTTATGGTCAGCCTGGCGATCGTCTGTGGGTCAGAGAAACCTGGCGTGGACCGGTGATCGATCAACAGGATATAGCGGAATACGAGCACACTCCCGATCGGTTTAAATCAGCGGACTACTGTCAGTATCGTGCTGACACCGGCCAGTTTTTCACTGGCGAAGATGAGCACAAATTTTTTGGCTGGCAGGCGGGTATACATATGCCTCGCTGGGCCAGCCGGATCACTTTGCAAATAAAGAATATCCGTCTGGAAAGAATTCAGGATATCAGCAAAGAGGATGTGATGGCAGAAGGTGTACAAACCGACTCGCACTTCCTGAATGATTTTTTTTCCTCACACAGCAAAGTGCCCTGTGCCAAGGATACCTATCGCCAACATTGGGCCAGGCAATACGGTGATAAGAGTTGGGAAGTGAATCCATGGGTCTGGGTAATTGAGTTCACACGCGTGTAGAACCTCTGTTTTGCTTTACCATAAGCAATAAAAGCTCTTTGCCACAGCTGGGCATGCCTGCAAAACGCATTTTCGGGCGGCGGATATCCGCCCGAAAATGCTTCGCTCTGTCTGTGGTTTTTTTACCCTCACCCCAGAGGGCTGTCTGTCTTCTGCGCCCGCTGGCATTGGCGATGAGTGACAATATCCTCATTGGCAAAATGCTGGGCGGGTTATTCATTAAATAACGCTCAGTTGCTCACTATTCATGCGGAATGATTCAAACATAGCCATTTGAATATTATAGTATTTTAAAGTTGACAGTACTCAACTCTGCCGTTAATATTCTCCCCGTTGAAAAAATTCCTCTGTAGTTCAGTCGGTAGAACGGCGGACTGTTAATCCGTATGTCACTGGTTCGAGTCCAGTCAGAGGAGCCAATTTAAGGAAAGCAGACGTTCACTGACGTCTGCTTTCTGCATTTCTATCAGTTGGTTACCCCCTTCTTCAGGTTCACCCTCGTTCACTAAAAACCACTCGAAGTGAAGTGGTCAACAAAAATTGGCCACGGCTTTAGCGTTTTTCCACAACAATCGTTCTGATTCATTTGACGCCAGAGCACCATTATATTGATGAGGTCTGAGCTGGCTGTAATATCCCGTTATATAATTCGTTATCGCTGCGCTGGCTTCGCTAAAATTAGCGTATCCATTATCCGGCACCCACTCCGTTTTCAGGCTTCTAAAAAACGTTCCATTGGACTGTTTCCCAGCAATTTTCGCGGCGAGTCAGGCTTTGCTTTATCTGATATTTCCTTCGTAACAGTCTGAAATTCCTGCTGGTATAGTGGCTACCTGAATCCGAGTGGTACAGCAAATTAGTGGGCTTTCCTCGCGCTTCCCAGACCATGGACAGCGCTTTCGCTGTCAGTACTGAGTCAGGAAAAAATGACATCGCCCAGCCAACCGGTTTGCGGGAGAACAGATCAGGCACAACGACTAAATAAGCCCGGCGTTTGCCCGTCCACATATAAGTCACATCACCGCACCAAACCTGATTAGGCTCTGTTACTGCAAACTGACGTTCCAGATAATTGGGGATCTCTGCGTGTTCCTTAGACGCGTTTTTATATTGATGGCCAGGCTACTGACAGCTGATGAAAGTAAGTTCTTTCATCAACTTTGTTGTCCACCAGCGGCTCAGCTTTACGCCTTTGGTGGTGACCATCGCGGCAATATTGCGTGCACCTGCAAAGTCATTACTTTCGCGACAGCTTTCACGAATAAGACTGAGTAATGCCACGCGTGTGACATCAGGCTTCTTTGGCTGCCGCCAGTATTTATAGCTGCTGCGATGAACCTCAAACACGTTGCACAACTGGAAACGGCACCCTGAGTTTCTCAACTAATGAGAACGGCTCAGGGAGTCTGACATCAAGAGCGCGGTAGCCTTTTTTAATATATCTCTCTCCATTTCAACGCGTTGAAGTCTCTTTTTCAACTCGCGTATTTCAATCTGCTCAGGTGACCAAATTTAGTGTGCCACTACAGGTTGTCCCGTCTCCCACCTGTAATACCCATTTACCACAGTCCGGGTCATCGCTTTTTGTGGCGATACAAACAACCCCCGTAGAGGTTTTATCCCCGTGTAGTGCCCAGCCACTGGCGTTACTGACACTGGCTCTGTAACCCATCAGACAACCTCTTCAACAAGAAAATCATCCGGCACAGGTAAATCTTTGTGAATTGTTATTATTCCAGCTTTTTGCGGCGTACTGATGATCTCATCACCATTACTCAGGCGACTTCCAACCAGTGCAATGCTGCGACCACTGGCAAAATGGCCCGCCTGACCCGCACCACTGTTTATTTTTGCCTTACTCCCGTCAGGGTAAACCACCTCATCCTGAGTCTGTACGACCTGTAGTCTTTTACCCGAAGCGACCTCAATCTCAATACCTGTCGTTGCTGTTTTAACTATGCTGCCATCACGGGTGAGAATTCCTTCAACGGCAAGACGGCAGATAGCAATAACGTGGTGATGACGCCTGAAATCTTCGTGCACAGCAACGGGCGCACATGCATCATCATTCATCACGGCCCGTCGTTGTGCCGTAAACGCTGATTGATTCATTGTTACCAGCAGTTCGGGGGGGAGTTCATTGATATATTGAGGTTCCATTCTCTTTCCCTGTCATTTAAAGGTTTTGGCATCGCAAGGATACCTGGCCATAAATTTGACTTTAAAAGTGAAGTTCCCGTTACCTTGCTCAGGATCAAAAAAGTAGTTTTTCTCAGAAAATATGAAAAAACACTTTTTTGAAAACAACTGTCTGATGAGCTGACGCTCATGTGCCGGCGCACGACTTCGCCCTGATGCAGTGGAATTGTTCATCCCGTTTACGCCGGATCACAACAAAAAGCACGTTCTCACACAGTAGCGCCGTGGTGACTGGTCTACATTATCACGCCGCTAACAGCGGCCTGCCCCTGTTGAAAATGGATTTATCCATAAAAAATACGGCGACAGCCGTCATAAGGTTACAGGAAAAGCATCTGAACAAAGTATTGCACAGCGCGTCATTACCATAAGCGCCGCACCCTCGACGATCCACAGTTTGAATCAAATTATGTTGACGATCCGATCGGTGCCAAAAGCGGACTAAATTCACACGCATAACACGTTGATCAGGCGTGCAGTTCGCCAGCGTCCCTTTGCGTATGAACCCTGACAGAATCATATTATTTGTCTGTCAGCCCGCAATCCCTTCAAGGGTGACCGACGCCCCACCGCAGACAATAACCAGTACATTATCAGCAGGGTTAACCCTGATTTTTCTGTCGTAGAGGATTGACAGCGATACACCGCATGCAGGTTCAGTGAGCACGCGATGGTCATCAAGAAAGCGCCGGCAGGCACTCAGCGCTTCCGCGTCAGAAACCAGCATACTTCTGACATCCAGTTTGCTGGCCACCTCAAACGCTTTTTTGCACACCTGATTTGCGGCCAGCGTCGTAGCTATGCCGCTGACCTTATCAAGACGCACAAGCTTACCGGCTTCAAGCGAGGCGTTGAGAGAAGCCGTCCCATGAGTTTCAACGGCGTAAAGCGGGATATCGCTCAGCTGATGTTTTTCCAGCCCCTGAGCTATGCCGGACAGCATGCTGCCGCCGCCGACGGACAGAATAACCGCATCAGGTCGTACGCCTTCGCTGATAACTTCATCCACGATTGTGCTGATGCCTTGCCACAACAGTGGATTATCGAAGGGATGCACACAGATGATTTTATCCGTCGCCAGTGACAGGGCGAAATCGTTCGCCTCACTCCACACTTTGCCATGCACAATCAACCTGGCGCCTTCCTGTTCAATAAGCTGTTTTGCTCTGACTGACGTGGTTTCCGGCACAACCACAGTTACCGGCAACCCCAGTTTGCGACCACTGTGTGCCACCGCGATACCTGCATTACCTCCCGATGAACTGATAAATGCCATTGCTCCCTTTTCTGCGTAATAGCAGCAAATATGCCCTGCACTTCTGAGCTTAAACGACCCGGTCGGCTGAGATGATTCCATTTTAAGCCATACGTTACACCCGCAATGCTGACTTAATGGCAGTGAGTGTATAAGTGGGGTACGGATAGCTATTTCCATGATTTTGCTCCTTATTATTCTCCCCGGTAACAGGGTGGCAGACCAAAAGAAAGATGTATTATAAGGGGTAAAAGCATAAAGGCGTGGATACAACGGCTTATAAAAAGCTTGGTTACAGTTGGGCACAGACAGGTTAACTGTGCTTCTGCTTTTTGCCCAGAGATGACCCAACCTCCGCACAATGCAGCTTATTCACATTCGGCCTCGCCGTGCACAATTTTTACTGGCCGTGTCACTGATATTTGATGACCAGGAACAGCCAACCCGCCTTTGAATAGCAGCTAAAGTAATGGCAGGCATTATCGTATCCGACATTTCAGGGCTGAGAGCCGGACACTTTTTGGACCGCGCGATGCTTATTTAAAAAGATGCGGTGTAATAAATCCAGCGGTTGTTAGCTGTGCCCGTTACCCCGATAGCGTTTTATGGTGCGATATACGCTCTGGCGAAACGACTATTCTCCCTACATATAAGCCTGCATACCCCCCTGTTAAAGTTTTAAGAATCAGCAAGCGGTTATTATCAATAACCACGATACGATGCTTCACGTTTTTTATCTTCACACCTGACGAGCTCTGATAAGACATCTGTAGCGCGGAAGAAAATTTTTGGCTGTTTTTTTTAATTTTTACACCATTAAAATTTAAGCGACTATATTGGGTGATCAACAAATTGTATTTTCAATCCAAAGATCTACTCCACCTGCAATAAATGTAATTGCGCTCACCTTTTTTACTGACTCTGGAAACTGGCTGTTTGTAATACCGCCACAGATCCATACCCGACAGGAAAGGTTCTTTCCAGAAATTCGTGCATTCGTATTATTTGTTCTGCGTCAGATTGATTCTGCTGCTTGTTGCGACAGGGAGAATGACCGGATGATTTGGAAAGAAAAACCAGGGACCACGGGCACAGCGCGTTATGGCAATGTTAGTGAATCTGTAGCCGTTCAGGCACTCAGTTTTCCATGGTTTGTCTGACGTCTGAAACTCTGCCGTTTTTGTACTGATGGCATTTGTCGAGGCAAAGGTTGAACTGGCCCGGGAAATCAATGGCTGTTGCTTTCATAGTCAGGTGGCGGTCAGTGTCTTTGATCTGCTGAGCGTGCCCTGTATGTTGTTCTTCGTCGTCATTATCGAACAGGATCCTGCTCATCTGCCATGCGCCGATCGTTCTTACCTGCCAACGCCCTACATGATAAGGATACGGTAGTTAATCAACTCCTAATGGTTCCATGGCCAACACGAACAGCATCAGGCACAGATCCCGGTATGCCCCGGAATCTGTGCCATTGCGGTTTTGATGGATTCTGCCATCTCTTCATCAGTACCATTGTCAAAGCAACGTCCAGCAGTACGCTTGTTGGCAGAGGGTCCTTCATCATTTCAGAGATTGCTTTTTCTGAACAGTCCACATTGTTACGTTAAGTGTTATCGCCGCCCCGGTAGTACATGTCATAACTCGCCACGGGTTTAACAGATGCTTCAGAGTCGCTTAAGATGGCCTAAAATAGCTGCCTATAAGCAGTAGGCGTTATCCAGAAGATCTTAAAATCGAAGCGGTCAGGAGGCTATCGATCGCGGCCATTCTGTTTCCAGCGTAACAACGCGTCCTGATATCCCCCCACGGCTTTAAGCCTGAATACAGCACTACAGCCCGGACTCTTCCACCAGGATAGCCCGGTCAGATGCAAAGGCTCAGATCCGCCTGTTCCACAAGGAGCTGAAGCGGGTTAATGACAAAAGTGGCATATTAAAAAACGTTGTATATTTAATCTGTCAATGCAACATACCTGGCAATAATCTTTTCAGATGTTTCGAATGTCAGTATCTTTTCCGCCCCGTTATTGAGTTCGGCTGCAACCCGATCCTGCTCCTGCTGGATATGTTGGACAGGGCATATCTTTTCAGGAAGGAATTGCCTGATTTCGGCAGGCAAGCGGAGGCGTTTTGCCGTGAGAGCCCGATTCACAGAGACAGCATCTTTTCCCTTCATGCACGTCTGGTTTTTTTACAGGCTGTGGTTCAAAGGCGTTTTCTCTGTCGCGTGACGTACTGATTTCAGTCTCGTCATCGTCGCACGGTCACCTTGTTAACGGGCAGTATTACGGGTGTTGGCGCTTTTTGGGGCATGTTTTTCGTGTCAGATGTGGTCTGTCAACGCGGCATTGCGATGTTCTTTTTGTCATTCAGAACGCTTCCCCCTATTTTCCAATGAGCTGATATAATCCCCATTTGGCATCAGCTTACTGGCTTAAAAAACTGGATTTGTTACCACTACTGGCTATCTTTGTCGCAGGGAATTAACGACAATTCGACCCAAGAGTGACAGCCAGCGGCGTACAGGCCAGTCTGATGACCGTCATCCCCCTCAAGTTAGCGGCTTATTGACTCTTTTTCGGGCATTAACATGAATGAAAAATTATCCACACGCATTGTCTTTTTTATCGCGGGTATAGTGACAGCAACCTGGGCGGTCATTGTTCCCTTTGCAAAGATGAATACCGGCGTCAATGAAGCCTTGCTGGGTACACTGTTACTCTGTCTGGGCTTTGGGGCCATTATCGCCATGCCGTTAACCGGTCCCCTGACTTCACGATGGGGCTGTCGAAGCGTTATCGCCGTTGCGATCGGCATTATCATCATCTCCGTTCCCTTTCTGGCAGTTATCACCAGCCCCGTACTGCTGGCACTCAGCCTGTTGGTTTTTGGTGTGGGCGTCGGCATCACTGACTGTGCGATGAATATTCAGGCAATACTGGTTGAAAAATCATCGGAAAAACCTGTGATGTCGGGATTTCACGGCATGTTCAGCGTGGGCGGCATCGCAGGTGCCGGAATGATGACAGGATTCATGAGCAGTGGACTCAATGTTGTTACCGCAACACTCATTGTCATCTGCCTCGTTTTGCTGCTGCTGGTGCTCAGTTATAAAGGTCTACTGCCTTATGCAAACCCGACGGAGGGACCTGCATTTGCCATACCAAAGGGGACCGTGCTGGTTGTTGGCCTGGTTTGTTTCATTTTTTTTATGGCAGAAGGCACCGTGCTGGACTGGAGTGCGCTGTATCTGGTAGAAAGCCGCCATCTTCCTGATACGCTGGGGGGCCTTGGATTTGCTGCCTTTGCCACCGCAATGACCGCAGGCAGGCTCAGTGGCGACTGGATCGTGGCGAAATATGGCGCGCTGCAAGTGGTGATGGCAGGAAGTATAACGGCGGTGGCGGGTTTCATCATGGTGATTAACAGCCATATGCTCTCCGTGGTGCTCGCGGGCTATCTGTTAATCGGCCTCGGCTGTGCCAATGTGGTGCCAGTGATGTTTACGCAGATTGGTAAGCAAACCAGCATGCCTCAGATGGTGGCTGTCCCTGCCGTCACTACCTTAGGCTACGTTGGTGTGTTAGCGGGTCCTGCGTTAATTGGCTATATCGCCCACCACAGTACCATTGCCGATGGCTTTATTTTTGTGACCGGGCTGATTATGCTTGCCGCATTTCTGTCATTTCGCATCAGAAACCTGCTTAAATCGGCTGCGCGGAGCTGACAAGGCGTTGCCCGATGGTGGCAGCAATATACCAGTGCTTATCACGCTCAAGTGATGCCGGGCAGGACGCCGCTGCCCGGCATAGCCTCTGTCAACGGAGCATCTGTTGCCGTGCGTCAGTAAGATCCGGCGCCCCAGCATTTAAAACAGATTTGCTCCGCCACGCCATCACCATAGCAAGTGTGACATTGCCCATGATGATTATCTTCTGTCGGCTCACGTCCTGTTCCCGCACAATTTTCACATTCATACTCTGCAATGCCCTCGCCGCGACAAATCGGGCAAAC
Source organism: Erwinia psidii (assembly GCF_003846135.1). Taxonomy (GTDB): domain Bacteria; phylum Pseudomonadota; class Gammaproteobacteria; order Enterobacterales; family Enterobacteriaceae; genus Erwinia; species Erwinia psidii. The sequence continues at coordinate 335,324 of NZ_RHHM01000003.1, forward strand.
CACTGAGTCACACATGGTATATCTCCTGGTTCGTTCCCTTCATCAGCAGTCTTTTACTGGCAACTTTTTTGCGTAATTGCAGGCAGAATAAACGATTCCACACCCGGTACTGATTGAACGGCAGGCTGACAGCGAGGCGATAGATAACCCTGTGCGCCATCCATTTTGTTGCCCTTGCCCGGTAATAACTTTCCAGTGTTTCACTGCGTAGTTGCGGCCCGTCTGGCAGACTGGTTACCGCAGAAAAAAAAGAGCAGAGATATTTTAATAATTCCGGCGGAAATAATGTAATTTGCTGTCGCACCGCATCAAACAGTACTTTTTCATCAGTAACATCCGGGGTTTTTCCAACAAATTTTTCCAGTTCCTGCCATAAACTCCAGACTTTACTGGTCGCTCCACGGTCTATTCTTTTAATCTGAATTTTATGTTTACTGTGGAAAAGTAAAATGCCAGCCATCACGTTCTGTTCAAAGGGTAGCTGAAGGCGACGAAAGGTCTGGATAACGTTTCCGGCCGGGCGGTCCAAGGCATGTAGCATCAGGCAAACCCTGACCGTTTTACATAACCTGTTGGGGACATTGACATCGCTGATAACACCACCAACGCCCTCAATCCCGCCTCGCCTGGCAGAGTAAGACAAAAGATCATCAAAATGTTCAGCAACAAAGGCGTTAAGGGGCCCTGGCACCGATTGTGAGGCGTTGATGTGATGACTGGCATGATTAATACATTCGTGCAGGCAGGCATTTTTCGCCACAGCAGAAAACATCGCCTTACCGGGATCGGTTTCAGACTCATTGACCCCCTCCAACACCTTATTTTTCACCTGTTCAGCCAGTTGAATTAATTCCTCCACCGCCGTCGACAACCCCGCATCCAGCAAGGTTGCAGGCAGTGTGTAATCATTTCTGGTTCTGGGGACGGTTCGCATAAATTCAGCGACAAAATAATCCAGTTCAGCAGTCATCTCTTCAGCTTCGCTGTATTCGCTGTTTTGACTGTTCAGGAACTGCGTAAACGCAAGATAGAAATCCAGCTTCTCATTACCATTGAGCGAACCGGCGGGCAGTCCTTCCACCACCTGGTGCCGTCCGGCATCAAAGTAATCCCACGCACTGAGTGAATCCTTAACCAGTGATTTTTCTATTTCCAGATCGATAAAATTCTGATGCCAGAATTTATATTTCTGATTCATCAGGTGGATGGCGGTCAGCAACGCATAAAATTCAGGACAATGGCGCGCCCCGGCATAGTGCTGCTGAAAGAGCTGTCTGTTGATAATACCGTAGAGCTTTTTCAGCGCGTATTTTGTCGCAACGGGTTCGTCTGCCGTATAGTGACGAATGAAATCAGACCAGTTGGTATCAGTCTGCGGACTGTGCGCCAGCCTCACCAGTTCAGCAAGGGGGGGTAAGGTAAATTTAGCGATCATCGTGCTTCCTTATGGGATTAACGGGGGGTATATCTGTTCCCCATAATAAGAATTACCTGCCCTGCTAACAGGATGTTCCCTTATATATTGCATCGGCTGCTGCCATACTGACTGACAACCTCTGTTACTGCCTGTTGTCATAGCTGGTGAGATTTTTGTCGGCAGGCGCTTATCTTCACTTTCAGTTAACATATCTTCTGGAAAATTATAATGAGGAAAATAAAATGAATCAGCCTGCAAATTTATCGGTAGCGGAAGCGCTGGACCAGCTGGAGTCCCTCTATGAAGCGTCGGTTAACGCGCTGCGTGCAGCCATCAATAACTATATCCAGGACGGTACCTTGCCGGATGAAGCAACGCGTGCTGAAGGTCTGTTCGTTTATCCGGCGCTGCGGGTCAGTTGGCAGGGTGATGCAGTCAGCCATAAAACCTCCCGGGCTTTTGGTCGTTTTACCCGGCCGGGTGACTATACTTCCACGGTGACCCGGCCCGGCCTGTTCCGCCACTATCTGAACGAACAGTTAGAGATTCTGAGCAGTGAATATCCAATCAGACTGGAGGTACATCCCTCCGGGCAGGAAATTCCCTTTCCCTATGTGATTGACGGTGCCAATCTTGGGCTGGAGCGAAGCATGAGCACCGGGCTGGCAAAGCATTTTCCGACACCAGAGCTGGCGCAAATCGGTGATGAAAACGCTGACGGTATTTTCCAGCCAGGCGAAGCGTTTCCGCTTTCACACTTTGATGCACTGCGCACGGATTTCTCACTGGCCAGGCTGCGTCATTACACCGGCACGCCAGTTGAACATTTTCAGTCTTATGTGCTGTTCACTAACTACACGCGCTATGTCGATGAATTTGTCCGCTGGAGTTGCGAACAGATTGCCGACCCCACATCGCCCTATGAGGCCCTTTCCTGTGCAGGCAGTATTTACGTTAATGCTGACACGCCGGATCCCATGGAAGCTATCTCCGGTCTGGCGTGGAAAAACCACCAAATGCCCGCATGGCACCTGATCGCCAAAAATGGTCAGGGGATTACACTGATTAATATTGGCGTTGGTCCATCAAACGCCAAAACCATCTGCGATCACCTTGCCGTACTGCGCCCGCACAGCTGGCTGATGATTGGTCACTGTGGCGGGCTGCGTGAAAGCCAGAGCATTGGTGACTACGTTCTGGCTCACGCCTATCTGCGTGACGACCATGTGCTGGATGCGGTTCTGCCACCGGATATTCCTGTTCCCAGTATTGCGGAAGTTCAGCGGGCACTGTTTGATGCCACCCGCCAGATAAGCGGTATGCCCGGCGAGGAAGTCAAGCAGCGCCTGCGCACCGGAACGGTAGTCACCACAGATGACCGGAACTGGGAACTGCGCTACTCCGCTTCAGCGCTGCGTTTTAACCTCAGCCGCGCGGTGGCAGTAGATATGGAAAGTGCCACCATCGCCGCACAGGGTTATCGTTTTCGGGTGCCGTACGGCACCTTGCTGTGTGTTTCCGATAAACCGCTACATGGTGAGATCAAGCTGCCAGGCCAGGCAAATCGTTTCTACGAGGGGGCTATTTCAGAACATCTGCAAATCGGCATCTGTGCTATTAATCTGCTGCGCGCCGAAGGCGACAGGCTGCATTCACGCAAGCTACGCAGCTTTGATGAGCCACCGTTTCGCTAAAATGCGGGGCGTCTGCCCCATGACTCACCAAAATGACAACGTTGCTTCTGCCTGCTTCGGCGCAAATCTGCCGACGTGGTGTCAGAAGCAGCCCCGACGTTTTTTTTCATAACGCCATAACGTTAAAAGTGCTTAAAACCCGGCCCGGAACGACGCAGGGCGCTTTATCAGTAACGTTACCGTTATCGTCGGAGCGGACAGGCTGATGTAACACAATCTGAATGCTGATTTATTCAACAATCAGTCGGGGTCGGTGAAAACAGGCTTTGACATCCTGAGGTACTCTGGATATCATGCGCCCCGTTCAAGCGATTCCTCTGTAGTTCAGTCGGTAGAACGGCGGACTGTTAATCCGTATGTCACTGGTTCGAGTCCAGTCAGAGGAGCCATATTAAAGAAAGCAGACGTTCCATGACGTCTGCTTTTTGCATTTCAGTCAGTTGGTTATCTCTCTTCGGTCGTTCATCCTCGTTCACTAAAAACCACTCAAAGCCATACCCTTTTGCGGGCAAATAACGCGCTTTAAAGCGAGGATAACTCTATTTCAGATGTCCCCACCTGATATTTGAAAATCCAAATCTTCTTGGAAAAAGTTTTTATCTAAGATTTTCT
>NZ_RHHM01000030.1 GCF_003846135.1 Erwinia psidii
AGAGCTTTTCGCTGCCGTTCAGTTTCCAGAACAGCAGGCCATCCACGGGCAGATGTACGGTGATACGTGAGAACATGATGTTTTTCCCGAACTGGCTGCACCGGCAGGAATGTGCCTGCCGGACAGGTGAAAAATAACGTTGCGGATGAAATGACAACAGGCCGTTTTGCCCGGCGGCGATGCACCGCGTGGCAGCATGAAACACGGTATACAAGTGGAGAAAAATCAGAACAATGCTTATATTCTGAAAAAAGTTATCTTTTGCACCCTGGCACTGGGGTTTGCCGTTCTTACCCGGTCGAGAAAGGCAGCAAAATCACGATTAAAGACGGTATAGTTGTTTACTATTCTGAATGCGCTTTCAGTGCGATCTGGCTCAGAGTGACAGACTACCAACCATACTCTGCGATTAGCAATCACAGTGCCGGTCAGTTTTATACTGATGATTTTCTCCAGAGGTACTTTATTGATGGTCTCTCCATTTCTGATCTGATAAAGAAAAAGGTCATCGAAGAAATAATCTTCCAGATTCATCCCCAGCTTGCGCAGTATGGGAGTGTTGGCGGATATTTTCCTGACGTTACCTTTACCGGAAGAAAGCATCTCCCTGTCAAAAAGAAAATAAAAAAAGCATCTCAACATTAAAACGGCGGCGATGATTTGTAGCAGAGCACCGCCGCAAAGAAATAATTTTTGCATATTGTTCTTCAGAAACAAACCATCTCTGACGGAGAATATTTACACAAGAATGGTAAATACCACTTAATTAAAATAATCTGACATTAAGCAATACCGTTCACAAACGTATAAAAATGACAAACCCATTTTATTAATTCAGTGATAATTCCGCACCGTAAATTATAAACACCCTCTGTCACAGCCAGGCAATAGCCTAAGTCATCATTTATTCAGCAGTCCATGACATAGTTCATAAAAACCTGTTGAGCTGCCACTTATGCACACCGTTAACTATTTTCAATACGTCGGGGCCTGCGGTTACTGTAAAAAGGGACCTGCCATTTTTTATTTTTCAGCGGATTTTGGCAGAAAAATTTAACGAAAAAAAATGAAAAAATCAGAATATGAAAAAGTATAAAACCGCATATGGGCTGGGCAAAGCTATCCCTTTCTGCTGCAATATATATCGGTGCGTAATAATATTTTTATATTGCTGAGTGTATCCGATCTTTAAACTCTCTTACTGACCATTGTCGTCCGGCAGTAACCTGCCTACACCTGGGTTAAAGAACGCCAGTGATCTCCTGCTGAGGTATCGAACGGACTTCCTTCAGCATCATAGATTTCAACAGACAGAGGCGCTACAGACTCTTTCGTCTTCAGCCCGCGGTATTCGGCCATATCCTGTTCCAGATGATTGATGGTGCTGCGCTTTACCCGCAGTACCCTGCATAAAATCGCCCCGCCATGATGCTTAGTGTAATCACCGTAACAATCGGACGCGTATTTTGCTGGAAAAAAATAAATATGATTAGAGGTAGCACGCTCCTCAATAGCGAAGTCTAATCGGGTATATTCTTTGGCAAACTGGCACAGGGCATGATTTGGGTGATCGCGAAGCATTTCTTCCGCTGGCTGTTGTAGATCTTTCACTTTCATCTTCAGATCGCTACCTGCAATCGGTGAAAAGTATTGTTTGTAAAAATCATCCGCCAGTTTCCTTAGTGCAGTATTTTCAGCATCACTGTCACCAGTAAATTCAAATGAAATAGGTATAAATGCATAGCTCTTATTTTTAATTTTCTCAAGGGTATACCCTTTTTTTGAACCATTCCAGAGCGCTAATTTTAGCTGGGATAATTCTTTGACTCTCAGGGTTTTGTCACGGTCACTGGCAAAGGCACCTTCACTGCGCGCAACCGATGCACCGGATATTTGTGCAGCCGGTTTCAGCCCACCTGCTTTAATATGCGTAAGGGCAACTTCTTTTTTAGTAATATGATATACGTACTCATCCATCGGTTATCACCTTATCAGATATACAATTAAGATTACGGACCTTTTCGTTTCAGCAGATATAATCCGCCCTGACGACAGGGTTCCTTTAGCGTTGTGCTGAAGTAACCGGGTTATTGCGACAGTTATCGTTACGCCGACGTGGCAGTTACTGCGGAGCGCTGAATATGTTGCACTAACGCAGATACTCTGAGGAAATATAAATTCAGATACTTTTTTTTAAATTTCACATTATGATCAATGTTTTATCATGTTCTCAGAACGACAGTTTTTATGCTTTCCCTGGCAATGCTTTCTGACTGTTCGGCTGGTTATGACATTTATAAAATGCTTCCGGGATATTTCACCGTCTGCTTTTATAAATACCCTGTTTAAAGGATTGAGTAATACTACCTGTGCGTTCAGGACCTTTATAAAATGGCTTATTATTATTTGCGAAAATAATATGATTTTCTGTCCAGATACTGACCCTGCATCCGCAGGTTCTGCGCATCGTCCGGGCCGTTCAGCCGCTCCTCACGCAGCAGTTTGCCCCATGCACCGTTATGGCCCTGCCAGCACACCCGCCCTGCTTTATCTGTCAGCCGCTCCGGCGTACCGTTTGGCTGGCAGTGATACCAGTAAATCTCCGGTTCG
>NZ_RHHM01000031.1 GCF_003846135.1 Erwinia psidii
ATATCGTTAGGTATTACAGCGCGCTCAGACCACACGAGTATAACGGTGGGTTACCACCAAACGAATCGGAAAACCGATACTGGAAAAACTCTAAAACGGTGGCCAGTTTTTGTTGACCACTACAGTATCAAGGGATTCGGCCTGGGCGCGGAGTTCGTCAAACTGTTTGCCTTCTTCGGCGTTCAGGTTGCGTTTTTCCTCAGTGGCTTTATCCATGATGGAATGCATCCGGGTTTTGAGGGCGGCTTTCGCCTGGCAGAGTTCAAGCAATTTTTTCATGTTGTGGTTTCTCGTAACAATTATTGTTGAGACGTGAAACCAGTCCGGGAGGGGGGAGGCCGTCAGTTGTGAGGAACGCTATGTCAGGAGCGAGGCAAACCTGACGGCCAGTGGCGGCTCACGTCTGAGTGCCACACACCAGGATACAGATGAAAAACAGAAAGAAAACCCCTATCAAAGACGGGGGTAAGCACGGGTAATCATGGGTACGAATAATTTACAAAATTATTTATCCGGTTGCTCAGTCATAAAGCCAGCGGCCTGCTTTGGCTGATTCAGCAAACATTCTTACCGTGAGTGGTTTTCTAAGCTGATTTATTTCGTGTTGAATAAGACTTCTTTGGAAGAGTCGAGTAAATAATGACTTTTGTACAACAGGATAATAAGCCTGAATATTCAAAGCAGAAATATCAATACCAAATTTATCGCTATAATCGTCAATGGTATAGGGAAGTTCGTCCAGTTCCGCATAATCCTGTAATACCGTATCCATCTCAAGAGGAACTCTTCCCGCTTTCCAGGATACAGGGGTTGATAATTCATACCTGAAAAACTCTAAAACTTCAGCTTCCGCTACCATATTTTGTCATCCCCTCTGGCAATGGAATTATACTTGCTCACAGTGTGGAATGTTATCTGAAATAAGTCAGATGAAAGAATAACCCAGCCAACAACAGGAATCGCACGGCCCACAAAAGTGCTGACTTTGCGAGTCATAATAATGTTAAGTTTATGGGGTGGATACCCTCCAATGATTGAAGGTAACTCTTTTCCCCAAGGAAATTTTGCATTTCTGAAAACCTTTCGTGCTCCAATAGAAGCATAAGATGTTCCTGGTGTTGCACCAGCAAACTTTCCTCTTGTTGACGCAATATTCAGTCCTGCAACAATCGCTACAATGGCCCCAAAGTCATCAACCCCCAGTTGCTTTGCAACCTGCTCACAGAAAATCATAAACAGCAGTTCACTTGCACTAACATTTTGTCTGCCAGCATAAAAATAAGTTCCGTTCAGTTCTTCAACCGTATCCATACGCGCCTCATGTTATTAATCCAGCCTCTAACTTAAACCAATGCGGCCAGTTTGAAAACAATACCGGGTTGCTACCTGGGCATTTCGTGCCGGAGTGCTGAAGATGTTTAATCAGCGCGTCAAGCTGTTCACGGTTAGTCGCCAGAATCTCACCTGAAAAAGTGCTTCTCACAAACTCATGGTGATCCATCCAGAGAAAAGCCTCTTCGTTCAGCAGTTGCTGGTAGTGCGATAAGTCCATAGTTGGAATGTCGGTGATACCGTAATAATCATGATGGTCACTGATATCTTTAGTCGTTACTGGCATTTTCCGTTCTCCGGTTAATCGGTCAGTTGGTACAGGTCAAAACTGCCTTTCATAAACGTTACCTGATTTCTTTCAGAGTGTCTGACGATATTCAGACAAAATAAAATACAGAAAAATAAAGTTTATGCGTTTAAGTGTTCACCTGTTCACCTTTGCTTTTTTTCCTATTTAAATCATTAAATTATAGGGTGACCACTCTAAAAAAAAGTGTTCACTTGTGTTCACCTTAACTGGTCACCTCCAACACGACCAAATCTAAAAAAGGTGAACAGGTGAATAGTTGGTGAACAGTTAATAATAAAGTGTTCACCCTCTATCTTTATGTTATTTAATCAGTTTCTGACACGGTGAACACTTATTTATTATCTTTAAGTTGTGCTGTCGGGTTCGTTGCACTGCGGCATCCATTCATCAGTCTCAGGCGTCAGCGAAAGGTTTGACCTCATACCCTGCTTTGTCTTCCTCCTGTCATACACTTTTCCATACTCGGCCATAGCCCCCGGCATATCCGATTGTAGTGGCACACTGAATTTGGCCACCTGAACAGAGGTGATATGCTCACCTCAGAACATTACAGGTGCTCCAATGAAAAGAAGAAGTTTCAGCGCAGAATTTAAACGCGAATCCGCTCAACTG
>NZ_RHHM01000032.1 GCF_003846135.1 Erwinia psidii
GTAATCGCCTGACGGGCAGTCCCTTCTGCCCGCTTTTTCTTTGCTGAACGCCTGCGTGACGGGCGTTGAGCAAAGAACCCCACAAACTGCCAGCCTGACCGCATGCGCTTTGGTCCCTGCCACGGGAAACAGCGATGGGCGGTAGCGTGTCCAGGCATGATTCAGGAGAAAATACACCATGGAAAATCCGGCCATTCTGCTGCGACGTCTGACCCCTTACTGTGCCCGTGCGCTGGAAGGGGCTGCCTCGCTCTGTCAGACCCGTGCCCATGCGGAAATTCTGCCTGAGCACTGGCTGCTGAAACTGCTGGAGCAGGGCGAGGGCGACCTGACGGTGCTGGCGCGCCGTTATGAGTGGGATATGGATGCACTGTGGCAGGATTTGCTGGGCTGGCTGGACAAGCAGCCGCGCTCAGTTCACCAACGCCCGCAGCTGTCTGATGCCATTCAGTCTCTTCTACAGGAAGCCTGGCTGATTGCTTCTCTTAACGGCGAGGAACAAATACGCAGCATCCATCTGCTGATGGCGCTGGTTGATAAACAGAACCTGGTGCGCTGCGACGGGCTGTGGCCGCTGCTGACGCTGGGTCAGAATCAGCTGGAACGCCTGCGTCCGCTGCTGGATGGGCAGTCGGATGAACGCCCGGAAGTGCAGCAGGAAGCAGAGCTTGCGCAGAGCCACGGTGGTGAGGTGGAAATGGTCGGCCGTCCGGTGGGTGCAGAACTGAAAGAGGGGGAACTGACCCCGGCCCTGCAGAACGCGCTGGATAAATTCACCCTCGATGTCACCGCCAAAGCGAAAGAGGGCAAAATCGACCCGGTGTTTGGCCGTGATACTGAAATCCGCCAGATGGTGGATATTCTCTCGCGCCGTCGCAAGAACAACCCAATTCTGGTCGGCGAGCCGGGTGTCGGTAAAACCGCCCTGGTGGAAGGGCTGGCGCTGCGTATTTCAGAAGGTAACGTCCCGGAAAGCCTGAAAACAGTCGTTCTGCGCACCCTCGACCTCGGCCTGTTGCAGGCGGGCGCGGGCGTGAAAGGGGAGTTCGAACAGCGCCTGAAAAACGTCATCGATGCTGTACAGCAGTCGCCAATCCCGATTTTGCTGTTTATTGATGAAGCACACACCATCATTGGCGCGGGCAACCAGGCGGGTGGTGCAGATGCGGCCAACCTGCTCAAACCGGCACTGGCGCGTGGTGAACTGCGCACCATCGCCGCCACCACCTGGAGCGAGTACAAACAGTACGTTGAACGCGATGCCGCGCTGGAGCGCCGCTTCCAGCGGGTGTTAGTGGATGAGCCGGACGATGACACCGCCTGCCTGATGCTCAGGGGCCTGAAGTCCCGTTATGCGGAACACCACGGCGTGCATATCACTGACGATGCAGTCCGTGCTGCCGTCACGCTGTCGCGCCGTTATCTGACCGGACGCAAGCTGCCGGACAAGGCTGTTGATTTACTCGACACGGCGGCAGCCCGCGTGCGTATGAGCCTCGATACCGTACCCGAACAGTTGACCCGCATCCGCTCGCAGATGACCTCCCTTGAAATGGAGAAGCAGGCGCTGCTGGAAGATATCGCCGCCGGCAGCAACCGTCATGGCGACCGCCTGGCTGCCATCGAGCAGCAGCGGGCTGAACTGGAAGCGCGTATTGCGGAGCAGGAAGCACGTTTCAGCAACGAAAAGGCGCTGGCGCAGCAGCTGATGGCCAGCCGCCAGGATATCAGTCAGCAGGCTGAAATTACTGACCTGCAACAGCAACTGGAGCAGGTACAGCAGGGTGACGTGCTGGTTCAGGTGGATGTGGACACCCGAACCGTGGCGAACGTGATTGCCGACTGGACCGGCGTCCCGTTCTCCTCGCTGATGAAGGACGAACAGACCGAACTGCTGACCATGGAAGCTGAAATCGGTAAGCGTGTGGTCGGCCAGGAAGCGGCGCTGAATGCCATCGCCCAGCGTCTGCGCGCGGCGAAGACCGGGCTGACGTCAGAGAATGGCCCACAGGGCGTGTTCCTGCTGGTCGGCCCGAGTGGCGTCGGTAAGAGCGAAACCGCGCTGGCGCTGGCGGATGTGCTGTACGGCGGCGAGAAATCCCTGATTACCATCAACCTGTCCGAGTACCAGGAGCCGCACACGGTGTCGCAGCTGAAAGGCTCACCGCCGGGCTATGTCGGTTACGGCCAGGGCGGCATCCTCACCGAAGCCGTGCGCA
>NZ_RHHM01000033.1 GCF_003846135.1 Erwinia psidii
GCGGCCAACCATATCCCCGGATTTGATGCAGCCACCGTGCCGGATAAGTGATGCTGGCACAGACAGCGACGCAGATTTACAGGCCGATACGGCCACGGCAGAGTGTGTCCGGTAGCTGCGTACTAATATATACAGGTGGCAGGGGTGGTGTAAATATCATTAAATACAATAAGTTATAATTATCGATCTGTATCGTCGATCAATACGCCCTGATTGATCGAGAGTAACGATTGGCGGGCTGTATCCGGTGTGGTTATTTTAACCGGGTATAAGGAGCAACATCATGAAATGGACGCGAAGAAATACCTGGCTTGCTGTTCTCCCTGGCTGCATTGCATTCTGGTCTGCCATATTCATCCTGCTGTACCATTTTTTCTGATAGCTATTTTCCAGTACGCCAACACCAGGCCCGGCGAAAGCCGGTTTTTTTTCGTTGCCCTTTATACTGAAGACGTTATGATTACATGTAGCAGGAAACGGTATGTAAGGATTGCATATGAATAATATTGAGATGGAAAAAAAGCTGGCTGAAGACGGGTTTAATCGTAAGGAAATAGCCCTTCTTAAATTTATGACAGAAAGGGACTCGACGACTTATCAGGTTTTAATAGTAGAGCTTAGCAAAAGATTTGTTGGGGCTATTGCGTTATTGGTCATCATTTTTGGGTTTTATGGAAGCAGTATTTTTTTAAGGGAAGATACTGATTTTTTTGTACTAACCTTAGTCCTGGCTTTCGCATTTATTGCAGTATGGTTTGTGGCACCACTTAAATTAGGTGCCAAAGCATATTTTTTTAGAAAGAAATATCCTCAGTTATGACTTTCGCTGTAAATTGATTTAATTGTCGCGGCATCGCTTCCGATTTCAATTAACAGATTTGAGCGTGACATATTCTTTATGTTTCGCACATAATCTGAACGAATGTAGCTAAATAATCTCCAGGTGTTAGGTTTTAAGACTAGTCGGGAAAGACCGTAGACTGAGAGAAAGAGATCCGCATAACTATAAGCCAGCCTGCCTGTTCTCTCATCAAACCCCAAAAACATAGCCGTCTGGATATATTTTTCTTTTAAAAAACCTTCAGCGTCATTCCTTCCTGACTTCAAATTCAACAGGCTTTCTTCAACACCGTTAAGGCCGTGAAGCACTAACATGCTTCCGAAAGCAAAACTGACAATATTAGCTGTCAGAATCGATGGTACTGCAATGCCTATGCCCGCGATAACCTGCATGCCGCTTAGTATCAGACTGACACCATTAATTACATAACCCCATACGCCGTTTTCCTCTTTTAGCTGAGCTGTGGCCACAACTTTCAAATTACGATGATTAAGCTGTCTGTCCTGCTCATCGAGATATCTTCGTTCAAGTTGCAGATTGCTGATGCATTCCTGACATTGTGAATCATTTCGGGCGGTACGAATCGTCTTTAACTGATTTGAAATAAACTCCTGAACATTATTTTTAAAGTCGTTTCGGACGGTGATACTACGGAGATGGCGAAATCCCACCCGCTCGGTTGTGCTCATAAGCTTGCGGGCTTCAAGGCTGGCCATTGTGAGGTAATAATCAGAAAAGCGTTTCTTTGCTAAGTAGTTATCCATAACGTTACCTTTTATTCAATCAAAGAGTGGCTGACCGGCATCCTTAACTGATGTCTTGTTTCAGTCTGCGGTTAATCTCCGTTACTATGTGGTTTAATGGATAAGTTGTAAACAGATAAGCAATGTTAAATAAGGTTTTCCAATATTAGTGGTGATAATAAGCAATTTCTGGATGCTGACAGTATATCCGGGATATTTGGAAAAGTGTGTTGATGCAATCGAGGAGGAAGTTCCCGCCTAACATCAAATTTTATATTGTCGTCAGAGCGTGTATTGAGTGCATCGTTTCTGAGCGTTATGTTAGGCGAAATGCAAATAAATCTATGATTTATTTTAATAAAAAACGGGATTTAAAATCCCTCGGCTTTATGGCTGTGCGGGTTCAAGTCCCGCCCCGGGCACCACAGATTAAAATATATAAAAACAAGCAGTTATAAAGCAATGTGATGCCGCCGCAAGGCGGTTTTT
>NZ_RHHM01000034.1 GCF_003846135.1 Erwinia psidii
CGAACCGGAGATTTACTGGTATCACTGCCAGCCAAACGGTACGCCGGAGCGGCTGACAGATAAAGCAGGGCGGGTGTGCTGGCAGGGCCATAACGGTGCATGGGGCAAACTGCTGCGTGAGGAACGGCTGAACGGCCCGGACGATGCGCAGAACCTGCGGATGCAGGGTCAGTATCTGGACAGAGAGACGGGTTTGCATTACAACCTTTACCGGTACTATGATGCGGACTGCGGTCGCTTTACGCAGCCGGACCCGATAGGGTTGCTGGGTGGGTTGAATCTGTATGCGTATGCGCCGAATGCATTGGGGTGGATAGATCCGCTGGGGTTAAAGGCCAAATGTGCGCCGACAAAAGCTAATGACCATAACCAGGCTAAATTTGGCAGGCAGTGGCAGGGGAGGGGGATATATGAAGGTCGTGATTCATGGTCAAATACTATGTTGAAAGAGGGGGATATAGTTTATGGCGGTGCCCCAGGACAGTCTGGTTTTTATTTTGATAAGGCAACTTTAGAAGCTGCTGGCGGAAGCCGAGAAAAACTATGGAAAAGCTTGCAAGTTCTACCCCATCCCACTTTTGGATATAGAAGTAAAATACAAGCTTATCAAGTTAAAAGAGAAGCAATTGCTGGTACAGGTAAGGCGTTATCACAAGATCCACTCAAAGGATTTGGAAATGGTGGTGGGACTCAGTTCTTTTTATCTAATTATAAAACTGTTTTGGAACCTATTGGTGATCCTTTTGGGTTGGGTATTTGAAATATGAAATTAGAATTTAATTTAAATAGCTTTAATTTGGATGGAAAACTGATTTTATCACCATCGAGTAATAAAATTGAATTAATGGATGGAGGGGTTTTATGGGAGGAGTGGATAAAGAATGATAGCGAGGTTGTGTCATATCGTACGATATTTAAAGATGAGAAAGATAAAGCTAATTTATATTTAATAGTGACATTTAAATCTCCTGTAAATGATAATTCTTTATTGTCAAGTTGGTATTTGTCACCAGAAAAAGTTATGAATGGAGAACAAAGAAAACCAGAAGGTAAAGTTACAAAAGCTCTGAGGAAATGGTTTTTTGATAAAGCAAAAATTGATCTTCCTATTAGCGGTGATTGGGGGCATATTGATGCTGTTTATGATCATTGGAATGCTGTGGGTGTTATAGCTTGCAATTATAGATCTGCATTCAAAGATGAATCTAACTGGAAAAAATATAGGAAAAGGAATAAATTCTGAAGGAACTATTAAAATTACAGTTTCAAGCTTGGATAGGTTTTATCTTAATACCTTAATGCATTTTTATGGCCCATTTTTTTTATACTTAATTAATTTCAATTGATATAAAAAAGCCGGAAAAGATCTTAATGATTCTTTCGGATTTTTTATTTTAGCCGTCAGCCCGTTGCCACACGGCTAGGATCCGGCGTCCTTCGTTGAGCCTCACATTGACCGGGTAGCCAGCGTCATATCCTGCCTCAGGGAGCCAGTCATCCTTCAGATGTAGGCTGGGGCCGCATAATAGTACATGGCGCTGATATCTTTGCCGCTCTCATGGCGAATACTGACGTACCCGACCTGATAGTGGCGCTGCGTTTCGGAAATCATGTCTGCTGGCGTAGAATGCGTCCTGGTCATGATTAGCTACCTCGTACAGTTGGTGAAGTGGGCCGTCTGACGTCAGAAAGCGGTGAGCAGGGGGTGGTGAAGTATGAATGGGACGCGCTGGGCAACCGTACCGGCACGACGCTGCCGGACGGACGGCGGATCCGCAGCCTCTATTATGGCAGCGGGCACCTGCTGAATATTGCCCTCGATGACCTGCCGCTTACCGGTTTCAGCCGTGACACCCTGCACCGCGAAGTCAGTCGGACGCAGGGCGCACTGACCAGCCGCAGCTCGTATGACCGTCTGGGCCGCCTGCATCAGCGTGACGTGTTC
>NZ_RHHM01000035.1 GCF_003846135.1 Erwinia psidii
GGTGAATGCCTTGGAAAATGGAGCCGAAAAAGGACGTGATTACCTGCGAAAAGTCTGGGGGAGCTGGAAGTAAGCTGCGATCCCGGAATGTCCGAATGGGGAAACCTAACATGATTTATCTCATGTTATCTATAAGTGAATACATAGCTTATAAGAAGGGAACCTAGGGAACTGAAACATCTTAGTACCTAGAGGAAAAGAAAATAATAATGATTCTGTTAGTAGTGGCGAGCGAACACGGAACAGGCCAAACCGTTCTACGGGGCGGGGTTGTAGGACTTTTGTTAGAGTTACAAAGTTATTGTATAGTAGAAGCTATTGGGAAGTAGCGGCATAGAGGGTGATACCCCCGTATACAAAATGCAATAACCTCGAGAAAGTATCCTGAGTACGGCGAAACATGTGAAATTTTGTCGGAATCTGCCAAGACCACTTGGTAAGCCTAAATACTACCATTTTACCGATAGTGAACCAGTACCGTGAGGGAAAGGTGAAAAGCACCCCGAGAGGGGAGTGAAAGAGATCCTGAAACCATATGCTTACAAGAAGGTAGAGTCCGTTAATGGGTGATACCGTGCTTTTTGTAGAAAGAGCCGGCGAGTTACTATTGCATGCGAGGTTAAGTCGATATAGATGGAGCCGTAGTGAAAGCGAGCCTTAATAGGGCGTTTAGTATGCAGTAGTAGACACGAAACCGGGTGATCTAGCCATGAGCAGGTTGAAGTTAGGGTAAAACCTAATGGAGGACCGAACCAGTATTCGTTGAAAAGACTTTGGATGACTTGTGGCTAGCGGTGAAATTCCAATCGAACCCGGAGATAGCTAGTTCTCCCCGATATATCTTTAAGGATAGCGTTATGTGAATTGTTGTGGAGGTAGAGCACTGAATCTATGATGGCTGCACCTAGCGGTACTGATTAGAATTAAACTCCGAATGCCATAACTTGTGCATAGCAGTCAGAACATGGGTGATAAGGTCCATGCTCGTGAGGGAAACAGCCCAGATCGTCAGCTAAGGTCCCTAAGTGTAAACTAAGTGTGTAAGGATGTGGAACTGCACAGACAGCTAGGATGTTGGCTTAGAAGCAGCCATCATTTAAAGAGTGCGTAACAGCTCACTAGTCGAGTGATTCTGCGCCGAAAATGTACCGGGGCTTAAGTTTACCACCGAAGCTACGGATTGTACGCAAGTACAGTGGTAGGGGAGCGTTCCAAGGGTGATGAAGTCAGACCGTAAGGACTGGTGGAGCGCTTGGAAGTGATTATGCCGGCATGAGTAACGTTTGGAAGTGAGAATCTTCCATGCCGTTTGACCAAGGTTTCCTGGGCAAGGTTCGTCCACCCAGGGTTAGTCAGGACCTAAGGCGAGGCCGACAGGCGTAGTCGATGGACAACAGGTTGATATTCCTGTACCAGTTAATTAGTGATGGAGTGACGGAGAAGGATAGTATATCCCGGGTGCTGGTTGTCCCGGGCTAAGCACAAAGACGGCAACATTGGCAAATCCGTGTTGTATTAACGTTGAAGTGTGATGGGGAGTGAACGGTTCGCCTAGTAACGAAGTATATGACTCCACGCTTCCAAGAAAAGCTTCTAACATTAATAATTAACTGCCTGTACCTAGAACGAACACACGTGGTCAAGGAGAAAATCCTAAGGCAAGCGAGACAACTGTAGCTAAGGAACTCTGCAAAATAACTCCGTAACTTCGGAAGAAGGAGTGCTCATCTTTGATGAGCCGCAGTGAAGAGGGAGGGGCAACTGTTTAACAAAAACACAGCTCTCTGCTAAGGCGCAAGACGATGTATAGGGGGTGACACCTGCCCAGTGCCGGAAGGTTAAGAGGAGAAGTCAGCGCAAGCGAAGCTTTGAATTGAAGCCCCGGTGAACGGCGGCCGTAACTATAACGGTCCTAAGGTAGCGAAATTCCTTGTCAGGTAAAT
>NZ_RHHM01000036.1 GCF_003846135.1 Erwinia psidii
TCATTCGTCCCTTTCACACCAGAGAACGCGCTTTTGTCCACCCATGATGCAACATCAGTTAATTTCCATGTATAGGTGACGCGAACAACTTTCTGATTACCATTACCCGGCTCAGTCCATTCCATCACTTCATCAACAACGCGGCGACCAATACAAACGCCTTCTTTGGCATCCCAGATTTTGGCTTGTTTGTCTTCATCTGTTATCCCAGGCGTATTGTTATCCCAGCCTTTAACAAAGGCCATTAAGCCCTGCTCAACGAAGCCATCGAGGATCACTGAACCTGTTCCAGTCCCTGTTTCGTCAAATCGCGGTTTGAAGAGCTGGACAGGGAATGTGACATCGTTATTTCGCAGTGAGAAACAGGTTTTCGATTGACTAATCTTCGCGTTGATCGCTTTCTCAAAGTCGCCTTTTTCACCACATCCCGCCAGAGCCGACGCAGCACCTGCCATAAGTAAGATCTTTTTCATCTTCATATCCCATCAATGTTAACGAACTGACTGTTCATGGCAGGAATGAAAGCAAAAGAGAGCCTGCTTCGAAGCGGATCACACCCGCCCCACAAAAAGTCCGTTTAACCAATTGATAGAATTGAATTATTTTTACTGTTTGTCATATCGTTTAAATCGATCGACAAAAAACAAACGATAGCTAAAGAATATCAATAATAACATATCGATCGATTAAAACAATTAAAACACTGTTCAACTTCTCGCACTCAATCGTTAAAAACTATCAACAATAATGTATCGATCTTTTACATCAATTAATTGATGGGGATTGTGAGCGACGGTTCGCCACAGTTTGCGCATTTTGGCAGGACGTTTGAACGGATAAGGAATGAAGCAGCACAACAGATCGGTAGTGCTGCTTTGGAAAGAAGGGGGAAATCTACCAACGAAGATCTGAAGTAGGAAGAAATGTCACTGCCCTCACCTGATCTGCCGTATCATAGCTTATCTGCATCATAGTAGGCGTTGGTCGCTTCTTGGCTTCATAAAGATCGGTCCAGCCAAAAGCCCGCCGCATAATCACCTTTGGAGGACTGCTTCTTAATGGCTCGCCTATATTGTCATGCACCCATTCTCGCGACATACTTCTCTGCAATGGCTCTGGTAATTCGTTCGGGAACATCCAGTTTTTGACCTTATCATTCTGAATTTTTACGACTATAGCCTGCAATATCCGCCCATCTCGCTTGAAGGATAAGAAAATACCTTCTTTTGCCATATCAAGACTTAGGTCAGGATCTCCAGATGAGGCTGTTGGAGGACTTTTGTAGGCGATCAATTCATTATCAATAAGCTCCTGATACGTTTTGCCTAAACAGCTTATTAAAGCATCAATATTCACTGTCATTTATACAACCCCATATCACTGTTTAGCTTATGCATTTTCGACCTTGCCGACTCTATCTTATTTTCTGTGGCCCCATGTTCTTTTAAAGCTGGTTTAATAGCATCAAGATTACGATCAAGGGCAGCTCTGAGATTTTTTGAGTCCAGCTCAATTTGCGCAGATGTGTTACGCCCTCCGTAGGTTTCACTAATCTGCTGATGCACCTTTTTAGGTATCACTATTGCAGCGACATCTTGAGATGCAAGTTCAATATCTTCAGGCGTCATTTCTGGATAATGTGCTTTCAGATACGCCTTAACTGCTGCTTTAGATGGCATATGGTCAGCTTCATATTTACCCTGCCGTGAGCGCCGAACAAAATCGCTGTAAAGCTCCACCTCCAAAAGCTCAACAGGTGGCTTGCTCAGGTATATATATATCGGTGGAATATACGGCAATGGCAGAATAAGAATATAATCCGCAAAGCTTTTCTCTTCCGGTGCCGGGGTGGTTGTTGCCTTGATGCGGGTATCTTCCGGCAATGGATCAACAACAACCGGATTTGGTATCCTTATTGGGTTCTGGTTGCC
>NZ_RHHM01000037.1 GCF_003846135.1 Erwinia psidii
TCTGGATAGTGATGATATTCTGAACACAAAATTCAGCCAGTTCCATTTTTTCCGCATCTGGTTTATTCTCCAGCGGTACAATCAGTTTTGCTTCAAGCCATTCATGACCAATATGGAAGCCACCATAGAAATTACAGGAACTCGCAAATGAGAGTGAAAAATAAGAAAACTATTGTTCCGCTCTTTCTCGCTGGCTGCGTGCTACTTAGCTACTGGCTTTGGTTGTCTCTTCGTCCTGTGGAGATCATAGCCGTTCATCACAGAAGTAGTGGTTTCAGTGATGTTTTGGTCACCAGTTTCCCGCCGACTGATAAAGGAAAAATTAACTGGTGGTTAAAAAATAAGGATATGTTAAAAGATAAATATGGCATTCCAAAGCCTGATAGAAATGGCTATTTTTATCTGACCGTTTGGTTATTTGGAGAGGGTTATAAAGAAGAAGGAAAATATGACAGACTTTGCTTTATTGATATGCCTTCTCCTGTAAACTGCATTGAAAAAGACAGGGTGTTTTCAATTAGTTTCAGCAAGAACAGAGGCACTATATTTACAGTAAATGATGGCGAATACCGTATTAATAATGAAGGAAAAATAATTAAGAGCAATTCTAATTAATTTTACCTCTCAGCGGTGGCTTTCAAAATACTTTTTTCTTCCTGCCCTGTTTTACAGTCGTAGCAGATCAGCACCGGGGGATTTGGTTAAAAGTATCCCCGGTGCATGAACAATATTCTGATCGTCAATAACACGGTAAATTTTGAAGGGTGGCAATGTACTTTTCCGTGTACACAAGGGTGTAGACAAAAAGAAAAACGCATTATGACAGTGCCATATACCACAGGGCTTACACACCAACACTCAACAAACAGATTCAAGTTGCATACTGTCGCTCTCAGTAGCAGAAAACCAATCCAGTCCGCTAATTGCGGGCTTTTTAATTTCATGCTGTCGCATATGATGTCATAACATCGCGCATTTATTTTGTACCCAAAGCACTTTGATCCAGCTTGGGTACAGAGCATGGTCGCTCTGGCAAAGGTACGACGTGAAATGCCAGGCGTACCCAATTTCACTATCCACGACTTCCGGCGCACTGGCCGCTCCCATTTAACGGCGCTGGGGGTTGATCCTATTGTAACCTAACGCTGCCTGAATCACCGTATCAAGGGCGTGGAAGGTATCTATAACCGCCATCCGTATTTCGATGAACCCCGTGCAGGGCTGGCGCTGGGGGCTGATCTGTTGGCGCTGGAACGTGGGGAAGATTACAACGTGGTATCAATAGCAAAAAGGAAATGAGACTTTACGCGCGCATATGTGAGCTTTATTTTACCGGTTTCACTGTTTCAGTATCTATTATTCAGATATTAATCAATAAATTAAATGAACAGGTTTTTTGTCAGCCTGTTTCACCTTCTGCCCGCCAGCACTCCCCGGAAGGTGGCACAGACCACGAGCCATGCAAAACGGCCGCCCATTCTCCCCAACGTTTCAACACTGCCCGTATATCGCGCATTATTCAGACCGCCCCCTGAAAACGTTAATAACTGATTGATTTTCATTAAATACGGTATTTCACCGAAACCACCAACCCACAGGCGAGGCACGGAAGATTTTTCTCGGGGTCACTGCGCAGTAAAAAACGCAGCATCACGAAAGTTTTCTGACAGTCTCTACGCGAGAAAAAGGAAAGCTTTAGCCTGTATTTATTGTTTTCAGCCCTGAAGTTTCCAGCGGAATCACACTCCTGGCCTGATGCGGCTGAAGGTTTGTCTTACCTCACGATGCGAAGTTCGCACAGAAAATGCAGGCACTGGAGTGTCAGAGACTGTGATTTAA
>NZ_RHHM01000038.1 GCF_003846135.1 Erwinia psidii
TCATTCGTCCCTTTCACACCAGAGAACGCGCTTTTGTCCACCCATGATGCAACATCAGTTAATTTCCATGTATAGGTGACGCGAACAACTTTCTGATTACCATTACCCGGCTCAGTCCATTCCTTCACTTCATCAACAACACGGCGACCAATACAAACACCTTCTTTGGCATCCCAGATTTTGGCTTGTTTACCTTTATCTGTTATCCCAGGCGTATTGTTATCCCAGCCTTTAACAAAGGCCATTAAGCCCTGCTCTACAAGGCCGTCGAGGATCACTGAACCTGTTCCAGTCCCTGTTTCATCAAATCGTGGTTTGGAGAGCTGAACAGGGAATGTGACATTGTTGTTTCGTAGTGAGAAACAACTTTTAGATTGACCAATCTTCGCATTGATCGCTTTCTCAAAGTCGCCTTTTTCACCACATCCCGCCAGAGCCAACGCAGCACCTGCCATAAGTAAGATCTTTTTCATCTTCATATCCCTTCAATGTTAACCAACTGACTGTTCATGGCAGGAATGAAAGCAAAAGAGATCCCACTTCGAACCGGATCACACCCGATCCACAAACAGTCTGTTTAACCAATTGATAGAATTGAATTATTTTCACTGTTCGTCATATCGTTTAAATCGATCAATAAAAAACAAATGATAGCTACAGACTATCAAAAGTAAATTATCGATCGATTGAATCAATTAAAATACCGATCAATTTTTTGCATTTAATCGTTAGAAACTATCAATAACATTACATTGATCTTTTAAATCAATTAATTGTGAGCGACGGTTCACCGCAGTTGGCGTGCCTTCTGAATGTCTGAGGAGTTAAGGAGTTAAGGAGTTAAGGAGTTAAGGAGTTAAGGAGTTAAGCAACACACGAGGTGTCCTGTGGGTAAATAATTGAAAGCCGCGCCCTCAGACGCGGATACAAACTCATTTATACGACCAGAGGCTAACTCTTAAAGCCGGATTTACCATTCGCTTGACGCCATTCTTTAACTTCTTGAACAACGCCTTCGGGGCTATCATCTTTCCCATCCTCTGGGTAGAAGATAAGGTCGGAGCCTGTTGGATGTTCAGCAAGTCGCCTAAACTGCCTGACTCGGCGATTATCGTCCTCTTCTGTTGGCCCTTCAGCATTATAAATTTTACGAACTAAATCTAAAAATTCGCTTTCTGTATAATCAGATAATAATTTTTTATCGCCCATATTATTTACTCTGCCTCGTTGAATGAATATCGATATGCCTCTTAGGTGAAGTTATTCCCATGTTATCGACATTATAAACCTCCCCACCTTTACTTATTGGAATAATATGATGGATTTCATAACGTTCTCTTCCTCCAGCACGATCCTGTTCTCGTGTGAAGGGAGAGTTCCCATTGCGTATATGAATTTTGTTACTACCCCGGAACTGGCTTGATAGTTCAGTATCTTTTGAAACCTCTAACCAAAACGCCTTACGGAATTGGTCAAAGTTTGCAAAAGTTCGTCCTCGCAACTTGTCAGCAATCTGGCAGGGGACAGGAGAACCATTACCTGTGCCAGCGTCCGACAGCCATATCCCGCTAATCTTCTGACCTTTACCGGTAACTTGTCCGGGATTATTACGTAGATATATATAGATTGGCGGAATATAGGGCAATGGCAGATAAAGAATATAATCCGCAAAGCTTTTCTCTTCCGGTGCCGGGGTGGTTGTTGCCTTGATGCGGGTATCTTCCGGCAATGGATCAACAACAACCGGATTTGGTATCCTTATTGGGTTCTGGTTGCC
>NZ_RHHM01000004.1:0-191947 GCF_003846135.1 Erwinia psidii
TCTCCTCCTTCAGAGTCAACGTCTTTTTGAGAAGAAGTTGCTCCGGCGGTTCAGCGTGCTGAACCTCTTAACCCGGCGACCCGTAAGCCGTTGTTCCGTGTCAGTGGTGGCGCATTATAGGGAGTTTGTGACGACTGACAAGTGTTTATTATAAAAAATCTGGCAACCGCTGTTTTTTTCACCTTTAGGTTAAAAAGCCATCGCTGCCAGTATATTTCCACATCGGATCACCCCTGAAACCCTTTTTAAGCAACATGATACCTGCCTACCCGGTGCTATCCTTTATCCATTAGCCGTATCCGCTACCTGAATAAATGAAAAGGATGCCCAATGATTAAATCGGCGCGCAGTATGGCCGGACTTCCGTGGATCGCAGCCATGGCTTTCTTTATGCAGGCACTGGATGCCACGATACTGAATACTGCGCTTCCCGCTATTGCGAACAGCCTTGAGCGTTCTCCTCTGGCGATGCAGTCCGCCGTTATCAGTTACACCCTCACCGTTGCGATGCTGATCCCAGTCAGCGGCTGGCTGGCCGACCGTTTTGGTACCCGTAAAGTCTTTATCATCGCGGTGATGCTTTTTACGCTTGGCTCGCTGGCCTGTGCGCTGTCTGGCTCGCTGACTATGCTGGTTGCTTTCAGGATAATGCAGGGGATCGGTGGCGCGATGATGATGCCGGTAGCCAGGCTGGCATTATTACGGGCCTATCCACGCAGTGAGCTGCTACCTGTGCTGAATTTCGTCACTATGCCCGGCTTGATTGGCCCGGTACTGGGACCGATGCTTGGGGGTCTGCTGGTTACCTATGCAACCTGGCATTGGATTTTCCTGATTAATATCCCAATGGGGATATTAGGTATTATCTACGCCCGCAAATATATGCCTGATTTTATTACCCCTAAACGCCGTTTCGATCTGACAGGCTTTATGCTCTTTGGCTTTGGACTGGTGTTGCTTTCCAGCGGAATAGAATTATTCGGTGAAAAGATCGTGACCACCAGCATTGCACTGGCCGTTACGGCAGGCGGCATTCTTTTACTTATTCTTTATATACTACATGCGCGACGTCATCCCACTCCGCTCATTCCGTTACCGATGTTTAAAACCCGGACCTTCTCCGTAGGTATATTGGGCAATATTGCCTCCCGTCTTGGAACCGGTTGTGTTCCCTTCCTGATGCCACTGATGCTTCAGATTGGCTTTGGCTATTCAGCCATTCTGGCTGGCTGCATGATGGCTCCAACGGCCCTTGGATCGCTGCTGGCGAAATCGACAGTAACACAGGTATTGCGCTGGTTTGGCTATCGAAAAACACTGGTATGGATCAGCGTAATTATCGGCGTATTGATTGCCAGTTTTGCGCTACAAACACCACCAATGGGGCTGGTCTTCTTGCTGATACCACTGTTTATTTTAGGGATGGCCATGTCGACTCAGTTCACCGCGATGAACACCATCACGCTGGCCGATCTGAACGACGGTAATGCCAGCAGCGGTAACAGTATGCTTGCCGTGACACAACAACTCGCGATTAGCTTTGGCGTAGCCGTCAGTGCAGCAGTGCTACGTTTTTATGAGAATTTTGATATCACCACCGTACAACAATTTCATGCAACATTCCTGACGATGGGCGTGATCACCATATTTTCCGGTCTGGTCTTTATGCTGCTAAAACCGGCAGATGGCCGACATTTAATCACCAACCGGGAAAAACGCGCAAAACGGGGTTAAATGCCCACAACGGAATCCCGTTCAACCAGTTCCGGTGTCAGCACAAGTAACTGCTTGCTGTTACCGGGGTCCGCGAGCCGATGAATTAACGTATCAATCGCCAGTTCCCCCAGTGCATCCTTCGGCTGGTGGATGGTGGTGAGCGGCGGTGTCATATAGCGGGCCAGTTCGATATCATCATAACCGATCACCGCAATATCCCGCCCCACCAACAGGCCAGCCTGAAATACCGCGTGGTAAACCCCTACTGCCATAGCATCATTACTGGTGAATACTGCCTGCGGCAGAGGATTAATGGTCAGTAACTGTTTCATTGCGCTATAACCACCCTGAAATTCAAAGTCACCGCTGACCACGTAGTCTGGCGGGACAGGCAAGCGGGCATCTTTCATCGCTTTTTGAAAACCTTCAAGGCGCATCCGTGCCGGGGTTTTATCCTGAGGACCGGCAATACAGGCAATCCGCGTATAGCCGCGTGAAATCAGATAACGGGTGGCCATTTCACCCCCCAACAGTGAATTGTCCTGAATAATGTCGCTGCCGCCCTCAAAGGGCGACCAGTCCATCATCACGGACGGTATAGAGGGATAGCGACTGAGCATGTCTGCCGAAGGGATATGGCTTTCGGTACACATGATCAGCAGCCCATCAACCCGTTTTTGCAACAGCGTCTCCAGGCTGCGGTTCATTCGCGCCTCATCCCCCTCGGTGTTGCATAGCACCAGGCTGTAGCCACGTTCAAAACAGCTGCGTTCCACGCCGCGTACCACCTCTGCATAGAAAGGGTTGCTGCTGGCAGTGAGCAACATGCCGATGGTTCTGGTCTGGTTGAGTTTCAGGCTACGGGCCAGCGCCGAGGGGGCGTAATTCAATTGGGTTATTGCCGCAGTGATTCTTTCCCGCACGCCTTCGCTGACAAAGCGATTATTGTTAATCACATGGGAAACCGTTGACGTTGAAACACCCGCGAGCCGCGCCACATCTTTCATCGTTGCCACGGCCTACTCCTGTTGCTGCAAAAAATGGTCGGTTTCAGCACGCCACGGCACAGAGGGCTGGGCACCAGGACGCGTCACGGCAATGGCTGCGGCCGCATGGGCAAAACGTACCGCGCGTTCCATCGGCTTTGCTTCCAGCAAGGCAGCCATCAGTGCACCATTAAAGGTGTCTCCTGCGGCAATAGTGTCAACGGCCTGAACCGTAAACCCGGCAATACGCTGCCCATGCCCCTTTTCACTCAGCCACACGCCTCGGCTACCCAGCGTAATCAGTACGCTGGCGATACCTTTTTCGTGCAGTATCCCGGCTGCACGCGCGGCATCTTCATCAGATTTAACCGACACACCGGTAAGCATTTCCGCTTCGGTTTCGTTTGGGGTAATGATATCAACCAGTGCCAGCAGTTTTTCAGGTAGCACTCTTGCCGGAGCCGGATTAAGGATAACCAGCGTCTGATGCTGACGGGCGATTTTCGCCGCCGCCAGCACACTTTCCAGCGGAGATTCCAGCTGCATCAGGAGTGCGTCAGCATCAGCAATAGTTTGCTGATATTTTTCCACCAGCGCCGGGGACAGAGCCGCATTCGCCCCGGCATGGATGGCAATACTGTTTTCACCTTCAGCGTTAACAAAAATCAGCGCCACGCCGGTGGATTCGCCAGCCACCACTTCAACTGGCGCCACATTGATGTTGTCTTCAGCCAGCTGTTGACGAATGCGCTGACCAATATCATCCTCGCCCACGCAGGCAATAAAAGCGATATCCGCACCACTGCGTCCGGCGGCCACCGCCTGATTAGCGCCCTTGCCGCCGAAAGCCACCTGATAATGCCTGCCAATCACCGTTTCACCGGGACGCGGAAACCGGGACAGGTTGAGGATATGATCTGCGTTGATGCTGCCAAGAACAGCCAGCCTGCCGGTTTTTTTCATTGCGTGTCATCTCAAAAAGCGCCACCAGCGGGAAGTAGCGCGAGCCATGCTGATTTATTTAGTCATCAGTTTCAGTTCAACCGGATTGATCGCCTGCACTTTCTGGCCCTTCAGGGCCTTATCTGCGGTGTCCACGCCGATAGCGCCGATTTTCTCTGGCTGCTGAGCCACTGTCGCCGCCAGTTTCCCGCCTTCAACGGCTTTTACGCCATCGGCCGTGCCGTCAAAACCAACAACAAGCACATCAGATTTACCCGCCGTTTGCAACGCACGCATTGCGCCGAGCGCCATCTCGTCGTTCTGGGCAAACACCGCCTGCACGTCCGGGTGCGCAGTCAACAGATTCTGCATCACGTTCATCCCCCTGGTGCGGTCGAAATCGGCTGGCTGGCTGGCAAGGATCACAAATTTATGCGCATCTGCCGCCGTTTTAAAACCTTCACCACGCTCACGGGCGGCTGAGGTTCCGGCAATGCCTGACAGTTCGATAATTTTGGCGTTATCGCCGAGTTTCTTCGCGATGTAATCACCAGCCATTTTACCGCCGAAACGGTTATCCGAGGCGACGTGGCTAACCACTTTGCCCTGTGCCGCCACGCGATCAAGGGTGATCACCGGAATGTTGGCCTGATTAGCCATTTTCACCGCGTTGCCTACTGCATCAGAATCCGTTGGGTTAATCAGCAGCAGTTTGGTGCCACGCACGGTCAGATCCTGCACGTTAGCCAGCTCTTTCGCCGGATTATTCTGTGAATCGAGCACCACCAGGTTATAGCCCAGCTTGTCGGCTTCTTTCTGCGCGCCATCTTTCAGCGAGACAAAGAACGGGTTGTTCAGGGTGGAAACCACCAGTGCAATGGTGTCTTTCGCTATGGCATTTGCACTCAGCGTGGTGCCGAGCAGAACGGCAAGGGCTGTCAGTTTGGTCATTTTCATCATAAATTCCTGTAGGGGAGAGTTATTTACTGCTTTTGTTATCCACCAACACCGCCAGCAAAATCACTACAGCTTTGACGATCATTTGGTAGTAAGACGAAACGCCGAGCAGGTTGAGTCCGTTGTTGAGAAAACCGAGAATTAACGCCCCGATTAACGTCCCCATAATGCGTCCCTTGCCGCCTGCCAGACTGGTGCCGCCCAGCACCACCGCCGCAATGGCATCCAGTTCATAACCCGTTCCAGCTGTCGGCTGAGCCGAGGAGAGACGGGCAACCTCAATGGTCCCTGCCAGCGCGGCCAGCATGCCGCACAGGGCATATACGATAATTTTGACGCGATTAACGCTGATCCCGGACAGACGGGTGGCCGCTTCATTGCCACCCAGCGCATAGATGTAGCGGCCCAGGCGGGTGTGATGCAGCATGTACCAGGCCAGAAGGAAGACTACCGCCATCAGCCAGACTGGCGTTGGGATCCCCAGCGGACGACCAATACCGAACCAGCCAAACAGATCGGCATTGTCATTAAAGCCAGTGTTGATCGGGCTGCCGTTGGTGTAGACCATGGTGACACCGCGCAACAGCATCATCATCACCAGCGTGGCGATAAAGGCCTGAACCTTGCCTTTCGCCACGATAGTGCCAGTCACTGCACCGATCGCGGCACCCAGCGCCAGAGAAGCCGCAACGGCCACCAGCGCGTTCACTTCCAGACCAACCAGAGAGGCGCCCACCGCACCGGTCAGCGCCAGCAGCGAGCCTACCGACAGGTCAATGCCTGAAGTCAGAATAACCAGCGTCATCCCTACCGCCATAATGGCGTTAACTGAGGTCTGTTGCAGGATGTTGAACATATTGTTCAGGGTGAAGAAGTTCGGGCTCATGCTTGAGACAATGGCGATCAGCACGATCAGCGCGATCAGTGACTTCTGCTCCAGCAGCCAGCCCTTGCTGAAAAAACGGGTGCTTTGAAGGGATTGGGTACTCATTGTTATGCCAGCTCCACGCTATGTTGCTTACCTACTGCCGCCGCCATCAGCACTTCCTGCGAGGCCTGTTCAATCGGGAAATCACCGCTCAGGCGGCCTTCATGCATCACCAGTACGCGATCGCTCATGCCCAGCACTTCCGGCATTTCCGAGGAGACCAGGATGATGCTCAGCCCCTCTTCTTTGAACTGATTGATTAACTGATAAATTTCTTTTTTTGCCCCCACGTCCACGCCGCGGGTTGGCTCGTCGAGGATCAACACCTTGGGTCGGGTCATCAGTCCACGGGCGATAGCGACTTTTTGCTGATTTCCGCCCGACAGCAGGCCAATTGGCTGGTTCATCGACGGCGTTTTAACGTTAAACAGTTTGATAAAGTCGCTGACGGCCAGCTGCTCTGCCGCATGTTTCAGGCGGCCGCCGCTGTGGCTGAAGTAGTCCAGCGCGGTAAGAGACATGTTCTCTTTCACCGACATCCCCAGCACCAGCCCATCACGTTTACGGTCTTCAGAGATATAGACGATGCCGTTCTGCAGCCCTTCTTCCGGCGAACGCGTCTGCACGCTCTTGCCGTCAAGTATTACGCTGCCAGCGCTGCGCGGCAGCGCGCCGTACAGTACCTTCATCAGCTCAGTGCGGCCCGCGCCCATCAGACCAGCCACACCCAGAATTTCACCTTTGCGGAGCGAGAAGCTGACATCCGCGACACCCGGCCCGCTGAGGTGCTCCACCTGCAGACGAACGTCGCCTGGCGCTTTATTGAGACGCGGATACTGCTCTTCGAGTTTGCGCCCTACCATCATCTCAATCAGCGAATCTTCATCCAGAGTGTCGACCGCCCGCTCGGCAATAAACTGCCCGTCGCGGAAAATCGTCACGTCATCGCAGATTTCAAAAATCTCTTTCATGCGGTGAGAGATATAGACAACGCCACAGCCTTGCGCTTTCAGCTCACGGATCACGTGAAACAGTGACGCGGTTTCGCTGTCGGTCAGTGCATCGGTCGGTTCATCCATCACGATCACTTTCGACTCGAAACTCAGTACCTTAGCGATCTCCACCATCTGCTGATCGCCAATCGACAAATCACCCACCAGCTTGTGGCTGCTGAAGCGCAGATTGAGCCTCTTCAACAGCACATCCGCTTCAGCGTGCATTCTCTTCCACTGAATACGGCCAACACCGTTCACAAACTCACGCCCGAGGAAGATATTTTCCGCAATGCTGAGCTGCGGGATCAGGTTGAGTTCCTGATGAATAATGCCAATTCCCGCCTCCTGAGAGGCTTTTGGCCCGTTGAATGAAACTTCGTTACCCAGCCAGGTAATGGAACCGGCATCACGGGTGTAGATCCCGGTCATCACCTTCATCATGGTAGATTTTCCGGCGCCATTTTCCCCTACCAGCGCCATCACGCGGCCGGGGTAAACGGTCAGTGCCGCCCCGGAAAGCGCCTTCACGCCGGGAAAAGATTTATCAATGCCTTGTAATTGCAATAACGGTTGCATGACGGCCTCAGAAAGTCACCCCCGCACAGAGGATGATATTCGCA
Organism: Erwinia psidii; assembly: GCF_003846135.1. Lineage (GTDB taxonomy): Bacteria > Pseudomonadota > Gammaproteobacteria > Enterobacterales > Enterobacteriaceae > Erwinia > Erwinia psidii. The sequence goes on from NZ_RHHM01000004.1 coordinate 7,145, forward strand.
TAGGGAGAACATTCGCCGCTGCGGATCACTGCCTGGCTGGACTGGGTTTGTTGTTTGAACTGATGATGCGTGACGTACTGAATATGAATGGTGTTTCCCTGGTGGTGTTGCAGTAAATCGAGCAGAGCAAGCAGATCGCGATGAATCAGAGAGTTATGCGTTTTCATCTCTTCCGCAATGATGACACTTTCCACCTGCATCTCTTCGGTCACCGCCTGGACGACCTGCATAAAACCGGGAATACCCTTCATCAGCGCCAGATCGACACGCTGCGGCCCGGCCGGAACCGGCAGACCCGCATCGCCAATCACCAGGCTGTCGGTATGTCCCAGACGGGAAACCAGCGACGAGATTTCAGAATTCAGTAACGTGCCTTTTTTCATTTTCCACTCGACAGCGAAACGTTTCGTTCATCGGGAGTTTAGGAAACCGTCAGGGGAAAACAACCAACAAAAGATAAAACTGTGATCGTTATCGAAACGTTTCGCTGATGTAAGCGGACGAAATAAGGAGACCGGTCAGCGCTAACTGACCGGTGAAGTGAGGATTTAATTAAACACCATACCACCGTCGATCAGCAGGGACTGCCCGGTCATGTAATCAGAGTCAGGACCGGCGAGAAACGAGACGCAGGCAGAGACATCTTCCGACTCGGACAGACGCCCCAGAGTGATGCGTTTGGCAAATTCTGACGTGCCATAGCCCAGTGGTTTACCTGCTGCAGCGGAAACCTGACGATCGATCTCTTCCCACATCGGCGTTTTAACAATACCGGGGCAGTAAGCATTCACGGTTATTCCTGCCGGGGCAAGATCGCGGGCTGCGGTTTGCGTCAGGCCGCGTACGGCAAACTTGCTGGAGCTGTAAATCGCCAGCTCCGGGTTGCCGACATGGCCAGCCTGCGAACAGGCGTTGATAATCTTGCCGCCGTGTCCTTCCGCTTTAAACGCTTCGATCGCCGCCTGCATGCCCCAGATCACCCCTTTGATATTAATGTCGTAGACTTTATCGACCATCACTTCGGTAATCTCTTCGATTGGCGTGGTCGGTGCCACACCGGCGTTATTCACAATGACATCGAACCCACCCAGCTCTTTGCGTGCCTGCCCAACTGCGGCAAACACCTGATCGCGTTTAGAGACATCCGCCGTCACGGCTAGCGCTTTGCCGCCCGCACTGGCAATTTCATCTGCCACCTGGCGCGCCGTCTGACTGTTGTAATCCGCCACCGCAACGGCAAAGCCATCTTTTGCCAGGCGCAGGGCAATCGCTTTACCAATGCCCTGGCCGCCGCCGGTCACTAAGGCTACTTTCGCTTTCATTTTCCACTCCCTGAACGGTTATTACAGAATCTGGCTAAGGTGCAACTGGCCCATCAGCATCGGGTTGTCGGCATAATCCACCGGCACCGCGACTACCGCAGGTCCCTGCACATCCATCGCTTTGCGCAACGTGGGTTCCAGCTCAGCCGCGCTCTCCACCGCAAAACCTGCGGCACCAAATGCCTGGGCATAGGCTTTGAAATCTACCGGTCCGAATTTTACCCCGGAAACACGCTGATATTTCTTCTCCTCCTGCATCGCCACCATGTTGTAGGCCCCGTCTACCCATATGATGTGCAGGATGTTGGCCTTCAGTCTCACCGCCGTTTCCAGTTCCATGCTTGACTGGAGAAATCCACCGTCACCCGAAACCGACACCACTTTCCGGCCCGGATCCACCAGCCACGCACCTATCGCCCAGGGCAGAGCCACGCCCATGGTTTGCTGACCGTTAGAGATCATGATCTGGTGGGCGCGGAAGCAGTAAAGATAGCGGGCGATCCAGATATGGAAGCTGCCCATGTCCACCGTCAGCGTGATGTCATTGTCGATGATATCCTGCATGGCGCGAACGATACGCAGCGGATGCAGGGCAAACTGATTAAGGTGCTGGCCCTGTAGTGACAGAAGTTTTCGCTGCTGCTGGCGATCGTCAAGAACAGCAACCGCCTGCGAACTGAGCTGTAAAGGTGCCGTAATCCGCGCGGCCAGCTTATCGATGGTTGAGGCGATATCCCCCACCAGCTCAGCATCCGGTAAATAGCAGTTATCCGTATCCGCTGGTAACACATCAATATGTACCAGCGTGGCGTTGCCGCTGTTCCACATTGCCGGTTCATATTCCACCGGGCTGTAGCCGATAGTGATAATCAGGTCAGCCTGCCGCAGCAGTCTGTCACCGGCCTGGTTGTTAAAAAGGCCAACGCGACCAGCAAAGCGGGGAAAATGCTCCTGTCTGATCGCCCCTGCCGCCTGGTAGGTGCTGGTGACCGGAATGTGGCTACGGGTTAGTAGCCGGTGGATGGCATCGCTGTTTTTCGGCTGGCTGGCCATCAGGCCCAGCAACAGAACCGGATTTTTGGCCTGCGCTATTTGTCCGGCAACAGCGTCAATCGTAGTATCAGGTGCGGGACCTAACAACACGTGTCCCTTGCAGGTAAGCAGGCTACCGGTGACGGGTTGATCGACAATATCCTGTGGCAAACTGACAAATGCTCCACCACCACGCCCCTGTTCCGCATGACGGAACGCATTCGAGATCGCTTCAGCCAGTGCGCCAGAGTCCGTTACTTCAACGGCATATTTGGTGACCGGGCGGAACATGGAAACGGTATCCATACTTTGATGGACCAGCCTGGCGCTGTCGGCTCGCTTCACCGCCCCGCCCAGGGCCACCACCGGATCGCCTTCGCTGGTGGCGGTGGCCATACCGGTTACCAGATTGGAACAGCCTGGCCCGGAGGTAACCAGTGCCACCCCGGCATTGCCGGTGAGTCGACCAACCGCAGCAGCCATAAAAGCCGCATTGGCTTCATGGCGGACGGGGATAGTCTGAATGCCGGAATCCAGTAGCGAATCAAAAACTTTATCGATTTTCGCTCCCGGAATACCAAAGACCTGTTTCACACCCAGGGCTTCCAGCTGAGCGACGACTAAATCAGCGCCGTGCAGCCAGAGTGTGCTATCGGTTGGGTTTTTCATCATTAACTCCTCAGGCTTAGCTTTCAACGGAACGGATGGCAGAATCGAGATTCTCAGGGGTCAGGTTGGCTCGTAAGAAATCGCTGTCATTGGGAAGATCGATCACCAGCTTGCTGATTTCACCAAAAGTCAGGGTGCCTTCTTCCAGCTGGTAATCGAGCAGATGGCCCCCCCCCTGGCGATCATCGGTGATGAAATGCTCGTGGTAACCTGCCACATTGATCCCCTGCATATATTGCGGCGTGCGAAAACCGATCAGCACGCCGTTACGCTGGCTGAAATGGAACCTGGGCTGCTGGCCCAGCACTTCCGGCATGGAGCGATAAGGTCGGTGCTGACAGGGAACGGTGCGGGTCAGCGCCGCCGAAAAGTGACCATCAATGCGCAGGGCGCAAAACTGATTGTCTGACGGCAGCTCCCTGTCGATCCTTTTATGGATGGCCTCACGACCGGTGGGAGAGGCAAAATGATAGCGATACTGCGGCTGAAAAAACGTCATCACCGCAAACGGCGTTTTCTGCTGGCTACCTGCTTCTCTTGCACTACCGTCGGAACGCAGCTGATAAACCTCGCTGTCAAAGGCAATCAGCTCACCGTCCAGTTGGTTGAATGTCCCCAAACCAAAATCGCCCTTTTTCAACAAATCGGCCACGGTGATACTGCCTTCGTATACGCCACTTAGCAGCGCACTCATCAAAGAGGTCTGATAGATAACACTTTCTGGCTTGTGCTTGCGGATTTCAGCAACCGTTGAGATCAGCTGTTTCTCACATAAACAGTCGGTTACAGAATGTTTCATCGTCTGCCTCGCAGGTTAAATGTTAAGAATTATTAACCTGATGTTGACTCGATTCAGTTGTGAAGACCAATATAAAAAGACCTTCACTTTGAGACGTATTTGATATGGAGCTTCGTCATCTGCGTTACTTTGTCGCGGTTGCGCAAACCCATAACTTCACGCGCGCCGCTGAAATGCTGAATATTTCTCAGCCGCCGTTAAGCCAGCAGATCCTTCGTCTGGAACGAGAGATCGGTACGCCATTACTGAAAAGGCTGACCCGTAGTGTTGAGCTGACGCCGGCAGGAGAAGCGTTTTATCATGATGCCTGTCAGATTCTGGAGCTGAGCAGTCATGCTTTGGAGAAAGCGAAAGGAATTGCACGCGGTGTCTGCGGGCAGATGTCATTGGGCTTTGCCAGTTCAGTGGCCTTTCACGCGTCGGTTTTTACCCTGCTACGTGATTTTCAGGTGCGTTATCCCGAAATGGAGCTGCTGACCCGCGAAGAGAATATGGCGGCTTTGATGCAGGATTTGCAGGATGGGCTGCTGGATGCTGCGTTTGTTCGTTTACCCTGTGAGAGCAGCAACGCGTTCAATCTGAAAGTAATTGCCACGGAAAAAATGCTGGCGGCGCTGCCTGCTGGCCACAAACTGGGTGCACAGCCCAGTTTGTCACTGGCGCAGCTGGCGAATGAACAGCTGATTATGTTTCCACGGGAGGTTACACCCAGCCTGTATGAACTGGTGTTGAGCGCCTGTCTGCGGGCGGGGTTCTCTCCTCACAGAGGTCAGCAATCGCCGCAAATCTCTTCGTCACTGAGCATGGTCGCCGCCGGATTTGGCTTTGCCATCGTGCCGGAGTCTCTGTGCTGTATCAGTCATCCCGGCGTGACCCTTCATCAGATCAATGATGCGGTGCTTCACTCCGATATCGCTCTTGCCTGGCAACGGCTCGAACGTTCACCCGCCGTGATGCATTTGGTTGCGATGTTGAAAAATCCGGCGGGTTAGCACCATCACTGAATTTTACGGATCTGTTTAACGTCCACTTCAACCGAGTTGAAGTCTTTGTCGATCTTGCCCTGCAGTTCAACTTTATCTGATGGCGTAACGGTCTGTCCGTTCCAGCGCTTGTGGTCGATCTCAACCTTGATTGAGCCGGTGGCATCGCGGAACAGGTATTCTTCATCACCCACGCGCTTGTCAATATTTCCACGCATGATCACCCAGGCATCATCACTCATATCCTGCGCCTGTTTTACGGTAGTCAGTGCACCATTGGTGGCGACAAAGCCCCCTGTCTGAGCTGAAGCCGCTGGCGCAGCAGGATCGCTGAAGCCACCGGTCTGGGCAGCAAGAACAGGAGTGGAAACCAGAGCGGCAATGGCCAGTAAAGCAGCGGTTTTTTTCATGTTGTTCACCTTTTTCCTTGGAGTAAGTACGTGTTCTTCACGACGGATTAAAACAAGATATTCTTAACGGGATCTTAACGCGATTTATCCCCGGATTTTATTTGATAATTTTGTCGAAAAAACGCGATTTCCGTCGATCGTGGGTATACAAACGGCAACCCTGTCTCGTATAAAGCCGTATCTACAGAAGGAATTTACTATGCGAATTTTAGTCATTGAGGACGATCGGCTGATTGGCGACGGCATCCGGGCCGGACTGGTCAAAATGGGTTTCAGCGTTGACTGGTTTACCGACGGCCTGCAAGGAAAGCATGCGTTGTCCGCTGCGCCTTACGATGCAGTGGTGCTGGATCTCAGTCTGCCCGGCATTGATGGCCTGGAAATCCTGTGCCAGTGGCGGCAACAGGGCCGCGATGAACCGGTGCTTGTCCTGACAGCAAGAGATGCGCTTGAGCAGCGGGTTGCCGGTTTGCAACAGGGCGCCGATGACTATCTCTGCAAGCCTTTTGCCCTCAGTGAAGTCGCCGCGCGGTTGCAGGCGTTGATTCGCCGCCGCCACGGGCAGCTTCTGCCCACACTCAGCCATGGCGCGCTAGTCATGGAAACCGGGTCGCACACGGTTACGCTTAGCGGTAAGCCGCTGCCCCTGAAGGCACGCGAACTGGCGCTACTGGAATTGTTCCTGATGAATCCCGGTCGTGTGCTGACCCGCGCCCAGCTGGAAGAGAAACTTTATGGCTGGGACGATGATGTCTCCAGCAATGTCGTTGAAGTGCATATCCACCACCTGCGTAAAAAACTGGGCAGCCAGTTTATCCGCACGGTACACGGTGTGGGCTACACGCTGGGAGAGCCGCTTTGCGCCGTCTGAGTTTACGCCTGCGGCTGATGCTGGGATTTATTCTGCTGACGCTGATCTGCTGGGGAGCAGCGAGTCTGGGATCCTGGTGGCAAACCAGGCACAACATCAACAAACTGTTTGATACGCAGCAAATGCTGTTCGCCAAACGTCTGGCGACGATGAACCCGGAGCAGATGAACAGCCAGCCGTTGACGCTGCCGAAAAGCAAAAAGATGCTGAGACATCATCATGGTGAGCAGGATGACGACGCGCTGGCTTTTGCCGTATTCACTCCTGACGGCAGGATGGTGATGAATGACGGAGACAACGGCAAAGATTTCCAGTTTGACTACCGCCGCGACGGGTTTACCGACGGCAAGCTGAAGGGTGACGATGACCTGTGGCGACTGGTATGGCTCAGCACGCCGGATAAGCGTTATCTGGTGTTGGTCGGTCAGGAGTGGGAATACCGCAATGATATGACCAGAGATATCGTACGCACCAACCTTGTACCGTGGCTGATTGCCCTGCCGATCATGCTGTTACTGCTGTTCTGGCTGGTAACGCACGAACTGGCGCCACTGAAAAGGATCGCCCATCAGCTTCGCCAACGCTCGCCGGATGACGGTTCGCCGCTGCACCAGAAGCGGGTGCCGCAGGAAGTCCGTCCGCTACTGGAAGAGTTGAATGCCCTGTTCGCCAGGATTGGTGAGATGCTGGTGCGCGAGCGCCGCTTCACTTCGGATGCCGCCCATGAGCTGCGGAGCCCACTGGCCGCGCTGAAAGTACAGGCAGAAGTGGCGCAGCTGGCACACGACGATCGGGCCATGCGTCATCATGCCCTGACTAATCTGGATGAGGGAATCGACCGTGCGACGCGGCTGGTGGATCAGTTGCTGACGCTCTCCAGACTCGAAAGCGGCGAACAGCTGGAGAAACAGCCGGTGGATCTGCAACCACTGCTGCAACAGGCGGTAGTGGATCACTACGCCAGCGCAAGGTCGGGAGGTGTGGAACTCATGCTGGCTGCACCGGACACGCCGGTAATCCGATCTGGCAACCAGCTGCTACTGTCGCTGATGATACGTAACCTGCTGGATAACGCCATTCGCTACAGCCAGCCGGGCAACAACGTTAAACTGAAGCTGGCCCTGCGGGGAATTGAGATAGTGGACAATGGTGCCGGGGTAAGTACGGAGGCTTTGCACAGGCTGGGCGAGCGTTTCTACCGGCCCCCCGGACAGGAGAAAAACGGCAGCGGCCTGGGTCTGTCCATCGTCAGCCAGATAGCCAGGCTGCACGGGATGCAGGTGAGGTTTACGAACCGTCAGGAAGGTGGGTTTGCCGTAAATATCAGCTGGTAATCACTCTGAAGTCAACAGCGCGGGGAACATCGACCGGTACTAATGCGTCTCGCGCCATGGGAGGTGAGAGACGGGCTGGTTTTTTGCGTCTTTATGAGCGGCCAGTGTTCCAGGCGCAACCACCGGCCGTTACGTAATCTGAGGTTTTATAAATCCTTAAATCTCAACCTGAGTTCCCAGCTCGATCACCCGATTTGGCGGGATTTCAAACTGATCGGGCGCACGCAGGGCATTCTTCTGCAGCATCAGGAAAAGTTTGCCACGCAGCCGCAAATACCAGGGCCGTTTGCCAATAATCAGCGATTCATGCGACATAAAGAACGAGGTTTCCATCATCCGGCAGTTCAGTCCCTCCAGCCCACAACGATGGAAAATCTCTTCCATATTTGGCGTTTCACGCCAGCCATAGTTTGCCACCACCCGCCAGAACGTCGGGGAAAGCTGCTCAATGGTCACCCGACGCACATTATGAACATAAGGCGCATCTTCCGTACGCAGGGTAAGCAGCACAACACGCTCATGCAGGACTTTGTTATGTTTGAGGTTATGCAGCATGGCAAAAGGGATGACGTTCAGCGCCCGGGACATGTAAACCGCCGTTCCCGGCACCCGAACCGGCGGGGATTTTTCCAGCGAGGCAATCATCGCCTCAAGAGAATTGCCGTGCTCGTGCATCCGGCGCAACAGCCGAAAACGCTCGCTTTTCCAGGTGGTCATAACGATAAACATCATCAGCGCCAGGGTCAGCGGCAACCACCCCCCTGAGAACACTTTTACCAGGTTTGCCGAGAACAGGGAAACATCAATACAGAGCATAACCATCAGCATCAACAGCACCAGATAGCGATTCCAGTGCCAGTTTTTAATCGCCACGGTGGTACACAGGATCGACGTCAACACCATCGTACCGGTCACCGCAATACCGTATGCGGCAGCAAGATTGCTGGAATGTTTGAAGCCAACGATAACAATAACTACCGAGAAAAACAGCAGCCAGTTAATCACCGGGATATAGATCTGCCCGGATTCTTCTTCCGAGGTATGCACAATACGCATTGGCGGCAGATACCCCAGGCGCACCGCCTGGCGGGTCAGGGAGAACACACCGGAAATAACCGCCTGAGAGGCGATCACCGTCGCCAGGGTGGCGAGGATCAGCAGCGGGATTAATGCCCAGTCAGGGGCCAGCAGGAAAAACGGGTTTTTGATCGCCTGCGGATTTTTCAACAGCAATGCCCCCTGACCAAAGTAGTTGAGCACCAGCGAAGGCACCACCACCGAAAACCAGGCCAGACGAATAGGCAGTTTACCAAAATGCCCCATATCCGCGTACAAGGCTTCCACCCCGGTGATAGCCAGTACCACCGCCCCCAAGGCAAAAAAGGAGACGGTTTTATACTCAAAGAAGAAATGCACTGCCCAAAACGGATTAAGCGCCTGAAGCACCTGAGGATTAGCCATAATCCCACGGGCGCCCAGCACCGCCAGCACGATAAACCATAACAGCATCACCGGCGCAAACAGCTTGCCGACAATACCGGTTCCATGTTTCTGGATAATAAACAGCAGCGTCAGTACCGCTATCGCCATTGGCACAATGTAAGCATCCAGATTCGGCGCGGCAATTTCCAGTCCTTCAATCGCGGAAAGCACGGAAACGGCAGGCGTAATCACCACCTCACCGTAAAAAAAACTGCCGCCAATCAACCCCATGATCACCAGCACCGCCGTAGCCCTGGCGCCGGTATTACGGCCGGCCAACGACATCAGCGTCAAAATACCGCCTTCTCCGGCATTATCGGCACGCATCACATAACTGATATATTTCAGTGAAACAACCAGCACCAGCAGCCAGAATATCAGTGAAAGAAAGCCAAAGACTGCATCGTGCTCAACACCAAAACCAAACTCCCCGGAAAGGCATTCGCGCAGGGTATATAAAGGGCTGGTGCCAATATCGCCATACACCACGCCAATAGCGGCTAAGGTGACGGTACCAAGAGATTGCTTTTTTTCAGAACTCATAGACTAATCTTTTGTTGGAACTGGAATTTGCCGGATTGTTTACCACCGGGCAGGACGTCAAAAGCGCACAGTATGCACGATTCATTACGAATACCTATCTTTAATTACATTAGCAAATAAAACTTCACTGTCCTGAGTCATCCTTTGTAAAGAAAAAAGCTGACGCTTATCAGGACTTTCAAGCATCATAAGCAACCGTATTGGCACTTGCCTGTGAATGCACCAATCAGAATGCTGCTGTCAAAAAGGATGAATGATTAACCATGCCTCAGTCCCACTTACTTGCGGAAAGAATCGCTCGCCTCAGTAATGCGCTGGAAAAGGGACTTTATGAAAGGCACCATGCCATTCGCCTTTGCCTTCTGGCGGCGCTCAGTGGCGAAAGCGTCTTTCTGCTTGGCCCGCCCGGCATTGCAAAGAGCCTGATTGCCCGGCGCCTGAAATTCGCGTTTCAACATTCACGCGCTTTTGAGTATCTGATGACCCGTTTCTCCACGCCAGAAGAGGTGTTTGGTCCGCTTTCCATTCAGGCGCTGAAAGATGAGGGACGCTATCAGAGGCTGACTAAAGGCTATCTGCCCGATGCGGAAATTGTGTTTCTTGATGAGATCTGGAAAGCCGGGCCGGCCATTCTCAACACGCTGCTTACCGCCATCAACGAACGGCGTTTTCGTAACGGTGATGTTGAAGAAAAAATCCCGATGCGTCTGCTGGTCACCGCATCCAACGAACTGCCGGAAGCCGAAAGTGGCCTGGAAGCGCTTTACGACAGGATGCTCGTCCGACTGTGGCTGGATAACGTGCATGAGAAGCAGAATTTCAAAAGTATGCTAACCCACCCGCAGGACGACAGTAATCCGGTAGCAGATTCGCTGTGTATCAGCGATGAAGAGTACGAAGAGTGGCAGAAAGGCATCGCCCAGGTTGTTCTGCCGGATGAGGTTTTTGAGCTGATTTTTCAGCTGCGTCAGCAGCTGGAAGGCAAAGCCGACGCCCCTTATATTTCCGATCGCCGCTGGAAAAAAGCCATCCACCTGTTGCAGGCCTGTGCCTTTTACAGTGGCCGCAGCGCCATCGCGCCCATTGATGTGATCCTGTTGAAAGACTGCCTGTGGCACGATGTGGCGTCTATGAAGCTTCTCGATGGTGAAATCGATAGTCTAATCACACAGCAGGCCTGGCAACAACAGCCAATGCTGATAAGCCTGCAACAAATAGCCTCGCGTCGCGTCGCACTGCAACAGGAAAAAAGCGCCGCACAGGCTATCCGGCTGGAAAAACATGGCAGCATGTTCAGCCGTAAACCCCATTTTGAATTGCCGGCCACGCTGGCTGACGACACGCTGACGCTGATGCTGCAAAAAACGTTGCTGTTGCGCGACTTGCAGGTTACGCATGTGGTTATCGCCCGTGAGCAGTTACAGCACTGGTTACAGAAAGGGGGCGAGATACGCGGCAAACTGAATGGTATTGGTTTTGCCCAACCGCTGGATCTTCACATTGACAGCAACGACTGTCTGACAGTACGGGATGTCAGTTTGCTGGCTTCCCGGCTGATGTTGCCCGGTAGCCAGCAGCGGAACGAGCTGCCGGAAGAGATTGTGCAGGCACTGGATGAGGTGGAAAGTCAGCTGCACCGCCAGCGCACGCTGTTCAGTCAATATCAGCGCTGCCTGTTTATCAGTGATGACTGGCTGGCGAGGATTGAAGAGAGCCTGCAACAGGTTGCTGAACAACTGAAGCAGGCACGCAAGTGATTTCGCTGGATACACTGAGTGCCTTTTTGGCTGTCAGTGAAAACGATTTGATTGAAGAACTGATGCTGGTGCTGCTGGCCAGTCCGCAGCTGGCGATCTTCTTTGAAAAATTCCCCGGCCTGAAAAAAGCCCTGATGCAGGATTTGCCGAACTGGAAAGCCAAAATTCAGCAACAGTTCAAAACCACAGCCGTGCCGGACGATATGGCCGGCGAATTCTCTCTCTTTCAACAGTGTCAACGGCTGGAGCTACAGGCATTCTGTCTGAAACTGCCGGAGGTGATGAGCTACCTGCAACACCATCACTCCCCCTTTGCCGAAAAAGCCAGCGATCTCCTGGCGGATGTCTCTCCGGCTTATTCACTCAGTGGGCCGCAACAGATCCTGTTTTTGCAACGCTGGCGGCTGAGTCTGACGCTGCAAACCTTATCCCTTAATCAGCAGTTACTCGATGACGAGCGGGAAGCACTACTGACCGAACTACAACAACGTCTGGCAATGAGCGGACAGCTAGCTCCGGTGCTGTCAGACGGTAACGAGGCCGCCGCCGGCCGCCTGTGGGATTTGACCAGCAGCCCGCTTCAACGCAGCGACTATCAGCTGATGGTGGAATACGGTGATTTTCTGGCACAGCAACCCATGTTACAGAAGCTGGCAGAGCAGCTCGGTCACAGCCGCGAGGCTAAAGCAGTGCTGGCAAAAGATACGCCGTTGGAGGCCTTCCACCAGCTGGTGCGTGAACCCTCCAGCGTGCCCGAACAGGTGAATGGGCTACATCAGAGCGATGATATCCTGCGTCTGCTGCCGCCTGAACTGGCGACGCTGGGTATCAGCGATCTGGAGATGGAATTTTACCGCCGGCTGGTGGAAAAACGGCTGATCACCTATCGACTGGAAGGGGAAGGCTGGCATGAGAAAGTCACCCAGCGCCCGGTCAGCCACCAACAGCATGAAGAACAGCCACGCGGACCATTTATCGTCTGCGTGGATACCTCAGGCTCAATGGGCGGGTTCAATGAACGCTGTGCCAAAGCTTTTTGTCTGGCCTTGCTGAAAGTGGCGCTGGCGGACAACCGCCGCTGTTACGTTATGCTGTTCGCCCATGACGTGGTGGGGTATGAACTGACCGCCGCCGACGGTATTGCTCAGGCTATCCGTTTTCTCAGCCAGCGCTTTCGTGGCGGAACCGATCTGGCGGCCTGCCTGGACGCGGTGCTGAAAAAGCTCTCAACGTCACAATGGTATGACGCCGATGCGGTGATCATCTCTGATTTTATTGCCCAACGCCTGCCGGATGAGGTGGTGAAACACGTCAAACAGCACCAGTCAGAACGCCAGCAACGCTTTCATGCGGTTGCGCTGTCCGATCACGGAAAACCTGCCATTATGCGCATTTTTAACCATATCTGGCGCTTCGATACCGGGCTGAAAAGCCGTCTGCTTCGCCGCTGGCAGCGATAGTTTTCTTTAGCAACAATATGGCAATGCTTGTTTGCTATAGTCATAACTATGTTTCAGCCAACAGGCATACCAGGAGCACGACGTGGCAACACTATCGCAAACTACAGTATCAGGGCTTCCCGCGCCCACCCGGACGCTGCTACTTAACGGCAGCAGCCCAGAAAAAAAACGCCAGGAACTCCTCACTTACTTCACCCAGACCTGGACGCTTTATGAAAGCCTGTTCGACTGCCTGAGTGATGAAAAAGCGTACTATAACAAAGCGATTCCGCTACGCCACCCGCTGGTATTCTACTATGGCCACACCGCAACGTTTTACATTAATAAGCTGATGGCAGGGGGCCTGATAACAGAACGGATTGATGCCAACATTGAAGCAATGATGGCCATCGGCGTTGATGAGATGAGCTGGGACGATCTGAATACCAGCCACTATTGCTGGCCAACGCTTTCTGAACTGCGTGATTACCGTGGCAAAGTGCGCCAGCGGGTGGAAACCTTTATTAAGGAGATGCCCCTTACCCTGCCCATCAGCTGGGACAGTCCGGCATGGGTTGTACTGATGGGGATCGAGCATGAGCGCATCCATCTGGAAACCTCCAGCGTGTTGATCCGCCAGTTACCGCTGGCGTGGGTGAAACCGCAACCGCACTGGCCTGCGTGTCATGACGCCCGCCATGAACGTAGTTCCGTGCCGGATAACAAGCTGATTGCAGTGGAAGGTGCCCGCGTTACGCAGGGTAAAACCGACGATACCTATGGCTGGGATAACGAATACGGCACACTGGTCAGTGAGGTTAACCCTTTCAAAGCCAGCCAGATGTTAACCAGCAACGCGGAATATTTTGAATTTATCGCCGCGGGCGGTTATCAGAACGATCGCTGGTGGGATGAGGAAGGCCTGGGCTGGCGTAATTTTGCTCAGGCGACCATGCCCACATTCTGGACAGGAACACCGGAAAAGCCAGAGCAGCTAAAACTGCGACTGATGACGGAAGAAGTGCCGATGCCGTGGGACTGGCCAGTTGAAGTCAATCAGCTGGAAGCCGCCGCGTTCTGTCGCTGGAAAGCTGATGAAACCGGTAAATCCATCCAGTTACCCAGCGAAGCAGAATGGCTGCTGCTGCGGGAACAGCTTCCCGGCGATCAGACCAGCTGGAATGAAGCGCCAGGGAATATTAATTTGGCCTGGTGGGCATCTTCCTGCCCGGTGGATCGTTTTGCGCAGGGCGACTTTTTTGATCTGGTTGGCAACGTCTGGCAGTGGACCACCACGCCAATCAACGGTCTGGAAGGCTTTAAGGTTCATCCTCTGTACGATGATTTTTCCACACCCACCTTTGACGGAAAACACGCGCTGATCAAAGGCGGAAGCTGGATTTCCACCGGCAACGAAGCGCTGAAATCATCGCGCTATGCTTTTCGCAGGCATTTCTTTCAACACGCGGGTTTTCGCTATGTCGTTTCCAGCCATCAGGAAATGATGTCGGTCAATCCTTATGAAACCGACAGCATGGTCTCGCAGTATCTCGATTTCCAGTACGGGCCTGAATACTTTGGCACGGCGAACTATGCCACCGCACTGGTAGAGATTGCCTGCCGGATGACCAAAAAGCGAGGCCGCGCGCTGGATATCGGCTGTGCTACCGGTCGTGCAAGCTTTGAACTGGCCCGTCACTTTGAGCAGGTTGTGGGTATGGATTACTCGGCCCGCTTTATCGATGTCGCCCTTCAACTGACCGGCGGCGAAGATTTTCGCTATGTGACGCAGGAAGAGGGCGATCTGGTTGAATACCGTCAGGTGCGGCTAAAAGATTTTGCGCTGGGCGCAGAGCAGGCCAGCCGGATTCATTTTGTGCAGGGTGATGCCTGTAATCTGAAGCCACAGCAGGATGGTTATGATTTGGTGCTGGCAGCTAATCTGATTGACAGGCTGCGTCAGCCTAAGCGGTTTTTGCAGGACATCACCAGAATGCTCAATGTCGGTGGCATACTGATGCTCTCCTCGCCTTATACCTGGCTTGAAGAGTACACGCCAAAAGAAAACTGGCTGGGTGGCGTGCGTGAAAACGGCGAAGCACTGAGCACTTATCAGGCGTTACAGCGGTTGCTGGCGGCGGACTTTGAAGAGATTGCCGCGCCGCAGGATGTGCCTTTTGTGATCCGCGAGACGGCCCGCAAATATCAGCATACGGTCGCGCAGCTGACGGTGTGGCGTAAGCGATAGGGCTTTTCATCGCGTAAGCAGGGCAGGAGAAGGTGCCAGAAATAAATATTTCTGGCACCTTATTTGAAATTACGGTGAATATCTGACCTGTTCGCGGTGTTTAAATCAGCAGATTAGCGGTTCGACAATTACCATAACTGTGCCTTTGCAGCTACCAGCTTTGTTTTTTCCGCATACTGTTGACATCTTTTTATACCGTCACAAAAGCGATGCTGCCTTTTATTTTTGCACCGAACGTAATAGCGTAACGAGCAGACGCTCATTTTCCGCCTGTTTCCTTATTTTCAATTCCTGTGTCTCCGTGAGCTGATGAATTAACGTCGTGAATATCGACAAATACAAAGGCAGTGACTCCGCAACATTGTAAATTTTTCGTCGTGTGCTGTGGGCCGGGGTTAATAACTCGACCATGCTCCATATGGTCAGCCATGAACAACGTAGACCAGGCCATGACGCTGGCTATTTTCCCTGTAAGTTCGGCGTAATATCCTCATCAACCTCAGAAGATAGCCTTGCCGTACTCTTTTATTTATGCTTTAAAAATATTCAATTGCCATTAAATGGTGAAGTATAAAAACGGCCGCAAGAAAGAAAAAAACAACCTCCTTCCAGTATTAACCTATTAATGTACATGGCATGGCACTGACAGTCTTCTTTCTAATTATCAAAGAATGAAAATAATCCCCACCTAAAAAAATATTATTTTATTTTAATTAAATCAATTACAAAGAAGAATTGAAATTAGCTGACATCACGTTTTTTAACTAAATATTTTTACACTCGCGGTGGCTTAATCAGCGGATAAACTGTTTTTATTGCCTCCTAACTTTATTTCCTGCACATTATCCCTGATATATTGAATAATCATCAATTCAGGAGCCTTTATGGCAGATAATCTTCAACCCGACGATCTCGATCGAAGCATTCTGAACGCACTGCTGGATAATGCCCGCGTTGCCTATGCTGAACTGGCCAAGCAGTTTAACGTCAGCCCCGGCACCATTCACGTCCGCGTGGAGAAAATGAAGCAGGCTGGCATCATCAAGGGCACGCGTGTGGAAATCGATCCCAAACAGCTGGGTTATGACGTCTGCTGCTTTATCGGCATTATCCTGAAAAGCGCGAGAGATTATCCCGCAGCGGTGGCAAAGCTGGATGCGCTTGAAGAAGTCGTCGAAGCCTGGTACACCACCGGCCACTACAGCATCTTTATTAAGGTAATGTGCCGCTCGATCGATGCCCTACAACAGGTGCTCATCAACAAGATCCAGACTATTGACGAAATCCAGTCTACCGAGACCCTGATATCCCTGCAGAACCCAATTTCACGCGCGATCAAGCCCTGATCTGTGCGCAAAATTATCCACAACCGGATAAGCTGTGGTTACGCCCTGTACCTGATAAAAAAGCCGCACTTTTCCACAGGTAGATCCCAGACTGATCACAGCGTACAATAATCGCCTTTACGCACAGGGAGCCTTTTATGGCCAACGTCACCTTAATCACCGGTAGCACCTTGGGCAGCGCCGAATACGTCGCTGAGATGCTGGCGGAGAAATTAGAAGAAGCCGGTTTTTCAACAGAGGTATTACACGGTCCCGAACTGAGTGAGCTTTCCGCTGAGGGAACATGGCTGGTAGTGACCTCTACCCATGGTGCTGGCGACCTGCCGGATAATCTGCAACCCCTGTTCGATGAAATAGAAGAGAACAAACCCGATCTGAGCCGGGTTCGTTACGGTGCCATGGGCATTGGTAATCGTGAATACGATCTGTTCTGTGGTGCAATAGACAAGATGGATCGTCTGCTGACCGCCTGTGGCGCGAAACGGCTGGGCGATCGTCTGGATATTGATGTACTGGAGCATGAGATCCCTGAGGATCCGGCCGAGGAGTGGGTGGAAAACTGGAAAACGCTGTTGAGTTGAGGATCCTGGACCGCCGGATCGTCGCGTTTCCGGCGGGAGCACAGGTGAAAAATCGCAGGAGTTTTGTAAATTATGCCCTGTTCCGCCGCTTTTTCAGGCAAATAATTGTGGATAACTATGCTCAATTCACGGTAATAACCGGTTGTTATCCCAATAATAAGTGTATGTCTCGCCAGTACCTGTGAATAAAAGGGGGAATTGATCCCAGATTATACGCCGCTGGATCACCGATCTTACACAGCTAATGATCCTTCTTAAGCCAATGATCGTCTTCAGGAAAAAGGGCTTATCCACAGAGATCGTCGATCCTAATAGAAGATCTAACAAAGAGATCTTTAAATAAAAAAGATCTTCTTTTTAATACACACCAGACCCTGCACTTTCACCATCGTCTAAAGTTGAGTAGAATCCTCGGCCTCAGACAGCTCACTCTCAATCGCACAGCCGCGAGGTCAAGCACCATGTTTTATCCAGATCCTTTTGACGTCATCGTGATCGGTGGCGGTCATGCGGGCACGGAAGCCGCCATGGCGTCAGCCCGAATGGGTCAACAAACCCTGCTTTTAACCCATAATATTGATACGCTTGGACAAATGTCCTGTAATCCGGCGATCGGGGGAATTGGCAAAGGACATCTGGTTAAAGAAGTGGATGCGCTTGGTGGACTGATGGCGCAGGCTACAGACCATGCAGGCATCCAGTTCAGGATACTAAACGCCAGCAAAGGCCCGGCGGTGCGGGCCACCCGTGCTCAGGCGGATCGCGTGCTCTACCGGCAGGCTGTGCGCACAGCGCTGGAGAACCAGCCTAATCTGATGATCTTCCAGCAGGCGGTTGAGGATCTGATTGTTGAGAACGATCGTGTGGCAGGTGCTGTGACCCAGATGGGGTTGAAATTTCGCGCCAGAGCGGTTGTGCTGACCGTTGGGACTTTCCTGGATGGTAAAATCCACATTGGCATGGATAATTACAGCGGTGGTCGTGCAGGCGATCCCCCTTCGATTGCCCTTTCCCGTCGTTTGCGTGAACTTCCGCTGCGTGTAAGTCGCCTGAAGACAGGAACCCCTCCTCGTATCGATGCCAGAACCATTGATTTCAGCGTACTGGCTCCACAACACGGCGATAATCCCGTTCCCGTGTTCTCATTTATGGGCAATGCGGCACAGCACCCACTGCAGATACCTTGTTACATCACCTACACTAACGAAAAAACGCATCAGGTGATCCGCGATAACCTCGATCGCAGCCCGATGTACGCCGGGGTGATTGAAGGAATCGGCCCCCGCTACTGTCCTTCAATTGAAGATAAAGTGATGCGTTTTGCCGATCGCAATGCACATCAGATCTTTCTGGAACCGGAAGGGCTGACCACGAATGAAGTTTATCCAAATGGCATATCCACCAGCCTGCCATTTGATGTTCAGATGCAGATTGTCCGCTCAATGCAGGGCATGGAGAATGCGAAGATCGTTCGTCCAGGCTATGCCATTGAATATGATTTCTTCGATCCGCGGGATCTGAAGCCAACGCTGGAAAGCAAGTTTATTCAGGGGCTGTTTTTTGCCGGACAGATTAATGGCACCACCGGGTACGAAGAAGCCGCTGCGCAAGGGTTGCTGGCTGGCCTTAATGCTGGCCGCCTTTCTGCGGATAAAGACAGCTGGTCGCCACGTCGCGATCAGGCGTATCTTGGCGTGCTGGTTGACGATCTCTGTACGCTGGGAACCAAAGAACCGTACCGCATGTTCACTTCCAGGGCGGAATATCGTCTGATGCTGCGTGAAGATAACGCTGATTTGCGCCTGACTGAAGCAGGACGCGAGCTGGGTCTGGTGGATGATGCCCGCTGGGCGCGCTACAACGAGAAGCTGGAAAGTATTGAGCAGGAGCGTCAACGACTGCGTGACATCCGTGTCCATCCAAAGTCTGAATCCATTGAGGAAATAAACCGTACGCTAAGTACGGCACTGACCAAAGAAGCCAACGGCGAAGATCTTCTCCGTCGTCCCGAGATGACCTATCAGCAACTGATGACGATGAGCACATTTGCCCCCGCGTTGAATGATCCCCAGGCGGCAGAGCAGGTGGAAATTCAGGTGAAGTATGAAGGTTATATCGCCCGCCAGCAGGAAGAGATTGACCGCCATCTTCGTAATGAGAACACGCTGTTACCGGCGGATCTTGATTACCAACAGGTCAATGGTCTTTCCAACGAGGTGAAAGCCAAACTCAACGATCATAAGCCAGTCTCTATTGGTCAGGCTTCGCGCATATCCGGGATCACACCTGCGGCAATATCGATTTTACTGATCTGGTTGAAAAAACAGGGACTTTTGCGTAAAAGTGCCTGATCGCTACCTCAGGATCCTGATTATCTGTTCAGGGGCGAGTACCCGTCGCCTCTTCATCTCATTGTCACGGAAGTTATTGTGATTAATAAACTTTCTGCCCTACTTAAACAAGCTGAAATAGCGTTGTCCGATCAACAAATAAGCCAACTGTTGGACTATGTAGCCCTGCTGCACAAATGGAACAAGGCCTACAATCTGACTTCTGTGCGCGACCCGGAACAAATGTTGGTTCGCCATATTCTCGACAGTATTGTGGTGGAGCCCCATTTAAGGGGAAATCGCTTTATTGATGTGGGAACAGGCCCTGGACTGCCAGGCGTACCCTTAGCTATCGTCCGCCCTGACGCTCATTTCACCCTGCTGGACAGTCTGGGTAAACGGATACGATTTTTAAAGCAGGTGCAGCACGAGTTACAGCTAAGCAACATTACTCCGGTACAAAGCCGTGTGGAGGATTTTGATGCTGAACCTCCCTTTGATGGCGTGATCAGTCGTGCATTCGCCTCACTGAACGATATGCTTAACTGGTGTCATCATCTGCCGGCGGAAAACGGGATGTTTTATGCGCTTAAGGGCGTTATTCCTGAAGGTGAAATATCAGCTCTGCCCGGCGGCTTTACGCTTAATCGCGTCCTGAAGTTATCGGTTCCGCATCTGGAAGGTGAGCGCCATCTGGTGATGATCAATCCGCCAAACTGACTGAGGTCTGTATTCCAGTCACCGTTTGTCTGGTTTTTATAGTGAATCTGTCAGTGATAAACAACGCAGATGCTGGCGTTAAGTGACCAGGTTGTTACTAGAATTTAGTTACTTAAGGTGACTTTTTTGCATAAAAAAATCATGGATGGATTGTTAGTCATCACGCGCTGACTGAAAAAGTAGGATTTTATGCTTTTTTTATAATTATTTTGGGCGGTGGTTTGTTTTTGAAAAGTTAAAATGACCGATTGAAATTACCAGACTGGATTATTGATTATTAACTTTGTTTTTACATTGTATTATCATGATTATCACATCATGACGTCATTATCTTCTCTTAAATAGTCACCCTGGTAAATATACCTGCTGAAAACCTTAAATAGTCGTGGAGCAGAAAAGATTAAATCGTTGTCAACTATGTCAGTATGCATGTTGTTATGAAAATAATTGTATTTCCTGAATTTATGTTTATTAACTAACTGAAAATAATGGTAAAAATATTTTTTTTCTTTAATTAATCTAAGATTATTCTCATCTTTGCAAACTGTATTATATTGCTGAAATGTGATCTTTGACACGCTTTACTGGCCAGGTTTATTGATATTTGCCTTCATTTTTCTTCCAGTTACGGTTGATGACCGTTTTGGAAAACAGGCATCGCGTAAGAAATTTAAATAATTGTTCACCTTTTCGTTACTTATCCATTGAAATCGCAGGGGCGCACCGTATAATTTGCTCGTTTTTTGCTGCTTGACTCAACAGAGCAAAGGCAGTTTTATACGACACGCGACATACCCCAGAAGGGCTGGAGATTTTTGCGTCATGTCAGTGTCTCTTTACAAAGTGAAATTTGCCCGGACCGTGCTGGTACTTCAGCTGGTGACTTTTGTCGTAATCGGCGCGCTCTGTACCGTTAAAGATCTGACCTGGGGCTTGTCCGCGATTGTGGGTGGGCTGGCGGCCTGGCTGCCAAACGTGTTGTTTATGATTTTTGCCTGGCGCCACCGGGCAGGGCATGAAGTGACGGGGCGGCTTGCCTGGACTTTTGCGCTGGGTGAAGCGCTGAAAGTTTCCGTTACTATGCTTGTTCTCATCGTGGCGCTGGGCGTGTTTAAGGCGGCGTTTATTCCGCTGGGAATGGCCTGGTTATCGGTGCTGATGATGCAAATTATCGCGCCGGCTGTAATTAACAATAAAGGGTAAGAGGCATCATGGCTGCAGGAGAAATCTCTACGCCGCAGGAATACATAGGTCATCATCTGAAGAATCTTCAGCTTGACCTGCGTACCTTCGAGCTGGTGAATCCGCACGACGCTCCGTCGTTCTGGGTACTAAATATCGACTCCATGTTTTTCTCTGTGGTGCTGGGGCTGGTGTTCCTGGTGCTGTTTCGCAAAGTTGCAAAATCAGCCACCAGCGGCGTGCCGGGAAAACTCCAGGCGGTTGTTGAGTTAGTGGTTGATTTCGTTGACGCTAACGTGCGTGACATGTATCACGGCAAGAGCAAACTTATCGCCCCGCTGGCCCTGACAATTTTTGTCTGGGTCTTTCTGATGAACTTTATGGACCTGTTGCCTATTGATTTGTTGCCAACCATTGGTGAGAAATATTTGGGCCTGCCATCGTTGCGCGTGGTGCCTTCAGCGGACGTTAACATCACTCTGTCGATGGCGCTTGGCGTATTTATTTTGATTCTGTTTTACAGCATCAAAATGAAAGGCATTGGCGGCTTTACTAAAGAGCTGACTCTGCAACCTTTTAATCACCCAATTTTCATTCCGATCAACCTGATCCTTGAAGGCGTAAGCCTGTTGTCAAAACCGGTTTCTCTTGGTCTGCGACTGTTCGGGAACATGTATGCGGGTGAATTGATTTTTATCCTGATTGCCGGTCTGCTGCCGTGGTGGTCACAGTGGGTTCTGAATGTGCCATGGGCCATTTTCCACATCCTGATCATTTCGCTACAGGCCTTCATTTTCATGGTCTTAACGATTGTCTATCTGTCGATGGCATCTGAAGAGCATTGATTTTTTATCAACACTACTGCGTTATAACTGAAATAAACTGGAGACTGTCATGGAAAACCTGAATGTGGATCTGCTGTACATGGCTGCCGCTGTGATGATGGGCTTAGCGGCAATCGGTGCTGCTATCGGTATCGGCATTCTTGGAGGTAAATTCCTGGAAGGTGCTGCGCGTCAACCGGATCTTATCCCTCTGCTGCGTACGCAGTTCTTTGTTGTTATGGGTCTGGTGGATGCTATCCCAATGATCGCTGTTGGTTTAGGTCTGTATGTGATGTTTGCTGTCGCGTAAACAGAGGGTTCATCGTTATACCTTGTGTTTAGCGATGAACGGCTTCTGCCGGGTTACCGGCAGAGAAAAGTTAACTTAACAAGAGGCATTGTGCTGTGAACATTAACGCAACAATCCTCGGCCAGGCTATCGCGTTCATCCTGTTTGTCGCATTCTGCATGAAGTACGTATGGCCGCCGCTGATGGCTGCTATCGAAAAGCGCCAGAAAGAAGTTGCTGAAGGCCTTGCTTCCGCTGAACGTGCCAAAAAAGATTTGGATCTCGCTCAGGCTAATGCGTCCGACCAGCTGAAAAAAGCGAAAGAAGAAGCTCAGGTTATTATCGAACAGGCTAACAAGCGTCGTTCGCAAATCCTGGACGAAGTAAAAGCTGAAGCTGAGGCTGAACGTAACAAGATCGTCACTCAGGCGCAGGCTGAAATCGAAGCCGAACGCAAACGTGCACGTGAAGAGCTGCGATCGCGCGTCGCTATGCTGGCAGTTGCCGGTGCCGAGAAAATTATTGAACGTTCCGTGGATGAAGCTGCTAACAGCGACATCGTTGATAAACTGGTCGCTGAACTGTAAGGAGGGAGGGGCTGATGTCTGAATTTACCACTGTAGCTCGCCCCTACGCCAAAGCAGCTTTTGACTTTGCCGTTGAGCATCAGAATGTCGATAGCTGGCAGCAGATGCTGTCGTTCGCTGCCGGGGTAGCCAGTAATGAACAGGTAGCAGAACTCCTTTCCGGCGCGCTTGCGCCGGAAGCGCTGTCTGCACGGTTTATCGCTATCTGCGGTCCGCAACTGGACGAAGCTGGTCAGAACCTGATCAAGGTGATGGCTGAAAACAAACGTTTACCAGCACTGAAAGATGTTCTGGCTCAGTTTATCCAGCTCCGCGCCGCACATGATGCGACCGCAGATGTCGAGGTAATCTCTTCCACAACATTGAGTGACGAACAGCTGATGAAAATCAGCGCCGCTATGGAAAAACGTCTGTCACGCAAAGTTAAGCTGAATTGCAAAATTGATAAGTCTGTAATGGCAGGCGTAATCATCCGTGCGGGTGATATGGTCATTGATGGCAGCGTACGCGGCCGTCTTGAGCGTCTTGCAGACGCCTTGCAGTCTTAAGGGGACTGGAGCATATGCAACTGAATTCCACCGAAATCAGCGAACTGATCAAGCAGCGCATTGCTCAGTTCAATGTGGTGAGCGAAGCTCACAACGAAGGTACTATTGTTTCCGTCAGTGACGGTATTATCCGCGTAAACGGCCTGGCCGATGTTATGCAGGGTGAAATGATCGCCCTGCCGGGCAACCGTTACGCAATCGCACTGAACCTGGAGCGCGACTCCGTTGGTGCAGTCGTGATGGGCCCTTACGCTGACCTCGCCGAAGGCATGAAGGTCAAGTGTACTGGCCGTATCCTGGAAGTGCCGGTTGGCCGAGGCCTGCTGGGCCGCGTGGTGAACACCCTGGGTGCACCGATTGACGGTAAAGGCGCAGTTGACAACGATGGCTTCTCGCCAATCGAAGTGATTGCACCGGGCGTTATCGACCGTCAGTCCGTTGACCAGCCTGTGCAGACGGGCTACAAGTCAGTGGATGCGATGATCCCTATCGGCCGTGGCCAGCGTGAGCTTATTATCGGTGACCGTCAGACCGGTAAAACCGCAATGGCGATCGATGCGATCATCAACCAGCGCGATTCCGGCATCAAGTGTGTGTACGTGGCTATCGGTCAGAAAGCCTCTACCATCGCTAACGTGGTACGTAAACTGGAAGAGCACGACGCTCTGGCTAACACCATTGTGGTTGTGGCTACCGCGTCTGAGTCTGCGGCGCTACAGTACCTGGCTCCGTATGCGGGTTGTGCCATGGGTGAATACTTCCGTGACCGCGGTGAAGATGCGCTGATCGTGTACGACGATCTGTCCAAACAGGCCGTTGCTTACCGTCAGGTTTCCCTGTTGCTGCGTCGTCCGCCGGGCCGTGAAGCGTTCCCTGGTGACGTGTTCTACCTCCACTCCCGTCTACTGGAGCGTGCTTCCCGTGTGAGCGCCGACTATGTTGAGCGTTTTACCAACGGTGAAGTGAAAGGGAAAACAGGTTCACTGACCGCATTGCCAATTATTGAAACTCAGGCTGGCGACGTTTCCGCGTTCGTTCCGACCAACGTAATCTCGATTACCGATGGTCAGATCTTCCTGGAAACCAACCTGTTTAACTCCGGTATTCGTCCGGCCGTTAACCCAGGTATCTCCGTATCCCGTGTTGGTGGCGCTGCACAGACCAAGATCATCAAGAAACTGTCCGGTGGTATTCGTACCGCGCTGGCACAGTATCGTGAACTGGCGGCGTTCTCTCAGTTCGCGTCCGATCTGGATGAAGCAACCCGTAAACAGTTGAGTCACGGTCAGAAAGTGACCGAGTTGCTGAAACAGAAACAGTATGCGCCGATGTCCGTAGCGCAGCAGGGTCTGGTGCTGTTTGCGGCCGAGCGTGGCTTCCTGAACGACGTAGAGCTGGCGAAAATCGGCAGCTTCGAGGCCGCTCTGCTGGCCTTCGCCGATCGTGACCATGCCGAGCTGATGGCTGAAATCAACCAGTCTGGTAACTACAACAACGAGATCGAAGAGAAGCTGAAAGTTCTCCTCGAAACGTTCAAGAAAACCCAGTCCTGGTAATGTCTGGCGGCTTGCCCTTTAAGGGGCAGGCCGCAAGGCTTTGAGGAGAAGCTTATGGCCGGCGCAAAAGAGATACGTAGTAAGATCGGAAGCGTCCAGAATACGCAAAAGATCACCAAAGCGATGGAAATGGTCGCCGCCTCCAAAATGCGTAAATCGCAGGAACGCATGGCGGCCAGCCGTCCTTATGCAGAGACCATGCGCAAAGTGATTGGTCACATTGCGTTAGGGAATCTGGAGTACAAGCACCCTTACCTGGATGAGCGTGACGTTAAGCGCGTCGGCTACCTGGTCGTGTCTACCGACCGCGGGCTTTGTGGTGGTTTGAACATTAACCTGTTCAAAAAATTGCTGGCTGATATGAAGGCCTGGTCTGATAAAGGTGTTGAGAGTGAACTGGCGATTATTGGCTCAAAAGGCCTGTCGTTTTTCAGTTCAGTCGGTGGCAATGTGACAGCGCAGGTTACCGGAATGGGGGATAAACCCGCCCTCTCTGATCTGATTGGTCCGGTGAAAGTGATGTTGCAAGCCTACGATGAAGGCCGTATCGATAAGCTTTATGTTGTCAGCAATAAGTTTATCAACACCATGTCCCAGTCACCGCAAATTGTCCAGCTGCTGCCTTTGCCGCCAGCAGATGAAGATGAAGGTGTGGTGAAGAAAAGCACCTGGGATTACCTGTATGAACCGGACCCGAAAGCGCTGCTGGATACGTTGTTGCGTCGCTACGTCGAGTCCCAGGTTTACCAGGGTGTTGTGGAAAACCTGGCCAGCGAGCAGGCCGCACGTATGGTGGCGATGAAGGCTGCGACCGACAACGGCGGAAACCTGATCAAAGAGCTTCAGTTGGTTTACAACAAAGCTCGTCAGGCCAGCATCACCCAGGAACTTACCGAGATTGTCGGTGGGGCCTCCGCGGTTTAACCAGGTATACCCAAGCAATTGGAGCTGCAGCTAACACCGCTGCAGCTTCAAGTGAGCAGGGTGTAAACGAATTAGGTAGAGGATTCAAGATGGCTACTGGAAAGATTGTCCAGGTAATCGGCGCCGTGGTGGACGTCGAGTTCCCTCAGGACGCAGTACCACAAGTGTACAGCGCCCTTGAGGTTAAAAATGGTGATGCCCGTCTGGTGCTGGAAGTCCAGCAGCAGCTGGGTGGCGGTGTGGTTCGTACCATCGCTATGGGTTCGTCCGACGGCCTGAAGCGCGGTCTGGAAACCGTTGACCTTGAGCACCCAATTGAAGTTCCTGTTGGAACAGCAACACTTGGCCGTATCATGAACGTGCTGGGTGAGCCAATTGATATGAAAGGCGACATCGGTGAAGAAGAGCGTTGGGCTATTCACCGTTCTGCACCTTCCTACGAAGATCAGTCTAACTCGCAGGAGCTGCTGGAAACCGGGATCAAGGTAATCGACCTGATGTGCCCGTTTGCCAAGGGCGGTAAAGTGGGTCTGTTCGGCGGTGCGGGTGTGGGTAAAACCGTTAACATGATGGAGCTTATCCGTAACATTGCGGCCGAGCACTCAGGTTTCTCCGTGTTTGCCGGTGTGGGCGAGCGTACCCGTGAAGGGAACGACTTCTACCACGAAATGACCGACTCGAACGTTATCGACAAAGTGTCTCTGGTCTATGGTCAGATGAACGAACCGCCGGGAAACCGTTTGCGCGTCGCGCTGACCGGTCTGACCATGGCGGAGAAGTTCCGTGACGAAGGTCGTGACGTTCTGTTGTTCATCGATAATATCTATCGTTACACCCTGGCCGGTACTGAAGTTTCGGCACTGCTGGGCCGTATGCCTTCTGCGGTAGGTTATCAGCCAACGCTGGCGGAAGAGATGGGCGTTCTGCAGGAACGTATCACCTCAACCAAAACCGGTTCTATCACCTCTGTACAGGCCGTTTATGTTCCTGCGGATGACCTGACTGACCCGTCACCAGCCACCACCTTTGCCCACCTGGATGCAACTGTGGTACTGAGCCGTCAGATTGCTTCTCTGGGTATTTACCCGGCGGTTGACCCACTGGATTCCACCAGTCGTCAGCTGGATCCTCTGGTTGTTGGCCAGGAACACTACGAGGTGGCTCGTGGCGTCCAGTCTCTGCTCCAGCGTTATCAGGAACTGAAAGACATCATTGCTATCCTTGGCATGGACGAACTGTCTGAAGAAGATAAACTGGTGGTAGCTCGCTCTCGTAAGATGCAGCGTTTCCTCTCCCAGCCGTTCTTCGTGGCAGAAGTCTTTACCGGTTCTCCAGGTAAATATGTGTCGCTGAAAGATACCATCCGTGGCTTTAAAGGCATCATGGAAGGGGAGTTCGACCATATGCCAGAGCAGGCTTTCTACATGGTAGGTTCCATCGAAGAAGCCGTCGAAAAAGCGAAGAAACTGTAATAACGGTTTCCCTGGAGGTTAATTATGGCTACGACTTATCACCTGGATGTTGTCAGCGCAGAACAGCAGATGTTCTCAGGCACTGTACAGAAAATTCAGGTGTCAGGCAGCGAAGGTGAACTGGGGATTTTCCCCGGTCACGCGCCGTTGCTGACCGCCATTAAACCTGGAATGGTTCGCATCGTTAAAGAGCAGGGCGAAGAAGAGTATATTTATCTCTCCGGCGGCGTGCTGGAAGTTCAGCCAGGCGCGGTAACCGTGCTGGCTGACACGGCTATCCGTGGCACTGACCTTGATGAAGCCCGCGCACTGGAAGCAAAACGCAAAGCTGAAGAGCATATGAACAGCTCTCACGGTGATGTGGACTTTGCCAATGCGTCGGCTGAGCTGGCTAAAGCGATCGCTAAATTACGTGTGATTGAGTT
Source organism: Erwinia psidii (assembly GCF_003846135.1). Taxonomy (GTDB): domain Bacteria; phylum Pseudomonadota; class Gammaproteobacteria; order Enterobacterales; family Enterobacteriaceae; genus Erwinia; species Erwinia psidii. The sequence continues at coordinate 34,818 of NZ_RHHM01000004.1, forward strand.
GACCAGAAAAGCGATGTAATTCAGGTTTACGTTGCAGAAAAGCCAGTCAGTAAGCTGACTGGCTTTTTTTTTAGGTAGTATGGTATTGGGCATCGCAGCCACTGCCTTTCGTTTTTATCAGTCTTGTTTTTAAGGTTGATAAAGACTGGAAAGAATAATACATAACATTATGACAGATATAATGATAACTAAGCTTGAATAAATAATAAATGCTGTTTTATTACTAATAGGTGCTGGTGATAATTTGGTCTTTTTTACTTTTTTTGGTATGTAAACATAACCTTTACCCGGAATCGTTTTAATACAACTTTTCATGTCCACCGTTGATAAATCCCTGCGTACTTTATAAATAAGCTGGGTGAGATTAGCGTCATCTATTGTGGCTGCACGGTGTTCCCAGATAGTATTAATGAGTTCTTGCTTTGTCAGTTCGATATTTGGGTGTTGAAGAAAATAACTGAGTAACCGTTTCTCTTTTTCACCTATTGATAATTTAATATTTTTGTTTGTCAGATAATTATTTTCTTCTGACAGGAAGATGTTATTACCCAGTTCAATCTCTTCACTCATGTTCTAACCTTACTTATAGTGTTTTTTAATTTGTGCATAAAAAAATAAAACCTCTCACTATTTTTTAAAGCACACCAGGTAAAAAGGTAATTATTAAAAATATGAAATTAATCATATTCTCTATTTAATGGGTTAATTACATAGTTAAATATATCAGCTGGAAACACCCTCCAGGGCATTAATTATTACTGACTGGATTGTAAAAAATAGTTCCTTCCAGCAAAAAAACGGCACTCAGACTAAGTTTGTGGAGATTTTCATGACTTTGTAATGGCACGATGCTGACAGGACTTGTTTACCCTTTATTTACTTTTCATGTTCAGATAATGATTTTATATAAAATATATTATCTTAATTATAAGGTTATTTTTATTATTCACTATTCTTGCTGTATTTATGGATATTATTCTTTATTACTCACTGGATATATTTCGGGTTTGTGTGAGATTTTTATTGTCGTCAGCCACAACGGTTGGTGGCTAAATTTTAAATAACTACATAAGGGCTAATAATGAGTAAATTAATACAGAGTGATAAATATACTGAGCAGTCTTACGATAAAGATAAATTTAATCCTGCGACCAATACTTCCGAATATAGCTATACTTCAGGTCGGGTAGCGAAACGTGTTTATAATAAATATAACACAGCCAACAAACCAAAACTGTTTGGTTACTACACCGACTGGGCACACTACGATCAGCGCCAGGTTAGTCGTACTGGTGACATTGATAAAGCCAGCCGTGGTCGTGGGATTGATATCACCCTGCTGGATCCGACCGCTTACGATAAAATCATTTTTGGTTTTACCGGTATTGTGGGTGATAACGGTGCCAACAAAGAAAAAATTAATCAGGCTGCCCGACAAACCCTGAAAAAGACCAATGAAATGACCATCCTGGATCCATGGGGTGACTGTCAGTCCTATATCAACTGTGGTTTCAGCGGCTGGAAAGCGTTCGGTTTCGGTGCGGGCAGCGTTGGTTCCGATACTGAGGAGGACTGCTTCTATCAGGATCACCCTAATTTACAGGGTGTACTGGGCGCAATGCGTGATTTGCAGAAGAAAGCTAAAACACAGGGCCACGATCTGGCACTTTCTTTCAGCCTCGGTGGCTGGACCATGAGCGATGCGTTTCACGAGCTGGCGAAAACCCAGAGCGCCATTGATACGCTGGTTGCCAGTATTATTGATTTCTTCAAACGCTTCCCTATGTTCTCTGAAATCGATATCGACTGGGAATACCCAAATGCACCTGGCGCTGGTAATCCTCACGGGCCAGAAGATGGTGAAAACTATGTCAAACTGATCGATACCCTGAACAAGGCTCTGGCAGCTAACAGCATGAGCCATGTAAAAATCAGTATTGCCTCTTCAGCTAATGTGGAAGTATTGCAATATTCCAATGTCAAAGATCTGCTGAAAGTTGGTTTGTATGGTATCAACCTGATGACCTATGACTTCTTTGGTACTCCCTGGGCAGATGGACTTGATCACCATGCTGGTATCTATAAAACGTCTAACACAGCTTACAGCCTGGAAGAAGCCGTAGAGTATTTGCTGGAGCTGGGCGTCGATCCTGAAGCCATCAATATTGGTTATGCAGGCTATTCACGTAGTGCCAAAGGTGGCGAAATATCCTCTTTCTCTCCACTGAAAGGTACCTACGACGGCAGCGGTACGACTGTTGGTACGTTTGAATCCGGGTGTGTTGAATGGTATGACATCATCAATAATTATCTGGATCTGGAAAATAAGTCTGGTCGCAATGGTTTTAACGTTTATACCGATGATGAAGCCTGTGCGGACTACCTGTACAGCCCGACTTCCAAAGTGTTCCATTCTATTGATACACCTCGCACCGTGCGTGAAAAGGCGCGTTATGTTATTGAGAAAGGCCTCGGTGGCCTGTTTACCTGGACTATTGATAATGACAATGGTTTGCTGGTAAATGCGGGCCGTGAAGGTATGGGATGCCCGATTGTTCAACAGAATATCGATATGTCACCTTTCTACTTTAAAGGTATCAACATCGATGGTGAGCAGCCGGTAGACCCGGTAGACCCGGTAGACCCGGTAGACCCAGTAGACCCAGTAGACCCAGTAGACCCAGTAGACCCCGGCAAAGATACTACACCAACGGCGGTTATCACCATGAAGGCGCTGTCTGGCGGTTCATTATTGTTCTCAGCCGAGGAATCAACCCATGCGACCAGTTATCTGTGGTCATCAACGGGTGCGCTGAATATCGTTTCACCGCAGGCACAGCAAACGGAAATCATACTACCCGTGGTGACAACGGATACGGTGGTAACGGTTGTTCTGTCACTCTCTGATGCAAAAGGTAATCGCGACGAGACGGTTTATAAACTGATTGTGTCTTCTACGGATGCAGGTAAACCTTCAGATCCTGAAGTACCGGTTGTGCCAGACGAACCTGCTGATTATCCATTGTGGAATGCGGCAACCACTTATCAGTCGGCCGATTTAGTCTCGCATAAAGGTGCTAACTACAAGGCTAATTTCTACTCTGTTGGTAAGGAGCCTGGTCTTGAAGCCACCACCGGTCCATGGGGCAAAGAGTGGATTGCGCTTTAGCAGGTCATACGGTTATAGCGTTTGAAAAATGCTCCTTCGGGAGCATTTTTAGTTTATGCCGAATCAAAATACGTTCGCAGAGTCCGGTTATCTGAAGGTTACGGGTCTGATTTCTGTAGCACAGCAAAAGCTGTGCTTCTTTCCAGCGGCCTGCTGCTCCGATCTTCTTTCTGACGCATGGACCTTCATTGGTTGCCAGAAAACGTCACATCGGTAAGGATGGGTTGAGCTTTGGTGCTATCATGCCAACACCGGACAAAACCGTGGACACAGCCAGTAATAGTGTCCGTTTCGTCCTCAGGAAAGTATTTTTTAACGGTAAAAGAAGTAGTATTTTTGCCGCATTATGGGTTTACTTTTTGCCGTGAAAGCAGATTGTCAGAAAATCAGAAGCAGGATGTCTATGTCAAACAGCGCGATGAGTGTGGTGATCCTTGCAGCAGGCAAGGGGACCCGTATGTACTCCGATCTTCCTAAAGTTCTTCATCTCCTTGCGGGTAAGCCGCTGGTACAGCACGTTATTGATGCTGCGAAAGATGTTGGAGCGAACAGAGTCCATCTTGTTTATGGTCACAGCGGGGAGCAGTTGAAAGCCACCCTGATGGAACCCTCGCTTAACTGGATTTTACAGGCAGAGCAGCTGGGAACTGGCCATGCGATGCAGCAGGCGGCACCACATTTTTCTGATGATGAAGATATTCTGATGCTCTACGGCGATGTGCCACTGATTTCGCCGGACACACTTAAAAGGTTGCACGGTGCGAAACCAGAAGGCGGAATTGCGCTACTGACGATAGTTGTGGATAACCCTGCCGGTTATGGCCGTATCATCCGTGAGCATGGTTCTGTGACAGGCATTGTGGAACAGAAAGATGCCACGCCAGAACAGCTAAACATTCGTGAAATTAACACCGGTATCCTTTTGGCTAACGGCGCGGATTTGAAGCGCTGGCTGAGTAAGCTGAACAATCATAATGCTCAGGGCGAATATTATATCACTGATATTATTGCGCTTGCTCATCAGGAAGGTCAAAAAACCGAAACGGTACAACCTTCCCACCGCTCGGAAGCCGACGGGGTAAACAATCGTCTGCAACTGGCGACCCTTGAGCGCGTTTATCAGGCTCAACAGGCTGATAAACTGTTGTTAAGCGGTGTGATGCTGAAAGATCCCGCCCGTTTTGACCTGAGAGGCGAGTTGCAGTGTGGTCGTGATGTGGAAATTGATACCAACGTGATTATCGAAGGTAAGGTCACGCTGGGACACCGCGTTAAAATCGCTAGCGGCTGTGTGCTGAAAAACTGTGTCATCGGTGATGACTGTGAAATCAGCCCCTATAGCGTACTGGAAAATGCTGAGCTGGCGTCGGCCTGCACGGTAGGCCCTTTTGCCCGTTTGCGTCCGGGCGCCAGCCTGGCTGAAGGGGCGCACGTAGGTAACTTCGTGGAGATGAAAAAGGCGTCACTGGGTAAGGGATCGAAAGCGGGTCATCTCAGTTATCTGGGCGACGCGGAAATTGGTGCTAATGTCAATATTGGTGCAGGGACGATCACCTGCAATTATGACGGTGCCAATAAATCGCTGACGGTGATTGGCGATAACGTCTTTGTTGGTTCTGACACTCAGCTTATTGCGCCGGTTACCGTTGCTGCAGGCGTCACCATCGCAGCGGGCACGACAGTAATGAAGGATGTCACCGCAGAGGGGTTGTTGTATAACCGCAAAGATCAACATCTGAAGACGGGCTGGCAACGACCAGTGAAGAAAAAATAATTTCTGGCAGTGAACGCTGTTTTTGTTCAATGGGTGGTACTTTCACTCCACGGCAGTAAATAACGATAATCCCCACTCTCTACAAGGCTCGGGGAACCGGCACAGACCGGAATAATCAGGTCAGAAGACAAGGTTAATGGTCAGTGGACCATTTTCTCAGGAAAAACAATATGTGTGGAATTGTAGGTGCAGTAGCGCAACGTGATATCGCTGAAATCCTGTTGGAAGGATTACGCCGTCTCGAATATCGGGGCTATGATTCTGCCGGGCTGGCGGTTGTTACCACCACGGGCGAAGTGACCCGCTTGCGACGGCTGGGAAAAGTGCAGAAACTGGCGGAAGCGGCAGAAAGCACCTTGCTGGCGGGTGGAACCGGGATTGCGCATACGCGCTGGGCTACGCACGGAGAACCTTCGGAAGCTAATGCCCATCCCCATATCTCTGAACATATCATTATTGTTCATAACGGCATTATCGAAAATCATGAACCGCTGCGTGAGCTGCTCATTAGCCGTGGTTACCATTTTTCCTCAGAAACAGATACCGAAGTGGTTGCTCACCTGATTCACTGGGAGCAGCAACAGGGAGGTTCATTGCGTGAGGTGGTGCAGCGCGTTGTTCCGCAGTTGCGGGGTGCCTATGGCATGGTAATCCTCGACAGTCGCGATCCCTCGGTGCTGGTGGCCGCTCGCTCAGGCAGCCCACTGGTTGTTGGCCGTGGCGTGGGGGAAAACTTCATTGCCTCAGATCAGCTGGCACTGCTGCCCGTAACGCGACGCTTTATCTATCTGGAAGAAGGCGATATCGCTGAAATTACGCGTCGTGAAGTGGCGGTTTTTGATCGCCGTGGTGACAAGGTAGAGCGCGGCGAAATCGAATCCAACGCGCAGTACGATGCGGGCGATAAGGGCATTTATCGCCACTATATGCAAAAAGAGATTTACGAGCAGCCGATGGCGATCAAAAACACCCTTAGCGGGCGTTTCAGTCACGGTGAAGTCGATCTTTCTGAGCTGGGGCCGCATGCCAGCCAATTACTGGAGCAGGTCGAGCATATTCAGATCGTCGCCTGTGGTACTTCTTACAACTCTGGCATGGTTTCCCGCTACTGGTTTGAGGCACTGGCTAATCTACCCTGTGACGTGGAGATTGCCTCGGAGTTTCGCTATCGCAAATCAGCGGTGCGCCGCAACAGCCTGTTGATTACGCTTTCACAGTCGGGTGAAACAGCGGATACGCTGGCTGCACTTCGCCTTTCAAAAGAGCTTGGCTACCTGGGATCGTTAGCTATCTGTAATGTAGCCGGTTCCTCGCTGGTGCGTGAATCCGATCTGGCCCTGATGACCAAAGCGGGAACGGAAATTGGCGTTGCTTCCACTAAGGCCTTTACCACGCAGTTAACCGTGTTGCTGATGCTGGTGGCAAAAATTGGTCGTCTGAAGGGGATGGACCCGCAAATTGAGCATGATATTGTTCACGGGCTTCAGGCATTACCAAGCCGTATTGAGCAAATGCTGTCGCAGGACAAGCTGATAGAAACATTGGCAGAAGACTTTTCTGATAAGCATCATGCGCTGTTCCTTGGCCGTGGCGATCAGTATCCCATCGCACTGGAAGGTGCGTTGAAGCTGAAAGAGATTTCGTATATTCACGCGGAGGCCTATGCGGCAGGCGAGCTGAAGCATGGTCCGCTGGCGCTGATTGATGCTGATATGCCGGTAATTGTTATCGCACCTAATAACGAGCTGCTGGAAAAACTGAAGTCAAACATTGAAGAAGTACGCGCCCGTGGCGGCCTGCTGTATGTCTTCGCAGACCAGGATGCGGGTTTCAGCAACAGCGACGGGATGCGCATTGTCTCGCTGCCTCATGTGGAAGAGATAATCGCACCCATTTTTTATACGGTGCCACTGCAACTGCTCTCTTATCATGTTGCCCTGATCAAGGGAACCGATGTGGATCAGCCACGCAACCTCGCTAAATCGGTTACCGTCGAGTAACTCACTACGGGGCCAGATTTCTGGCCCCGATAAGGTTTCCCGGACAAAGCGACTTTTTGCCAGCGCCGATCTGCTGTCAAAACTCACTCAGGCTGTCAGTTTGCTCTCTGTCACAAAACTGTCATACAGACTACATTTTACTGTCATCAAACTGTCCTATTTTGCCTCCAGCAGCAATCCTTATAGATATTAAAACGGTATAAAGCCTGAATTTTAATCCCCTGGAGGGAACATGACTCTGATGCATAAAACTGTGGCTCGTTGTGTGGCAGTTGCTCTTTCTCTGACCGCCGTTTCAGCAATGGCTGCGACTAATCTGACCGGTGCGGGCGGTACTTTCCCAGCACCCGTTTATAACAAGTGGGCAGCCGATTACAACAAAGTGACCGGGGCGCAGGTTAATTATCAGGGAATTGGTTCTTCCGGCGGTGTTAAGCAGATCATTGCTAAAACGGTCGACTTTGGTGCCTCCGATGCGCCAATGAAAGAAGAGGATTTAACTAAAAATGGTCTGTTCCAGTTCCCAACCGTCATCGGCGGCGTGGTGCTGGCGGTTAATATCCCTGGTATCAAATCAGGCCAGCTTATCCTTGATGGTAAAACCGTAGGTGATATTTATCTTGGCACGGTTAAAAAATGGAACGACCCGGCGATCGTTAAACTGAATCCGGGCGTGAAACTGCCAGACAGCAACATCAATGTGGTGCGCCGTGCAGATGGTTCCGGCACATCTTTTGTCTTCACCAGCTATCTGTCAAAAGTGAACAGTGACTGGAACAGCAAAATTGGTAAGGGCAATACCGTAAACTGGCCAACCGGTCTGGGCGGTAAAGGGAATGATGGCGTGGCGGCTTTTGTACAGCGTCTGCCCGGCTCAATAGGCTATGTTGAGTACGCCTATGCCAAACAGAATAATCTGGCTTATACCAAACTCGTTGATGCCGATGGTAAAGCGGTGGAACCCGGCGAGCAAAGTTTCAGCGATGCGGCAAAAGGTGCAGACTGGAGCAAATCCTTCGCCCAGGATCTGACTTTCCAGAAAGGAAATAATGCCTGGCCAATCACTTCCACCACCTTTATCCTGGTGCACAAAGTGCAGGCAAGTGCTGAGAAAGGCGAAGCCGTGCTGAAGTTCTTTGACTGGGCATATAAAAACGGTGGCAAAACTACCAACAGTCTGGACTACGCTTCTCTGCCTGATTCCGTGGTTTCACAAATCCGTGCCGCCTGGAAAACCAACGTAAAAGACAGCGCCGGTAAAGCATTATACTAAGCTCTTCAGAGCGCGACAGATTCGGTTCTTACTTCCGGGCGGCAGCAATGCCGCCCTGACACTTTCAACATCGGGAATTTTATGGCTAAGACCAGGCCGACATTTAAAGCCCCCGGCAAACAGGGTGACATTATTTTCGGGGCGCTGGTTAAACTGGCAGCGCTGATCGTACTGTTTCTCCTCGGTGGCATTATTGTTTCGCTCATTTTCTCTTCGTGGCCCAGTATGCAGAAGTTTGGCTTCGCTTTCTTGTGGAGCAAAACATGGGATGCCCCCAACGAGCAATTTGGCGCGCTGGTTCCTGTCTACGGTACGATTGTCACCTCCATCATTGCACTGATTATTGCCGTACCGGTCAGTTTTGGTATCGCGTTGTTTCTGACCGAACTGGCACCGAACTGGTTGCGTCGTCCTCTTGGCGTGGCCATTGAACTGTTGGCGGCGATCCCCAGCATCGTATATGGCATGTGGGGATTGTTTATTTTCGCCCCGCTGTTTGCCACTTACTTCCAGACTCCGCTTGGCGAGCTGATGTCAAACATTCCCATTGTCGGCGCGTTATTTTCCGGTCCGGCATTTGGCATTGGCATTCTTGCCGCCGGGATAATTCTGGCGATTATGATCATCCCCTATATTGCTTCTGTGATGCGTGATGTGTTTGAACAGACGCCGGTAATGATGAAAGAGTCCGCTTACGGTATTGGCTGTACGACCTGGGAAGTTATTTGGCGCATCGTGTTACCGTTCACCAAAAATGGCGTGATTGGCGGTGTGATGTTGGGGCTTGGTCGTGCGCTGGGGGAAACTATGGCGGTGACCTTTATCATCGGCAACACTTATCAGCTCGACAGCGCATCGCTGTTTATGCCGGGCAACAGTATTACGTCGGCACTGGCGAATGAATTTGCTGAAGCAGAATCCGGTGTTCACACGGCGGCGCTGATGGAGCTGGGGCTTATCCTGTTTGTTATTACCTTTATTGTGCTGGCCTGTTCCAAACTGATGATCCTCAGGCTGGCAAAAAGTGAAGGAGCGTGTTCATGACCATCATGGAACTCCAGGCGCGGGCTGAACTGGCCGCCTCACGCCGCAAAATGCAGGCGTGGCGGCGTTTTAAAAACCGTATCGCGCTGACACTCTCCTTACTGACCATGGCGTTTGGTCTGTTCTGGCTGATTTGGATCCTCTGGGCAACCGTAACCCGTGGTTTTGATGGCATGAGCCTGTCGCTGTTTACTGAAAATACGCCGCCGCCCAATACGGCCGGTGGCGGGCTGGCAAACGCCCTGGTCGGCAGTGGACTGATGATCCTCTGGGCAACCGTACTGGGAACGCCGCTGGGGATTATGGCGGGGATCTATCTGGCGGAATATGGCCGTAAATCCTGGCTGGCGGAGGTGATTCGTTTTATCAACGACATTCTGCTTTCCGCGCCCTCTATTGTGGTCGGGCTGTTTGTCTACACGCTGGTGGTGGCCCGGATGCAGCATTTTTCTGGTCTGGCCGGGGTTATTGCACTGGCGCTGCTACAGATCCCTATCGTCATCCGTACTACTGAAAACATGCTAAAACTGGTGCCTGACAGCCTGCGTGAAGCCGCTTATGCCTTGGGAACGCCAAAATGGAAGATGATTTCAGCCATTACCCTGAAAGCATCTGTATCGGGCATTTTGACCGGCGTCCTGCTGGCGGTAGCGCGTATCGCCGGGGAAACGGCACCGTTGCTGTTTACTTCGTTGTCCAATCAGTTCTGGAGCACGGACATGATGCAGCCGCTGGCTAACCTGCCGGTAACCATCTTTAAATTTGCCATGAGTCCTTTTGCTGAGTGGCAGAGTCTCGCCTGGGCGGGAGTATTGCTGATTACCGTTTGCGTGCTGTTGCTGAATATTCTGGCGCGCGTGATCTTTGCAAAAAGCAAACATTAATTGAGATACGCGGCGGCTGCGGCGTAAATAAGCGAGAAAGAGAATGGCTGACAACAATTCCGCTAAGATGATTCAGGTTCGCGATTTGAACTTCTACTATGGAAAATTCCACGCGCTGAAGAATATCAATCTGGACATTGCCAGGAACCAGGTGACGGCTTTTATTGGCCCGTCTGGCTGCGGTAAATCCACCCTGCTGCGTACTTTTAACAAAATGTTTTCGCTGTATCCTGAGCAGCGGGCGGAAGGAGAGATTTTGCTGGACGGTGAAAATATCCTGACCGCCAGCCAGGATATTGCCCTGTTACGCGCCCGCGTGGGTATGGTCTTCCAGAAGCCGACACCCTTTCCAATGTCCATTTACGACAATATCGCCTTCGGCGTTCGTCTGTTTGAAAAGCTCTCCCGTGCTGACATGGATGAACGCGTCCAGTGGGCGTTGAGTAAAGCCGCTCTCTGGACCGAAACAAAGGATAAGCTGCATCAGAGTGGTTACAGCCTTTCCGGTGGCCAGCAACAGCGGTTGTGTATTGCCCGCGGTATTGCTATTCGTCCTGAAGTGCTGCTACTCGACGAGCCTTGTTCGGCGCTGGATCCCATCTCGACCGGGCGTATTGAAGAATTAATCACCGAGCTGAAGCAGGATTACACCGTGGTTATTGTGACGCATAACATGCAGCAGGCGGCACGTTGTTCCGACCACACGGCCTTTATGTATCTGGGTGAACTGATTGAGTTTAGCGATACTGACACGCTGTTTACCAAGCCGTATCAGAAGCAAACCGAAGACTATATTACCGGCCGCTACGGTTGAGTTGACTGGAGAGCAAAATGGATAACCTGAATCTGAATAAACATATCTCCGGGCAGTTTAACGCCGAGCTGGAGCATATTCGCACCCAGGTGCTGATCATGGGTGGGCTGGTGGAGCAGCAGCTGACCGACGCCATTGTGGCAATGCATAATCAGGATGGTGAGCTGGCACAGCGGGTAATTGACGGCGATCAGAAAGTCAACATGATGGAAGTCTCCATTGACGAAGCCTGCGTACGCATTATTGCCAAACGCCAGCCTGCCGCCAGCGACCTGCGACTGGTAATGGCGATTATCAAGACCATCTCAGAGCTGGAACGTATTGGTGACGTGGCGGAAAAAATCAGCCGTACCGCGCTGGAGAAATTTGGTCAACAGCATCAGCCACTGCTGGTCAGTCTGGAATCGCTGGGCTATCACACTATCCAGATGCTGCATGATGTGCTGGATGCTTTCGCAAGGATGGATCTTAGTGCCGCCATTGAAATTTACCGGGAAGATAAGAAGGTGGATCAGGAATATGAGGGCATTGTGCGGCAGCTGATGACCCATATGATGGAAGATCCGCGTACGATACCCAGCGTTCTGACCGCCCTGTTCTGTGCAAGGGCGATTGAGCGCATTGGTGACCGCTGTCAGAATATTTGTGAAATTATTTTCTATTTTGTGAAAGGTCAGGATTTTCGTCACCTTGGAGGCGATCAGCTCGATAAGTTGCTCACCGACGATAATAACAACGGAAAACTGCCTGTCTGATCTCCTTTATGGCCAGCCTGGCTGGCCATAATTTGTTCATGGTTAGGAAACTCAATCGGTCCTTTTTGAGTTTCCTAACCATGAACTTAGGCGAAGGAACTCCCCATATGGTGATGGCTGTCGCAGGGTAATGCGCAAAAACACTGTGTTTTTCATCTAAAATCCATTTTTCAGGCGCACTTTTCCAAATCCGGGGTCTGAAGCCATCGTTTTTTCACCATCCGATTCAGCCTGTCAAAGAGCATTTTGGTGGCGTGATCGCCCGCCACTGCGCCGGCAAAACGCTGTCGGCCCTTGCACAGGATGCACTGGTACGGGTCGGTACCCAGGAAGGCTTTCATCAGCACCGCGAAAACCGGCTTCTGCGGTTTCTCGCGCGGTGTCATCTCCAGCGCTTCGTAGACCTTTGGCAGTAGCGTGCCGCGTTTACGGTTGGCCAGAAAACCGTAGTAACGCACCATTTTAGAGTGTCGAGACGGGATGTGGCTGATGTAACGCCACAGCATCTCCTCCTGGCTTAGTTTCTGACGTTTGTGTTGCTGCGTGTTGTGGTCGTAGTACTGGTGCACCACCGAGCCGCCGCGGTAATGGTGCAACTGCGACGCCGCGACCGGCGGCCGTTTCAGGTATCGGCCCAGGTATTTTACGCTGCGCCAGGCCCCGCGGGTCTTTTTGGCGAAGTGGACCTTCCAGTGGCGCTGATATTGCGCCTGCAGGTAGCGTTTCCACTGTTTCTCATCGCGGATATGCCCGAGGTTGGGCAGCTTGCCGGGATTGACTCGATCGTAGCTGGCACGCCGCAGGCGTGCTACCGTTCCAGCGTACAGCCCACAGGATAATGTCACGCTGAAAATGCCGGCCTTTGAATGGGTTCATGTGCTGCTCCGTCAGCAAAAAAGGGGGAGGAAGTTTACCACCTGCAGATTTTTGCAACAGTACCGTAAAGGGCAGCGTCATCATCCAGCTGGCGAAGGATTGTCGTCAGCAGAACAATTTTGTCTGCTGGCTGCCTAAAAACAGGCAGCTCAGATCTCCTCATCTTCACTCCGTTAACGCAACAGAGCCCCTGCCAGCCTTTCACGTTGTTCAGAATTTTTCCCGGAAACCGATATGCCGCTTTGCTGTTACGACGCGGAGAGAGATAAAAATCAATGGTGCGGCCTTTGCTGTCGGAACTGGTCAAGCCATTGTTACACTCAAGATAAATTCAATCGTTTTTATCGTGATCTACTATCTGCTGTTACAGGTTTCAAGCGAAGCAGCACAGTTCCAGACATCTTTTAAACAACAGTTTGCTTGCCAGTCAGGCAGTTATGGAGGGGTTATGCGGTTTCCCACTATACGATTTTCCACTCAGCTAACTAACTCTACCCTGGAACTTACGAAAGCCGCCCAGAGTCAAAAATCTTGCGTAACAGGCTCGAGCTTGACTACTGCTACGAAAGCAATGACATCAACCCAAAATACATATCCAGCAGTTCAGAAGGAGAGCATATCACAAGGCCAACAACAAGGCGGCGATGGCATGCGTAATGGGAATTTGCGGCCAATGAAGTACGTTCTGGGCCTTGCGGCTACCGCTTATGCATACGACCGAGTGACAAATCATTTCTTCCTTTCCACCACTTCGCTACACGATGGAAAACAAGGTTTCACCAGTAATGAAAGGTTGGACAAGGCGACCAATGAGGCGAAAGAGCATATTCAACGCTATGAGCAGTTTGATAGCAACCGCCAAGCACAAGACTTGCGCCCCAATGTTATGATCCGGCGGGTCGGTTGCAACCAGTTTCTAACAATGAGCGATTATCGGTCTGCTACCCGCATATATCTTAGCAAAATGGTCGATACCAAGCAGTCCCACCAATCAGTGGCAACATCGCTCGCATGTCTCAAGGGTGAGCGGATCAAAGCGGAAAATATCGCAAGATACCAACCAGCTTTTATTCCTAAAGATCCTGATCTGACCAAGAGTCCTTTGTACGATAGTAAGGGGAAGTATTCGTTATCGGGTGTACCCAACAAAGAGAGTGGTTCTACCGGTTACGCTTCTCGCTCCATCATGCATCCGTTTGTGCTGAAGTGCTATGCCGATTTCCAAAAGGCCTGCGACGAAAAAGGTTTGAGTCCACGGCAATGCGTTAATGAGCTTGAGGCTAGGCTGGCAGAAAGCACCACTCTTGATGAAAAAACGCAGCTAATCGCTGGTAAAGCTATCCTGAACCTGCGTCAGGTATATGCCCACGATCAGTATTGGGGACATGCAGAAAAAGTCATCATGAAAATGCTGAGTATACATGGTCTACTTTCTTCTGAAGAGGCCCTTAAGTTGGACCAAAGTCTGATGTTCGAGGATCCTGATAAAAGCCTCTTAACCAGAAATACCAGCATAATGGGTCCAGTCTTGCATAAACTCGAAACATGTTTTCATCAGTGGAGACTGAAAAACGATCCGAAAGCACTGGAAGACATGAAACCTATGATCAATTCAAAAAATATTGAGAACATGCCGCTGGCGCACTTCAAAGTCAACGATAAGTTCGATGGTTTCGAAGACAGTTCCGGTTTTGGCGATTCTTTTACGTGTGCCAATGCAGCGGCCTGTATCAATCACGCCCGCTTGATGAGCAGTGAAAATAGCATGTCGAAATCGGACGTTATAGCGCTGATCGGAAGCATCAATTCTGTTTATGCCGACGCTTCCGGTATCCGGCATAGTTTGCAAGAGGTGGCTCGTGGATGTTTTGTCGGTGCCGGATATACCATCGACGATGCGGATAATTTCTACGAAAAGACTTGCAAGGCGGCTGCACATGCTTTCTACAATGGGAAAAGCGTATGACTACTCGATGGTTCACGTCTAGGAATTTCAAACTTTTTAAGGCCGCATAAAGCAGGGGGCTCAGAGGCGAAAAATTGATCTTTCCGGGGTCAGTTTGGATATCGAAAATTATTGTATTATAAGGGCTTCCCCGGCATGTCAACGCCGGTGTTTACGGTTTCTTGTCGGCACTGTTGTAAAAATCTGAAGGTGATAAACTCATCGTCACCTTTTGCTGACGGAGCAGCACATGAACCCATTCAAAGGCCGGCATTTTCAGCGCGACATCATTCTGTGGGCGGTGCGCTGGTACTGTAAATACGGCATCAGCTATCGTGAACTGCAGGAGATGCTGGCCGAACGCGGTGTCAACGTTGATCACTCCACGATTTACCGCTGGGTTCAGCGTTATGCGCCTGAAATGGAAAAACGGCTGCGCTGGTACTGGCGTAACCCTTCAGGGTTCTGCTCTTGGCATCTCGATGAAACTTATATCAGAGTTAACGGCCGATGGGCTTATCTGTACCGTGCTGTTGACAGTAAAGGCCGCACCATCGATTTTTATCTCTCCCCGCGCCGTAACAGTAAAGCGGCATATCGGTTTCCGGGAAAAATTCTGAATAACGTGAAAGGCTGGCAGGGGCTCTGTCGCGTTAACGGAGTGAAGATGATGAGATCTGAGCTGCCTGTTTTTAGGCAGCCAACAGATAAAATTGTTCAGCCGGGGACAATCCGTCCCCGTCCGTATGACCATACTGACCCTTGCGTATCATGTGTACCAGCTCAATACCCGCAAGGACAGTCTGCGCACGCCGGAATGATTTGAATCCCGTCATCAGTTTTATCCTTCGTTTGATGTTACGGTGATCCTGCTCCACCAGGTTGGTCAGGTACTTACTCTGTCTGCCCCTGATGCTTTCATCTGCTGATTTACCGGCGTTGGGTGTGGCCAACGCTGCCGTATTCGCGCCGCTTTTATCGATGGTCACCACCTCCGGTTCACCATGGTGCCGGATGGCCTTCCGAAAGAAACGCAGGGCGGCTGCCGCATCACGCTTCACCGTTCGCAGAAAATCGATGGTCTGAGCATCAGTATCAACCGCCCGGTACAGGTATTTCCACTGCCCTCTGACTCTGATGTAGGTTTCATCCATTCGCCGCCGGCGGCCCACTGTACGTTTGTGACGGCGAAACGCCTTATCCAGATGCGGCACAAGGCGGATGACCCACCGGTGCAGCGTGGAATGATCAACAGTGATACCACGCTCTGCCATCATTTCCTCCAGATTACGCAGGCTGAGTGAGTATGCCAGGTACCAGCGGACACACAGCGCGATAATATCGACGGGGTAATGCAGGCGACTGAAGGCTTTTCGGATCAGAGTCATGGTCAGGAAATCTCCTGAAAAACGTCGTATTACCTGACCGATCCTTAATGCGACAGAGCCAGCATTTGCGCAGAAACTTACGGTTTGGGTAGTGACCGGGTAGCTGCGATAACTGCCGACAACTGGCGTTACAAAAAACGAGGATTTGTGAGAACCAGAATCATATCCCAGCCTCAGTTTCTGACCGCATAGATAACCCAGAAATCACTGGCCAGCTGATGCCGGGTCAGATAGTCATATGGTATAAAAAAATATCCCCTGTCTCCGACGTCCTCTCCCCATGAGTTGCGAATACGGAACAGCTGTGTGCTGTCATCATATCCGACGCACAGGACGGCATGTCCCCCAACAGGCTTGTCTTCCTTGCCGGGCATCGGGATTTGTGTAGCGGGGGGGTGGGTGTTGTTCATCCAGTTGTCATAAACGATAAACCCAAACACAAAGGGTGTCCCACCGGCAAGGCAGGTTTTCAAGTGTGTGAGATCCTGATGGACGCGTTCATAATGGGTAATGACGTAACCGGATGCCTCCTGATAGCATGCGGCATTGGGTTTCTTCCTTGCAGGAGCCTCCGCAGGAAATGCTCCACCGTCATGGGCCGACGAGGTGTCGTCATACGGCCATCTTTCTTCCGGGCATACACCGACTTTGTGCAGTGTCTTTATCCCGTCACGCAGCATCGCCCCGGAGTCGTAATCCACGCTGCCTTCAATGACTCGCTCATTGTAGTAAATGAACAGGCGTGAGGGGATAAAGTCCGGCGATTCATCATGTGCTGCTCTTTCATATTGTACGGCACCAGCCAGGGCATTTGCGGTGCAGGAACCAATCCGGCCCTGATTATAAACCGGAAATGCGGGCGTCAGGTCGACTGACGACGGCAACTGACGCATAAGGGTTTCATCTGGCCGATAATGAAAGTCGCGAATGTCCGGGATGTCCGGAATATATCCCAACTGGGATTTAGTTCTTTTCGTGAATTTTTCCACAGGATCCTCCTGGCTAGTGTCAGTCATAGATGAGAGAGAAATTGTCACTGGGTCATGAGCCAGTGCCATCGATTGAAAACTGACACTGACCTTACACATGGAATGATAATGTTATGTGGTAATTTTGTTTCGTAATGTAAAAAAGAACATAACACGCCGCAGGGGCACTGTTGCAAATGGCCGAAGGTGGTAAAGGGGTTTGAGCGTCAACCGTGCGAAAAACCACGTTACCGGCATAAAAGCATTCTTAAATTGCATACACATGCATGAATTTACGGTTTAAATACCCCACAAAAAGTGAAACCGTAAGTTTCTGTTCATGGTTAGGAATCTGAATCACTTCTTTTAGGATTACCTGACCATAGAAAGCGACACGATCCATACCAGATATGGCGTGGATCAACATGAGTTTTGTGATAAAAATGCCATCTTCGCCGTAATTTTAATCTGAAACCTGTTTTTCAGGTGTACCGAGCCTGCTCAGGCATCCGCAGCCATCGTTTTTTCGCCATCTGATGCAGCCTGTCAGAGAGCATTTTTGTGGCGTGTTCACCCGCCACCGCGCCGGCAAAACGTAGCCGGCCTTTGCAGAGGATACACTGGTACGGATCTGTGCCCAGGAAGCCTTTCATCAGTACCGCGAACCCGGGGCGTTTCGGTTTTTCCCGACCGTCATCGACAGCGCTTCGTAAACCTTCGGCAGCAGCGTGCCCCGCCTGCGGTTGGCCAGAAAGCCGGAGTAGTGCACCATCTTAAAATGCCGCGCCGGAACATGGCTGATATAGCGCCCGATCATCTCTTCCTGACTCAGCACCTGGCGTTTATGTTTCCCCGTGCGGTGATCGAGGTAGTGGTGGACCACCGCACCACCGGCGTAGTGTCGCAGTCGTGAAGCCGACACCGGCGGCCGTTTCAGGTAGCGTCCCAGGTATTTCACGCTGTGCCAGGCTCCCCGGTCTTCTTCGCGAAGTGTACCTTCCAGTGCCGGCCATACTGTGCCTTCAGGTAACGCCGCCACCGCTCCCCGTCGCGGATATGCCCCAGTCCCGGCAGGGTGCCGGGACTGACCCGCTCATAGCTGCCGCGCAGCAGGCGGATAACGGCACCCCGCCAGATTTCCTCAACGGCCTTCTTTCTGAAGAAAAGGCTGCGCCAGACGCCGTGCTTAACGTCAAGTCCACCGCGGGTGACGGAGACGTGGATGTGCGGATGCTGATTGAGCTGCCGGCCGTAGGTGTGGAGCGCGCAGAAGATACCCACTTCGATGCCCTGCCGGCGCGCCCACTTCAGCATGGCACGGGTGGCGCAGCGGAACAGGTCGTTGAGCAGGGGCCAGTTATTGCTGAAGAAGGGTCACAGCAGGTGGGGCATGGTAAAGGTGATGTGCTGCCATTCACACTCCGGCAGGACGTGCTGCTGTTCGGCTATCCATTACTCAGGTGATTTCATGCCACATGCGCTGCAGGCCTTTGACTTGCAGCTCTGGCAGAAGAAGCGGGAGTGTGTGCAGTCCGGCGAGGCGCAACAGTAACGGCGGACGCCCATGGCGCAGGTGCCACAGGCGAGCATGCGCTCAACGGAGAGGCGGGTCCACTGGCTGATGTTGTCGCCGTGTTTTTCGAGGTAGCGGTTCCAGCCGTCATCGACGGTGAAGAGGAGTTTGGCGGGGCGGGGGATGTACATGGGAGCAGAGTATAAAGCGGAGCTCAGGTCATGCAAACCCCCGAAGCGGTGCAGCAGCGCCGCTCACGCCGCTGGCGTGCTACGTTCCTCTCCCTTTTACATATCCTGTGTCGTGGTATGCGTGGCCTGGTTGCGGAGGTTTCTTACCCGTCGCAGACGGATAATATTCCGGCGTGTTGATTAAGGTTGTGTGGTTCAATTGGTTGAGGCTAAGCCAAAATTTCTTATGGCAACGGAATGATTATCATTATTCCGTAAAGGGGTAGCTTCTGAAGTATTACCCGAAAAAGATGACCCGCCGTGTAGGGATTGCCTGATTGTTATTAATGTAAAGGAAAAGATAAGATAGCATCTGTTTTTTGTAGGAAAGATTGGCAGCTTTACAGGACAGTTATTTTTGAAGATTGGACTTTCCGAAAATGACAGTCAGCAGGATGAAGGCTGACTGACATCACTCAAAGTAAACTTTCTACAGGATAAGATGATATGAATAGCAAATTTGCAAAATCTGCAATTAAAACTCTCGCGGTAGCCAGCGTTACTTTCTTCAGCCTTCAGGCTATGGCTTCCTCTGATGTGAACGCATTTGCTTCCCAGGTTAAAGACCAGCAGACGCTGGTTCAGGAAAGTAACAAAACTGCCACAATGATCGGCAATGATGCGACTCAAATTAAGATCGCTGCCCGTTCCAGAACGGGTTTACGAATCAATCCGGCCTGTGATGACGGTCTGCCGTGCCCGCCTAATAACTCCTGAGACAATGTTTCCTGACGGCATTGATGGGTTGAGCAAAAACTGATGCCGTTTGATATATCTTCTCTTTAAATTATCTCCGGCTGGTGTCGTCGTGGTGATTATTACGACACCAGCATTTACCCTTCCTGTTACAGATAAATATTCTTTTTTATATCTGCATTCTGACTATTAATACGCCATTTTGCGTTTATTTCACAAAAAATAAGCTGAAAAATATATTCGCCACGCATTTAATATGCTACTGCTGGTGCGCTTCACTGTGGCAATCTGCGGTGAAAGTCTACCAAATTAAAAATTATCGGTTAGGATAGCCGACGGTAATTTTCTCCATTTTTGGAACCTTATAATGAATAATTCTGGTCTACTACAGCGGATCTTCAAATTACAGCAACATGGTACGACCGTTCGTACCGAAGTGATTGCGGGCTTCACCACCTTTCTGACGATGGTCTATATCGTTTTTGTAAACCCTCAAATCCTCGGCGTGGCTGGGATGAATACTCAGGCCGTGTTTGTCACTACCTGCCTGATTGCTGCCGGAGGCAGTATCCTGATGGGGTTAGTGGCTAACCTGCCCGTTGCGCTGGCGCCAGCAATGGGGCTGAATGCGTTCTTTGCTTTTGTGGTGGTGGGTGCCATGGGCATTTCCTGGCAGGTTGGCATGGGGGCGATCTTCTGGGGTGCCTTAGGATTGCTGCTGCTGACGCTTTTTCGTGTGCGTTACTGGATGATCGCCAATATTCCGGTCAGTCTGCGTGTAGGAATTACCGCAGGCATCGGATTATTTATTGCGATAATCGGCCTGAAAAATGCCGGAATTGTGGTGCCAAACAAAGACACGCTGGTTGCGGTGGGCGATCTGACATCTCACCCTGTTTTGCTGGGAGCGCTGGGCTTCTTTATCATTGCCATCCTTGCCTCACGTAATGTTCATATCGCGGTACTGGTTTCCGTCGTTGTCACCACGCTGATCGGGCTGGCACTTGGCGATGTGAAATACAGCGGCGTGTTCTCCATGCCGACCGGCATGAACTCAATATTGGGTCAGGTGGATCTGGCGGGTTCCTTCAATGTGGGTATGGCCGGTATTATTTTCTCTTTTATGCTGGTTAATCTCTTTGACTCCTCAGGAACCTTGATTGGGGTAACGGATAAAGCGGGTCTGACCGATGAGAAGGGTACTTTCCCTCGTATGAAGCAGGCGCTGTTTGTTGATAGCGTCAGTTCAGTGGCGGGTGCTTATATCGGCACCTCATCGGTTACCGCATATATTGAAAGTTCATCTGGCGTTTCGGTCGGTGGTCGTACCGGCCTGGTCGCGGTAGTAACCGGTCTTCTGTTTCTGTTGGTGATGTTCCTGTCACCGCTGGCGGGTATGGTTCCTGCCTATGCTGCCGCGGGTGCACTGATTTATGTTGGTGTGTTAATGACTTCGAGTCTTGCGCGTGTTGAATGGAACGATCTGACCGAAGCAGTGCCTGCGTTTGTGACCACGGCAATGATGCCGTTCAGCTTTTCAATCACGGAAGGCATTGCGCTTGGCTTCATCTCTTACTGTGTGATGAAGTTGGGTACGGGCCGCTGGCGTGAAATCAGCCCCTGCGTGGTGGTTGTGGCGCTGCTGTTTATTCTGAAAATTGTTTTTATTGACGCTCATTAATTCATGATTTTCGGGCCGGACCTCTCCGGCCTGATTTCTTTCTTTCTGTCTGTTATTGACACTATTTGTGCAGGTTGGTCAGACGCAGCATCTGTGGTTCCATATTCCTTGCTGATATCTGGATATCTTTCAGTGGCTTCCAGTGTTCGGCACCATTGAATTCCCAGAGATGTAATTGTACATCTCCGGGCGACAGGGCACAGGACCAGATTATCAGCGGCTCGACATCGGAAATGACCTGAATATCAGCGGATGTCTCTAAACGTAACCTTCCTGAAGCCGGATGCAGTCGCAGGGAATCGTTCCCCTGCTCTTTTTCCCCTGTCAATTTCAGTACGCTCTGACGAAGTGCCCACAACTGTGTGGCTGCTTCGTTAGGATCTGACTGCGCTTTAATCCAGGCTTTTTCCCCTGAGGAAAATTTGAGAGCCTGCTGCTCCAGCGTCTGGCGACTGTGAGTACGAACAATCTCCATATCCAGACCGGTTTTGCCGCGTTCTTCTGCCAGTAAAATACCCACTATATTACCAGCATAAGCAATGCTGAAATCGGGCAGTTCAGGATCGGCAAAGTGGGGTCGACCATTGCATGAGATCGCCAAACTGGGAAGTTGAGGAATGCCATAAACCCGCCACATCAGTTCCGCCAGTAATGAACGTGCTGCCAGGTATCTGGCCTTTCTGCGCTCAGTCAATATCAGGGGGGGATTAACCACAGAAGAGGGGAGTCGGTAGGTACGGATGCTGGCACCAATCAGGGGCCATCGCGCAAAGTGACTTGCCATCTGTCGCTCCGTGAAAATGATTAAAAAACATTGCAACTATTGTAAGAATTCCCTTAACAAATATCACGCAACTTTGCTGCACAGGGAGTAATTTCGGACAAGAAATATCTTTCTGATGAAAAGCAGGGAACGGTGTAAATAGTCTGTCAAATGAAGTAGCTGATAATGTCATATGAGTGAGTCTGTATTTTTATAACGGGTTGTCGATCACATTTTTAAGAAAAAATGGCTGATACATAATTTTTACCAAAACTAAAAAGGTAATGTTAGATTAATGGTTTTTTAGTGCTAAATGATATATCAATCAGTTTTAAAAAAATAGATTGTTAATAATTTTTTAAACGTTCTGCATATGCTAATCAGATTATCTAATGATAATTTTTACATAGTAATTAATAGCTATCTGTTGTAAGGCAGTTAATGGATAAAATAACATTTATTATCATTGGACGGATTTTTATTTTTATGAAATTATACCGTTGTTTTTTATTGTGATGTTTTTGGTGTTAATCAGAAAGACGATTTCTTATTGTGGTGATTTATATGATAATTTTTAATTGTATTTTTATGACAAAATAATATCACCGTCTGTTGTAGAAAATACAGTAATACTTTAATTATCCCTCTGATAAAAATATCAGGGCTTATCGGAGTGTCTGGACTAAATAACGGCTCCTGATACCGCTACACTTTACGAAAGCCCTGTGGCACAAGGGATAGTCCGCTTTCCACAACGAAAGCCGGTACTATCAACGCCTCAAAGTTGTCGTCAGAATTAATGAAGCAATCATCACTTATTACCCAGTGATCTACTATTCGGAACCGCTATTTAGAAATACTATTATTCCTGGTCTTAACGGCGGTGGTGCTTATAGTACATGGCTCTCACTTGCTTGATACCATGCGGTTATCGAAAACTGTTACCGACGGTGTTTTACTGTGCAGAGATGTAATTATCATCAGGTTGCCTGCCAGTTATCAACAAAAAACCGTGACCTGTTCAGGCTGCTGTGAAGCCAGCCTTTGGCTGTTTTTATCTGCCACTCACCATTTTGGCGGATGGTAATAATGCATTTAGGTATACACATCCTGACGCGCCCACTTCTGACAACGACGAAGATACCAGGCATACCAGTGGCTGCGGGCAACCGGAAGTACAGGACACATGGTTTAATATTGAACGCTGTCCGGTGTTTTTCGATAAAGACAGACTTCATTTCAGGCGCTTCGCGAAATATGTCGCTGCCTTGTGGAAAATGGCCAGCTCCTCGTCCCGTTCAGCCAGCTGGCGTTTGAGCCGGACATTTTCAGCGGCTACACACTTTGACGTTCTGAGGCGGTGATTTGCTGTTGGCAGCTACAGCGCTGGGATTCATACAAACAGATTTCACGTGCCGCAGCGGGCAATACCGATTCGGAGACTCGTTGCGAAATTCATGCCTGTGATGATTTCGTGGCTTTTCTGGTTGATACGGAGTTTGGCATGTGAGTCATCTCAGGTTGAGAGTTGACTCACTCAGCCCCGTATCCACGGTTGACGGATAAGATCAAGCGGCGATGTTACCTTGCAAACCCAAAATGGCACTTTCACCCTTCCGTGGTGAAGGCATCTCCAGTTGTAGGTGTCTTGCATTTTGCATAAAGGACCTGCAGGAGCATTTGAGCCGAAACTTACGGTTTCATTCTTTTTGTGAACGTAGCGCCTTGTAAGGGCGCTACGTTCACACCTTTTTATCAGTTAATAAGGCAGGATCAGCGCCCTGTCAACCTTCGTGACTTCCTCTAACGCGACATGGTAAGTATTCGACGATGCTTTGGATACGGCTGTAACTTTGAAATTCGCCAGCGGAGAATACAGTTTTTCGCTCTCATCATTCTCAAATGACAGGCCGCCTGGGATGGATAACCCGTTGCTGCTATTGCCCTTCACCTTAAATATGACTTTTGCATCATCCTGACTACGGTTTGCAAAATCGTTAGCAACATTTACAGATCTGGATGTCGAGAAGAATTGCCCAAGGATATACACGGTTTCAGTTTTGTTATGTTCATCGGCGTTAAATCGTGAAATTAACGTGTTAATCCCGCTCTGTGTCATTCCTTGCCCGCGGTAAGTTGTTATATTTTTCTCTGTCGGGGTGTACCATGCTTTAGCGCCCGTTTTAACCAGTTCATTCAGATCGCTACAATTTGCCTTAATAGTTGATTCAAGTGCCTTATTACCACGGCTAAAAATCTCATAACCATGAACCCTGCGGTATTCTTCAACGACTTTACTCCCGCTCACTTTGCCTGCTAAGGGGGTGTTGCCAAACTGATGACGCGCCTCAACGTTGAGCGCTTTGCATCCCACATTACTTTGATAGATCATGGAAAAATTTTGTCGGGCACTGTGGTTTTTTTCATCAGCTTTTTTTGCATTGGTTTCAATTTTAGTAAGATTGTCTAATTTTTTCTCTATGCCATATTTTATCGCCTCGATATTATCAATTTTCTTATCATAACCGGCGACCTCTGTTTTTAGCTCATGAACCTCACTTAAGGTGCTATCAATTCTTGTCTGTAGCGTTTTTATCACCTTTCCGGCAGATACGGTACTCCCTTGAGCATTGATTTTTTTGACTGCTGCTTCGCGCTCAGTCTGATAACGGCTACCATGTAACATCTTTTTTAAAATGTTACTCGCCTGACCATATTTAAAATGATCTTTTTTCAGTCGTACAGTGGCGTTCTCACCATTTTTTGCTGAGACTGAATGAAGACTTTTAAGTAATGACTGGTTGTCGGCAATATTATTTTTATGCACGGCAATAGATTTATTTTTTTCAGTTGCGCTATTTTTAATATCTGAGATCTTTTGCGACAGACTGCTTCTAAGTTTACTTAATTCTATCCGCTCTTGCCGTATGTCATTCACAGGCACTACGGTATTATGTCTGACAGGATTTATTGGCATTTTTTTCCCTATTTGTTAAGTTCATCAATAATTTTCATGTATGAGATTGCGAAAAATTACAATGATTGCAAATTTCAGGGTGAGAGGCTATCAAGAAACGACTCTTAGTCAGAAATGACAGGCCGCAGAAAATAGCTGAGAGGAAATATTGGATCAGCGGGGCACTCGAACAGTAGCTTACGGTTTGCCATTTAGGCAGACTCCGCACCGTAAGGTTCTCCAGCAACAAAATAAGTGCCATTTGGTAATATATGTTTACAGGGAGTATAGAGATATATGCTAACACCTCATTATCTGTAATTTTCTTATTTTTACATAACCCGCTAACAATATTTATTATTCTCGATGTGTTCCAATACAGGGTTACATTAGATACTAAACTCAAGACGCTGGCCTTATTTATGATCTCTTCATAATCATCGGTCGTGAATTATCCCTGGCTCGAAAAAATATCTATCTGAGTAAATTATTTCGGTATTCTGTTTTATTGAGCTGAACTGTACGACGTAAATCCTGAACGGTCATATAGCGCAGAATATATTCCGGCTTGATCAGGCGAGCCAGATTGGTAAACGCCTTAGAAAGAGGATCAAATGGAAAATAGCTGGTGAGCCGCTCTGTGATGACATGGGCAGGTGCTGTACGTTTTTTGAGAGATTGCGATACATGAATCACCGCATCCGATTGTTCCTCAATAATATCCAGATCTACCGTTTTATTCATTAATGGTGTAAAAAAAACATAATTAACTAAACGGTTAGCCCTGTAGAGTTGTTGATGTTTAAAGTCTCTTATCCGTGGTATAAAGTAATAGCCAGGCAGATAACACAGTGCAGTAATTATTTCGCTATCACCGTGAGTATCTGTAATATGCTGATTGATTTTCAGAATGGTGTTATTTTACAGAATCCCGTCAAGCAAATACAAAGTTTCTCCTGGATTGCAGTAAGATACTATTGATACCGGAACACTGGCGGGGCGTTTTTTCTTCCATGTGATGGTCAGCTTTGCCGGGATGGAGCGAGAGTTTATCATCGAACGAACCCGTGTCGGGCTTGATGCAGCAAGCAACCTGGTCGTAAAGGTGGGCGAAAACCTAAAATGACCCGCCGAAAAATTGTATCTGCCAAAAAATTATTAACCAGCGGTATCCTTCCCAGGGAGGTAGCTAAAGACCTCGGCGTATCTGTACCAACGCTGTACCGTTGGTTGTCGGCATCCAAACATTCTTAGGCCACAGTCAGGAAATTATGGTTTAAATGCTCCACAGAGAATGAAACCGTAAGTTTCTGTTCAAATGCTCCCGCCGGTCCAGTTAACGTAATGAAAGAAGAGTTGTCTCTGGCTATCCTTGACGCAACACGCGCGTAAGCGTGAAGCACAAAATGCCGGTATGAAGCTGTTATAACGTCCACGGAGGACGGGGTGGATTGGAGGGCCTGAGTATCCTCAGGATGATTATTTTGACTGGCTCTACCACTATGATAATTAAGTGTAATTGCTGATTAATGGTTAAACGGTTTGTTAAATTAACTTGTTAAAGGTGTTTATTGTGCCATTTTTCACCAAACTTCGTCAGCGCAGCACTTACACGCCAGGGATCGCCGGACAGCCACGTGGAACGGATTGGCAGCAATGAAACAAAAATCCCGTCTAACAGTTAGCTATGCGGGATTAGTGGTAGTGAGTGGACGCTTACGACGCAGCGTCACTTGCCGATGCAAAAGCTGGAGAAGATGCGGCCCAGTAAATCATCTGAGCTAAATTCTCCGGTTATTTCACTTAGTGCCTGTTGGGCGGCGCGTAACTCTTCAGCCAGCAGCTCTCCGGCTTTGGCCCCTAACAGCTGTTCCTTGCCCTGAAGTAAGTGAGTGCATGCTAACTCCAGAGCCTGCAAATGACGTCTGCGGGCCAGGAAGCCCCCCTCTGTATTTCCGGCAAAGCCGATGCTCGTTTTCAAATGGTTGCGTAATACCTCGATTCCATCACCTGAGCGGGCGGAAAGGCGAATAAGTGAGTGGCCATTCACTTCTGAAATTGAGGGCGTTTCACCCGTAACATCGGCTTTATTACGCACCACGGTAATGGGCAACGAGGCGGGAAGACGGGCGATAAAGTCTGGCCAGATTGCCGCCGGTTCGGTTTCACTGGTAGTGGTACCATCCACCATAAACAATACCCGATCGGCCTGCTCTATTTCCTGCCATGCCCGTTCTATGCCAATGCGTTCCACCTCATCACTCGCCTCACGCAGTCCGGCAGTATCGATAATATGCAGTGGCATGCCATCAATATGGATATGTTCACGCAGCACGTCACGCGTGGTTCCGGCGATATCGGTAACGATGGCCGCATCACGACCCGCCAGCGCATTGAGCAGGCTGGATTTACCGGCATTCGGGCGACCAGCGATGACAACCTTCATTCCTTCTCTCAACAGGCTTCCCTGACGCGCTTCGCCGCGAACTTCATCAAGACGAACGATAACCTGATTGAGTTGGGCTTCTATTTTTCCGTCTGACAGAAAGTCGATCTCTTCATCCGGGAAATCAATGGCCGCCTCGACGTAGATCCTCAGGTGAGTAAGTGCTTCCACCAGATTGTTCACACGCAGTGAAAAAGCCCCCTGTAAGGAGTTTATCGCGGAACGGGCTGCCTGTTCCGAACTGGCATCGATCAGATCGGCAATTGCTTCTGCCTGGGCAAGGTCAAGTTTATCATTCAGGAAAGCCCGTTCGGAAAACTCACCCGGTTGTGCAATGCGCACGCCAGGGATTGTCGTAATGCGTTTCAGCAACAAATCAAGGATAACCGGACCGCCATGTCCCTGTAGTTCGAGCACATCCTCGCCAGTAAAGGAGTTAGGGGCAGGAAACCAGAGTGCAATTCCCTGATCCAGCGTCAGGTTATTGTTGTCCCGAAAGGACAGATAATCGGCATGGCGGGGGCGTGGAAGTTTGCCCAGCAGCAACTGTGCAACCTCTGCTGCTTTTGGCCCGGAAACACGCAGGATACCCACCCCGCCGCGACCTGGTGGGGTTGCCTGAGCTACGATGGTTTCGCTGTGATTCATGTTTAACTCTCTTTATTGCGGCAAAAAATAAGGCGGTCAGGTGACCGCCTTATGATAACGATTGTGTTAAAGCGTCACAAATTACGCTTTCTTCTTGTCACGGCTGTGTAAACCACGTTTTTCCAGACCGCGATAAATCAGCTGCTGCTGAATAATCGTCACCAGGTTACTGACGATGTAGTACAGCACCAGACCAGATGGGAACCACAGGAAGAACACGGTGAAGATCACTGGCATAAAGGTCATGATCTTCTGCTGCATTGGGTCGGTGACGGTAGTCGGAGACATCTTCTGGATGAAGAACATCGTCACGCCCATCAGGATTGGCAGAATGTAGTACGGGTCCTGTGCTGAAAGATCATGGATCCACAAGGCAAACGGCGCATGGCGCAGTTCAACGGAACCCATCAGCATATAGTACAACGCAAGGAAGATAGGCATCTGGATAACCAGCGGCAGACACCCACCCAGCGGGTTTACCTTCTCTGCTTTATACAGCGCCATCATCTCCTGGCTCATTCGCTGCTTATCTTCACCCAGACGCTCACGCATTGCCTGAATTTTTGGTTGCAGCATGCGCATTTTGGCCATCGAAGTGTACTGTGCTTTAGTTAGCGGGTACATGATGCCACGAACGATAAAGGTGATGATGATAATGGAGAAGCCCCAGTT
Organism: Erwinia psidii; assembly: GCF_003846135.1. Lineage (GTDB taxonomy): Bacteria > Pseudomonadota > Gammaproteobacteria > Enterobacterales > Enterobacteriaceae > Erwinia > Erwinia psidii. The sequence continues at coordinate 63,313 of NZ_RHHM01000004.1, forward strand.
ACCAATAAAGCTGTGGATAAACTTCAGCAGTTTGAACAGCGGCTGAGAGATAAACCACAGCCAGCCGTAATCGACGGTCAAATCAAGATGAGGCGCAATGGCCGCCATTTTATCCTGAATTTCTGGCCCAACCCACAGCGTGGCAGCCAGATTTTGCTGTGAACCGGCGGCAACCGTCACTGGAGCAGATTTATAGCCGATAGCCGCAATGCCGTTACCCAGGTTGGCGGTGTAGAGTGTATTGCTGCCGGTAGTGTGTGGCACCCATGCGGTGGCGAAATACTGCTGAAGCATTGCTACCCAACCATTGTTGGTGCTGACATTCAGATTCTCATTACCGCTGATTTTGTCGAACTTGTACTTCTCGTAGTTAGTCTCACCGCTGGAGTAAGCCGCACCACGGAAAGTATGTAACGCAAAGTTATTGCTGCCGGTATCACGATGTTTAGGCAAATCTATGGTCTGTTTCAACTGACCAAACATCGCCACTTCCAGCGGCTGCGCCGTGGTGTTGTTAATCTGATAATCTACACCGATCGCGTATTCACCACGTTTCAGAACAAATGTTTTTGTCCAGGTTACGCCATTTTCTGCGGTGTAAGTCATTGGAATACGCAGTTCACTTTGCCCTTCTGCCAGCACAAAGTTGTCCTGAGCCGTGGTAAAAAGTGGGCGAGTGCCATTGGCTGGGTTGTCGGGACCATTACGTCCGGTCAGACCACTTTGTGCCTGGTACAGAAAGCCCGGCGTGTTTTCCAGCAACTGGAAAGGGCGATCGGAACCCAGCTTATCCGGGTAAGTCAGCAACTGTGCCTGCTCAATATCGCCACCGCGAGTATTGATCTGTAAAGACAGGACATCAGTCTTAACGGTGATCGTTTTGCCCTGGCCGCTGGCAGGAACGCCCTGATTTGCGTTATCGCCGGCTGCTGTCGTGTTTTGCGTGGTCTGGGTTTGCAGAGGCTGCGGAGCGTGGTCCGTCTGCCAGGCTTGCCAGAGCATAAAAGACACGAACAAAAAAGCGATGAGGAAAAGATTGCGTTGCGAATCCATCGTTAATGTTCTCTGGTATCAATGGTTATTTGGCGGCACCGGATCGTCGCCACCCGGGTTCAAAGGGTGGCATTTTAATACGCGCTTTATCGTCAACCAACTGCCTTTTATCAGGCCAAACCGGCGCAATGCCTCAATACCATATTGCGAGCAGCTTGGATGAAAACGACAGTGGGGTCCCAGAAGAGGGCTGATAACGCGCTGGTAAACGCGGATCAGTCCAATCAGGAGCCGCGAGCCAGGCGACAGTGACGACGCCATATTTTCTCCAACGCTTCCATCAGTCCGGGATTATCCAGGTCGGCCACGCCTTTTTTAGCCACCACCACGAAATCCATGGCGGGTAGCTCATGCTGACGCAGACGAAAACTCTCACGGGTCAATCGCTTGATCCGGTTGCGTTCATGCGCGCGTTTAACATGTTTTTTGGCGACGGTAAGACCGATGCGGGGATACCCCAGCGAGTTAAGGCGGCCGAGAATGGTGATTTGCGGCGTACCGGCTCTTTGCGGCTGCTGGAAGACGAAAGTGAAATGAGTGGGAGTTAACAAGCGTAACTCCCTGGGAAATGCGAGCTTAACCACTCAGCGGTTAGCTTTTATTACTTAGAAACGGTCAGACGTGAACGGCCTTTAGCACGACGACGTGCCAGAACCTGACGACCATTTTTTGTTGCCATACGGGCACGGAAACCATGTGAACGGTTGCGTTTCAGTACGGACGGTTGAAAAGTGCGTTTCATGGCGATTTCTACCTAAACTTGGAAAATTTCACTTGTTGACGCGCTGGATGGTCAGAAAACCGACCGACGCCTCAGTGTATCTTTAATAAAGAGGCGGGATTGTAATAATTGTACAACCCGGAGTCAATTTACTTCGTGTTTCAAACACCGCGTCTGGTATATCCCTTTCGACTGCAAAACCAGCCGGAATGGGCCAGAGCGCAACACGCCGGGGCACGAATTATACGGGGTCTGTGACAAAGCGCAAGGATCGCACTCGATCTTACTGTGATCCTCTGGCAATAATAGTACGCAAAGTGTGTGAGTGGGATGCCGCAGTGCGGCAAAAACAGAGTCGATCCTCTCTCTTCAATGAAAAAACCTGAACGAATCCTGCGTTCGCTGGCCTGTGGATAAATTGGATCAAAACCGGCCAGAAAGTGAAGATCTCTGTTGCGCTTTGCGCTATGATCCGCCCTCCCGTGAACGATCGTCCCGATCGGTCAGCGGCGGAGAAACCGCAGATAGCGGTTCGTATGTGTTTCATCTGCATGCGTCAACAATGATGAATTTATCGCTTCAGCGTCTTTTTTCTTGTCGAATTTTTTCGAGTGGAGTTCGCCGTGTCACTTACGCTTTGGCAACAGTGTCTTGCCCGTTTGCAGGATGAGCTACCTGCCACAGAATTCAGCATGTGGATCCGTCCATTACAGGCTGAATTGAACGACAATACGCTGGCCCTGTATGCACCAAATCGCTTTGTGCTCGATTGGGTACGTGATAAATATCTCAATAATATCAATGGATTGCTGAATGATTTTTGCGGGGTTGATGCCCCGCTGTTGCGTTTTGAAGTGGGCAGTAAACCGGTCACGCGTCAGATCAGCCAGCCAGTAACGGCCAGTACAAATACCAATGCGCCGGCGGTGGGCACACGTCCGGCACCCCTGCGTCCAAGCTGGGACAACACGCCAGCACCGGCGGAGCTTTCCTATCGATCAAACGTCAACACCAAACACAACTTTGACAATTTTGTGGAAGGTAAATCTAATCAGCTGGCTCGCGCGGCAGCGCGTCAGGTCGCGGACAATCCTGGCGGTGCTTACAATCCTTTATTCCTTTATGGTGGTACGGGCCTCGGAAAAACCCACCTGCTGCATGCGGTTGGCAATGGCATCATGGCCCGCAAGCCGAATGCTAAAGTGGTGTATATGCACTCCGAACGCTTTGTGCAGGATATGGTTAAAGCACTGCAAAACAATGCCATTGAAGAGTTTAAGCGTTACTACCGCTCTGTGGATGCCCTGCTGATCGATGACATTCAGTTTTTTGCCAATAAAGAACGATCCCAGGAAGAGTTTTTTCATACATTTAATGCGTTGCTGGAAGGCAACCAGCAGATCATTCTGACATCAGATCGCTACCCGAAAGAGATTAATGGGGTGGAGGATCGTCTTAAATCCCGCTTTGGTTGGGGCCTGACGGTGGCCATTGAGCCGCCGGAGCTGGAAACCCGCGTTGCGATCCTGATGAAAAAAGCCGACGAAAACGATATTCGTTTGCCGGGTGAAGTGGCGTTCTTTATTGCCAAACGTCTGCGCTCCAATGTGCGTGAACTGGAAGGGGCGCTAAACCGGGTTATCGCCAACGCCAACTTTACCGGCCGGGCTATCACCATTGATTTTGTTCGTGAAGCGTTACGCGACTTGCTGGCGCTACAGGAAAAGCTGGTCACAATAGATAATATTCAGAAAACGGTTGCCGAATATTACAAAATCAAAGTGGCGGATCTGCTCTCCAAACGTCGTTCGCGTTCTGTCGCCCGCCCACGTCAGATGGCAATGGCGATGGCGAAAGAGCTGACCAATCACAGCTTGCCGGAAATCGGTGATGCTTTCGGGGGTCGTGACCATACAACCGTGCTGCATGCCTGTCGTAAAATTGAGCAGCTGCGTGAGGAAAGTCACGATATTAAAGAAGATTTCTCAAATCTAATCAGAACATTATCCTCCTGACACTATGAAATTTATTGTAGAACGCGAGCATTTACTTAAGCCGTTACAGCAGGTCAGTAGCCCGCTGGGCGGACGTCCAACCTTACCGATCCTCGGCAACCTACTGCTACAGGTTAACGAAGGCAGCCTGCTACTGACCGGAACCGATTTAGAAATGGAAATGGTCGCCCGTGTCGCCCTGACGCGGGATCACCAGCCTGGCGCCACCACCGTTCCGGCGCGTAAATTTTTTGATATCTGTCGCGGTCTGCCTGAAGGGGCGGATATTACGGTGATCCTCGAAGGTGAAAGAATGCTTGTGCGCTCAGGCCGCAGCCGTTTTTCGCTTTCGACGCTTCCGGCCAGTGACTTCCCTAACCTGGATGACTGGCAAAGCGAAGTGGAGTTTACCTTGCCGCAGGCCACCATGAAGCGCCTGATTGAGGCGACGCAGTTCTCAATGGCTCACCAGGATGTTCGCTATTATCTGAACGGAATGCTGTTTGAAACCGAAGGCGAAGAACTGCGCACCGTGGCGACCGATGGACATCGCCTTGCCGTGTGTTCAATGCCGGTGGGGCAATCACTGCCAAATCATTCAGTGATTGTGCCACGCAAAGGTGTGATTGAGCTGGTACGTCTGTTGGATGGTGGGGACACGCCGCTGCAGGTGCAGATTGGCAGCAACAATATCCGCGCTCATGTCGGTGACTTTATCTTCACCTCGAAGCTGGTTGATGGCCGTTTCCCTGATTATCGTCGCGTTTTGCCTAAAAATCCCGATAAAACCCTGAGTGCCGGTTGCGATCTGCTTAAACAGGCTTTCGCCAGGGCGGCCATTCTCTCAAATGAGAAGTTTCGCGGCGTTCGCTTATATATCAGTGAAAATCAGCTGAAGATCACCGCGAATAACCCAGAACAGGAAGAGGCGGAAGAAATTCTGGACGTTTCCTATGATGGTACGGATCTGGAAATTGGTTTTAATGTCAGCTATGTGCTGGATGTGCTCAACGCGCTGAAGTGTGAAAATGTCCGCCTGCTGCTGACCGATTCTGTTTCCAGCGTGCAGATTGAAGATGCTGCCAGCCAGAGCGCGGCCTATGTCGTTATGCCTATGAGGTTATAATCTGGCGGGCTAACTCACTTGCCATTTTGGGATTGGGCAGTGCGTAAAATTCTCACGTACTTTGTGTACGCTCCGTTTTTTGCGCGCTGGCTGCACCCAAAAACTGTCTGCGCCGTTAACGCCCTGATTCTGTATCGCCACGTTTACAGAACAAAGCCGTATTTGTAATATTTGTACTGGACCACCTACTTATGGCTTTAACCCGCCTGCTTATCAAAGATTTTCGTAATATCGAAAACGCGGACCTGGCGCTGGCACCCGGTTTCAATTTTCTGGTGGGCGCGAACGGCAGCGGTAAAACCAGCGTGCTGGAAGCTATCTATACGCTTGGTCACGGCCGGGCGTTCCGCAGTTTGCAGGCTGGCAGAGTGATCCGCCATGACCAGGATGCGTTTGTGTTGCATGGTCGAATTGACGGCGCAGAACACGAAACCAGCGTTGGCCTGACCAAAAATCGTGCGGGCGACAGCAAGGTACGCATTGCGGGTACTGACGGTCATAAAGTGGCTGAGCTGGCCCAGATGCTGCCGATGCAACTGATTACGCCAGAAGGGTTTACCCTGCTAAACGGTGGTCCTAAATACCGTCGTGCCTATATCGACTGGGGCTGCTTCCACAATGAGCCTGGGTTTTTTAATGCCTGGAGTAATCTCCGGCGTCTGCTTAAACAGCGAAATGCCGCGCTGCGTCAGGTTTCACGTTATCAGCAAATTCGCGCATGGGATCTGGAGCTGGCACCGCTGGCTGAGCAGTTGAGCCGCTGGCGCGCCGCTTACAGTGACGCTATTGCAGCGGATATCAGTGCCACCTGTGCCCAGTTTTTACCGGAGTTTGCGTTAAGTTTTTCCTTTCAGCGTGGTTGGGATAAAGAAACCGACTACAGCGAGCTGTTGGAGCGTCAGTTTGAGCGTGACAGAGCGTTGACTTACACTGCCAGCGGGCCTCATAAGGCAGATTTTCGTATTCGTGCCGACGGTACACCGGTCGAAGATCTCCTGTCCCGTGGCCAGTTAAAACTGCTGATGTGTGCCCTGAGACTGGCACAGGGTGAGTTTCTTACACGACAGAGCGGGCGTCGTTGCCTGTATCTGATAGATGATTTTGCCTCTGAGCTGGATGAAACGCGTCGCCAACTGCTGGCCTCGCGGTTGAAAGCCACTCATGCCCAGGTTTTTGTCAGCGCAATTGATGCCGGACATGTGTTCGACATGTCTGACGAAAAGGGCAAGATGTTCCACGTAGAACAAGGTAAAATAGCCGTTCAACCTGAAGATTAATCGAGCGAGAAACGTTGATGTCGAATTATGACTCCTCAAGTATCAAAGTTCTGAAAGGGCTGGATGCGGTACGCAAGCGCCCTGGTATGTATATCGGCGATACGGATGACGGCACCGGTCTGCATCATATGGTATTCGAGGTCGTGGATAACGCCATTGACGAAGCACTCGCCGGCCACTGTAAAGATATTATGGTTACCATTCATGCAGATAACTCTGTTTCTGTTCAGGATGATGGTCGTGGTATTCCGACCGGAATCCATGAAGAAGAGGGCGTATCCGCGGCCGAAGTGATCATGACCGTACTGCATGCGGGCGGTAAGTTCGATGACAACTCGTATAAGGTATCCGGTGGCCTGCATGGCGTGGGGGTTTCCGTGGTTAACGCCCTGTCGGAGAAACTGGAGCTGACCATTCGTCGTGAAGGCAAGGTACACCAGCAGATTTACGTTCATGGTGTGCCGCAGGCTCCGCTGAGCGTGACCGGTGAAACCGATTTGACTGGCACGCGGGTGCGTTTCTGGCCAAGCCATGCAACCTTTACTAACGTCACTGACTTTGAATATGAAATTCTGGCTAAGCGCCTGCGTGAGCTGTCATTTCTGAACTCCGGCGTCTCAATCAAACTTGAAGACAAACGTGACGACAAGAAAGATCACTACCATTATGAAGGTGGCATTAAAGCCTTTGTTGAATACCTGAACCGCAATAAAACCCCTATTCATCCTAACGTCTTCTATTTCTCCACCGAGAAAGACGGTATCGGTGTGGAAGTGGCATTGCAGTGGAATGATGGTTTTCAGGAAAATATTTACTGCTTCACTAACAATATCCCCCAGCGCGATGGCGGTACTCATCTGGCCGGTTTCCGTGCTGCAATGACCCGGACCCTGAATGCCTACATGGACAAAGAAGGCTACAGCAAAAAAGCCAAGGTCAGCGCGACCGGTGACGATGCGCGTGAAGGCCTGATTGCGGTTGTGTCAGTGAAGGTGCCGGACCCTAAATTCTCCTCGCAGACCAAAGATAAGCTGGTGTCTTCTGAGGTGAAATCTGCCGTTGAGCAGCAAATGAATGAGTTGCTCGCAGAGTATCTGCTGGAAAATCCCGGCGATGCGAAAACCGTGGTAGGTAAGATTATTGATGCCGCCCGTGCCCGTGAAGCAGCCCGCCGTGCGCGTGAGATGACTCGCCGTAAAGGCGCGTTGGATTTGGCCGGCCTGCCGGGAAAACTGGCGGACTGCCAGGAGCGCGATCCGGCCCTGTCAGAAATTTACCTGGTGGAGGGTGATTCTGCAGGTGGCTCAGCCAAGCAGGGACGTAACCGTAAAAATCAGGCCATTCTGCCGCTGAAAGGAAAAATCCTTAACGTGGAGAAGGCGCGCTTTGACAAGATGCTTGCTTCACAGGAAGTGGCTACGTTGATCACCGCGCTGGGCTGTGGCATTGGCCGTGATGAATATAACCCGGACAAACTGCGCTATCACAGCATTATCATCATGACCGATGCGGACGTCGATGGCTCACATATCCGTACACTGTTACTGACGTTTTTCTATCGTCAGATGCCAGAAATTATTGAGCGAGGCCACGTTTTTATTGCTCAGCCACCGTTGTATAAGGTGAAAAAAGGTAAGCAGGAACAGTATATTAAAGATGGTGATGCGATGGATCAGTACCAAATCGCCATCGCGCTGGATGGCGCAACGCTGCACACCAATGCCGATGCGCCGCCGCTGGGGGGGGAACCACTCGAAAGCCTGGTAGCGGAATTCAACAGTGCACGCAAAATGATCAAGCGTATGGAGCGTCGTTATCCGGTTGCGCTGCTGAATGCGTTGATCGACTACGCAACCCTGAGCGATCTTTCCGCACAGGCGTCTGTAGAGCAGTGGATTAATGGACTGGTTACACAGCTGAATGAAAAAGAACAGCATGGCAGTACTTACGTGGGAGTGGTGCGCGAAAACCGCGAACTGAATATTTTCGAACCTGTAGTGCGCATTCGTACTCACGGTGTGGATACTGACTACACGCTGGACAGTGAATTTGTACTGGGTGGGGAATACCGCAAGATCTGTACGCTGGGTGAGAAACTTCGCGGTCTGATCGAAGAGGACGCCTTTATTGAGCGCGGTGAGCGTCGCCAGCCAGTAACGTCTTTTGAGCAGGCGGTGGACTGGCTGGTTAAGGAGTCGCGTCGTGGTTTATCAGTTCAACGTTATAAAGGACTGGGTGAGATGAACCCGGAGCAGCTGTGGGAAACCACCATGGACCCTGACAGCCGTCGTATGTTGCGCGTCACCGTTAAAGACGCCATTGCAGCTGACCAGTTGTTCACCACACTGATGGGCGATGCGGTAGAGCCCCGTCGTGCCTTTATTGAAGAGAATGCGCTTAAAGCGGCGAACATCGATATTTAACCGGTTATTGTGCCAGCAGGGGGCGGCTGGCGCTGAGGAAAAATCCAGATTCAGTGAGCTGAGTCTGGATTTTTTTATGCGCAAATAAACACCACCACCTGTGGAGGTGGTCAGCAACAAATTGGCTCTGCCAGTAATGCTACTCATGGGAAAATCCGAATTTGTTATCCCCAAAACTGATAAGGATTTAACCATGAGTGGATCCCAGAGACCATCGCATGTGCTGTGGTGTTGTCAATATCACACCGTATGGACACCCAGATATGGGTTCCGCATTCTGAGGAATAATCCAGGCAGGGAGGTTTACAGGCAGACAAGGATTTCGAATGAACAGTTCAGGATAGAGGTGGTGGCGCTGGATCATGTTCACTTGCTGATAAAAGTGCCGCCGCGACGTTCAATCTCGCATGTCACTGGTCATTTAAAAGGTAAAACGGCTGTTCAGTAAATCCCCGTATCCGAGAAGAATAAATTATGGGGAAACCACTTCTGGGCGCGAGGCTACTGCGTAGAAACCGTAGGTACAGACGAAGAGATGATCAGGAAACAGGTGAAGTATCAGGAAAAGCATGAACAGGAAGAAAGCCAACTTCGTTTAAAAGAAGTCTGAAGCGAAAGCTCTCAGAGTCAGAGCTAAGTACGCCCCTGTGGGGCGCAATCAATACCATCTGCTATGCAGGTGAATTTTTATGCCACAGATAACCGGGGGGATATTGGGGAGATTTTTTATTTTCAACAAAATGTCTGAAATACACTTTTTAGTTAAAAATGTGCAGAAGTATTCCTCCCTCTGTGAGAGAAGCGATTTTTTGTAAAAATTATAACGGTTGTTTTTTTATATGTTAATTGGTAGTTAATTTTTCTGTTGACTCAGCGTAAAATAACCCCTTCAAGTGTATAACGATAAAACTCACTGTTGTTTTTCATACCAAACTTACGCATTATTGCCCGCTTGTGAGTGCTGATGGTTTTCACACTCAGACTGGTGCGGCGAGATATATCTGTCAGCGATAATCCCTCGCGAATATATTGCACCACCATCGCCTGTTGCTTACTGAGTGTAATATCGGCTGTTTGACCACAGCTATTTTTTCCTAAAGAGCGTGGGGAGTAAACCGGTGAATTAGCGTTTTTGAAAAGCTTCCGTAACTCTCTGTTAGCGTGTTTTTTTTCCAGGCGCACCTGATGCTCAAGGCACAGGTGACCGGGTTTTTTACGGCAGTTTGTCATAAGGTTCAGCGATACATGGCGGCTTACTTTCGCATAGTCCCTGGAAACCTTTCTGCCAGCGCTCTTAACATGACAGATATCAGAAATGATGATGTCAGGTTTGAGCAGTGAACGTTTTTCATCAGCAATCATATAAACAGGATGATTGCCTGGATGGGTAATAATCCAGGCCTGATTAATCAGGTTAATCAGGCCAATAATAAAATAATTATCTTCACTAATAATCAGAATATTCATTTTTCCTCCGTGAAATTTACTACAGTTGATGCTGATCTTAAGTATTGCTCTGAAAGTATCGACGGCCAATGTCCACAGCGGTTTTTGAACGTATCCGTTGTTATAGTTGTGTCGGTTACTTTACGCTTAAATACCTTTTTTGTACCACTTTTTAATGGTTTTTTTTGACATTAATGTGATTTAATGATGCTTTAAATTAATTGTTATATATTTAAGTAATATTTCTAACGTATTATTGTAAATAATGTTTTGTTGTAATGATGCTGGTCAATATCAGTTGAATCGTGCTAAATAAGTGCTCCTGATACCACTACGCTTTTGTCAGCCCTTTTTTGCTTCCTGGGAAAGGGACGACGGTGTTTATAAAGCGGCGTATCTTTTTCAACAATTGCCGTATTGATCGGCACTGATGATTCCTGTTGAAGGTACCTTTCGCGGCTGCCACAGGGGTCTAACGTGGTTGACTCGCGGCGAGTAAACGCGCTGATAAATTATCCTGAACGGCGGGTGCTGTTTCAGCCAATGCAGCGTTTCTCTGCTCTTATGAATAATCAGCTATCATGAGCGTATTGAAGACGGATATCCACTTTTCATTTTCGTAAACCACCGGATGTTCCAGGCTACCCATGTGTCATGGCAGAATTTGTCGCCGCCATCTTTTCGTCTTTGTGTGGGCCACGGATCCACGGTGCAGGCGTAGCTTTGCGCCGCACCGGGCAACGCGGATCATTTTCTGCGGCAGGCGTCGTTCGTTGCGGGGTATGGGTGTTATGATCGGCAAAGCTCAGCCCGGTTGGTTTGGCGATGGTTCATAACGCACAAACCGGACTGAGTTCTCTGCGGTTGATCTACTATTTGGGACGCTGATTTAGCTGCTGGCGAACAACAAACTGATGAGGATTTTATGGCGATAAAACTGATAGCGATTGATATGGATGGCACTCTGTTAAATCCTCAGCACGAGGTTACGCCACGGGTGAAAGAAGCGCTCCGTGCTGCCCGTGATAAAGGCGTGGCTATTGTGCTGGCAACCGGGCGTCCATTTATTGGCGTGTTACGCTACCTGATTGAACTGGATTTACAGCAGGAGGGCCAGTATTGCATTACTAATAACGGTGCGCTGGTTCAGCAAGCCGCAACCGGTGACTGTGTGGCTGAAGTGACCCTTAATTATGACGACTACCGCTATTTTGAGAAGCTGTCCCGTGAACTGGGCGTACATTTTCAGGCACTAACCAAATCGCTGTTGTTTACTGCGAATAAAGACATCAGTGAGTTCACCGTGCACGAATCCTTTCTGACCGGTATTCCATTGCGCTATCGAAGCGTTGAAGAGATGGATCGGTCTGCCACTTTTCCAAAGCTAATGATGATCGATCCGCCAGAGATACTCAATGATGCCATCGGGCGTATCCCCCAGGAAGCTCACGATCGTTATACGATTATGAAAAGCTCACCTTATTATCTGGAGATCCTTCACAGGCAGGTCAATAAAGGTGCGGGCGTAAAAATACTGGCCGAGCGTCTTGGTCTGGTGCGAGAGGAAGTGATGGCAATCGGCGATCAGGAAAACGATCTGGCGATGCTGGATTTTGCCGGAACGGGCGTGGCGATGGGAAATGCCATTGCATCTGTTAAATCTGCCGCGCAGTTTATCACCAAAACCAACCAGCAAGATGGCGTTGCTCACGCTATTGAGACGTTCGTTCTGTAAAACATCGTTGTAACGGTGCCGGGCTAAAGTGACGGTCCTGCCATTGCGCAGTACCGGAAAGCCGCTGAATGCATTACCCTTGGCAGAGCAGACACTGCCGGGGATAAACACCATGACCGAACGCCAGCTTACTTTTGACTCCCGTAACCATCAGCTCACTAATATCAACGTCTGGACGGCAGACAGCCACTGGCTGGTTTATGACGTCCGTTCAGACACGGCTACGTTTGACGGGTTGACCGTTGAGCGGGTCAACCTCAGCGGCCAGACGGAAGTGTTATATCAGGCTGGTAACGGCGCCCATATTGGCGTGATTACCACCAGTTCCGATCTGCCACCACGCTACGTTTTTATTCATGGCCCTGAGCACCCCGACGCGCAGTGGCAGTATGACTTTCATCACCGGCGTGGGGTGATTGTGCAAAATGGCCTGGCGGAAAATATGGATGCCTGTGATATCACGCCGCCTTTCACCGTGGGTGCTTTGCGCGGTGGTTCTCATGTTCATGTCTTTAGCCCGGATGGCTCGCGGCTGAGTTTTACTTACAATGATCACCTGATGCATCAGCTGGCAGCAGAAGAAGATCGGCGCAATGTTGGTGTGGCGGTTCCATTGCGCCCGGTCTGTCCGCCCAAAAGCCATCCACGGGAATACGATGGACGCTTTTTTTGCGTGCTGGTCAGCCACACGACCCGCTCGCCGAGGCCCGGCAGCGACGAGATTAACCGTGCTTTTGAAGAAGGTTGGGTGGGCACAGAAGGCTATATGAAAAAAGACGGTCACCGACAGCGCTGGGCGCTGGCCTTTATTGGTGACACGATCGGCATCCGTGGCGAAAAAGTGTCTGAAGTTTTTATTGTCGATTTACCCGAAAAGTTAACCGATTATGCATTGCAGGATGACAAGCCTATTGAAGGCACCGTTGATACCCTGCCCGCACCTCCCGCAGGGATAAAACAACGCAGGCTGACCTTCACCCACCAGCGGACTTATCCGGGGCTGGTTACCACGCCTCGTCACTGGCTTCGCAGTTCACCTGATGGTCGATCAATCGCGTTTCTGATGAAAGATGATGCGGGCGTGGTGCAGCTGTGGACGATTGCGCCGACGGGCGGTCAACCCCGGCAGATAAGTCATGCAGCTTGCGACATCCAGTCGGCTTTTAGCTGGCACCCGGATGGTCAGTCGGTGGCGTTGATTAATGACAACAGCGTCATGCTTTGCGAAACCGGCAGCGGCAACATGCGGCGACTGACGGCCCGAACCAACACGCCGCCGGTGGCAGACGCGGTGGTATGTTCACCGGACGGAAAATATGTTGCCTATATGCGCTGTGTTAACGGTTTTCGGCAGATCTTTATTGCCGACGTGCTCGGTGATTAATGCTGTTGCGCTACAGTGCCCTGGAGCGGTGCAGCATGAGACAGGCTCTCATCGGTATGATTGCGTTGTTCGCTGCGGCGCACGCGTTCATGGGGCGAATCTGCCGCCTTATCACTGCCGGAGCGGTAATAGTCCCAGGGCAGCAGCAGCGTATCCAACACGGCAGAAAAAGGCAGATCGATAGCTGCCAGCGGGCGCATCACCCAGCCACTGTTACTGTCAGCGATTACCCTGGCGCTGGCTCGGGTACCGGAATAGTATCCCTGATCGGGTCCTGAATGGGACATAAAGCTGGAGCACCCGCTGGTGCCAGCCAGCGCCAGGCCAGCCAACAAACCAGCGAAGTAATAATTTTTCATGGCTATCATATTCATCATTCCTTCGGTCACAGTAGGGCCAGCCTGATTTATTCTCGCAGTCTGCATGAAAAAACAGCGCTTACCTGGTCAGAACGTATACACCCGGCACCGATGATTTTCACCAGAGTGTATGTCATTCATGGCATGTGGGTTAAAAAAATTATATCACCCACGCTTGAAAGCCGACTGTTTGTCACCATTTCAGTATCAGGTCACACAATCGTACGCCGTAAGGGTACAGCCTGTTGACTGATGGCCTGTCCTGAGTGGAGGGCCTTTACCGTCCATCTTGCTGATTATCAGGAGTAATGAAATGCGTAGTTTTGATCTTGCCCCACTTTATCGTTCTTCAATTGGTTTTGATCGCCTGATTAACTTACTTGAATCCAATCAGGGACAAAGTAACGGCGGCTACCCTCCTTACAATGTTGAGTTGGTAGCAGAAAACCACTACCGCATCACCATTGCCGTGGCCGGTTTCGCGCAGAGCGAACTGGATATTACCTCTCACGATAACATGCTTACCGTCCGGGGCGCGCATCCCGAAGAACAACAGGAAAAAACCTACCTGTACCAGGGGATTGCTGAGCGCAACTTTGAGCGTAAGTTCCAGCTGGCCGAGCATGTGAATGTCCGTGATGCCAGACTTGAAAATGGTTTGCTGTATATTGACCTGGAACGTGTGGTTCCTGAGGCGAATAAACCTCGCCGCATTGAGATTGTTAAATAAACCTTTTTCTGCCGCGCAATAATGATGACGAACCCCATGTTATTGCATGGGGTTTTGTTTTTTTATCTGTCTGCAAATGGATATCGCCATGCCGGCTATTGCCATTATCATTCAGATACCTGTATGACTGGATGTCGTCGGGTTCGTTCACGCTTCACCGTATCATCACGGGCGAACAGGCCTGTGATGCGGTATTCCGGGCACAGGCTTTAGCCCTCCTGATGCGCACGCTCTATTTCTTCCGCCAGAATCGCAATGCCACGTTCAATCTTCTCACTGTCAGGGACATAATTCATACGCATACATTGTTGCGTATGCGACCACTCCTGGCTCAGTCCGGGAAAAAAGAAATGCCCCGGAACCATCAGCACACCACGGCGCTTGAGACGCTGGTACAGCACCTCAGTGGTCACCGGCAGATTTTTGAACCACAGCCAGAGGAAGATCGCGCCTTCAGGTTTATGGATCAGGCAGCGGTCCGCGGGTAAATAGCGGCGAATAATAGCCATCGTTTCAGTCACCCGCCGTTGGTAAAAGGGTTTTACCACCTGCTCTGACAGCCGTAGCAGATCGCCACGTTTGATCATTTCATTGGCGATAGCCGGGCCAATACTACCGGGAGCCAGACTGATAATCCCGTTCATATTGCTCATGGCAGTGATGACTTTTTCATTGGCAATAATAATGCCACAGCGAGAACCCGGCAGCCCCAGTTTGGAAAGACTCATACACAGGATAATATTTGGATTCCACAGCGGGCGCGCCTGAGTAAAGATAATGCCGGGAAAGGGGACGCCATAGGCATTGTCAATCAGCAACGGGACCTGATGAAGTTGTGCCAGCCTGTCCAGCTTCATCAGTTCATCATCGGTAATGACGTTGCCGGTTGGATTGGTGGGTCGCGATACGCAGATCAGGCCAGTATCGTCGGTAATCTCCAGCTGCCCGAAATCGACGTGATATTTGAACTGGCCTTCAGGCAACATCTCAATATTTGGCCGGACAGAAACAAACAGGTCTTCATCCAGACCGGCATCGGCATAGCCAAGATATTCCGGGGCGAGCGGGAAGAGTACACGTTTTTTGCTGCCATCGGCTCTGCGTCCGGCATACAGATTGAACAGATAGAAAAAAGCGCTCTGGCTGCCGTTGGTTAACGCAATATTTTGCGGACCGATTTGCCACCCCAGCTCGTTGCGCAGCAGTGTGGCCAGTGACGTCAGTAGCGTACTTTTTCCACGAGGCCCATCGTAGTTGCACAGCGCTTCAGTCAACTTGCCCTGGTGGTGCATCTCCTGCAACAGCTGCTGAAAATAGTCATTCATTGCCGGGATTTGTGCGGGATTGCCACCGCCCAGCATCACTGCATCTGGCGAACGTAATCCTTCACCCATATCCTCCATCAGGCGGGTAATACCTGAATGGCGCGTAAATTTATCACCGAAGGCGGAAAAGCGCATAGCGTGTTAACTGTTTGTTATTCAAGGGGAGGTTAACCTTAACGTTAGCGACGGCCTGATGCAATCCACGGCGAGGCGATATGTGACCTGCTGGCAGGAACAGAGCGGGACTTTTGTTAGTTTTATGTTGGGTTGTTTTTAACATCTCTTTGGCATAATTCCAGATCTGAAAACATTATTTTTTATAAAAATGAAATGGCATTTCTTTTTTATAAGAACAATCGTTCAAAATTGAATTTGTACGATATCGATCACAGTTACTGCCGATCTGGCCTGGTTATAGTACCCCTCCGAAACAGGGCTGCGCTACGCGGTCTTCCATAAAGATTTCAGAGGTTATTAAGATGATTTTGAACGCATTTGAGCTGCACGGAAAGGTGGCGCTGGTCACGGGATGTGATACCGGACTTGGACAGGGGATGGCGCTGGGCCTGGCAGAGGCGGGTTGTGATATCGTCGGCGTCAATATTGTTGAACCACGTGAAACCATCGAAAAAGTCTCGGCGCTTGGCCGCCGCTTCCTTAGCCTGACGGCCGATCTTGGCAATATTGACTGTATCGCAGGTTTACTGACCAGTGCGCTGGCTGAATTCGGCAAAATAGACATTCTGGTCAACAATGCCGGCATTATCCGCCGTGAAGATGCGATCAACTTCAGCGAAAAAGACTGGGATGATGTGATGAATCTGAATATCAAATCCGTCTTCTTTATGTCGCAGGCCGTTGCCCGTCAGTTCATCAAACAGGGCCACGGCGGGAAGATCATTAATATTGCGTCAATGCTCTCTTATCAGGGCGGTATTCGTGTTCCTTCTTATACCGCTTCCAAAAGTGCGGTGATGGGTGTCACCCGCTTACTGGCTAATGAGTGGGCGAAGCATGGCGTTAATGTCAATGCCATTGCGCCAGGCTATATGGCGACCAACAATACGCAAATGCTGCGGGCAGATGAAAAACGTAATGCGGAGATCCTTGAGCGTATTCCGGCTGCCCGCTGGGGACTGCCGGAAGATCTTAAAGGGCCTGCGGTGTTCCTGGCGTCATCTGCGTCAGATTATATCAATGGCTATACCATCGCAGTTGATGGCGGCTGGCTGGCGCGCTAAGTACAGAAAAATGGCCACTGTCGATCAACGTGGCCATATGCATTCTGACACAGTGCCAGAGATAACTGATTTTTTATCTGTATCGGAGACTGTCTCGTGCAGACTAAGATAATAGCTGAGGATTAACACAGTTTTTGTCCACGTTGCCACTGAGTGCGGCAATCAGATTATCGACGGCGTCTCTTGCCATGCCGTAGCGAGTTTCATGCGTGGCGGAACCAATATGTGGCAGTGCCACTACGTTCGGCATTGTCAGTAGCGGTGATGTGGCTGGCAGCGGTTCTTTGTCGAACACGTCCAGCCCGGCGGCATACAACGCCTTCTCCTTCAGGGCGCTAATCAGCGCGTCTTCATCAACAACCGGGCCGCGACCGGCGTTAACCAATACGGCGGACGGCTTCATTTTGGCCAGTTGCTGCCGGCCAACCAGATGATGTGTTTCTGCGGTCAGCGGCAGGCAGATACATAAAAAATCGGACGTTTCCAGCAGCGTATCCAGGCTACACCAGGTGGCATTAAAGCGCCGTTCAGCTTCCTCATGATGTTTACGGGCGTTGTAAAGAATCGGCATGCTGAATCCCAGATGTGCACGTTGCGCCAGCGCCATGCCGATACGTCCCATCCCCAGAATTCCCATCTTTTTATGATGCACGTCGATACCAAACCAGTTAGTGTCGATATCGTTTTGCCATTTGCCTTCTTTTACTCTTTGCGCTACCTCAACCACGCGGCGCGCGCTGGCTAATACCAGCGCCATCATGGCGTCGGCAACGGTTTCTGTCAGCACGGTGGGAGTATGCATCAACAGCACGCCGCGTTCGTTCAGCGCCGTAATATCGAAATTATCAACGCCAACTGAAATGGAGGAAGCCGCACGCAGCCTGGGCATTTTCGCCAGCAGCGACGCATCAATTTTATCACTGGAGCCCAGCAGTCCTTCCGCCTGTTGCAGGGCATTTGCATACTGGCTGATATTTGCTGGCGTCAGCCCGTTGATTTCAGTCACGTTAAAATGTTCATCCAGCCGTGAGCGCAGGTCGTCCGGCAAGGTCTTGTAAAGCACCACAGAAGGTTTCATTTTTTCTTCCTGTTTTGCATCATTAAGCATGTTAAACGTTGTAAGGGCTGGCACCATTCAGATGACCACGACCGGGAAATGGCAAAGAGCGAGCCAACATAAAGTACTGTGTCTGTTCCCCCAGATCGGTGAGACAAAACGTGGGTTACTGATTATCAGGGTGGCAAAAACAGCTGGTGGTATGATCGTTAATCAGGCCACATGCCTGCATAAAAGAGTAGCAGGTGGTGGTGCCGACAAACTTAAATCCGCGTTTTTTCAATGCTTTTGACAACGCATCGGAAGCCGGACTGAAGGTGGGGGCCATCCGGTGATCGGCGTAACGCTGCACCTGCGGTTGATCGGCAACAAACTGCCAGACAAAGCCATTGAAGGTTTCGCCGGAGGCTTTCATCTTCAGCAGTGCCTGAGCGTTGGCGATAATCGCGCAAATTTTCCCCCGGTGGCGAATGATGCCACGGTCCTGCATCAGTCGTTCCACATCGGCCTCACCCATGGCGGCGATTTTCTCCGGGTCGAAGTGATGAAACGCCCGCCGGTAATTTTCCCGTTTCTTCAGTACTGTCAGCCATGACAGCCCTGCCATCTGTCCTTCCAGACAGATCATTTCAAACAGTTTGTCGCAGTCTCTCTCGACGACGCCCCACTCGCTATCGTGATAGGTAAGATAAATGGGATCCTGGGTCACCCAGCCGCAACGTTGCACAGAAAAACTCCTTTTCATCAGGCCAGATTAAACAACCGGAAGGCCAATCGGTCACATACTGCAATAAAGGTGATGATTATGCCTGGGCAGGTGCAGTCCGGGCAAAACTCTCGCGGGCGAACATTTTTTCCATAAGCCTAACCAGCGCCGGACGGCCAACGTGCCAGCCGGGCGAAATATGACGAAAATTCATATAGCCAATGACGCAGGCGGTCGCGATATCGGCCAGGTTAATTGCATCAGTATTCAGCAGCAAACCGCTGTCGGCTTCTTTCTCCAGCGCGTCCAGACCACGCCCGATCTTGCCACGCTGGCGGAGTAACTGTTCCTCCAGCTGTGTCTCTGCCGGGCGCATTTGCTCACGCAACAGCAGTACCGCCGCATCACCCACCCCGTCTGCCAGCGCCTGCAACTGTAACACTTTCAGCGCCGCCAGTTTCTCTGATGGCAGCAGGGCAGGTGTGCCGTATTGCTGTTCCAGCCAGGCGGCAATGATATGAGAGTCATACCAGATTTCCTCTGGCCCTGTTACCAGCACCGGAATTTTACCCAGCGGATTATATTGCGGGATGTGGCTTTCATTTGTCCACGGGGATTCAATGACAGACTCAAACGAAATGTTTTTTTCCAGCAGGATAACGGCAATTTTGCGTACAAAAGGGCTGATATTACTACCGATGAGCTTCACGTTATGCTTCTCCTGCCTGACCGAAGCCAGCCGTCCAGTTTATGATGATGAGTAAGACTTATTCTCCAGGGAAAAGAAAAGGATTCAGGCTGCTACGTGAAAATCCTTCCTGCTCCATACGGGCGTCAAGTATCAGCGAAGCCAAATCGTCCGCGACGGGTTCCACCGCCGGATTTTTCTCCTGAAGAAACATTTTCAGGTAAGTGCCGCAGTCACCACAGCTTTCCGCCGTGATGGCGTTTTTCTCATTATCCAGCGCCCAACGATGCAAATCTCCGGTCTGGTGACAGTTACTGCATCTGTCGTGCGCTATATACCACTCGCTTTCGCACAGATTACAGTGCAGATAACATGCGCCTGCATCCATATGGATAACACCGGAAACCGGTACGCTGGCACATACCGGACAGAACTGGCGCTGTTCACCAAATACCACATCAGTTTTGCCGGGGAGCAGTGCTGCCATCTGTGCCCAGTAGAGCGACAGTGCTGCCCAGATAAACGGCGATTTATCGCTGCTAATGGTGCTGAAATCACTGGCGAACAGGGAAGAGGCCATGGCTTCCAGTTCCTGTGCCGGCGCTTTCTCCAGATTTTCCAGCACCGCCAGCGCCTGTCCGGTCATCTCTGGTTTCAGCTCCGCAATCAACGAATGTAGCAAGCGCTGCCAGTGTTTGTCGCGTGGCAATGAGTGCATATCCAGTGGCGGTTTGCCCTGGCCTGAGGTTTTATCCAGATACGTGCGCATCTCCATCTGTAGAGGATGGTCATACAGCACAATTTCCTGAGCCGTGGCGATAACCGCGGCAAAGCGCAAATAGTCACCCAGCGGATTTTTATCCGCCAGCTGACGCAGACGCGCCGCGCGGCGTGAATACATATTTTTCAACCGTGGAAAAAGTAATGGCGGGACCCTCTCTGTGGTGTTCTGGTCGCCTTCTTCCAGCGGTTGCTGTGGGATAATGCGAATGGTCATCAGGGATAGTTTCCTGTCGTGTCAGTTGCCATGAGTGAATGGGGCCTGGTCCGTGTGCTGGTATAACCAGCGGCGCGGTGAAACCTTGCCATAACGGGCTGCCAACGGCAGTCTGACCACCCGTAACCGGTGTCATCAGACTGGAATTATAGCGCCCGCGCAGCCTGACTTCCTGGTTTTGCCTCATTTTAAGATTTTTTTTGTGGTACTTCAGTTGCGGGTTCAGAATAACAACACAGAGAAGACGCCTGCGGTTACACCGCGTTTTCTGGCTTTATACAGGCGCTGGCTGGTGGGTGCGATAATGGTAAAAATTCGAAAGAACATAGGTGAAAGCAAAGGGTTGAGCCAGATTAACGTCTGGCATCGTGGTGCCCTTTCGTCAGCCAGTGAGGACTGGCTGGCAGATGAGGTGCCGGTCGCGTTGGTTTATAACGGCATCTCTCATGTGGTGATGATGGCGACGCCAAAAGATCTGGAGGCGTTTGCTGTCGGTTTCTCTCTGTCCGAAGGCATCATTGCTTGCCCGGATGATATTTACGGCATTGATATTCACTCTGCCAGTGGTGGCATTGAAGTACAGGTTGCGCTGTCCAGCCGACGTTTTATGGCACTGAAAGCACAGAGACGGGCGCTTGCCGGGCGTACCGGCTGCGGCGTGTGTGGTGTGACGCAGTTGCAGGAGATTGGCAAACCCATTGTGCCCCTGCCGTTCAACCAGACCTTTACTCTTAATGAGGTGGACCGGGCACTGGCGCAGCTCAGCGTCTACCAGCCGGTAGGGCAACTGACCGGCTGCACTCATGTGGCGGCCTGGGTTATGCCGGACGGAAATCTGGCGGGAGGTTGTGAAGATGTTGGTCGCCATGTTGCGCTGGATAAACTGTTGGGAAAACGTAGTCAGCATAGCGACTGGCAGCAGGGCGCGGTGCTGATCTCAAGCCGGGCAAGCTATGAGATGGTGCAGAAATCTGCCTTGTGTGGGGTTGAGATCCTGTTTGCCGTCTCCGCAGCCACCTCGCTGGCGGTGGAGGTGGCCGAACGCAGCAATCTGACGCTGGTGGGTTTCAGTAAACCAGGGCGGGCGACGATTTACAGCCATCCTCAGCGTCTTATATAAAAGTGGATGCAATCATTTATTTTTTTCCAAATGCTGCGACCTGTCATCCCCCCCAATTTATCTCCCTGACTGGGGTTGTTTTGATTTTTTAGATGCGGGAAATAAATACTGCCCGTCATATCAGTACCTTAAGAGGGCATTAATGTGGTCTGGACATTATTTTTTATCGTCGGTCCTGAGATATTTCAGCCATCGCCTTTCTCTGATTAAGAGCCTGGCCTGTCAGGACTGGTTTACTTGCCATTCTGCCCCTGGACAGCGCCTGAAATCCTCCCGTATTCCGCGGTTTATTCGCTCCGCTTACTTCCGGCAAGCATTTGTCTCCGTGCTGTGCGTGTCCGGGGTGTCTGCAACAATAACGCCCTGTGGCCCAGGCTCTAAGCAATGATCACCAGCGGCAATACTTTCTCCAGGGCAGCGAATGCCGGGAGTGAAGACGCGCCGCTGTCGGTCACCAGCGTGGCGACATCGCTGATAGCTGCGTAATTGAGCCTGCTGGTCAGGCCCAGTTTACTGTGATCGGCCAGTAAAATAAGCTGGCTGGCCTGTCGGGCCATTGCGCGGGCAATCGCTGCTTCATGCGGATGAAAGCTACTGGCACCGTTTTTACTGTCGATACCCACCGGTGACATCATCGCGATATCGGCGCGGTAGCGATAAATTTCATCTACCGTCAGTTCACCACGGGTTTCCTTTGCCCCCGCCAGCATGGCACCACCCAGCAGGATCACGCTGTTATTCAGTGGCTCATGTTCTTCGGCGGCGCTCAGTGTTAACGCGGCATTCAGGCTGTTGGTGATAATGGTCAGACCCACCATGGTGCGTAGCTCTTCCGCCAGCATGGTGGTGGTGCTACCGGCATCAAGAAACAGCGTTTGCCCCGGCTTCAGCCGCTGGGCGGCGGCACGGGCGATGGCGCGTTTTTCCTTTGCACGGACTTCACTTCGTACGGTCAGCGGTGGTTCCGGTTCCGCATCCATCGCAATCAGCCCGCCGTGCACCCGCCTGGCCACGCCGAGCGCTTCCAGTTCAATAATGTCCCTTCTGGCCGTTTCGCGGGAGATACCCAGCTCTCTGATAATCCGCTCGGTACTGACGTGGTTGAGCGTGGTCAGCAGTGCACGAATTCGGTGGAGGCGCGTTTCCTGAAGCATTTTTTTTCCTTAGCCAGACGGGATGACGATAGCCTAACTGACATTTCAGCGATCTGCATGTGTATTTTTTTGCATTTGTGTATTTTGTTGCATTTTTAACAGAATTTGCCATGATGGCAGCAGACCAGGCCACCGGGCCTGACGCTCACAGTGACTCAAATCGTAACGGGAGTGATTATGGCTACACGTTCGACCATCATGGATACCAATAGCTTTCGCGCGGAAAACGCTGCCGGGCTGAATGCTGATATTCGCAAAATGACCGACAAGCGCAGCAAAGTGCTGGGCGAATCTTATCGCCTGTTTTATCGCAAGCCGGTACATCTGGTTCGCGGTCAGGGCCAGTATCTGTGGGACGCGGCCGGTGATAAATATCTTGATGTCTATAACAACGTGGCCAGTATCGGTCACTGTCATCCGGCGGTTATCGATGCGGTTTACCAGCAGATGCAGCAGCTCAATACCCACACCCGTTACCTGCATCAGCGCATCCTCGACTACTCAGATGCATTGTTGGCAACCATGCCGTCGGCAATCGATCGGGCAATGTACATGTGTACCGGGTCGGAAGCGAATGACCTGGCAATTCGCGTGGCGCGTGCCTACAGCGGCGGCACCGGGATCATCGTCAGCCAGGAAGCCTATCATGGTACCAGCGATTTAACCTCCGGTGTGTCACCGGCGCTGGGCAGCGGACAGCCGCTGGCAGCCACCACCAGACTGGTATCACCACCCGATCATTATCGCGTCAATGCGCCGGATCTGGGCGACTGGTTTGCGGGTGAAATCCAGAAACAGATCGACGATATGGCGGCACACGGTATTAAATTCGCTGGTTTTCTTGCCGACTCGATTTTCTCCTCGGACGGCGTGCTTCCGGGACCCAAAGGCTTCCTGAAAAAGGCAGTCGATGTGGTACATAAAAACGGTGGGATTTTTATCGCGGATGAGGTCCAGCCTGGCTTTGCCCGCACCGGAGAGGCTTTCTGGGGCTTTGCCCGCCACGGTGTGGTGCCTGATATCGTCACGACCGGCAAACCGATGGGTAACGGTATCCCTGTTTCTGCCCTGCTGGCGAAAAGCCACGTGCTGGCGGCATTCAGCGATGATATTCCTTATTTCAACACCTTTGGCGGTAACCCGGTGGCGATGGCGGCGGCGCAGGCGGTGCTGAGAGTGATCAAAGAGGAAGGCCTTCAGGAGCACAGCCGGATGGTGGGGGAAAAACTGCTGGCTGAACTGTTAACGCTGAAAGAGAAATACGAATGCGTGGGCGATGTGCGTGGTGCGGGCCTGTTTATCGGTTTTGAGCTGGTCACGGACAAAGCGAGCAAAACGCCGGACAAACCGCTGGCGCTTGATGTTACTGAAAAACTGCGTGAAAACCATGTGCTGACCTCGGTGGCTGGTCCGTACGGCAATGTCCTGAAACTGCGTCCACCGTTGGCGTTTCAGGAGAGCGACATTGACTGGCTGGTGAGCGCACTGGACAAATCCCTCGCCGCCTTGGGGAAATAAGCGCCGGTTGGTTTACGCCATCATTCGCCTCAGCGCTGAAATTCTGTTCAGCTCTGAGGTGATGTTATCCGCTAAAAATCCCCGCAATCAGGATCAGCAACAGGATGACACCCAGTGCCGTTATCGCAAATTGCAAGGCAACGGTGGCGATGCCCAACATGACAGCCAGCGTAGCGGCGCCTGAGTTTTCGTGACGCAACAGCCTGCCAGATATACCCAGGATGATCGCGCCGGTCGCAAGTGCGGCGATTGCCGCAGAGAGAATACGATCGCTGTCCCAGGCGGGCGTCAGTGGCGCTGATATCACCTCTTTTCCCTGCAATGCCGCGATAGTGGTATTTTTGATGGCGACGACTTTGGTTGCAACGCGTGTCTCAAGCGGAGGTCGCGGTGAGAAAGGACCGACCATAAAATGCGTTAACGCCAACAGCAATGCACTGCCTCCCATTACCATCCCTGCCCAGCTGCACCATGCGTTCTGCATCATTTTCAGTTCCGTCTTTATTTAGGATTAAGGCTTATAGGACTTAGCATTTCCCTGGTGATACCGTGAAGGTTATTTACAGTAACTGACAATCCGGTGAGGTATTTTTTTGCGGAAAAGAATTCAACATCTTGATGGAATGAGAGGCCTGGCGATCCTGCTGGTGATTGGTTTTCATGCCTGGGCAAGATGGCCGGAAAAACTGCATTACGTCAACATGACAAAGCATTTCCCGCTGTTTGAATTTGGCTATCTTGGCGTTCCGCTTTTTTTTTATGATTTCTGGTTTTGTTATTTTCATGACGCTTGATAAGTCGGAAAATTATTTATCATTTCTGCATAAAAGATGGCTGCGATTGTTCCCTG
Source organism: Erwinia psidii (assembly GCF_003846135.1). Taxonomy (GTDB): domain Bacteria; phylum Pseudomonadota; class Gammaproteobacteria; order Enterobacterales; family Enterobacteriaceae; genus Erwinia; species Erwinia psidii. Next base: position 88,217 of record NZ_RHHM01000004.1, read on the forward strand.
CAATGCTTATTGTCAGCACGCTGGTTTACTGCACGGCAGGCTTATTCCCTGAGAGACCAGCAGGCAGCCCTGGGCTGATGAGCATGGTTCCGGGAATGATATTTACCAACCCTGAAACCTTGTCGATGATCAGTGGGTTGGAGTTTAAATCTCTGGAAGGGTCGTTCTGGTCATTATATGTCGAAGCCGTTTTCTACCTGATTATCGGTGGTGTGTATTATGCTGTCGGAAGGAAATATTGCCTGCCTGCTTTGATTGTGCCGATGCTGGCTTTATCCGCTGCATCCGCGATTAAAATGACCGGACATCCTTTGCTGGCTGATATTATTTCCAAGTTTGGCTTTATACATTATTCATGGTTTATGGTTGGGTGTCTGGTTTATGAACGAATGCATCACCGGGATAAAGCCTTTTATTATGTATTAACACTGTTGGCGGTGGTTATTAATCTGAGTTATTACATCAAAACCGCCGGGCTGTCTGTGCTAATCCCATTGGCGATGGCATTTATTTTATTTGTTACCAGCTTCTACTCCACCCGGCTAGAAAAAGTGCTTTCCGTGTCATTTTTGACCGCCGTGGGTTTTGTCAGCTACGCGCTCTATCTTATCCATGAAAATCTGATGATTGCCCTGCTGATTAAGTTTCAACATTATATTCATAATGATTATTTGATGATGTTGATGCCGGTTCCGGTGGTGATCGGCATTTATTTGCTGGCACTGATTATCACCAAATACGCTGAACCTGCCGTCAGGGATATGCTGAAAAGAAAAAGAAAAAAGACGCAGGTACCGATTGGTTGATGGTACAGGCTACAGGCATGACCGGGGTTAAATCGCGGTATTTATTGTTATCTGGCCGTGCCCTGTCGGGAGCCGCATGTGGCGCGTTCAGGGCGCGCCTTTTCTGCAAGGCAGCGTTCAAAATTTAACCGCGTCGTGAAGTTATGGTCAGCACTTTTCCCGGATAATTCATTGCTGCCAGCTACTGAGCGATGTCTGTTGAACGTATATCCTTATAAAGGTCGGGGCATTGATTACCCTTTCCGGGAACATTTATTTAACTATAATGACCCGACTGCTTACGCGGGGCGATATCGCCACCGCCAACCATTATGGAGATGATGAACATGAGTTATTCACTGCCATCCCTGCCTTACGCTTACGACGCACTGGAACCACATTTCGACAAGCAGACGATGGAAATCCATCACAGCAAACATCACCAGACTTATGTCAACAACGCCAATGCCGCGCTGGAAGGAACCGAGTTCGCCAGCCTGCCGGTTGAAGAATTGATCGCTAAACTGGACCAGATTCCGGCCGACAAAAAAACGGTGCTGCGCAATAACGCGGGCGGTCATGCAAACCACAGCTTTTTCTGGAAAGGCCTGAAAACCGGCACCACTCTGAGTGGCGATCTGAAAGCGGCCATTGAGAAAGATTTCGGTAGCGTGGATGCATTCAAAGCGGAATTCGAAAAAGCGGCAGCGACCCGTTTTGGCTCCGGCTGGGCGTGGCTGGTGAAAAAAGGCGACCGCCTGGCGGTGGTTTCCACAGCCAACCAGGACAGCCCGCTAATGGGTGAAGCCATCTCCGGCGTGTCCGGTACGCCGATCGTGGGTCTGGACGTGTGGGAACACGCTTACTACCTGAAATACCAGAACAAACGTCCTGATTACATTAAGGCATTCTGGGAAGTGGTTAACTGGGACGAAGCCGCTGCGCGCTTTGCTTCAGCCAAATAATTTTAAGCTTCAGCGATAACCGGCGAAATCTGCTTCGCCGGTTTTTTTTGCCCGCCTGCCACCGGGAGAAATCCTGCCCGTATCTTTTTTTACCTCTGTTTATGCTGCCGCAAGCCAACTGACTGGCTTTAGCTGCTTAAATACCTGGGCGTCTGGATGGCTAATAATATTTTGTGTTAGCTTATGCCCTTTCGTTTGTTGCCTGTTGTGACAATTCCATAAAAAATGTGTGACACCGTTGTCGATAATGTAAGAGAAACAGGCCCATGACCGCGCTTAATCGCCTTGAAATGCGTCACATTTCCATCGCTTTTGGCGGTTTTTCAGCGCTTTGTGCCGTGGATTTCAGCCTTAGCGGTCATTCAGTCCATGCCCTGACCGGGGCTAACGGTGCCGGTAAATCGACGCTGATGGCGGTGCTTTCCGGCGCGTATGACCATTACACCGGCGAGATCCTGCTGGATGGCCAGCCGGTGTCCATTCGCTCTCCGCGTGATGCCAAACAGCTTGGTATTCATCTGGTGCAACAGGAAGTGGATGTGGCGCTGGTGCCTGGCCTCAGCGTGGCAGAAAATATCATGCTGGATCGCCTGGCTGACGGTGGCCAGCTTTTTCATCGCGCCAGGATCCGTCAACAGGCCAAAGCCTTACTGGCCCAGCTGGATATTGTACTGGATGTGCGCCAACGTATTGAGCGGTGCACGCTGGCGGAAAAGCAACAGATCCTGCTGGCGAGAGCACTGTCACATCACTGCCGCTTTCTGATTCTTGATGAGCCAACCGCCCCGCTGGACCAGCATGAAAGTGAGCGCCTGTTCACCGTGGTACGCCGCCTGCAAAGTAGTGGCATTGGCGTGGTTTTTATTTCTCACCGTATCCACGAACTGCGCGCTGTTTGTGACCAGCTGACGGTGCTGCGCGATGGCCGCCTGATTGAAACCGGACCAATGGCCGCACTGAGCGGTGAGCAGATTGTTGAAAAGATGCTGGGGCATCAGTTGCAGGATATTTATCCGCCACGCCGCCCCGCGTGTGGCGATGAGATGCTGCTCAGCGTGGAAGGGTTGCACGATGACGCGCTGTTACACAATATTTCACTGACCCTGCGTAAAGGCGAAATTCTGGGCATCGCCGGGCTGGCTGGTGCGGGCAAGACCGAGCTGTGCAAAGCGCTGTTTGGTGCCAGTAACAGCCGCATCGACAAAGGTGAGCTGCATGGTAAGCCGTGGCAGCCGACGTCTCCTTCTGCGGCGGTAGCGGATCGTATGGCCCTGATCCCTGAAGAACGGCGCAAAGAGGGTGTCTTTATTGATGAGTCGGTGGTGATGAACCTGAGCGTCACTGCCGATAACAGTTTTTCGCGCTGGAGCCTGTTTGGCCATCGCCAGGCGTGGCGCTGGGCGGAAGAGGTGATAGGCAAGCTGGGAGTGCGCACCACCGGACCTGAGCAGATCCTGCGACGCCTGTCCGGCGGAAATCAGCAGAAGGTGGCTATTGGTAAATGGCTGCGCAACGACGCCGACGTGCTGATTTTTGATGAGCCGACAAAAGGAGTTGATATTAAAGCTAAAACGGATCTGTTTGCGCTGATTGATGGTCTTGCCCGTCAGGGAAAAGGGGTGATTTATGCCTCCGGCGAATTTGCCGAACTGGTTGGCCTGTGCGATCGCATTTGCGTGCTCTGGGACGGGCGCATCGTGGCGGAAATGGCTGCACACAGCGTTGATGAAGAAACACTTTTACTTTATTCCACCGGAGGAACGCCTGCGTGAGCAGCAAAGAACTTACCCGCAAGGCGACGTCTGTGCGTCACCAGCTGTTTGAATTTCTCTACAAATGGGGCATGTTGCTGACCGTTGTGGCACTTATTGCGGCGTTTGGCCTCGCGTCGGACAGCTTTCTTGAGCCTGCCAACATCATTAACATCCTGCGCTCCATTGCCATTGTGACGGTGATCGCCGTTGGCGTATCCATTTCGCTGACCATTGGCGGATTCGACCTGTCCGTTGGCTCCACCGCCTCGCTGGCTAACGCGCTGGTGATTTCGCTGTTCGTCTGGTACGGATACGGCACTCCGGCAGCAATTATCATCACGCTGGGGCTTTGTTTACTGGTGGGTCTGTTTAACGCCTTTCTGATTGTGGTGCTTAAAATTCCCGACATGTTAGCCACATTAGCCAGCCTGTTTGTGGTACAGGGGGTGGCGATGACCTACAGCTACGGCGGCTCGATCACGGAAAACATGGTGCTACCCAGTGGTGACATGGCTGAAGGCACGATCCCGGCGGACTTTTCCCTGCTGGGGCAGGTGCCGACTATCGTTATTATCATGCTGGTGGTCACCGTACTGGTCCAGCTTGGCCTGTCGCTGACCAAACACGGTCGCCGGATGTACGCGATTGGCGGCAACCCGGAAGCGGCCCGTCTCTCCGGTATCCGTACTAACCGTTATCGCGTGCTGGCCTATTTACTGGCCTCTTTACTGGCCGGGGTCGGCGGTATTCTGCTGGCATCCCGGATTGGATCGTCTCAGGTTAATGCGGGCGGGGGATATCTGATGGATGCGGTCGCTGCCGCGTGGATTGGTTTTTCCCTTGCGGGTTCGGGTAAACCGAATGCGCTGGGAACGCTGGTAGGTGCCATTATTCTTGGCGTGTTGCAGAACGGCCTGGTGATGCTTTCCGTTCCCTACTATGCGATGGATATCATCAAAGGCCTGGTGCTGGCTGTTGCGCTGGCTATCACTTACATTCAGCGTCGCTGAGTGTTTAACACCGTCTGACAGGGTATAAATAACAATGAAAAAACTGACCACATCGTTGCTGGCTATCAGTCTGCTGACCGCCGTTCCTGCCTTTGCCGACTCTGCGGCTGTACCCGCGGCCATTGCTGGCCACCAGGGCCCGGTGCGCATCGCGGTGATCCGCAACCTCGGCTCCGACGATAACACCACGCAGTTTGTTGCCGGTGCGATTCAGCAGGGACGCAAACTGGGCTTTAAAGTCAGCACCTTCCTCAGTAATGGTGACGATGCGCGCTTCCAGGATTTTGTTAATCAGGCCATCAGCCAGAAATATGACGGCATTATTCTGTCGCACGGTAAAGATCCCTATTCGACCGCGCTGGTAAAGCGTATTGCTGATGCGGGTATTAAAGTATCGGTCTTTGACACCCCAATTAATCAGCCGGTTGCGGGGGTAACCTCCACCGCACAGGACGATGTTTCCCTGGCTCAGCTCTCCCTGAACCAACTCATCAAAGAGAGTAACGGCAAGGCGAACATTATAAAGCTGTGGGTGGCGGGCTTCCCTCCGATGGAGCGCCGGCAGGTGGTTTATGAGAAAACGCTGAAGGATAATCCGGGCATCCATCAACTGGAGTCGGTGGGCGCCGTTTCCTCCGATGTTCAGGGTGACACCGCCAATAAGATTGGTGCCATCCTCGCGAAATATCCCAAAGGCCAGATTGATGCTATCTGGGGGGCCTGGGATGCCTTCGCGCAGGGTGCCTATAAAGCGTTGCAGGAGAATGGTCGTACCGAGATCAAACTCTACAGCATTGATGTCTCCAATCAGGATTTGCAACTGATGCAGGAGAAAAACAGCCCGTGGAAACAGACCGTTGCGGTGGACAGCAAGCTGATCGGTGCCATCAATATGCGCCTGGTGGCGAAGAAGATTGCGGGCGAAACCACCCCGGCGACCTATCAGTTTAAAGCAGCAACGATTTCTCAGGCGCAGTTGGCCGGACAGTCCAAACCGGTTAACGTTGCCAGCCTGAATAAAATCATTCCGGGCTGGGGCGAGTCCACTGACTTCGTAGCACCGTGGTTTGCCACGTTGGAAGCGAAATACGCGAAGAAGTAAGGGAGCGTCAGCCCGGTCAGCGAGTTATTCACGCCCGCGTTGTGCGAGCGGGTAACGATACCTTCTTCATCTCACAGACCACAGGCGCGTCGTGAGAGACGGCGGGAAGCATCCCTTTTCCCATCCGGCGCGACTTCAGCCTGTTATGCCGCGGTGGCCTGTCACTGACAGGGCACCGCTGTCCCGATGAGTAAGCTGAAAGATCGGTTATTACTGGGCATCTGTCTCCCTGAATTCACTCTCTCACAGAAGAAAATAACGGGTGCTGTTCTGATGTCTTTCCGCAGGTAACAAGCCTTATAAAACCCAGGCTCACCTTATCTGATTGACAGCATTACGATAAAATCGCGCGCGTATTCTTTTGTGGCCGGATTCCGCATCGTGGCTCTCTGATGCCAGAAGACGGGCATATTCAGGTGCGTAAAACGAAGATGTCGCAGGTTGCCCGCTTGCCAGGTATATCGGCTACCACCATGCCATTAACAGATGACGCGATCATTGCTGTGAGCTTCTGTTCACCTGCATCAGGTTTTGCCCATTCCACCCCTCGCACAGGATTGCTGTCTGATTAAAGTGCAGGGTTTCCATATGACGGGCCTCCTGTTGCTGCAGATGTGATCCACACCCGGCCATAAAAGCAGCCGACAGGAACTGGGGGGGGTAATGAGTGAAGTTTCATCAGCCAGCTGTCAGTAAAAGTCCGCCTTCGCAGAGGCGGGCATGTTGCGTTTAACTGCCGCGAAAATTAAAACGCGCTTTTGGCAAAGCCGGTCATCTCTTTCAGGCCCATCTCACGGCCCAGCGCGGTCATCGGGTGAACCACCACCAGCCCGCGCACGCTTTTTTTCAGTGCCCCCATATTGGCCTGCTCTTTTTTAGTGATGGCGCGACTGAACGGCATCTGTTTCAGCTTCTGTGCCTCTTTACTCAGCTTATCTTCGCGGGCGTTGCGTAAACGCTCCAGTTCATTCACCAGCTTTTCTTTTTCTTTCAGCAGCTCGCCCAGCTTCTCAGCATCGCCGGACTCCAGCAGCATAGGTTCTTTGCGCGTCAGGGCATCCAGCTTGTCGCTGAGGTTTCTGATTTCTGCCTGAACTTGTTCTTTCATTGTCGTTACCGTGATGGAATTTATTCCTGCAAGGATACACGAAAGCGACATGGTGAGGGAAAGCACATTGGCTACTTTTTAAAAGCCTGCCTGAGACCGATGCGCGAGATAAGCTCAGTCAGCGACAGCACCAGGGTGGAGCGTACCACCTGCTGATAGCGTTGCTGGAGCATCGTGTTTAACTCAGTATCATCGCCGGATAAGTCCGGGCGCGCGGGGAGGGCGGTAACGCAGTGCAGTTCAGCAAAAGGGCCAAGCAGTTCGTCATCGGTAAAGCGGTATTCGCTACCATCGTCATTCAGCGCTTCCCGGAGCGCCATTAACAGCTCGGCATCTTCGTATTCGTTGCGGTTGATCACCCCAAGGCCATAAATCAGTTTCAGTCGGACCGACAGTTCTCCCAGGGGACCATTTCCCAGCAGCAAAGGCTCCACGGCGTATTTGACCGCATAATCATCTTTGCGAAAGACCTGAATGACCAGCAGGTTCACTGCCTCGCTTAACAGCTCCATTGCCGCGATCAGAAAGCTTCTGACCGTCCGTCCGGTGTTCAGGCGTTCAAGCACCCGATTTTCAAAAGCCTGTGGTTGTTCCATGAGCGCCTGCATATCGTACTAAAACCTGCGGTTCCACCGCGCTGAAGGGTATGGCTGGCTGAGCCGCACCCTGTCCGTTCGCCCGTCAGCCCGAAGCGCCAGCATTATGCCATAGCGTGGTAAGCCTTAACCACAGCGGCCACCACGTCGCTGTCTGCCTCAAGGCCTGATACCTGTGCCAGTGTGGCCTGCACGCCCAGACGGGCCAGCAGATCGTCCAGCTCCCGCGCCTGAGGGTCCTGACTGCTACGGTAATGCAGGGCTGCGGCAATGCCAGTGACCAGGTTGTCGTGCGGCAGGCCATATTCCCGCGCGCCAAGAACGGGCTTGATCAGCCGGTCGCCCGCGCTCAGTTTTCGCAGCGGCTGGCGGCCAACGCGCTCCACATCATCTTTCAGGTAAGGGTTTTCAAAGCGACCAAGGATTTTACGGATGTAGGCAGCATGTTTGTCGGCAGTAAAACCGTAGCGCTGGATCAGTACCGCACCGCTCTCTTCCATCGCGCCTTTCACGGTTGCACGCACTTTTTCATCGAGAATGGCATCACGAATGGTATTGTGCCCTGCCAGCTGCCCCAAATAGGCAGTGATGGCATGACCGGTATTCAGGGTGAACAGTTTACGTTCAACAAAGGCCATCAGATTATCGGTCAGCTCCATGCCTGGGATATCCGGCAGTGGGCCTTTAAACTGGGTTTTATCGACGATCCATTCACTAAAGGTTTCTACCGTGACTTCCAGTGGGTCGCTGCCTGCTTGTGAAGGTGGCACGATGCGGTCCACGGCAGAATCAACGAAGCCAACGTTAGCCTCAACCCAGGCGTGATATTGCTCCGGCAATGCCTGCATCACATGGCCTTTTAACTGCGAGGTGCCGCGCACCATGTTTTCGCAGGCGATAATATTCAGCGGACGGGGATTAGCGGCATCGTAGCGGCCGATCAGACCTTTCGCGATACCCGTGGCGATGCGTTCCAGGATTTGTGGACCCACCGCCGTGGTGACAATATCCACCTCTGCGATCGGTGCGATAATCTCATCGCTGGCGCTGTTCACCGCATTCACGCCACGCACCATATCCACCTGCGTCTGCTCACCGACCACATGCACCGGATATTCATGGCGCAGGTTCAACGCATCAAGCACCACCTGATTAACGTCGGCAAAGGTCAGCTGAATACCGGCGTCCGCCAGTAGTTTGCCAATAAAACCGCGGCCAATATTTCCGGCACCGAAATGAAGAGCTTGCATGATTTTTTTCCCATATTAACGATAAAGCCGGACAAATCCGGCCCGAAGAAAGCGCCGGGCATGCCCGGCCCTGGGGAGCTACGTTTTATCTGCTTAAGCGTGGGACTGACCGGACAGCAGATCCAGCACCTCCTGAACGTCAGTGGTGCTGGCCAGTCTGGCGATGATGCTTTCGTCATCCAGCGCGTTGGTCAGGCTGGTGATCACCTGAATATGCTCATTGTTGCGTGCGGCGATCCCTATCACCAGACGGGCAATGTCATCGTCATCGTCACCAAAACGAACGCCCTGTGGGTACTGGCAGAACACGATACCGGTTTTCAGCACGCGATCTTTTGCCTCGATGGTGCCGTGTGGCACGGCGATGGATTCGCCCAGATAGGTTGATGTCAGTTTCTCTCGCGCCAGCATCGCCTGTACATAGTCAGGTTCGACGTAACCACCGCGAACCAGCTGTTCACCGGCAAAACGGATAGCCTGCTCTTTATCCGCCGCGTGGTTGCCAAGGAAGATATTGCTGGCGGTCAGCCTGAAGAGGTGATCCTGACTGCTGTCATCGCTGTCACTGAGCGCGGCAGACACCTTTTCCCGGTGACCTGCAGAGCGTTTAGCCTCCACCAGACGGGACGTCAGATCGGTGTAAAGGGCGCTGTCGAGGAAGTTGGTTAGCGAAATATGTTGAGCATGGGGTGCCTGTCGCATGGCTCGCTCGGTCAGGTCACGGTGGGTGAGCACCAGATCCACATCGCCCGGCAGGTTATTAATAGCGGTGTTAGTCACGGAAATATCGCTCAAACCGGCGTCGTTAACTTTCTTACGCAACACGCCTGCGCCCATGGCACTTGACCCCATACCGGCATCACAGGCAACGATGATTTTATGTACGTGGCTCAGGTCGCTGTTCATTCCGTGTGCTGATGCGGTTTGTCCTTTGGACTTGGCTTTCATCTCGTCAACACGGCGGGTGGCCGCTTCAATATCGTCATCCTCTTTGGCTTTGCTGGTTTTCAGCAGGAGCGCCGAGGCAACGAAGGAGACGGCAAAAGCGGCGAAAATCGCCGCAATATTGGCGAAGTAAGCGCCTTTTGGCGTCATTGCCAGAACGGCCAGCACGGATCCCGGAGAAGCCGGTGATACCAGACCACCGTTTAGTAAGGTCAGGGTGAACACACCGGTCATGCCGCCAAGAATAACGGCGATGATCAGACGTGGATTCATCAACACATAGGGGAAGTAGATCTCATGAATACCGCCGAGAAAGTGGATGATAGCCGCGCCGCCTGCGGATTGTTTGGCATTGCCACGACCAAAAAACATATAAGCCATCAGCACGCCCATTCCCGGACCGGGGTTGGCTTCGATCAGGAAGAAGATGGACTTGCCTGCTTCGCTGGCCTGCTGGATCCCCAGTGGCGAGAAAATACCGTGATTAATCGCATTGTTAAGGAACAGAATTTTCGCCGGTTCCACAAAGACGGAGGTCAGCGGCAGCAGGTTGTTTTGCACCATCAGGTTTACGCCTGCGGCGAGAATATGCGACAGACCTTCCACCAGTGGGCCGATAGCGAGGAAGGCAAGGATCGCCAACAGCATGCCAATGATACCGGCAGAGAAATTGTTCACCAGCATTTCAAAGCCGCTTTTGATTTTACCGTCAACCTTACGGTCAAAGGTTTTGATCGCCCAGCCACCAAGAGGACCAGCAATCATTGAGCCAAGAAACATCGGCATATCCGCCCCAACAATCACCCCCATGGCGGTGATTGCGCCGACGACGCCACCACGATCGCCACCGACCAGGCGACCACCGGTATAGCCAATCAGCAGCGGCAGCAGATAGGTGATCATCGGGGCGACCAGTTTGGCCATGGTGGCGTTTGGCAACCAGCCGGTAGGAATAAACAGCGCGGTAATGATACCCCAGGCGATAAACGCCCCAATATTCGGCATCACCATATTGCTCAGAAAGCGACCAAAATTCTGTACCTTGATCCTGATATCTGATGAGGACATAAAAGACACCCCTTATTAGTACGCGCTGACCAATAAGAGAGCGCGTTGATTTTTGTCTGGAACGTTACGGCGAAAACTACCGCCAATATCACTGTATGCAGGGGGACTCTAACACGCGAATTTTTCCCTGCGTAGTTGGCAGATAAAGTGGGATTCAGATCACTATATGGTAGGTCGGGACAGGGGGTTTTTAGTGATTTTCATCACATTTATATGTAATAAATATAATATTGTTGATTAATAAACAAACAGAAAAAGGATTTAGTGTGATTTACATCACAATATTTTCTGTTGGCTTTGTTATAAATATGCGATATTCGTCACAAATTATCTTCAACTGCCGGTTCTGTTGGCCATTACCAGAGACGATCGCACCGTTACGGTCTGTTAATTATCGCTATGCCCGCTTTAAAAGTTGATCAATGGTAGGGCTGAAACCCTGGGCGTCTGTCAGTTTATTGATCCCTGACGCTGATGATCTCGCCATTTTCTTTTAAATGGTATGTCCCGTCATATACAGTAAATATGATCCCCCTGTTTTTACTGTTGTTGACCGAGAAAACCGGATCTTTTTCAATGCAGTTTTTCTTTGTTTTCATATCATCAAAGCAGAGTCGGTCATATTTTCCCTCTTCTTTATAGCCTTCGCCAAATTTCCAAAAGATCATAGTGAAACTCTCATTACTGTCTGCCTGAGGAATTCTATATTTTTCTTTTAAGATATCTTTATTATTTAGCCACCAATTTATTTTACCCCTGTCAGTAAGAGGGAAATTATTAACCAGTATTGATGAAGTATCAAATTGCTGATGGATTGCTACAATCTCAACCGGGCGCATTAGAGACCAAAGTAAGTAACTGAAAGTAAAGCCACCGATCATAAATAATGTCGTAAGGATTTTTTTATTTTTCATTACGTTCTCCGGTGATTTCAACGGTGGCTTGCATATTGGTCATAAAAGGTCTGAAAGCCAACTGATTGTATCGTTGCAGAACAAACCAGATACGAAAAAAACGGAACTGATTAAATTTTAAGTTTAAAATATTATCACTATCCAGACCGAAATGATCCTGAACCTTGTAATGAATCAGCGCGTGATAGCGGTCATTATTAATCTGTATTTTTTTAATGGTAACTTGTGTTGCCCAGGTATCATGAACGGTTATACCCATTCCGTTAAAATTATCCTGAAAGCGATTAAACTTAGGTAGTTTGCTATACAGAATAGCATCAATTAATTTTTGCTTATTTTTTACCAGAAAAAGTTTATTATCCCAGTCAATATTTGTCTTTATAGCTTTTTTCAACCTTAGTAAGAAGCTGCTATCTCTCATGTCATTTAAAATATGTTCCTTCAACGCCGCATCCAGAGACATGCTGGTGAAGGGCGTGCCCTTATTGTTCTGCATATGAGTGATCATCTGTTTGATCAGATGTCTGTAAGGACCATAAACAGAAAATGCCTGTGAAAGATGACGGAACTCATCAAACAACATCCTGGCACATTCCCGGCGAGTGATCTTCGTGCCTTCGCCGCGTGAGCCATAAAAGCGAGAGTGTGGCTGGGTGAAAGGGGTGATTTTGGTAAGTGTATGGGTTAACTCTGGTAGAGATATCCGGCAGATGATAGTGCGTTTTTAGCTGGTGCTCATTTAAATCACCGCAGCGCATATCTTCAGCGCCGTAGTCGTCTGTCCTTTTTTGCGTGCTGAATATCGTGCAGGGAAAGAGGAGTCCGTCCATAGTGGTACCTTCCTTGTTTTTTCATCCGTGGTGGTCATACCTTACGCGTGGTGTATTCGTTAAGCCAGCTTCAACACCGACCAGGCGTACCATCGTCCACAGTGATTAACCGTTGGTAGCGTGGGAACTGGCGGCCGTGAAAGGGGCGGGACCGGATTGCTCCGGCCCTGCCGGATTACTGGAATCCCGCCTGAAGCGTGCTCTGCGCCTGGTTCAGTACCTGAGCATTAGCCGACAGGGTGCTCATCAGCGCGTTGTACTGGTCGGCCTGCTGTTGGCTGGGGAACTGGATAGTCTGACCGTTAAATGTCACCTGCGTTCCCTGCTGTTGCAGGAAATCACCGGTTTGGACAGCCGCCTGACTCAACGTCTGCAAGGCAGGCAGCAGAGGTTGCAGTGAGTTGGCGGGTTGGGTCACCACTCTGTTGAACACGTTGTCATAGACCGTTTTCAGATCTTCCGGCTGTTTCAGCGCTGCTTTGCTGCTGTCGGCCTGCGTTTTCGCCGTCTGGATCTGCTGAGTCAGTACGCCCAGTGAGCCGCTTGTCTGGCGCAGTGAATCACGGTGGGTCAGGTAATCCTGGGGGGTGCGAATGGCGTTTAATTCGTCCATCACGGGCTTTATGCCCGAATCCACCGCACGGTTCACCTGCTGTGAAAAATCATAGATGATGGCGTAGTCCTTGACGTAATTGCCAAAATTCTGCTTCTGGCTTTCACTCAGGCTGGGGAGATGTTCACCGCTTCGCATCACGGTATTTTGCAGAAAATCGATAAACGCTTTGCGTTGATCGGCGTCTTTGTTGTCACAGCCGGTTAGCTGAAAAACCAAAAACAGTGCGAGAACCGGCACGAAAAAACGTGTCCAGACGCGCGAAATGCCTGTCGTCATCGGAAGTAACTCCTGTAATGGAAAAGCGTGCGAGCAATATGGGCGGTCAGTGCCGCGCCTGAAAGAATAGTCCAACTCTCAATGCGAGGATACGGGAATCGATGCAAGAGGCGTGAAGAATTTTATTCATGCCATCGAATGCCGCCCATCGGATATTTTATCTCTCTGGCTGATACATCCGTTGTGTCGGTGGCGGGAATGCTTCCCGCCGTTAAGCAGGTCCGGCCGCAAAAGGTATGGCTTTTAATAAGATAAGCGCTGGCCCGAAAGCAAGGTTGAAAAATAGTCAAAAAATATGACGCAAATCACTTGTTTTGATCTAATACTTAAGTTCCTGGCGTACCCCCCTGCACTGCCTCTTCCGCGAGCTCTCAGGCTGAAGTTCGTCAGTATTACGAGCCTGAGTCTCAGGTTCATACCTCTGGCTTTTCACATTTCGTGACTTTATGAGGAGTGCTATATGGAACATACAGATCCAATGGGTGAGTTGCTGTCCAGCCTTGAACATATTGTGTTAGCAAGAGAAGTTATCCAGGCGACGCCTGCATTAAAAGCAGAAGTGTCGATCGCCGAGCCAAAGCGCATCCGTGAAATTACCGGTATGGATATTGATGAATTCGCCAGGGCCTGTGGCGTCAGCGCCTCTTCGGTGAAAAGTTGGGAAGCCATGCGCAGCAAACCTTCGCGCAGTGCGCAGAAGCTATTACAGCTGATCCAATCGAATCCTTGCCTTAGCCGTGAATTGCTGGGATGTTAACGGCCAGTGCCGCTTTTTGAGTAAGCCGCCCACACCGGGTAATTTTATCTGTTAGTCTGTCCGGGTATGGCTGGTTGCCACGCCCGGCTAATTCAGCCTTATTAAGACCGATCCGTTGGCGCATTTGTTCCTTCTTCTCGCTGCCGTTGTCGCTGATAGCCTGCTATCGTCTCCACAGTTCCCACAGTTCCCACAGTTCCCACAGTTCCCACAGTTCCCACAGTTCCCACAGTTCCCACAGTTCCCACAGTTCTCGCCATGATGGCCTCTCCTGGTGGTCGTTCAAAATGGTCCGTAAGCTGCTGCATTAAATGACAGAACTGAAATCGATGGGACGACGAATTTTGATGGTTATCCGATGACGGTTTATAGCGAAGGTGCTATCACGTGGTTGGATTTGAGCGTAAAAAAACGGGTGGATAAGCATCCACCCGTTAAACCAGGGTCCGCGTGAGAGCAGATATTTTGCTTACTGTAACAGTGAGATATCCGCTACCTGCAAGAACAGTTCACGCAGCTTTGCCAGCAGCGTCAGACGATTGATCCGTATTTCGCGCTCCTCTGCATTCACCATCACTTTCTCAAAGAAGTTATCCACGGCGGTACGCAACTGCGCCAGTTCGATCAGCGCATCCTGATAGCGGCCTTCCGCAAACCAGGGGGCTAACTTACTGCTTAATGCCGACACGTAAGTCGCCAGCTGGATCTCTTCATTCTCCTTCAGCAGTGAAGCCTGCACGCTCTCATTCAGCGGTTCACTGGATTTGGCAAGGATGTTGGAGACACGTTTGTTTGCCGCCGCCAGCGTGGTTGACGCGTCGAGCGTGCGGAAGTGCGAAACCGCTTTCATGCGAGCGTCGAAATCTGCCGGACGGGTAGGGCGGCGCGCCAGAACCGCCTGGATGGTGTCCACACTGTGACCCTCTTCCTGATACCAGGTGCGAAAACGGCCCAGCATAAAGTCAATGACGTCATCGACAACCCCGGTATTGCTCAGCTTACTGCCATAGAGGTGCACCGCTTCTTCGGTCAGCGTTTGCAGATCCAGTGACAGATTTTTTTCAACAATAATGCGTAGCACGCCCAGCGCGGCGCGGCGCAGCGCGAACGGATCTTTATCGCCTTTCGGATGCTGGCCAATACCGAAGATCCCTGCCAGGGTGTCCATCTTGTCCGCAATCGCCAGCGCACAGGCGACCGGATTGGAAGGCAGATCGTCACCGGCAAAACGTGGCTGGTACTGCTCGTTCAGGGCGACGGCAACGTCTTCTGCTTCACCGTCGTGACGCGCATAGTGCATTCCCATCACGCCCTGGGTATCGGTGAATTCGAACACCATATTGGTCATCAGGTCGCACTTGGAAAGCAGGCCCGCGCGGGTTGCGTGATTGATGTCGCCACCGATCTGTCCGGCAATCCACCCAGCCAGCGACTGAATGCGATCGGTTTTATCACGCAGCGTCCCCAGTTCTTTCTGGAACAGCACGGTTTCGAGGCGCGGCAGGTTGTCTTCCAGACGCTTTTTGCGGTCGGTATTGAAAAAGAACTCCGCATCTGCCAGACGCGGACGCACCACTTTCTCATTACCGGCGATAATCTGCTGTGGATCTTTTGACTCGATATTGCTGACAAAGATAAAGTTTGGCAGCAGTTTTCCCGTCGTGTCGTAGACAGGAAAGTATTTTTGGTCGCCCTTCATGGTGTAGACCAGCGCTTCGGCGGGCACCGCGAGGAATCTTTCTTCAAACGTGGCCGTCAGCACCACCGGCCATTCCACCAGTGAAGTCACCTCTTCCAGCAGACCATCGCTGAGATCGGCAACGCCACCAATCTGTCGTGCAGCGGCTTCAACACCAGCTTTGATCTGTGCTTTACGTACTTCGTAATCCGCCTGAACTTTGCCGCGCTCCAGCAGGATCTGCGGGTATTGATCGGCATCATTGATGGTGAATTCCGCCTCGCCCATAAAACGGTGACCGCGAAGGGTGCGTGCGGAATCAACACCCAGGATTGTGGCGGGGATGCTTTCGTCACCCAATAGCAGCGTGACGGTATGCACCGGACGAACGAACTGCACATCGGAATCGCCCCAGCGCATCAGTTTCGGGATCGGCAACTTCGCCAGCGCTGTAGCGATCATCTCGGGCAGCAGTTCACGGGCGTTTTCACCTTTCACCTGAGCACGATACAGCAGCCATTCACCTTTGTCGGTACTCAGGCGTTCCGCCTGGTCAACGGTGATACCACAGCCACGCGCCCAGCCTTCGGCGGCTTTAGTCGCCACACCATTGGCATCAAACGCGGCGGCGATGGCCGGGCCACGTTTTTCCACTTCACGATCCGGCTGTGCGGTGCTTAAGTCTGCGACTTTCAGTGCCAGGCGGCGCGGCGCGGCATACCAGCTTATTTCACCGTGACTCAGACCGGAAGCGTCCAGCCCGGCGGTAACGTTAGCAGCAAAGGATTCGGCAAGGTTACGCAACGCTTTTGGCGGCAGCTCTTCGGTGCCGATTTCCACCAGAAAAGTTTTATCAGTCATGGCTGCCTCTTATTTCTTGTTATTGCACATCGGGAAGCCCAGCGCCTCACGGGACGCATAGTAGGCTTCAGCTACGGCTTTGGTCAGGGTGCGAATGCGCAAAATATAGCGCTGACGCTCGGTTACAGAGATGGCTTTACGTGCGTCCAGCAGGTTAAAGGTGTGGCCTGCTTTCAGGATGCGTTCGTAGGCTGGCAGCGGCAATGGTTTCTCCAGGGCCAGCAGGCTTTGCGCCTCTTTCTCGTACTGCTCGAAGCAGGTAAACAGGAAATCGACATCGGCGTATTCGAAATTGTAAGTGGATTGTTCAACTTCGTTCTGGTGGAACACATCGCCATAGGTGGTGGTGCCCAGCGGGCCGTCGCTCCACACCAAATCGTATACGCTGTCCACACCCTGAATATACATCGCCAGGCGCTCCAGACCGTAGGTGATTTCGCCGGTAACGGGTTTACATTCCAGCCCACCAACCTGCTGGAAGTAGGTGAACTGTGTCACTTCCATCCCGTTCAGCCAGACTTCCCACCCCAGACCCCACGCGCCGAGCGTTGGGTTCTCCCAGTTATCTTCCACAAAGCGGATATCATGGACAGTGGGATCCATCCCCAGCGCTTTCAGGGAGCCAAGGTACAGTTCCTGAAGGTTGTCCGGTGATGGCTTGATAATGACCTGAAACTGATAATAGTGCTGAAGGCGGTTCGGGTTCTCGCCGTAGCGGCCGTCCGTTGGGCGGCGTGAAGGTTGCACGTAGGCGGCGGCAATCGGCTCTGGCCCCAGAGCGCGCAGACAGGTCATTGGGTGAGACGTTCCTGCACCCACTTCCATGTCCAGCGGTTGCACAATGGTGCAGCCTTGCTGTGCCCAGTAATCCTGTAGGGTCAGAATCAGTCCCTGAAATGTCTTGGTATCAAACTTTTGCATGTTGAATTCGCACGCTAAGCGGTTTTAAAAGTGGGCGTCAGTATACCCTTTGACCGCCGGATAGTCAGCCTGCCGTCAATGCTAAGTTGGCATCTCTTCCGTCATGGTTATCTTTTCGAATTTCTGTGACCCGATGTTGTTGAATATTTTCCGAAAAGCTACCCTCATAGCTATCGGGATAACGCACTGGAAACGTAATGAAGGATAAGATTGCCTGGATAGATAATTTGCGTGGGGTGGCCTGCCTGATGGTGATTATGATCCATACCACCACCTGGTACGTGACTCGCGGCACGCTGATCGGAGAACACAGCTGGGGTCTGTCGAACCTGCTGAATTCCGCGTCGCGCGTCTGTGTGCCTGTCTTCTTTATGATTTCCGGCTATCTGTTTTTTGGTGAGCGAAGCGCCCAGCGGCGTCATTTTTTGCGCATTATACTCTGTCTGTTGTTTTACAGTGCGGTTGCCCTGGCGTATATCCACTGGCTGACGCCCATTAACGCCGGGCTGTCTTTACGCTATTTGCTGCAAAAGCCGGTGTTCTACCACCTGTGGTTTTTCTTCGCCATCATCATTATTTACCTGCTTTCTCCACTGATTCAGGTCAAACCCGTGGGGGCACGCTATCTGGCCGTGGTGACGCTTTTCCTGGCGGTGCTGGCCAACCCCAACACCGTTGACCAGTCGGTTGGTTCATTTCACTGGCTGCCGCTGAATCTCTGGCTCAGCGGTGACAGTTTCTATTACGTGCTTTATGCGCTGTTTGGTCGGGCCATTGGTATCATGGACACCAACAGACGAAGCCTGAGTTGGCTGGCGGGGGGAGTCTTTATGGCCTGCGTCGTGGTAATCGCCGTGGGCACCCGCAGGCAAATGGCCGTAAACGGTGCATTTGCCGATACATGGTATGTTTATTGTGGCCCAACGGTATTTGTTGCCGCCATCAGCCTGCTGGTTCTGTTTAAAAATATGTTCAATCAGCGCTCTTTACCGGTGTTGGCCACGGTTTCCCGCTATTCGCTGCCCATTTATGGCTTTCATGCGCTGTTTATTCACTTTATACGAACCCACCATCTGGATAACACCACCCGCCCGTGGCTGGATATTCCGCTGGTGTTTACCCTCACCTTGCTGGGAAGTTTGTTACTGGCTGTCGGGCTAAGACGGCTGGATAGCGGCCGTTATGTGAGCTGAGTGTCTGATGATGTTGCCGTGTTTGGCCAGCGCTCCAGCGCACGACGCAGCTGACGGGCAGAGGAAAATCCGGCTGCCAGGGCGGCTTTTTCTGTGCTTTCGCCCTGCTGTAATCCCTGCTGGGCTATCGCCAGCCTGAGCTGTTGATGATACTCCCGGACGCTGATGCCCAGATGCACCCGGAATAAACGCGCCAGATGGCGGGTGCTGACATGTACCCGCGCCGCCAGTTCAGTTAACTGCCAGCCCAGTTCCGGCTGTTCAATCAGCAGATCCTGAGCACGATGGATGGCAGGATGCAGGTGGTCACGGTAGCGTAGCCACGGTGACAGCTGAGGATCTTCGCCAGAGCGACGAAACCAGACCACCATTTCTTTTGCCACATTGAGCGCCATCTGTGCGCCACACAGGCGGTTGATCAGATGCAGGCACAGGTCGATGCCGGTGGTGATCCCGGCACTGGTCCATATTCCACGATCTTCAACAAATATCCGGTTTTCCTTCACTATCGCCGTGGGTTCTGCGGCGCTGAGTCGGGGAAGCACGTCGTGATGGGTGGTGCACTGAATGCCGTGCAGCAGGCCACTTTGCGCGGCCAGTACAGAGCCGGAGCAGATGCACAGTAAGGTTATCTGCCTGGCGTGAATGGCGGGTTGCATTCGCATCAGCCAGTGTCGGGCCAACACGGCCTGCGGCGTGTCAAACCAGATGCTGGAATCAAACACGCCGGGGATCACCAGCAGGCTGCCGTCAGGCAAATTTTCCGGCAGTGGCTCAATACCGCCGATCATCATATCGGTTGAGGTCATCACCTTTTCGTCCGGGCCGATATAGCGCAGTGAAAAGGTATCGCCCGCCAGCTTCAGGGTTTCTGCTGGTCCGGTAAGATCCAGCGTCATTACGCCGGGCAGTGTGACAAACCATACTGGCGTTTTCATCTCAGGCAAGCTCCTTCAGGCATTCGTCAACGTGACGGATTTCGGCAAAGCGATTAATCAGCACACTTTCAGTACGGTGACGCAGGTCGTTGATACTCAGCGTCAGATGATTGTGCGTAATGGGGAACGTCAGGGTTGCTTCGGTGACAAAGGTCACCTTATAGCCCAGATCGGACGCCACCCGTGCCGTGGTTTCACAACACTGTTCGGTGCGCAGTCCACTGATAATCAGGTGTTTTACCTGCTGTTCGCGTAACCACGGCTCCAGACCTGATTCCGTCAGTGCATTATGGACGCGTTTGTAGACCGTTTTTGCTGGCTGATGAGTGAGAAAAGGCAATCGCTGTACCCATCCTGATGCCAGTGAAAACGGCCCCTGGTCTTCCACATGAAACACATCCACCACCGGGATACGGCACCTCTGACAGCCAGCAACCAGTGCGCTTAAACTGCGTTCGAATGCTGGTGTTTCAGCGGCTTGCTGGTAACCACGATGGTAAAAGGATTGCTGTGCGTCAATCACTAAAAGTATCGTTGATGGCATTTACTGGCTCCTGAACGCTGGGGGTAAGGCCATGATGCCAGCGAAACGAAAGCGCGATAAGGTCAAAATGGGACATGCTGTTGTCACTGAGGGACCAGTACACTTCCGAGGTACTGATAATCAGCTGACGCTGGCACAGTGCGATCCGCACAGGCAATAACGCGCTGTCTTAATGGTAGTGATACTTTTCCCTGATACTGGGGCAGGAAATACCTAAATAAGCGATCCTGATATCGCTACACTTTTGCCAGACCATGCTTTCCTCCCGGAAAGGGACAGGCTGTTTTCATAAAGTGGCCTATTTTGCCCTGCAACTGCCACATTGAGCGGCACTGATGATTACGGGTTATGGGTTCATGTAACGCCAGCCACAATCGTTCAATATAATTGACCCACGGCGAATAAACCGACCGTAAATTTCGGATTCGCTTTCAGCCAGCGATGCGTTTCTCCGCTCTTATGGATAATGTAGTTATCCACCATCAGCGTGATGGTTTTTGCCCGTCGGTATGTGGTTTTCAGGTGCTTCAGCAGGCTGATAAACAGTGCTGATCTTTTACAGCTGCTGCCCACATAGCTGACCCGGCCAGTACCGGTATGAAGCGCTCCGGCAAGGTAATGTTTTTCATTCTGTCCGGGCGTTACCACCCGCTTTTGCTGACCACGGCTCTGCCAGTCTGCACCGATTTTGGGGAACAGGTGGATGTCCATCTCGTCCTCATAAAATACCGGATGCTCCGCACAATAATTGGCGAGTGCCACATTGATTGCCGCCATTTTCTTGTCCCGGTGTGGATCCAAATGGCCAGCGGCGCACATGCCCTGGTGAGCGCGAGTTAAGACCTTCCGGCCCGTAAAGTGTGAACCAGTTAATCCATCGCCCGACGGATGAACGTGCGCTGCAGAGCGTCCTGGCGACATCGCTGGGAGTATCAGCATGGCAATCATCCTGCGTGCGTGGTTTTTATCGCGGGTTTTATGAACCGTTTTCTGCATAAGGCGTCGTTCACTGCGGGGTATGGGTGCTATGATCGGCATTGCTCAGTCCGGTTGGTGATTAGTTTTGGTTTGGCGATTGAAAAGATTCGCGCAATCCGGGCTGAGTTCCCTCAATGTGATTTACTATTCGGAACACTTATTTAGTTGGGATATAAAGAACTGAATGCGTCAGGGGAATTATTATGATTAGTGCGATTATATGTGGTCAGTATAAATTAACACTTATTTAATCCTGGGGGGCTTTTAGGTTGCATTGTTATTGTGGTTTTCTTCTGTTTTTTATTTTATCTTTTACGGGCTGTTACTGTTTTTGATGGCGTTTTCTCTGAAATAAAAAAGTGACTTTGTTTTTAAATTTTATATATAAAGGGGGTTATTTTTTAATATTAAGCAGGGATAAAATATGATGACGTTGCAAAATTAATTAGTTCAAAAAGGTCTTTTCGGAAAAATAAAGGGAGTTTTTATGCGGCAATCCATTTCTTTATTACAAATTAATAACATGAGAAAGGCGATTGCGATGGCTGTGTTGGCAGTAATGCTAACCGGATGTGCCACACAGCCAGCAATAATCGAGGAACGTGACGGTTATTTTGCCAGCCATGCTGCCAAAGCAGTGGGTCAGAATGAAAGGGTGCGTTTTCTGGTAATGCACTATACAGCGCTGGATAATGAGCATTCTCTGAACGTACTGACGCAAGAGAACGTCAGTGCGCATTATCTTATCCAGAACGACCCGACATTTAAAAATGGCAAACCTGTGATTCTGCAACTGGTTGATGAAAATAAACGTGCCTGGCATGCTGGCGTCAGCAACTGGAATGGCAGGAGTAATTTCAACGACAGTTCGATTGGTATCGAAATCGTTAATCGTGGCTTTACGGATGATTTGGATGGTCGGCGTACCTGGTATCCTTTCAGTGAAAAACAGATTGCTGCAATTGCCGCGTTGACGAAAGATATCGTTCACCGCTATCAGATCACGCCAGATAATGTGGTCGGACATGCTGATATTGCCCCGCTCAGAAAACAGGACCCCGGTAAACTCTTTCCCTGGGAACGACTGGCAGCAATCGGCGTTGGGGCATGGCCCGATCGGGATGTTGTCGCCCGTTATCTGGCGGATCGTGATGGATACGCGCCCGTGGATGTTAAAAACCTTCAGGCACTACTGAAACAGTATGGCTATGACCAGATTCCGCAAAATGGCATGCTGGATGAGGAAACGCGCAAAAACATCACTGCGTTCCAGATGCACTTCAGGCCGACAGATATCAGCGGCAATGCTGACGCGGAAACTGAAGCTATTGTTTGTGCCCTGATCGAGAAATATCGCTCAACCTGAGCAGCGTGCAAAAAAAGGAGACGAATATTGCCCACGGCAAAAATACTACGTCGGGTGGTGCTGACGGTGAGTTTACTGACGCTGGTCTGTTGCTCATCGGCGCCTGAGCCAGCCAAACCTGTGCAACTGCCTGAATCGGTACAGCCTGTCTCAACGCCACAACCCATGCGAGGAGTCTGGCTTGCTACGGTTGCCGGACTGGATTGGCCGCCGGCGGCGTCCCTGAACGCGGCAACGGATAATGCCAGGATCGCGATGCAGAAACAGGCGCTGACTGACGCACTGGATAAGATGGTTAAAACCGGTATTAACACCGTATTTTTCCAGGTGAAGCCGGATGGCACTGCACTCTGGCATTCCGCTATCCTGCCGTGGTCAGCCGTGCTAACCGGCGTTATTGGCAAAGACCCAGGCTATGATCCGCTGGCCCTGATGCTGAGCGAGGCCCACAAAAGAGGGATTAAAGTACACGCCTGGCTTAATCCCTACCGCGTGTCACTCAATAATCACCCGGAAAGCGCAGCCGCCCTGAAGAATACGTTGCATACTTCGCCGTCCAGTGTCTATGCGCTTCATCCTGAGTGGATACGTACCGCCAGCGAGCGCTTTGTACTTGATCCCGGCATCCCCGAAGTGCGTAACTGGATCACCAACGTGGTCACTGAGATTGTAAAAAATTACCCTGTTGACGGGATCCAGTTTGACGATTATTTCTACTACGAAACGCCACTGTCTCCTTTGCAGGATTGGTCCACCTGGCAGCAGTACGGCAAAGGTTTTCCCGATAAGGCTAGCTGGCGAAGGAACAATACTTTGCTGATGGTCAGGCAGGTTTCCGGGGCAGTCAGGGCACTGAAACCGCATGTCGAATTAGGTATCAGTCCGGCGGGCGTGTGGCGAAACAAGGTGGATGACCCGCTGGGGTCGGATACCCTGGGGGGGGGACCTGCTTATGATACCGCTTACGCTGATACCCGGCAGTGGGTGAAACTGGGCTTGCTGGACTATATCGCACCGCAGTTATACTGGCCGCTCGGACGTAAAATTGTCAGGTATGACATACTGGCAAAATGGTGGTCGGATGTGGTGAGAAATACGGATACCCGTTTATATATCGGCATCGCGTTATACAAAGTGGGTACGCCCTCAGACATAGAGCCAGACTGGAGTATTGCAGGAGGCGTTCCTGAACTGAAAAGGCAGTTGGATGTCAATGACAGCCTGCCGGATGTCTCTGGCGCGATACTGTTCCGGCAGGCTTACTTAAACCAACCGCAGACGGAACAGGCAGTAAAATATCTGCAGAGCCGCTGGCATATCCCACGGTAGCCTTGCCCCTTGCTTCCTGCAAAAAGGGGCCGGGTATCTGTGGCGGTGGCGTATGTACTGCTGCCAGAAGATGCCCCGCACACAGCATTCGCTGACAACGCGTCATTTCAGGCTTATTCTGCCTTTCTTTACAATTTTTGCGTTTCTTTCGGCCCTGAACGCTTTATCTTCTACAGCGGAATGTTCTGCCAATGTCGCCTCCGGTGTTTTGGTGAGCAAAAAAGTAAAAACTTAGCGTATTATTTTGTAGAATTCAGCGAATACGCCTTCGGGAAGGCACTGTGCAATTTGGAGAAACTATGAGCAAGTCGAAGTATGTTTTGATCACCGCCATGCTGATGGGCGCGGTACCACTTATCGCCAGTGCTGAAGGTGAGCAGGCTCAGCCCGTGGCCACATCTCCTGCGGCGGTGGCAGACGATCAGAGTGGCGGCAACCCGGAGGCAACCAATCCTGATACCCCTAAAGGCTCGTCAACAGGCGCGCAGGCACAGGCTATGCAGAATCCCGACAGCGACGCTCAGGAGCGCCCCGATCCGGCTAATCCTTACGAAATTAAATCTTTTTATGCTGACTTCCAGCATTTCACTATCGGCAGCGTGATACCCGATCGCTACCGTACTAAAAAGTATGAAATCGTTGACTGGAAAACCCGTAACCTGCCGAAACCTGACGAAGGCACCAGCTGGACCTATATGGGGGGCAACTATGTGTTGTTCAGTCAGGCCGATGGCAAAATCATCAGGGCTGAGTCCGGCGATATTTTTTACAAGCAATCCTGATAAACCCTGCGTTGGTGTATTGGGTTCGCTGTAAAACCCCGTCCTTCAGGGCGAGAAGGATGTCATTAGCGGACGTTTTTAACCGCCGCCTGCTGGAAACCCGGTTGTTACGCCGGGTTTTTGTGCGTGAGCGGCTTAGTCAGCCAGCGCATATCTTTGCTGCTGGCGCGTAAACCAGTCTGCGGAAATATGGTAAGGGGCTTGCGTTAGCTGAGTAATGCCCTTTTCGATAATGGTGGACGCCTGCTGCCACAGGCCGGCATCGCCATCGGTGAGCAGGGAAACCTGCACACGCTTTTCAACCAGATAAACGCGGGCAAATTCGGCATCAAACTGAATAATCGAGCGGGTGTTGTCGATAATATCCGCCAGTTTGATGGTCTGTGCTTCAGCAGAGGCCAGCGCGGTATGGCGAAAATGCTCAACCTTGCGCGCGGCGCGGTTTTTAATTTCTGGCAGATGATTATCCGTCAGCATTCCGACCAGATTTGCCACCTCATCGCCAAAGTGAGCACGGATATCACCGAGCGTGCCTGGCGTATCCTCCACCGTATCGTGCAGCCAGGCGGCGGCAAGCATCGCCTCACTGTGTGGCACGCTTCTGACCAGTTCAACCACGGCCTCCGGGTGCACAATATAGGGTTCGTCGGTGTACCTGCGACGCTGGCCTGCCTCAGCGTGCGCTTTAGTAGCATAGCGTCGGGCACGATCTTCCAGTGAATGCATCACCTTTCCCTCCAGAATAAATTTCTTGCTATTATATAGTGAGCTATTTATATTTTGACGCATGACTACAGATAAAGATGACAAAGAAGCACAAGATGCGCCACTGTTGCTCGATCAACAGTTTTGCTTTGCGCTTTATTCCGCCAATCTGGCGCTGCATAAACTCTACCGGCAGCTATTGAGCCAGTTGGACATTACCTACCCACAATACCTCGTGATGCTGGTGTTGTGGGAACGTGATGACGTTACGGTCTCGCAGATTGGCGATCGTCTTTTTCTGGATTCGGCCACGCTGACGCCGTTGCTGAAAAGGCTGGAGAGTGCGGGGTTACTTCACCGCCAGCGTTCCCGAAAAGATGAGCGGCAAGTCGTTTTGACCCTCACGGAGCAGGGCCAGCGGTTACGCAGTAAGGCCACGGGTATCCCGGAAGCGGTCACCTGTGCTGCCGCCAGCGATGTGGCGACGTTGCAATTGCTCAGGCAGCAGCTTGAAACGCTTCGCGACCATCTTAACGGCTAACCGACGGCAGATTGTTGAACAAAGTTCTATACTTAAACTGAGTTAATATAAATCGCACACGATTTAATCGCGTAAACCAAGTAAGACTGAAGGAGCCTTACCATGTCTTTAGAAAAAGTTGTTTATCAGGCAAAAGCAAAAGCGACCGGTGGTCGTGATGGTCGCGCCACCTCTTCTGACGGCGTGCTGGATGTAAAGCTGGGCGTGCCGAAAGAGATGGGGGGTGCGGGTGGTGATGTTACCAACCCGGAGCAGTTGTTCGCCGCCGGATATTCTGCCTGCTTCCTCGGTGCGATGAAGTTTGTGGCTAACCGCGACAAAATTACCATGCCAAAAGATGCCTATATTGAAGGTGAAGTGGGAATTGGTCCACTGCCAACCGGTTTTGGTATTGAAGCGAAGCTGAATATTCATCTGGAAGGAATGGATGCAGCGGAAGCGAAAAAACTGGTTGATGCAGCCCATATCGTTTGCCCTTACTCCAACGCTACCCGTAACAATATTGATGTGACGCTGAATATCATTAACTGACAGTAAGCCCTCACCAGGGCAGCGTTCGCTGCCCTGCGTATCTCACCCAATGACATCCTCAGCTGGCACTGATTACACGATTAAGCGGATTAATTTCCGTTAATATGGTTAACTATGTGGCCTGTTGAGAAAGGTTTTCTCCGGTTCTCGGCATCTTCCTGAATATTCACTCGCGGCTGAAAAAACGCCGTTGATTCGAACGCAGACTTAACAGGAGTGTCTGATAAACGCTCAGGTTTTTCTGGAAATCGTTTAAGTTACACCGGGAAAAGGTTGCATGAATTATATAAAGTCACTGAGCCAGCAGAAGCTGTCATTTCTGCTGGCATTTTATATCGGTATATTCCTCAATATCCCGGTGTTTTATCGTCGTTTTGACTCCCTTGTCACTCCTCCCAGCGCGTTAAAGTGGCTTTCTGCTCCGACAGAAGTGGTGGCGGTTGTACTGCTGACCTTCTTCCTGTTGCGCTTGCTGTCGCTGGGGGGGAAAATTTTCTGGCGCATTGCTGCGACAATCCTGCTACTGGTTTCCGTTGCTGCCAGCTATTACATGTGTTTTTTTAACGTGGTGATTGGCTACGGCATTATTGCTTCGGTGATGACCACGGATACCGATCTGTCGAAAGAAGTGGTTGGCACCCATTTTATGCTGTGGATGGTACTGGTTAGTCTGATGCCGCTCCTGTTGATCTGGCGTAATAATTTACGGCTGACGCTGATTGAACAGTTGAAAACGCCAGGGCAACGCCTGCGACCCCTGTCGTTTTTGCTGCTGGCCGTGGCGCTGGTCTGGTTGCCTGTTCGCTATTTTGACCAGCAGCAGAACATGGCAGAACGACAAACCAATATTGATTTACCCAGCTACGGGGGGGTGGTGGCGCATTCTTATCTGCCCTCTAACTGGCTCTCAGCGCTGGGGCTGTTTGCCTATACCAGCGTTAATGAACAGATAGGCAGAAAAGCGCTGTTTGACCCGGCGAAACATTTCACTTATCTCGCCCCGGCGGGCCTCAACGATACCTATGTGGTTTTTGTGATTGGCGAAACCACCCGCTGGGATCATATGGGTCTTCTGGGATACAGCCGCGACACCACGCCAAAGCTTGCAAAAGAGAAGAACCTGGTGGCCTTCCGTGGCGAATCCTGTGATACCGCCACCAAGCTCTCGCTGCGCTGCATGTTTGTGCGTAAAGGCGGTACCGATGAGGGGCCGGGAAGAACCTTAAAAGAGCAAAATGTTTTTGCGGTGCTGAAAGCGCTGGGCTTCAGTTCAGAGCTCTTTGCCATGCAGAGTGAAGTGTGGTTCTACAACAACACCAATACCGATAATTACGCCTTCCGTGAGCAAATTGGCTCAGAGCAGCAGAACCAGGGAAAATCGGTGGATGATATGCTGTTGATCCCGGAGTTAGAAAAGTCACTTGGTCGTCATCCACAGGGTAAGCACCTGGTGGTGCTGCATACCAAAGGTTCGCACTATCTTTATTCTCAGCGCTACCCGCGTGAATATGCCCGCTACCAGCCGGAATGCATGGGCGTTGATGAGACATGCAGTAAGGCGATGCTAATCAATGCCTTTGACAACTCGGTTTTATATACCGACACCGTGCTGGACAGCGTTTTTGATCGTTTACGTGATAAAAAAGCGATCGTTTTTTACGCGGCCGATCATGGTGAGTCCATTGATGAGAATATGCACTTACACGGCACGCCGCGTAATATGGCACCGCCGGAGCAGTTCAGGGTGCCACTTATCGTCTGGGCGTCAGATAAATACCTGGCCGATCCAGACAATCAGGCAGCTTTTGAGCGTCTGAAGGTGCAACAGCGCGAGGGTAAGGTCCATCGCCACGATGAACTGTTCGACAGCATTATGGGCTGTCTGGGCTTTACTTCTCCCAATGGGGGCATCAACGACGCCAATAACTGGTGTGCCGATCCTGCCAGGGCGTCACAGGCAGCGCCTGCTAAAGCCTGACGGGTTCCAGCCGGGCGCTGACCCCCGTTCTGTAGCAGGAACGGGGTTTTTTCTGTGAACCGGTCCTATCCGATGCTTTCCGTCAGCGTCATCACCTCAGAAATTGTAATCCACGGCGGCGAAATATCTCCGGCCGTCTTCGTTATAACTGTAATCATCGCGGTTCAGATCTTTATCCGTCAGGTTGAGTATACCGGCACGCAGTTTCACAGCTTTGCTGAGCTGATATGAACCGCCGGTGTTCCAGAGGGTATAGCCGCCGGGCGTCTCGTTACCGTCGGTGACGGTGCGGCTTTTGCCTTTATAGTTGGCGGAAAGATAAAAGCTCCAGTCCGTCAGTGGCTTCCAGTCGAGTGAGGCGTTGCTGGTATGGAATGGCAGTTCTGAAAGGGGTTTATTGCCACCGTTACTCAGATCGCGGGCATCATTATAGGTGTGGTTCAGCTTAAGTTTCAGGTTCCCGGAAAGCGGTAAGCCGATTTCCGTCTCCAGCCCACGGACCCGCGCTTTATTGACGTTGTAATAGCGGAATATCGGATTACCGCTGGCATCGAACCCGACAAAGTTCTGGTAGGTTGTTGCCAGCGCACGGTTAGTGGTACGGATCACGGTGATCATGTCGTCGATGTCGTTCTGGAAGACCGTCGAACTGGCGGTCACCTCTTTCAGCAGGCCTTCCTGCCCGGCGTAATACAGGCCAAATTCAACACTTTGACTGGTTTCCGCTTTCAGGTCTTTGCTACCGATAACAGAACAACTGCCCCGGCAGGATTTACTCTGCCAGTCCGGGCTGAGTTGTAACAGCGACGGTGCCTTAAAGGCTGATGCCCAGCCACCTTTCAGCGTCACACTGTCGGTGGCATTCCAGACCAGATAGGCCCGCGGACTCCAGTTAATACCGTAGTTTTCGTGATCGTCCATGCGTACACCGCCGGTCAGCGCAAGGCTCTCAATGATTCGCCACTCGTCCTCCAAAAACAGGGCGTACTGATTAGCCTGGGTGCTGCCGCTATTTTTCATGTTGACGCTGTCATCCAGTTTGTTGTTACGGTATTCACCACCGAACGTCAGCAACTGATTGTAATCGCCCAGCGGGATGACCACTTTGCCGTCGAGAGCGTTGTTTTTCGAGGTGATGGTGTCGCTGTTTTTGTTTTGGATATTTTCACCGTAAAAACGCAGGTCAGTATTCGCCAACCCCCAGCGGCCACTATGACCAAGTGAATAGCTTTCACGTTCAAGGCGGTTTTTATTCAGCGAGTCGGAATCGCGATCCTGACGGTCAAGGCCATAGCCAAAAGTGATGTCCTGATCCTCGTCCGGTGTCAGAGAGAATTCAACATTGGCATTGCGGGACGTGTAGCCTTCTATACGGGGGGTGCCGCTGCTGCCACTGGCTGAACTTGCCTGGTCCTTCTCGCGTTTGCCCAATGCTCCGTAGACTTTGACCGCCAGTAAATCATCCAGCAGCGGCCCGCTGGCGAAGAAATTACCGTTGCCACTGTCGCCCCGATCGCGGTGTTCCTGAATGGTGGTATCGGCACTCAGTGTGCCATGCCACGCGCTTCCCACCTTACGGGTAATAATATTGACCACCCCGCCAAGCGCATCGGAGCCATACAACGATGACATCGGCCCGCGTACCACTTCAATACGCTCGATAGATTCAGCCGGGATCCAGCTTAAATCGAAATCGTTATGCCGAAAGACGGCGTTGCGTGAACTGACGCGTTTACCATCGACCAGAATCAGCGTATAGCCGCTGCCCAGCCCACGGATACTGACGCCCTGACGGTTGTCACTTTCATTGGTGATCTGCACGCCCGGCACATCCTTCAGCACCGCTTTGAGGTTTTGTACCGGTTTCTTTTGCAGGTCTTCCCTGGTGATGACGCTGATACTGGCAGGGGCATCTTTAAGATTTTGTTCGACGGCAGACGCGGTGACCACCATCTGTTCTGTTTTTTCGTCGACGCTGCTGGCGGCTTCTTCCGCCATGACCGGGCAGGTGGCACAGATAAGCGGTGCGAGCAGCCCGGCTCTGACTGTTGGTGTGAATTTAACGCGAATCATGTCTTCTCTCCTTGAGATAAAACCCCGTCAGCACGGGGCGATGTCCTTTACTCTGTCCAGTAAGTGCCGCTCGGTTCGATGGCGAGAAACTGTTTATAGAGCTGTTGCTGCGTTTGCTGTGGATCGAGATCGGCAAACTGCTGTGGGTAGAACGACCGGGCAAAAACCTGTACGGCCAGCACGTTATACGGCGAATTGTAGAAGTTATGCCAGATGCCAACGGTGCGGCCATTTTTGATGGCATCAAGCGTCTTGATGCCTTTACGCGCCAGCAGGGGAGTGAGGCTGGCGCGTGCCTGTTCCGGCGTGGTCTGAGCGCCGAGCACCAGCCCGGACGGTGCCGGGTCGCCTGCTTTCGGCGGCTTGCTGCCGCCGCTGAGCAGATAGATATCGGGCTGCTCGGCAATGACTTTTTCAAGATTCACCAGCCCCAGCGGCCCCGGCAGCAGCGGCCTGGCGATATTGACGCCACCCGCCAGTTCGATAAAGTCACCCATGTTGCCGTTACCGGCCGAATGGCAGCACTCGACCGTGGTTGTGGCGCGTAATTCGATAAAGACTTTTAGCTTATCCTGTTCAGGAATGTTTTTGGTAACGTCGGTGACGCGTTTAATTTGCTCCTGCCAGAAGCGGATATAGTCCTGTGCCTGCTGCTCGCGGTTAAGGACTTTTCCCAGCAGTTCCATGCTTGGCAGGGTGTTTTTTAGTGGGGAAGTACGGAAATCAACAAATACTACCGGTACGCCCGCTTTCTGTAACTGATTGACCAGCTCACTGTTTTTGCCTGGACCGTGCCCTGATAAACCAAAAACAGCCAGCTGTGGATTCAGCGTCAGCACTTTTTCCGGGCTGATACTGTCGGCGCTGCCTTTACCAATCAGCGGGATATTATCGATTTGCGGAAATTTGGCCTGATAAATAGCGTAGGTTTGCGCATCGAACATGCGGAAATCCCCTTGCCAGCCGACAATCCGGTCCAGCGGTTTCTGACCTTCCAGCAGGGAAATGGCGTAGAACAATCGGCCTTCACCCAGCAGGATACGTTGAACATTATCCGGCACCGTCACGGTCCGACCGGCGACATCCGTCACGGTGACCGCCGGTGTCGCAAAACTTATCAGACCAAGCATCAATCCTGCTAATCCTCTGGCAATTCGTTTGCCAGACAGCGCACGTATCATCTTTTGCTGGTTGTTCATCTTCTTCCTATTCCTTTACGTTTCCATGAAGAGAAATTAATTGTAAATGAATGATAATCATTATCAATTGAATTTACATAAATCGTCAGGAAATCTAAAGAAATGTGGGCAATGTTACCTTATGAGTACAGCGTTTATATGGGCCGGTGCGCTGACGTACAGACCGCTGTCAGCGGTCGATGACCCACTGAGCATCAGGGAGTTCAGACCGGGTGATGATGGCAACTGGTGTAATATTATCCTTAATAAATAAGCGGTTGATGAAATTTTTTGCTTTCGCTCATCGTTGTTCATGATGCATTACTATTATTGTTCAGAAGGTCACTTTCCTGATGGCGGTCAGCACTTGCTTCGGTTGACTGTGCGGAAAGAGATTTAATTCATGCGCGTGATCAATAAATTTAATTTAGTTACAGGGATGATCTGCCTGCTTCATGCTGAGGCGACAGGCCGTCAGTTTTATCCCCCAGGTTATGCCCGATACGTTTTCACCGATTGGTTGTTGGTGACAGGCCATCCTGAGGATTTCGCCAACCCAATCAATAGCCAGCCTGAGCAGGCGGTTAATGACAGGAGAATGAACATTATGCCAGGCATCTATTTTCCGCTTTTTATCGCCATCGTGGCAGAAGTGATTGGTACCACACTGCTGAAATCAGCGGAAAGCTTTACCCGATTCTGGCCCAGTGTCGGCACGATACTTTGTTATATGGTGGCATTTTACTGCCTTTCGCTTACGCTACAGCAGATACCTACTGGCCTTGCCTATGCTATTTGGTCTGGCGTCGGGGTTGTGCTGATATCGCTTGTTGCCTGGTTATGGCATGGGCAGCGGCTGGATTTACCCGCGATAATCGGGCTGGTGTTTATCATTGCCGGGGTGGTGATCATTAATACGCTTTCCCGGGCCGTCTCACATTAATGTGAATGCTTTCTGATACACCCCGGATGCTCGCAGACTTGTCCACCTGAGTTAACCTGCAACAGAGGTAGTATAACGGTGTGTGCCTTCGCCTGACGCATTCGTACCCTGCCGCTGCTGTATCGCTATCAGCAAACACTGGCCTCTACGGGGGACAACCTGACGAGAAGACCTTCTCATGACTCTCGAAGAGAAAGCAGAGGCGGGTGCCATGAGATATGTACAGGGCAAAGGGACGTCAGCCAACGTATCCAGGCCAGCATCAACGTGCCGGGCTATCGGCGACTCAGGGTGAACATCTGATTACCATGCGTGAGGAGGAGTTAGCTTCGCTGCTGCGCGAGTTACGTAAGATTGGTTACCACGAAGGTGTTATCGCCGCGGATTTTTCCACGCGCAACACACCCGGCGTTGAATCCACTGCCTCGAACTTTAGCTACCACCTGGCCGAAATGTGGCGACATTTCACCTCAAATATCTGTCGGGCAACCTCACGGGCTGGCAATGATGTACTGCCGGATGTTGACCGTGCGCTTTCATCGCTTGCTCGTGCCGCTGCCGATAATCCGAAAACATTAAGCGGGCGTGAAGCCGAACTGCTGACCCAGTTGTGTGAAGTCAGCAAAAGCTGAAGGCATCCGGGGTGCAGTTACCCGCAGATGATGCGCAAGGCAAACTCTCCTCGTGCCCGAACGGGCCTGCCTGCTTAACGGTCTTGCCGAATATGACACCCTGCTGCGGACTGACAGCGTTGCTGAGCTGGAGCAGGCGGAAAGCAGGCAGAAGCAATCAGGATTACGTGGGCTGTCCCGGTTGGGGCTGTCGTCGTGGAGTCAGTCTGAAGCCTTCGACGACGTGGTCGCCACCTTTCGTCAGCAGGTCACCACACCGGGTAACTGACGTCGCGTACAACTGCTTAAAAGTCTGAATTTGCCCAATAATGCGGCGCCGGATGGAATGGCGTCGCGTATGACCGATCTGCTACAGGATCTGTTTAACCGCAGTACTTTTTTCTCCACGCAGCCGCGTTCGGCAGAATTGCGCGGTTCGTTGGGCGGCGCGCTGTGGAAACAAATCAACCGCGCTCCGCGCGGGCATCGGGGTTTCACTTCGGGTGTCATGAGAAGGTCATTCGGCGATTAGCGGGGAAAATATCGGCTAAACAGAAAGGCGTATGTCGCTGTGGTGACCTGCGCCTGTCATATGATAAGAAAGCGCAGTAAACAAGGGCGAGGGAAGAGAGCAGTAGCTAAGTGATGGTCTCAGGTCGCATTCATTTTCTCTGACTTTTTTCATGCACCTGATATCTGAAAGCAGAACGACCGATTGAAACGGCCGCCGTTAATGGCTCAAGCAGAGCTGATAAATAAACAATGCCAGTCTTAATAGCATATTATGCTGTTTGTTATATTTATTGTTTTTTTATTTTTTTTGCTATTATCATCTGGCTGACAGGGGGTGGGAAAAGAATTTTTTACCGCAATACTATAATTATAGTAGATTTAGTTTCGTGGCAGGGTAGAGTTATTCTTTAAATAAGAATGTCGTCTTAATTTTTACCGTTTAGTCGCCTGTCGGAATGGAAAAATTCGTAAAATGCTGATGACCGTGTTTGCCGGTCAGCAACGGCGCTTGCATTAATCTAAAAATTAAATTACGTTTCTGATTTTATGATTAATCTTATATCAGTTTAATAAGAAACAGGTGAAAGTATTTTTTCTTATTTTATCAATACAACAGGTAAGATGGTTATTTATGCTTATGTCGAAAAATAATTTCAGACCAAAGTGTCTTTATCTCCTTGTTTCTCTTTCGTTACTCAGTTCGTGTGCAAAGTATGCACCAGCTGGCACCTGTAAAGATACCGATGCCCTGCTGAAATCTCATAATATTACCGGGACAGTTGCACAACCACTGAGTCCTGCTGAAAGCTTTGATCAGTGGCAGAATAATTTCCGCCAATATGCGCTTTCCAAAGGTATTACGGAAAAGACGCTGAATCAGGCATTTGAGGGAGTGACACCAGATGATACGGTGATCGCTGCCACGCAGAAGCAACCTGAGAAAATAACCCCGATATGGGAATATATCGAGAAAAGAACCACCGCAGAAAATATCACCAATGGCAAAGCGTTAATGACGCAATATGCCGAGGCATCAAATAATATTGCCCGGCGTTACCAGGTGGAGCCGTCATTACTCTTTGCATTCTTGTCTGTCGAAAGTGCTTATGGGCGTCAGGCTGGCGATAAACAGGTGATTCGGTCGCTGGTTACCCTGGATTATTATAATTACCGCCGTGACTTTTACCGACAGAACTTAATCGCGGCTTTGCAGATGCTTCAGCAGGGCGATGCCACCAGGCAACAAATGTTGGGGTCCTGGGCTGGCGCAATGGGCATGCCGCAGTTTATGCCGGACTCTTACCTGCATTACGCGGCGGATTATGATGGCGATCATCATGCAAATATATGGACCTCCTATCCCGATACACTGGCATCGGTGGCGAATTATATGCATGAAGCCGGATGGAAAAAAGGCATTCCCTGGGGCGTTGAAGTTAATCTGCCTGACGGTTTTGACTATTCACTAACGGGGCTGGATACTAAAAAAACAATCGAAAATTGGCGCGCGCTTGGCGTCAACAGCGCCACACAGGCCGATCTGGCAGCATTATCTTCTGAAAATGCCTCCGTTTTGCTGCCTGCGGGTAAAGACGGTCCGGCATTCCTTGTGACGCAAAACTTCCGGGCGATTATGCGTTATAACAGCGATGTTTCTTATGCGATGACGGTGGGCATCCTGTCAGACAGCTATCAGCACAGTGTCACCCTGCATAAATCATGGCCACTTCAGCAACAGCCTCTGACCATGAATGAGCGTAAGGCGCTGCAAGTGCTTTTGCAGGAAAAGCATCTTTATCAGGGAGATATTGATGGCAATATAGGAAGTGGCTCGGTTCGTGCCATTCGCGCCTATCAGAAACAGCAAAAGCTGCCAGAGGATGGCTACCCGGGGCGCGCACTGTTTGAAAAACTACGGTGCTCCTGACGTCTGATAGCACCACCTGTGGTGGCAGGCGCTGAGTTTACGGCGCTATCATCCTGAAATGACAGCCCTTCGCCAGACCGAGAGGGGGGATGGCTGTTCTGTCTGCATGGCTGCCGCTATGGTTTTTTTTCCGCATAAACAGGTCTTTTGTTCGCTGGGAGACCTGTATGCAACATTTGGTTCAATTTCCTTCGCAGCCAACCACTTGTTTCGCGCCGCGTTTGGTTTCTGTTATTTCTGACATGTTGCCTGATTTTTATGCTGTTGTTGCAGAATATTTGTCTGAATACCCAACCATAAGCAAAGCGTATCTCTTAGAAATACGCGGGCTGGTGGTTTTTTTTTAATAATTTTTTTTCAGCTAAAATAGCTGAGTAAATAAAAATTACCCTGCAATGATTCTGGTAATGTGGAATATTTCGACCTTTTCACACTACAAAGAAGTGGATTTTGTTTTTGTTATGTTTGCCTGCAGTTCCTCACATACTGTGTAAATAGCACAGCGCTGTATTGACCTTCTATGCAACTGTTGACAAATTGATGCCTCAGTGAGGAAGGATGCGGAGTTGTCTGATGGTATTCATCTTCAGCACTTACCCACCTCAACCCCCTCCAGCAGCCGTAAGGCAAGACGTCAGGACTGCATTAAAAAAACAATGTCCGACGCAAATGCACACAACATCACATCATAATTGGAGCAGAAGCATGCGTATTTCCCTGACTAAAACAGGAATGCTGAAGGTCGGACTGAGCCTGATCGCGTTGACCGTTGCCGCTGGCGTGCAGGCTAAAACCCTGGTCTATTGTTCAGAAGGTTCCCCGGAGGGTTTTAACCCGCAGCTGTTTACCTCCGGTACTACCTATGACGCCAGTTCTGTACCGATCTACAACCGTCTGGTTGAATTTAAAACCGGCACCACCGAGATCCAGTCCGGTCTGGCGGAAAAGTGGGATATCAGCGCCGATGGCAAGATCTACACTTTTCACCTGCGTAAAGGCGTGAAGTGGCAAACCTCCAAAGATTTCAAACCTACCCGTGATTTCAACGCAGATGACGTGGTTTTTTCCTTTGAACGTCAGCTGGATAAAAACAACAAGTATCATAGTGTGTCTGGCGGCAGCTATGAATACTTTGAAGGCATGGACATGCCAAAGCTGATCGAAAAAGTTGAGAAAGTGGACGAAAACACCGTACGCTTTGTGCTGACCCGTTCGGAAGCGCCATTCCTCGCCGATCTGGGCATGGACTTTGCCTCCATATTGTCTGCGGAATACGCTGACAACATGTTGAAGGCAGGCACGCCTGAAAAGCTTGATCTGAACCCGATCGGCACCGGCCCGTTCCAGCTGCTGCAGTACCAGAAAGACTCCCGTATCCTTTACAAGGCATTCGACCACTATTGGGGCAGCAAGCCAAAAATTGATCGTCTGGTGTTCTCCATCACGCCGGATGCGTCGGTGCGCTACGCCAAGTTGCAGAAAGGGGAGTGTCAGGTGATGCCATTCCCGAATCCGGCTGATATTGCCCGCATGAAGGAAGATAAAAATATCAACCTGATGCAGATGCCAGGTCTGAACGTGGGCTATCTGGCGTTTAATACCCAGAAAAAACCGCTGGATAACGTGAAAGTGCGCCAGGCGTTGATCATGGCGGTAAATAAGAAAGCCATCATCGAGGCGGTCTACCAGGGCGCAGGCCAGCCTGCTAAAAACCTGATCCCGCCAACCATGTGGAGCTACAACGACGCGGTACAGGACTACCCATACGACACTGAGAAGGCGAAAGCGCTGTTGAAAGACGCAGGCATGGCTGACGGTTTCACTATCGATCTGTGGGCAATGCCGGTACAGCGTCCTTATAACCCAAATGCCCGTCGTATGGCGGAGATGGTGCAAAGTGACTGGGCGAAAATTGGGGTGAAAGCCAAAATCGTCACCTACGAGTGGGGCGAGTATCTCAAGCGGGCGAAAGCGGGCGAGCACCAGACCGTTATGATGGGCTGGACCGGGGACAATGGCGACCCGGACAACTTCTTCGCCACGCTATTCAGCTGTGCTGCTGCGGGAGATGGCTCCAACTATTCCCGCTGGTGCTACAAGCCGTTTGAAGATCT
Source organism: Erwinia psidii (assembly GCF_003846135.1). Lineage (GTDB taxonomy): Bacteria > Pseudomonadota > Gammaproteobacteria > Enterobacterales > Enterobacteriaceae > Erwinia > Erwinia psidii. The sequence continues at coordinate 125,897 of NZ_RHHM01000004.1, forward strand.
GATCCAGCCCGCTCGTGCTGAAGCCGATCACAACAAGCGTATTGAATACTACAAGCAGGCTCAGGTGATGATGCACGATCAGGCTCCTGCGTTGATCATCGCACATTCTACGGTGTATGAGCCGGTCAGTAAGAAAGTGTCCGGTTATGTTGTGGACCCATTAGGCAAACATCACTTTGATAACGTTGATATCAAGGAATAGCGTACCGGTCCTTTGATTCTCCCCTGGGCCGGTTCCCCGGCCTATTTCTGGCAGCGCCGCACGGAAGTCAAACCGCCCGAATACAAAAATGGTAAAGACGCCTGAAAAGGCGTCGCGATCGGGAACAGCCGATCGCAGATGTGAGCAATAATAAGCCCGCAGATTACGGTTTGCGGGACATTACAGAGAATACGGATTATGTTGCAGTTCATACTCCGACGTCTGGGACTTGTCATCCCGACGTTTATTGGCATCACCTTACTTACTTTCGCGTTTGTCCATATGATCCCCGGAGACCCGGTATTGATTATGGCGGGCGAACGTGGAATGTCACCTGAGCGCCACGCGCAGCTTCTCACCCAGATGGGACTGGATAAGCCGCTGTGGCAACAATATGTTTCCTACGTCTATGGCGTGCTCCATGGCGACCTGGGCATTTCCCTTAAAAGCCGTATTCCGGTCTGGCAGGAATTCGTTCCGCGCTTTAAAGCGACGCTGGAGCTGGGTCTCTGCGCGATGATCTTTGCCGTGGCGGTTGGCATCCCGGTGGGTGTGCTGGCGGCGGTCAAACGCGGTTCTGTCTTCGATCACACCGCCGTGGGCATTTCGCTGACCGGCTATTCCATGCCGATTTTCTGGTGGGGGATGATGCTGATCATGCTGGTGTCGGTACAGCTCAATCTGACGCCGGTGGCAGGGCGCATCGGTGACACGGTATTCCTTGATGACAGCAAACCGCTAACCGGCTTTATGCTGATTGATACCCTCCTGTGGGGCGAGCCTGGCGACTTTAAAGACGCGGTGATGCATATGATCCTGCCCGCCATTGTGCTGGGCACCATTCCGCTGGCGGTGATTGTGCGTATGACCCGCTCTGCCATGCTGGAAGTGCTGGGTGAGGATTATATCCGCACAGCCCGTGCCAAAGGTCTGACCCCCATGCGGGTGATCGTGGTCCATGCGCTGCGCAACGCCATGCTGCCCGTAGTAACAGTTATTGGTTTGCAGGTGGGTACGCTGTTGGCGGGAGCCATTCTTACCGAGACGATTTTTTCCTGGCCCGGACTGGGGCGCTGGTTGATCGATGCGCTACAGCGTCGTGACTATCCGGTAGTGCAGGGCGGCGTGCTGATGGTTGCCACGCTGATTATTCTGGTCAATCTGCTGGTTGATCTCCTTTACGGTGTGGTTAACCCCCGCATCCGTCACAAAAAATAGGGGGCTATATGTCTTCAGTCGATGCTGGCAGCGTGACTGCCGCACCCAAGCCGATGACCCCTTTGCAGGAATTCTGGCACTATTTTAAACGTAACAAAGGCGCGGTGATCGGCCTGGTGTACGTAGTTCTGATGTTCTTAATCGCTGTGTTTGCCAACGTTATTGCGCCTCATGCTCCTGCTGAGCAGTTCCGCGATGCGCTGTTACATCCACCGGCCTGGCAAGACGGTGGTAGCTGGCGGTTTATTCTGGGTACCGATGATGTCGGGCGTGATGTGCTGTCACGGCTGATGTACGGTGCAAGATTGTCACTGCTGGTCGGGTGTCTGGTGGTGGTGCTGTCACTGATCCTTGGAGTGGTTCTGGGTCTGATCGCCGGCTACGTCGGCGGGGCCACGGATGCTACTGTTATGCGGCTGGTGGATATCATGCTGGCGCTGCCAAGCCTGCTACTGGCGCTGGTGCTGGTGGCCATCTTCGGCCCGTCGATCGTTAACGCTTCCATCGCGCTGACTTTCGTTGCCCTGCCACATTATATCCGTCTGACCCGCGCGGCGGTGCTGGTGGAGGTAAACCGCGACTATGTTACCGCCTCTGGCGTGGCCGGCGCGGGGGCGATGCGTCAGATGTTTGTCAATATTTTGCCTAACTGCCTGGCTCCCCTGATCGTGCAGGCGTCGCTGGGCTTCTCCAACGCCATCCTTGATATGGCGGCGCTGGGCTTTTTGGGTATGGGGGCGCAACCGCCCACGCCGGAGTGGGGCACTATGCTCTCCGACGTGTTGCAGTATGCGCAAAGTGCGTGGTGGGTGGTCACCTTTCCTGGGGTGGCAATCCTGCTGACGGTACTGGCATTTAACCTGATGGGTGATGGTTTACGTGATGCCCTTGACCCGAAACTCAAGCAGTAAGAGGCGCAGATGGCTTTATTAAATGTAGACAAACTGTCGGTGCATTTCGGTGACGAAAAAGCGCCGTTTCGGGCGGTTGACCGCATCAGTTATCAGGTGGAACAGGGCCAGGTTGTGGGGATTGTCGGCGAATCCGGCTCAGGTAAATCAGTCAGTTCGCTGGCGATTATGGGGCTGATCGATTATCCCGGCAAGGTGATGGCCGACAGGATGGAGTTCAACCAGCGTGACCTGAAACGTATTTCTGAAAAAGAGCGCCGTCAGCTGGTTGGTTCTGAAGTGGCGATGATTTTTCAGGACCCGATGACCAGCCTTAACCCGTGTTATACGGTCGGTTTTCAGATTATGGAAGCGATCAAAGTGCATCAGGGCGGTAACAAAAAGACCCGCCGCCAGCGTGCCATCGATCTGTTGACGCAGGTTGGCATCCCCGATCCGGCGTCCCGTCTGGAGGTGTATCCGCACCAGCTTTCCGGCGGGATGAGTCAGCGCGTGATGATTGCGATGGCGATTGCCTGTCGGCCCAAACTGCTGATTGCCGATGAGCCGACCACGGCGCTTGATGTCACTATCCAGGCCCAGATTATTGAGCTGCTGCTGGACCTGCAGCGCCAGGAAAATATGGCGCTAATCCTGATCACCCACGATCTGGCGCTGGTGGCGGAAGCCGCTCAGCACATTATCGTAATGTACGCCGGACAGGTGGTGGAAACCGGCAGGGCGGCAGATTTGTTTAACGCGCCCCGGCATCCGTATACTCAGGCACTGTTGCGTGCGCTGCCGGAGTTTGCCGCCGACAAAGCGCGTCTGGCCTCGCTGCCTGGCGTGGTACCGGGCAAGTATGATCGTCCGAATGGCTGTCTGCTCAATCCACGCTGCCCCTATGCTGACGATCTCTGCCGCACGCTAGAGCCTGAATTACGTGATATTCCGGGACGTCAGTCCAAATGTCATTACCCGCTGGACGATGCCGGGAGACCGACCTGTGAAGCCTGAACATGTTAATACCGCGCTGCTGATGCAGGCGATCGATCTGAAAAAACACTATCCGGTGAAAAAAGGACTGTTTGGCCAGGAGCGCCTGGTGAAGGCGCTGGACGGCGTTTCCTTTAACCTGGAGCGTGGCAAAACGCTGGCGGTGGTGGGTGAATCGGGTTGCGGTAAATCCACCCTGGGCCGCTTACTGACGATGATCGAAACCCCGACAGAAGGACAGCTGTTTTATCAGGGACAGGATCTGTTAAAGCACGATCCTGCCGCGCAAAAGCTGCGTCGTCAGAAGATCCAGATTGTCTTCCAGAATCCTTACGGATCGCTGAACCCGCGTAAGAAAATCAGCCAGATCCTCGAAGAGCCGCTGCTGATCAACACTACGCTGAGTAAAGCGGAACGTCGGGAGAAAACGCTGGAGATGATGGCGAAGGTCGGCCTGAAAACCGAACATTACGATCGCTATCCGCATATGTTTTCAGGTGGTCAGCGCCAGCGTATTGCCATTGCCCGCGGTCTGATGCTGGACCCGGACGTACTGATTGCCGATGAGCCCGTTTCGGCGCTGGACGTGTCGGTGCGGGCACAGGTGCTGAACCTGATGATGGATTTGCAACAGGAGCTGGGGCTGTCATATGTCTTCATCTCCCATGATTTGTCGGTGGTGGAACACATTGCGGATGAAGTGATGGTGATGTACCTGGGGCGTTGCGTGGAGCGGGGCAGCAAAGAGGCTATTTTCAACAACCCCTGCCATCCCTATACCCAGGCGTTGCTTTCTGCCACTCCGCGTCTGCACCCGTCTGCCCGTCGCGAGCGGATCAAACTGACCGGTGAGCTGCCAAGTCCGCTGAACCCGCCGCCGGGCTGTGCATTCAATGCACGTTGCCGCCGTCGCTTCGCTCCCTGTACTCAGCTACAACCGCAACTGAAGTTGCATGGTGAACAGCAAATTGCCTGCTTTGCGGTCGGGCAGGATGAAGACCAAACCATTCTGCCGTAAATTTCCCCCGGTAACGGTCAAACAAGCCGTCACCGGGCGTTTTATTGATGCCGGAAAGGCTTTTCAGTCTGAAAAAACGTTTTTTGAAATATTAAGACCGCTATGGTGAATAGAATGGAATAGATTGTATTAATAATTCAGGACGAGATAATGTTGGGTAAAACAATAAAAAACGGTTATTTTGATGTAATACATCGCAATTTGTATAGCATTGAAAATTTATCATCTAAGACTTGTGAAAATAATAAGGTAAAAAAATCTCATTTATTAAAATGTCTGAAAGATATTCGTCCCTCTCCGAGTAGATTAGATCATGTAAGTCAGGCAGAAGTTAAAGATAAGTTAACATATATTTGTGGAAAACTTAAAAGACAGGATAGTCGGATTTTGGAAAAAAAACTGAAAATCCTCGATAAAATTATCACGGCTGCCTTTCCTGATATAAATAAAGAAGAATTGTTTTCAGTTTTTACAAAAGAATCATCAATCAAATATGCTGGTAGCAACAATAGTGCATCTGATTGCCATAGTACTTATTCGGAAGTCAGCTATATTTCTATAACAGAAAATAATGATCCACCAATAACTGATGAGAAGTCATTGCAGAAGGAATTCTTATCGGAGTTGAATGTTGCAGTCAGAAACAGAGCATCAGAAATAAATGCTGATACAGATAGGTTAATCAAAGACAGCAGCGAAGAGAAAAGCATAGAAGATAATGACGAAGTTGAATATGCTACGGTAAATACAAATGGTATGAAATATGAAAATTTTCATAGCACAGATGAAATGATTTCAAACATTGACAATATAATGTCATGGCTTAATGCAATCAATCAGCCGGGTTGTGAAGAAGATAAACGGGTAATTATCAATCTACTTAGTGAAGATATAATTGATATTAAGAGTTCATTAAAAGAAATTGATGAAAATCTTCGTAATATCCCTCAGGATTCTATTTATGAGATAAAGAGTGAATTACTTGAAATTCTTGAGGATAATACAGAGCAATTTATGAGAAAATATGAATCTTCACTGGGAACGTATCCTGATATTAAGGTGGCGTATGAAAATATTGGACAAATTTTATTATCTGCTGAGGATGTTTTAATTGGCTCAAATAAAGCTGGCAATTCAAGAAAAATTATTAATGATAGATCTTATTCTTTTGCGAGATACAAAACTGAAAAGCGCGAATCAGAAAAATTGAACAATTAATTTAACGTTTTTTATATGAAATTCATTAATCTCTGCGGCGATATAATGGTATTTATTAAGTTTCGATACTGGCATTAAAATTGTGTAATTGCCTGTTTTTGATATGTTCACTCCAACAACGGAGACAGGCAAATTACAGATGAAAAGAAACTCAAAGCCATTGCGACTGAACTGGCGAAAGGCCTTAAAACCGAAGCCGATCTTAACGCGTTTTCTCGTATTCTCATCAGACTTACCGTCGAAACAGCGCTCAATGCAGAGCTGACTGACCCTTCCGAACACGAGAAAAACGCCCCGAAACGGGGTTCTACACCGGACCTGCCGAAATTTCCGACCCGCTGTTTTTAGCGATCTTTCGGAACCTCAAGGACACCATCAACTATCCTCTGAGCCAGCCTTTCCATCCACTTTGCAAAGCGGAAATATCCAGGGTGTTGCAGGCAGAAGCAATCCATCTGGACTTTTGAAGCGCTGTCCATCACCCGTTTAAAGGCCTCCATATAGTCATAACAGCCCTGCAGTAACTGGGCATCATCATTTTCTGTCAGAGGAAAACGACAGGCATAATCATGAACTATCTTCGCCAGCTGTTGCTGCTCCGCAGTTAAGTCGACCATTTTCTCTCCTCGTTAGTATCAGAGGAGGTATTTGCCTTCTCTGATCCCCTTAGTGGTCAGGCACAACAGCGATCGTTCCATGAATCACGATAAACAGTATTTCCTTTCGTATACCGCCAGGTGATCGCCTCGTAACGTAATTCGAGCGTTTCAAGGTGAGTGCTACTTATACCGTCAGGAGCCAACGATGCAGCAACGGTTGTGAACGTAACGTTTTCCAGAATGATATTAAATTACTCGGTCTCGATGCCTGATCGCAGAATACGGTACATCCTGATTGTCGCCTTCTTCATTGTTTGGCCTTCGCAGACAGCGCGGTACAAAAGTGGTGTTGTCTGATCAAATTCTTTCACTATCGTTATCGGGTTATGAACGCGCGTTCCGGTGCAGGTTTCACCGCTGGCAGGTGGCATCTTCATCAGCATAATATTCATTGCCCGGACCACACGTTGTGGTTAAGTCAATAATAATCATTAGCTTACGATGATTTTCATCGTACTATGCCTGTTGTTCCACCGATCAACAGTATACCGACGAATTGTTCAGCCACTGAATTCAGGAAGTTACCGGCCCGGTACAAGAATCACTGGCGATGGAAGTGTGATCTACTGCAAATTTTTGTGCTGAGTAGCCGATCCATTTATAACGATGATTAACCTGTTGCTAAGCTGAATAATGTGGTTAATCCGTTAACCTGTTTATTACGCAGACAGTAATAATGTTTTTTAATTTACTCTGGTTATTATTCAGGGCGTGAGAATTAACTGGATGATATAAGTGCTTTTTTTGTGTGGTTAAGAATAATCAGGTCCAGCCAAAATTTGTATGTTATATTGCCGCAAAACGCCCTATTCTTCGCGATCATTCCAATGAAAAGTTATGATGACCTTCAGCGTTTTAAAGAAAAAACGCAAACAAACCATATCGAATTCAGGGACATGTCCGATCAGACAAGGAGTTCAGACAGTGCTAACTGGCCCATTATCCGACAGTTAATGGATGATAGCCCGGAATCGACATTCGGGCAGGCACAGAGCTTGCATATTGCACCGCCGCAGCCCGTTGCAGATGATGCCTTTTGCCAGCAGGTTGCTTCGCGCATCGTGCCGGAAAAACAGCCCCGGACAGGTCCCGCGCTGCCACAAAACGTGACGGCTTCTGTCACCGAGAGACCCGTCGGCCAGGGGGATGAGTCGCTTTTGCACAGTATCTCTGCCCAGCTTAATCCGGCAAATCATCCTTTATCGTCTGCAGACACGCCGGAAACGGTGGGCGACTGTGCACCAGCCAAACCGCAGTCTGTTGAGATCGTTGAAGCTCCCGTCACTACCGCGTCCGGTGGCCTGCCGCGTTTTAAGCAGCTATTTCATTCTGTGCCGGAACCGCATGACTCGCCACTGCCTAAAGATACCCAGCTGCATGATCTGCTGGAGAGAATCGCCTCATGCCGTTAGTTTGTGTTTGTTCTCCTAAGGGAGGGGTGGGTAAAACCACACTGGCCGCCAATCTGGCGTGGTCGCTGGCCCGTGGCGGCAGTAAAGTTCTCGCGATTGACTTTGACGTACAGAACGCACTGCGTTTGCATTTTGGCGTCCCCATTGCCGATGCGCGTGGTTTTGTCGCCAAATCCGCCGTCTCGCCCGACTGGAGCCAGTCTATCCTCACCACTGGCGGTAATATTTTTGTGATGCCTTATGGTGAGGTTTCAGAAGAACAACGTGTTGAATTTGAAGAAAACCTTGCCAAGGACCCTAACTTTCTTGCCAGGGGACTGCATACCGTTCTCAACTACCCAGGCCTGGTGATTGTCGCTGATTTCCCGCCTGGCCCGGGACCGGCCCTCAAAGCGATGGCGGCGCTGGCCGATTTACATCTGGTGGTGATGCTGGCAGATACCGCTTCACTGTCGCTGCTGCCCAAAATTGAAAACGACAGGATGACCGGTGGCCCGCTAAACCACCGCAGCGGCAGCTATTACGTGCTGAACCAGAGCGACAGCCGGCGCAATATCAGCCGTGATGTGACCGCCTTTATGCAACAGCAGCTGGGAGACAGGTTGTTGGGGGTGGTCAACCGCGATGAGAGCGTGGTGGAAGCCAATGCCTCACAGCAATCTGTCGTTGATTTCAACCCGGTATCTGCGGCGGCATTTGATATCGAGCTGGTTGGCAAACGTCTTGCCGCACTGCTCAATATCAAAGTGGGCGATGGCGAGATGCATGGGCCACTGGGATCGCGCTAACTGACGGCAGAGCCGTGTGCACCGGATGCCTGAAACCCCGGCCTGTGCCTGCGCGCCGGTCATAAAATATTGCGTTTTTCAGGATGACCTATGAATAAAGTCCTCTACTACCTGCTTCTGCTGGCGTCATTGCCGTTTGCCGCAGTGATTGTTATCACCCCGATGGACAGCCAGAAACAATATATGTTCGGTCTGGTTGCCATCGCCATTGTGTTTATTCTGGGATTAGCGAAAAGCCATAAAATTTCAATGGTGATGGTGTTCCTCTCCGCGTTAATGTCAACGCGCTACATCTGGTGGCGAGCGACACAGACGCTGTACTTTAATTCTGAAATCGAAGCGATGATGGGGATCGGCTTATTTATTGCTGAACTTTATGTGTGGGTGATTTTACTACTGGGCTATTTGCAAACGTCATGGCCGCTGAAGCGCACCATTGAGCCGATGCCGGATGACCCCAGCTTATGGCCGACGGTCGATATCTACGTACCCAGCTACAATGAAAGCCTCGATGTTGTGCGGGATACCGTGCTGGCAGCCCAGTGTATTGACTATCCGCGCGATAAACTGAAAATTTACCTGCTGGACGACGGTAAACGGAACGAATTTGCCGTCTTTGCGGCTGACGTTGGTGTTGGCTATATCACCCGTGATGATAACCGCCACGCCAAAGCGGGTAATCTCAACCATGCGATGCGCATCACCAAAGGTGAACTGATTACCGTTTTTGACTGTGACCATGTGGCGACCCGCGCTTTCCTGCAAGCCACCGTGGCACCCTTTTTGAAAGATCCCAAACTGGCGTTGTTGCAGACACCTCACTACTTCTATTCACCCGATCCTTTTGAACGTAACCTGAAAGCCGCGCGCCAGATCCCGAATGAAGGGGCGTTGTTTTACGGCCCGGTACAACAGGGAAACGATAACTGGAACGCCACGTTCTTCTGTGGTTCCTGTGCGGTCATTCGCCGCAGTGCGCTGGAAGAGATTGGCGGTTTCGCCACCGAAACCGTCACCGAAGATGCCCACACCGCGCTGAAAATGCAGCGCCGCGGCTGGAAATCCGCCTTCCTTGCGCTGCCGCTGGCTGCCGGTCTGGCCACCGAGCGTCTTGGGCTGCACGTTATCCAGCGTACCCGCTGGGCACGCGGCATGACGCAGATTTTCCGCGTTGATAATCCGTTGCTTGGCCGTGGTCTGAAATGGCAGCAGCGGCTGTGCTACCTTAACGCCATGCTGCACTTTCAGTTTGGGCTGCCGCGGGTTATCTTCCTGACGGCGCCGCTGGCTTATCTGTTGTTTAATCTAAATATTATTCACTCCTCCGCCAGCCTGATCTTCGCCTATGTCCTACCTCATCTGGTGATATCGCTGTACGTCAACTCGCGTATGAACGGCAGGTTCCGTGCCACTTTCTGGGGAGAAATCTACGAGACGGTAATGGCTTTTCATCTGGTGATCCCCACGCTGTTAACCATGATTTCGCCCAAACACGGTAAGTTTAACGTTACTGATAAGGGTGGCCTGCTGGACAGTGGCTTCTTTGATTTCAACATTGTCCGACCGCATGTTATTTGTGCCCTGTTGTTACTGATTGGCGTGGTAAGCGGCATTATCAGGGCGGTGGCGTACGATTATTTTGGCGTCGATCCCTGGGTTATCGCACTGAATGTGGGTTGGGCATTGTTCAGCCTGATCATTCTGATGGCGGCGATTGCCGTGGCGCGTGAGACGAAACAAACGCGGAAAACCATTCGTGTTCAGGCCAATATCCCGGTGGTATTGCACTACGCCAGCGGGATTTCATCGCTTACTGACACGGTAAATCTGTCAATGGGCGGGGTACAGGTAGCGGCACCGGACAGCCGTCATGAAACCGATGTGATCGAAGCCATCGACCTCAGGCTGCACTCCGGGGCAATCTCAATCCCGGTCAGCATTATCGCTGCTGAAGATAGGCTTATCCGTTTGAAGTTTGACGAAATTCCCCTGTCGCGCCGCCGTGAGCTGGTGAGAGTGGTATTGTCCCGTGCTGATGCGTGGATCAAACCGCCAGGCCCTAAAGACCGGCCGGTTCGCTCACTGTTGACCATTATCCGCACCGTATTTGAACTGTTCTGGCTCTCCTGGAAAGATGGCCGTCACCGCCAGACCGCCAGGTCTGATGAGGATGGCATGGCATGAAGGAACTGATTTTTAGCTTCTGTTTCAGCATGCTGGTATGTTGCGGCGTTGCACTGGCCGACGCCGGTAACGTGACTCAGGACAGCAGCGCATTATCGCTGCTGCCACCACCGGATTATGTGGGGCGCACGGCTGCCGGGAACACGGCGGCAACGTCGCAGGGTACGCCCTTGCGGCGTGAAGGGGTGGTTGGCGCATCATCAGCTTCTGCCAGCGATAATGCCGCGGCAGACGCTGACGCCAGCCACAATATTGGTTTCCCTGGAAATATGCCGCCGTTACCTGCCCCAGCAGGACAGACAAACACGGCCGCGTCGGACAGCGGGCAGGCCAGCGCCGCCCCGGCGGGCAACACCAGCACGGCCGCGTCGGACAGCGGACAGGCCAGCGCCGCCCCGGCGGGCAACACCAGCACGGCCGCGTCGGACAGCGGGCAGGCCAGCGCCGCCCCGTCGGGCAACACCAGCATGGCCGCGACGGACAGCGGACAGGCCAGCGCCGCCCCGGCGGGCAACACCAGCACGACCGCGACGGACAGCGGACAGGCTAGCGCCGCCCCGGCGGGCAACACCAGCACGGCCGCGACGGACAGCGGACAGGCCAGCGCCGCCCTGGCGGGCAACACCAGCACGGCCGCGACGGACAGCGGACAGGCCAGCGCCGCCCCGGTTTTTTCTGCGGGCAATACGCTGTTGAACCAGCCCCTTTCCAGTAACGTATCTGTTGCCCAGATGGGCCAACCCGGAGGCATTCTGCTCACCGGCGGGCAGTTGCAGTCCGGCATTGTCTTTACGCTACCTTCAGACGAGGTGATCACCAATGCGCGGCTCAATCTTTCACTGAAGGTGTCACAGGCGCTGGCCGCCCGTAATACCTCGCTGCAACTGATGCTCAACGGCCAGCCTTTGGGCACCTTGCCGCTGAGCGCCTCTGACAGTGCCAGCGAGGACTACCAGCTGGATATTCCGGCCGCGATGGTGGTTTCCAGCAACAATCTCAGCTTTAAAATCAACGACGCTGATCAGTTGCTGTGTGAACGCGACAGTGCCAGCCAGTATCAGGTGACGATCCTGCCAAAATCCACCCTGTTTCTGGAAGGGCAGCAGTTGAACACAGGCAACACGCTGCGCAATTTCCCGCGCCCCTTTATTGATCCTCTGCGCATGACGCCTTCGAGCGTCACCATAGTATTTGGACAAACCGTGACGCCCGGCCAGGTCAGTGCCGCCGCGGTCGTCTCCTCGTGGATGGGCATCCAGACCGATTATCGTGGTATTCACTTTCCGGTACTGCGTAATGAACTGCCGGACAAAAACGGTATTGTCTTTGTCCGGCCGGGTGACAACGTGGCGGGCCTTGCGGTGCCGGAGGTCAGTGGGCCAACGTTGCAAATGGTCGATAACCCGATTAATCCGGTTTATAAACTGATGCTGGTGATCGGGAAAACCGACGACGATCTGCGTCAGGCCGCATGGCGTCTGACCCAGCCTCTGAGCGTGGACAGCGATACATTGCAGGTAGCGCTGCACAGTATTCCGGTCAGTAAGGCGTATGACGCGCCGCGTTGGATCAATACTGACCGCCCCGTGCGCCTGAGCAGTCTGTTGCGTAAAGACCAAAGTCTGACCACCAGCGGCATATGGCATGATGCGCTGCGGGTTAACTTTCGTGCCGCACCCGATCTGTTCCTGTGGGATGGCGAGACGCTGCCAGTAAACCTGGACTACCGTTTCCCGTCAGAAAGCTGGATTGACGAAAACAAATCTTTCCTCAATGTCACTCTCAACGGTACTTTCCTGCGAAATCTGACGGTGAATAAAGTGGGCCTGTTGGAGGAGCTCTGGCATTGGCTGGGGGGCGACGCGCGTCAGGAAAGTTACACCCTGAAGCTCGATCCCTATCTGATTTACGGTGACAATCAGCTACAGCTCTATTTCAATATCAAACCGAAAGAGAACGCGCCCTGTGGCGTTCTGACCAATAACAACATTAAAAGCCGCATTGACGACGACGCGTATATTGATCTGAGCCATACCCGCCATTTCACGCTGCTGCCCAATCTCGCCTACTTTGTTGGCGCCTCCTTTCCGTTCAGTCGCTTTGCCGATTATTCGCAGACCGTGCTGATGCTGCCGTCTGAACCGGATACGGCGGAAATCAGCACCCTGCTTGATCTGGCCGGTCGGTCCGGTAATGCCACCGGTGTGGCGCTTTACCACAACAGCGTGCTGTTCGGCGTTCCGGCGGGTGGCGCGTCGCTGCAACAGTTACAGAACAGTGATGTGCTAACGGTGTCCACCCTGGCACAAACCGCCTTTAACCAGTCAATGCTGCGTGATTCACCCTATGACCTGCACAGCCATACGCTGGGGGTGAAAACGCCCGGCTGGCAGGACAATCTGCGGGGCTGGCTGACCGGGGACTGGTATCGCCAGGCGGTGAATGCGGATCGTTACCTGTCATCAAACGAAGACTGGCGTGGTTTTGTCAGCTATCGCTCACCGTGGAACAGCGAACGCGTGGTGGTGATGACGTTGGCAACCGACGATACGCAGCTGCTACGGCTACACAGCGATCTTTCGCTGGCGCGTATTAATGCCGGTATTCGCGGGGATACCGCCATCATCACCGATGAGAACGGCATCCGCAGTTTCCACGTTGGTGCCCAGTTCCCCAGCGGACAAATGCCGTGGTACATGATGGTGGTGTGGTATGCCAACCAACATGCGGTGGTGCTGGTGCTTCTGGCGCTGTTGCTCTCCGTAGTCATCGGTCTGAGTACCTTTGTGCTGCTGAAAAGACATGCCTGGAGGCGACTCAACCCGCAACAGGAAGCCCGTCGTAAAGACGATGAGACGTGATGATGATGAAAATAACCCCACTTACCGCCAGAATGCGCCAGCTGTGGATACCGGGGGGCGCGCTGCTCGCCTCAGCGCTGGCATGTCCTGCGCTGGCGGATGAAAACAGCAATCCGGCGCTGCTGGCGTTATTCGGGCAGGCGAATTACTGGCACCAGAAAGCCCATGATGACCTCGCCCGTGATGCGCTGAATAAAGTGCTGATGGTGGACAGTCACAACAGCCAGGCCCTCTATCTGATGGCGCTGTGGGCGCAGCAGAGCGGTGACAGTGAGAACGCGGCAAAGTGGCGCACGCGTCTTAGCGAGGTGTCGCCGCAGGATCCCCGTCTGGCTGAACTGGATAATGCCCGCCAGATGCAGTCCATCCCCACTGCCCAGCTCTCGCTGGCCCGTCAACAGGCGCGGGCGGGAAATATTGCCGCCTCGCTGCAAACATGGCGCAACACCTTCAGCGGCAACGAACCACCGGCCAGCGTGGCGGCAGAATACTATCTGACCATGGCAGGCGACCGCACGTTGTTGCCGCAGGCGATTGATAATCTTCGTCAGTTCGCTGCAAATCATCCCCAGGATACCGGGGCGAAGCTGGCGTTGGGCAAGGCGCTTACCTGGCAGGAATCCACCCGCCGCGAAGGGCTGCAAATGCTGGAAGGTATGGCGAGCGGCGATGTCGATGCCGATCGATCCCTGCGTCAGGCGCTGCTGTGGCTGGGGCCGCAGGCAGAAGACGCGGCGCTCTACCAGAATTATCAGCAGCGTCACCCGCAGGATCGCGCGGTGATGGACTATTACCGTAAGAACGTGGGCGGCGCGGAAAAGGGGCAGGGGTTTACCGCGCTGAACAGTGGCGATGTCGGCGGGGCGCAGGCCGCTTTCAGTCAGGTACTGAAAGCCAACCCGGAAGACGCCGACGCGCTGGCGGGCCTGGGCTATGTTGCCCAGCGTAGCGGTAACTATGCGGCAGCAGCAGATTATCTCGACAGGGCGGCAAAGCTGGGGGGCGACAACAGCCAGCAACGCCAGCAGCAGGCTGCCGATGCCCGCTTTTACGCCCAGCTGGGGCAGGCCCAGCAGGCAATGAAGTCTGGCGATATGGCACGGGCGCTGAGTCTCAGTGAACCGTTGGCCCAGGCGGAAGGCGAGATGGGCATCTCTGCCAAACTGTTTCGGGCCGACGTCGAGCGCCGTAGCAATCAGCCAGAGGCGGCTGAACAGACCTACCGATCGGTGTTGCAAAGCGAGTCGGACAACCGCGCCGCAAAAGAGGGGCTGTTCTACGTGCTGCGTCAGCAGAACCGCACCGCGGAAGCCAGTACCCTGCTGGCGGCCCTGCCGGACAGCGTCCGTGCCAGCATGGCCCCGCGTCCCACGGAAACCAGCGATCCGCTACGTCGCCAGGCGAAGCAGGCTCTGGCGGCGGGTAATACCGCACAGGCCATTGCGCTGCTTCAGCAAGGGATCCGGCGCTTTCCTGAGGATGGCTGGCTGCGACTGGACCTGGCGCGCATTTATCAGCAACAGGGCAACACCAGCCTGGCGGCAGGGGTAATGCAGCCCGCCTTCTATCAGAATGCCAGCAGTAACCAGCGCTACGCTGCGGCGCTGTTCGCCAGTGAAAATGGTGCCTGGCAGCAGGCACAGTCCCTGCTGGCGCGGATCCCTGAACGTCAGCAGAACCGCGACATGCGCGATCTGTCGCGCCGGGTGAATTTTAATCTGCAAATGAATGTGGCCCAGCAGTATCTGGCGCAGGGTTCCAATACCGCCGCGGCAAATACCCTGCGGGCGCTGGCGATAAATCCACCGGATAACCCGGCGGATGTGGGTAGTCTGGCAAAAAGCCTGGCGGCGGCGGGCTTTTTGCCTGCGGCTGTTACGCTGGTGCGCAACAATATGCAGCGTGGGGTACAGGGTAACGCCGGGGATTACGCCGACCAGGTGCTGGTGCTGAATCAGGCGGGTCTGAGCGGCGAGGCGCAACGCTTCCTGAGTAACCCGGAATTGCAGTCGCGCAGTACGCCAGGCCAGCTGGCGGGAATGCAAAATGGTTATCTGATCAATGAAGCGGATCGTCTGCGTAATCAGGGTGAGTACGCGGCGGCTTACGACAAGTTGATCGGCGCATTGCAGCACGATCCGCAAAACACCGATCTGATGTTTGCCATGGCCCGGCTGTACCAGTCCGGCAAAATGAACTCGCAGGCGGGCGTGGTCTATGACTACCTGATGACCCGCGACACGCCGGCGCAGGATGCCCGCATCGGCGCAATCAACGTGGCGCTGACGCAACACGATGTGCCAAAAGCGAAATCGCTGGTGGCGGGTCTTCATGGCGAGCAGACCCCGGAGCGGCTGCTGCTGATGGCACGGGTGGCCGAGGCCGGTGGCGATCGGCAACAGGCGCTGGCCTATTTACGTACGGCCCATGCCAAAATCAATGGGGTACAACAAACGTCCGACGGCTCCCGGCCGGTGATTGGCGGTATGGTGCTGGCGGATAATCCGTTTATCAACCGTACCACGCTGCCAGTGCACCGTTCGTCTTCTTCTTCAACCTATGGCACGGTGATGCCGTGGCAGCAGGCGTCGGCCAGTCAGGACAGCGGCACGCCGGTGGCGACGACTGACGTTCCTTCTCAACGGTCACAGACCCGGCAGCAGATCGATACCATGATGGATGATTTGCAGACGAGTACCGGCACCTGGGCCCAGGGCGCGGTGCAGGTCAGGGCGCGAGACGGCGAATCGGGTCTGAGCAAGCTGACCGAAGCCAAAGCGCCGCTGACATTTTCAACCGTGCCTTATGGTGATACCCGCTTTGACTTCACGCTGACGCCTGTCACCCTGAGCGCCGGCAGCCCGGCTGGCACCGCCGTTCCGCGTTTTGGCACAGAGGCACTGGAGCAGGGACGTATCGCCCAGGCGAATGCGGTCACGCCATCCTCGGTGGCGTTAAGCTCGCCTGGTGCGCAGAGCGCCACCGGGGCCGAGGTCAATCTTGCCCTGAGCAATGACCATTTCAAAATTGACCTCGGTTCGACACCGCTCGGCCAGGATCTGAACACGCTGGTGGGCGGTATTCAGTGGTCCCCAAGGCTGGCGGATTATCTGACGCTGATCCTGACCGGTGAACGCCGGGCTGTCACCGACAGCCTGCTCTCTTATGTGGGCATGAAAGACAAGCTCAGTGGCAAACGCTGGGGCCAGGTGAGCAAAAATGGCGGTAATGCGCTGCTGAGTTACGATAACGGCGATGCCGGATTCTGGCTGGGGGCGGGGGCTTACCGCTATCAGGGTGAAAATGTCGCCAGCAACCAAAGCCTGATGGCGTCAGCCGGGGCCTATGTTCGACCCTATCATGATGATAACAGCGAGCTGAAAACCGGTATCAGTTTCAACTGGATGGATTTCTCAAAAAATCTCAGCTACTTCAGTTATGGCCAGGGGGGCTACTTCAGCCCGCAGAACTTTGCTGCCGTCTCCTTCCCGGTAGACTGGAGCAGGAACTACGACGATCTGAAAGTGAAACTTGGCGGATCGGTGGGTTATCAGTCTTATTCGCAGGATCGTAGTGCTTATTTCCCCGCCGATGCGGAAAAACAACAGCAGTTGCAGGACTATTATGACGCGGGGGCTGTCACCGAAGCCTGGTACAGCGGCAGCAGTAAAAACGGTCTGGGTTACAACCTGCACGCGGGGGCGGATTATCGGGTGTCCAAAGATGTCACCATTGGCGGCCAGCTTAGCTACGATACCTTTGGGGACTATAACGAGAGCACGGCTCAACTCTATTTTCGCTATATGCTGGGGGAGCAATAAGCATGAGTGACATGACGGACCGTACCCTGAGTTACTATCGTCAGCAACAGCAGCAGTCGGGCTGGTTCGATCTGCTTGGGGTGATGATTGACGGAATGCTGCGTAACGCCGGGGAGCGCGAAAGCCATGCCTTTCTTCGGCAGATGGGCGAAACGCTGGCCGACAGATACCCGCTGGGTGCGGCGCAAACGGTGGCCGATCTGGAGCAGCAGATCAACGCGGTACTGGCACGTTTTAACTGGGGGTTTGTCGACCTTAAGCCTGCTGCCACCTCATTAACGCTCTGCCATATGGCCCTGCCATTGGGACACACGCTGATTGAGGCTCGCCAGTGGCGTCAGGCGCTGGGCGCGGTGCTGCTCGGTCTGTACAGCCGCTGGTTGGGCGATCAGGGCGGTGCTCCTGATGTGTCGCTGGTGTGTAAAGAGACCAGCGACCCGACCACGTTAACGTTCCACTACCAACGGTGAGGAGAGTAAAGATGGTTTTACTCAGGGCGAGTGTGATGATAATCGCGATGATGCTGGTCAGCGTACAGGCCAGCGCCACCGATGGCTGGACCAGTTTCAAAAATCGCTTTATGACCAGCGAAGGCCGGATCCTGGACACGGGCAACAACAATATCAGCCATACCGAAGGGCAGGGCTACGCGATGCTGATGGCGGTCTGGTATAACGACCGCGCCAGCTTCGACAGCCTGTGGCGCTGGACGCAGCAGCGCCTGAAAAACCCGGCAAACGGTCTGTTTTACTGGAAATATAATCCGGCGGCTGCCGATCCGGTGGCGGATAAAAACAATGCGTCTGATGGTGATGTGTTGATCGCCTGGGCACTGCTCAAAGCAGGCCAGAAGTGGAAAAATAATGCCTATTTGCAGGCCTCCGACCGTATTCAGCACGCCATTGTGAGCAGCAATGTGACAAGCTTTGGCGGCTATACGGTGATGCTGCCCGCGGGGCATGGCTTTAACAAAACCAGCTATGTGGTGATCAATCCTTCTTATTTCCTGTTTGCGGCGTGGCGTGATTTTGCCAGCCGCAGTCATCTGAAGGTATGGGATAACCTGATCGACAGCGGCATGGATCTGTTGTCGAAGATGCACTTTGGTGATGCCGGACTGCCGGTTGACTGGGTGGCGCTGAACGCCGATGGTACGGTGGCCCCGGCGACGGCCTGGCCACCGCGTTTCAGCTATGACGCTATCCGCATCCCGCTGTATGTTTACTGGTATGATCCGCAAAGCCTGCAACTGGTGCCTTTCCAGCGTTACTGGATGGGATTTTCCCGGCAGCAAACGCCAGCGTGGATCGATGTGCTGAACAACAATAAAGCGCCCTATAACATGTCGGGTGGGCTGCTGGCGGTACGCGATTTAACGCTCAGTGCGGGTAATCTGAGCGACCAGTTGAACGGTCGGGAAGATTATTACTCTGCCAGCCTGCAACTGCTTGCCTGGATTGCGATGAAAGATCGCTAATTATCTGAGTAAGTTATCAATTTTTGCCGACAGGCGGGTAAAATGTGACGCCGTGAAAGGATTGTCTGGCAGCGGGCGCGGGGGTTTACTGGGGGCACACCACGGAGATGACCGGAGCCCCCGATGCAGGAACCTGACGCCGTTTCGCCGGACGTTCGGCGCACGAAGATTGTCTTAACCGTCGGCATTTTCTTTGACGGCACGGCAAATAACGCGATTAACACCACGTCTTTTCGGCAAGCCTTTGCGTCTGATAACCCCCCACCGGAAGGTGCTCAGGCGCTCCCGGTTACCGCGGGGCAGAGCAACCTTCGCGGCAGCCATCTGGGTTACTACACCAATATCCACTGGCTGAATACCCTGTACCGGACGGACCTGCCCGCTGCTGAAGGGCAGTGGCAACGGTCTGTTTATATTGATGGCATTGGCACGGAAGCGGGCGAGCATGATCGGCTGCTGGACAGTGCTTTTGGCACCGGAAAACGGGGGGTGGTGGCTAAAACGGATAAAGCGATTGCGGCCATTGCGGAGATCCTTAGCACCTGCTTTTCCCGCCAGCCGGATGCCACTTCCTGGGTTATCAGCGAACTGCAATTTGATCTGTTTGGTTTCAGCCGGGGGGCGGCTTGTGCCAGACATTTCGCCAACCGGGTTTTTGAGCGGGACAGCGCGATCGTTGCCGCGCTGGATCAGGGGCTGAAAGGTGTTCAGTACCAGGGCGCGTCCGCTGGCAAAGTACGTTTTCTTGGCCTGTTTGATACCGTCGCGGCCATCAGCAACGCGACAAATGGTTTTAATCCCAACAATGCTGACACGGGCGACGTTAACCTGGTATTGCGACCCGGCGTGGCTGAGCGGGTTTTTCATCTTACCGCTCAGCATGAGTGCCGTTTTAACTTTGCCCTTAATGGTGTAAAACCGGGCTGGCCGGAGCTGGCATTACCGGGCGTCCACGCTGATATTGGCGGAGGTTATCACCCGTTGGAAGAAGAGCACTGCTTTCTCACCCGTCCACAGTTTGTCACTGTGCCGCTCGACCAGGATGATCAACAGACAGAAATCTACCGGCTGGCCGGTGAAGAACTGGAAGCGCTGAGGGGGTATCCGGCCAGCGCATGGTTAATTGCCAACAACCCGACTCAGCTTCTCAGCTGGCATGATGATCGTATGCCGACAGATCATTACGGCACAATGCAAAAACGCAGCGCTGCGGCGGTGATTATGCGTCGTTGGGTGCGTAACGACTGGGCAAAGGTGGCGCTCAGGGTGATGCTGGATGCGGCCAGCGAGGCGGGCGCGATATTTTCGCCTGTCGGTCCCTCGGTAGCGGAACTGACCCTGCCCGCAGAGTTGGAAAGCCTGTGTGAAAAGGCTGTCGAGCTGGGCCGGGCGGCGCGGACCGGACGGGAGGTAGTGGGTTTCACCACCCAGGAGCTGAACCTGCTGGCGGCGGAGTATCTGCATTGTTCAGCCAACTGGAACGAGGTGGTCACCAACAACGACGGCAGCGTTACCCGCGCAGTCAGAGCCGGTAAGCGGGTGGCATTTACCAACCGCCCGGACCAGCGCTGGCAACGCACGGTTTATGCCTCAGATGGCAGGAAAATGTGACGGTGACGGAAGGCCGTTGCGCCTCCTCACCTACCGGTTTACTGCGAGTAAGCCACCCAGTCCCCGCCGTTAAGCCGTCTCCAGGGTTTGCCCTGATATATAACAACCACGGCGTTATCATCTCTGACGCCACCTGCGACCGTGACAGGCTGTCGCACAGGCGGATTATGCTCAGACGATGGTGGCGAGTGGTATCAGCGCTACCGTCCCGGCAGATCCGCAGGCGTTTACCCGGCTGACCTGCAATAGCAAAGTGATGACTGGCTGAAGCGCAGTATTCGCAGCGATGCGGCGACGCATGCCCGATGCCATGAGAGCACGCTGACACTGGCGGAGGACGATTTCCGTCATCAGGACTCCGGGGATATTTCTGATTTTACCGCCCACACCACCATGATGCAGCTGGAGATGCCATGGTCTGAAGGGAAAGGCTTTCTGCGGCTGGATAATGTCGATGTCTCGGCGGGAACTTTTTCACCTGATGCATCGGGTAATATTGCCGATAACATGGCTACCTGTGCCAACGATGACGCGGCCTGTCGCCCTGATTTCCGCCAGTAGCTGATGGCGGGCTATTACTATAAGTTGATTGATGAAAATAACCGCCGGGTGACGGTGGGACTGAACGGAATGCTGTGGCGCTATGCTCACGATCTCAGTAATTATTCGCTGGGTCAGGAAGGGTACTACAGTCTGCAATGTTATCAGTCACTGGGGGTGCCGCTCACTTACCGGCAACGTACAGAAAACGGGTCATGGGAGCTGGGCGGCACGGTGTCGTTCTCGCA
Organism: Erwinia psidii; assembly: GCF_003846135.1. Lineage (GTDB taxonomy): Bacteria > Pseudomonadota > Gammaproteobacteria > Enterobacterales > Enterobacteriaceae > Erwinia > Erwinia psidii. Next base: position 147,040 of record NZ_RHHM01000004.1, read on the forward strand.
CGCCCGTCGCCGGGATGAATCGGGCTATCCGCTGGATTTTGGCGTGCTCGCCAGTGATAATCCGGCGGGGAGTGACAGCAGCAGCAGCGGGGTTGGCTACACCCTTCAGGCGATGGTGGAAAGACGCCTGAGCATACACTGGACGCTGGGCGTGGGTGTGGATCTCCAGCATTCGAAAGATTACACTGCCAGCCATGCTCTACTTTATGTCCGTTATTCTATGGCAGGATGGCAGGGCGATTTGGCGAAGCCTGTGCAACCTTTAACGCCTTATGCCGACCTCGATTAGCCAGCAGAGGGGCGGTTCACGGTGAAGGCTGCAAGGTTATATCCTGAAAAAGGCTGCCCCGCTCGATTCCCTGAGGGGCACTTAACAGGTGTTCGCCATCAGATATACCCAGGGACAGTTTTTTCGCCGGTATGGCGGTCCCAGCATTGCGGAGAACAGGCTTGCGCGTGAGTCGTTCGTTAACGATAAAGCAGATGGCGACGGTTTCAGGTGTTGCAGCCGTGACTATCTGTATTTTTATCGTCATTCAGCTTTTCCATTTTGTGCAGCAGCGCAGGACCGACTACGCCCAGCAAATGGAGAATATCGCGCATACCGTGCGGCAACCGCTCTCCCATGCGGTGCTTAAAGCCGATATCAGCCAGGCCGGGATGATCCTCTCGTCGTTGAAACCTGCCGGGATACTCGCGCAGGCCGAAGTGGTGCTCCCCAATGGTATGCAGGCTTTGCATACCGATTTCGAACCCACCCGGCCAGTGCCGGAATTGATTGCCCGCCTGTTTGAGCTTCCGGTAAAAATTACCGTGCCGCTCTATTCCCTGGAGCCATCTAACCCGAAACCTATGGCGCTGCTGGTATTGCAGGCGGATTCCTGGCGGGTTTATCAGTTCATTCTCAACGCACTGTCAACCATGGTAACGACCTGGCTGTTGCTGGCGTTGATTTTGTCGGTGTCGGTTAGCTGGTGTATCAACCGGTTAATTGTCCGTCCATTACGGGCAATTGCTGCCGAATTGCAGGATCTGCCTCCGCAGGAGGTCATCTCGCATCAGTTGGTGTTACCGAAATATCACCGGGATGATGAGCTTGGTATGCTTATTCGTGGCTACAACCGCAATCAGCAGATCGCGGAGTCGGTCTACAGCGAAATGAGTCGTCTGACTACCCGATTTTCACTGACCAATTTGCCGAACAAAGCCCTGTTTCTTGCCCTGCTTGATGAGCACCTCAATTCGTTGTCCGGCGATGAATCGTCCACCGTACTGATTTTGCGCGTTGAAACCCTGCTGGAAGCCAACGGCGTGGTAGCGGATGAACAGCGTGATGCCCTGTTGCTGACGCTGCTGGAGAGGGTCAGGAGCGGTATCGACAGTCACACCATTGTGGGGCAGATCTCAGGCAGTGACCTGGTGTTGTTGGCTCGTCGGGCTAACAGCCCGTTCCGCGCAATGCGACTGGCACGTCAGCTTCTGCAACGCCTGAATCAGCCGGTGACGCTTCAGCAGATGCAACTTCGTCCCAATGTCAGTATTGGGCTGGCACAGCGTGATGACAGCCAGCTCAATGCCCAGGATTTTCTCAGCCGTGCCGTCTCAGCGATGATGTCAGCGCGCCATCAGGGCAAAAATCAGATCCTGTTTTTTGACCCGGCGATGATGGAGCGGGCGCACAGACGCCTGACGCAGGAGTACGATATTTTACAGGGGCTGGCTGAACACAAGTTCTGTCTGTTTCTGCAACCGCAGGTGGATATGCGCGATGGTCAGCTGGTGGGGGCGGAAGCATTACTGCGTATGCGTCAGCCGGATGGTAGCTGGTTACTACCGGAAGATTTGATCGTCAATGCTGAAGAGATTGGGGTGATCGGTTCAGTGAGCCGCTGGGTATTTGAAGAATCCTGTCGGGTACTGGCGGCCTGGCAGAAAGCCGGTGTAACGCTGACGCTCAGCGTCAACCTCTCTGCCACGCAACTTCGTGAACCGGATATGGTGGTGCACCTGCGCGATTTGATCGAGCGCCACGGCATTGTACCGGGTAGCCTGATACTGGAAATCACTGAAACGGCTCAGGTCGGGGAGCCGGAGCTGGCGCTGCGTATGCTGGGTGAATTGCAGCAGCTGGGGGTATCGGTGGCGCTGGATGATTTTGGCATGGGCTATGCCAACCTGAACTGGCTGAGCCAGTTTAAATCGCTGCCCATCAGCAAGCTGAAAATGGACCGGAGTTTTGTCTGTTTATTGCCCCATGACGACACGATGGTGAAGATAGTTTCAGCGATTGCCGAGATAATCAAACTGGATGTTATCGCGGAAGGGGTGGAAACCCCGCAGCAACGTGACTGGCTGTTGGCGCGTGGCATCTTCATCGCTCAGGGCTATCTCTATTCTGAAGCGCTCCCCGTTCAGACATTTAATGAGAAATATTTCCCCGCACATCAGGTGGCCTCAGACCCGGCTACCAGCATTGCTGACGCGAGCTGAACCTGTTCTTTCCACCACGGTCTCTTTTTTCCTGCGCCAGACTATCCAGAGCCTGACGGTAGCTGAAGTGATTCAGCTCTTAAAACCGTAGGTTAGTTGCATCAGGGCGTCTCAATTCATATTAATTTGGTTAACGGGGTGTTACTTTTGCGTTGATGTTTGACGATAACTACAACGAACCCACCCGTCATTAAGCCGTTAACGGATATTGCTATGAAAACTTCTCTGTTTAAAAGTCTTTACTTCCAGGTCTTAACTGCTATCGCTATCGGTGTGCTGCTTGGTCATTTCTGGCCTGAGCTGGGTGCGCAAATGAAGCCATTAGGCGACGCTTTTGTAAAACTGATTAAGATGATTATCGCCCCGGTCATCTTTTGTACCGTCGTCACCGGTATTGCCGGAATGGAGAGTATGAAAGCCGTGGGTCGAACGGGTGCGGTGGCGTTGCTTTATTTTGAAGTGGTCAGCACCATTGCGCTGATTATTGGTCTGGTGGTGGTCAACGTGTTGCAACCCGGTGCCGGAATGAATATCGATCCCGCCACGCTGGATGCCAAAGCAGTTGCGGTGTATACGCAGCAGGCGGAACAACAAGGCGTGGTCGCCTTCCTGCTGGATATCATCCCCGGCAGCGTGATCGGTGCCTTTGCCAGTGGCAATATTCTTCAGGTGCTGTTGTTCGCCATTCTGTTTGGTTTCGCCCTGCATCACATGGGTGATAAAGGTACGCTGGTTTTCAATTTTATTGAAAGTTTCTCCCGCGTTATCTTCGGTATCATCAATATGATCATGCGCCTGGCACCCATTGGTGCATTCGGTGCGATGGCGTTTACCATTGGTAAATACGGCGTGGGCTCGCTGCTCCAGCTGGGCCAGCTGATTATCTGTTTTTATATTACCTGTGTGCTGTTTGTGGTGGTCGTACTGGGGCTGATTGCCCGCGTGGTTGGTTTTAATATCTTCAAATTTATCGCTTATATCAAAGAGGAGCTGCTGATTGTACTTGGCACCTCTTCCTCTGAGTCGGCCCTGCCGCGTATGCTGGATAAGATGGAAAAGCTGGGTTGTAAAAAGTCAGTGGTCGGCCTGGTGATCCCTACCGGCTACTCTTTTAATCTGGATGGCACCTCAATTTATCTGACTATGGCGGCAGTATTTATTGCTCAGGCCACCAATGCCCACATGGATATTTTCCACCAGGTTACGCTATTGGTAGTGTTGCTGCTTTCCTCAAAAGGGGCGGCGGGTGTGACTGGCAGTGGATTTATCGTTCTGGCAGCAACGCTGTCTGCCGTGGGGCATCTGCCGGTGGCCGGACTGGCCCTTATCCTCGGTATCGATCGTTTCATGTCAGAAGCGCGTGCGCTGACGAATCTGATTGGTAATGGTGTGGCGACCGTTGTGGTAGCGAAGTGGGTTGATCAGCTGGATGAAAAACAACTTAATGAGACGCTTTCTACAGCGGGAAAAGCTAAAAAGCTGTCAGAAATCTGACATTAAGCTGTTAATTGTCTAAAAGACCTCACAAATGCCCGCTGCGACTTGCCCTCGCAGCGGGCATTTGCATAATAACCCTCGAAGATTTTATCATTTTTCACTTTCCGGTGAGACTTACTGACCTGGACGTGGTCTAAGAGGCTGTTCTTCTTTTTAACAGCGTTTCCTGCTGACAGTAGCAGGCGGACCATCAGTGATTATTTTTGGTTTGTGATTGAGTAGGGGTTTACATGCAGGGCACCAGAATTCGTCTTTTGGTTGGTGGATTACTGCTGACCGCTGCCAGCGGCTTTGTACAGGCTGAAACACTGCAACCCGATCCCGCATGGCAGCAGGGAAAACTGAATAATGATTTCAGCTGGCAGGTGCTGGCAACACCACAGCGCCCCAGCGATCGTGTTGAAATGCGCCTGATGGTTAATACCGGTTCATTGATGGAAAATGCCCAGCAGAGCGGATACAGTCATATACTGCCGCGTCTGGCGCTGGTGCATAACGCTAAGCTGGATACGGCCCAGCAGCGTTCGCTGTGGCAGCAAAGTATCGATCCCGATCGTCCACAGCCGCCGGCCATGACCTCTTATGATTATACCCTTTATTCATTGAGTCTCCCGAATAACCGGCCGGAAGTGGTGAAGGAAGCCCTCAGCTGGCTGGCCGCCACGGTAGGTGGTATGAGCATCAACCAGCAGACGGTTAACGCGGCGCTCAATGTGGGCGATCCCATTTCCAGCTGGCCTGCCAACCCGCAGGACGTCTGGTGGCGCTACCGTCTGAAAGGCTCAGCGCTTCTGGACCACGATCCCCTGAAGCCCGCCAGTGCACCCGTCGACCCGGAAAAGCTGAATGCCTTCTATAAGCAGTGGTACACACCGGATGCGATGACGCTGTTTGTGGTCGGTAATGTTGACAGCCGCAGCCTGGTCGAACAGATTAATAAAACGTTTTCACCGTTGCAGGGCAAGCGCAGCACCCCAACGCCTGTTCCGGCGTTGCCGCCACTTCCAACGCATCCGATCAGTCTGATCAACGGCAATCTTAATCAGGATCGTCTTTCTCTGGTGTGGGATTCAGCGTGGCAGCCGATTCGTGATTCGCAGAATCTGCAACATTACTGGCAGAGTGACCTGGCACGTGAGGCACTGTTCTGGCACGTTCAGCGCGTTCTGAGCGAAAACAAAGTGCAAAAAGTGCAGGTGGGTTTTGACTGCCGGGTGCTGTATCAGCGTGCTCAGTGTGCCATTAATCTCGATGCGGATAACGCAACGCTTGTCAGCAATCTTACGCTGGTGGCGCATGAGATGGCGAATATCCGTGATAACGGTCTGCCGCAGGAAGAATTTGACGCGCTGATGGCGCAGAAGACCGCAGAGCTAAGCAAGCTGTTTGCTACCTATGCCCGCACCGATACGGATGTGCTGATGAGCCAGCGCCTGCGTTCACAGCAGAATGCGGTGGTGGATATTGCACCAGAGCAGTACCAGAAACTGCGGCAGAACTTTCTGGCTGGTTTGACATTACAGATGATGAATCAGGAGCTGCGCCAGCAGCTGTCGCAGGACATCATCACGGTACTGATGCAGCCGCAGGGCGAAGCGGAAACCGACGTGCAGATGTTGCAGCAGAACTGGCAAAAGATTATGCAGCCAGCCGCTCATGCTCAGGTACCCTCTAACACCCTTGATGAAGCCAGGCCGGAAGTGTCCGACATCCCTGCGTCACAGAACTGAGAGGTGTGACGAATGCGCCGGCCTTGTCTCTGAAGGGACGCTGGCGCGGAGGCATTCCTTACCTCACCACTTACGCGCCCGAAGCCATTCATTCACCAGCATGGGCCAGCTGGCAAGCGGCAGATCGGCTACGTTGCGAATACCAAAACCGTGGCCGCCTTGCTCATAGAAGTGCAGCTCGCTGGCAACTTTCTTCTCACGTAGCGCGCTGAACATGACCATGCTGTTATTAATCGGCACTGACCGATCGTTTACGGCGTGGATCAGCAATGTTTGCGGTGTTTCCTCTGTGACACGGGTTTCCAGTGACCAGTTGTCAATCTCCTTCTGGGTGGGATGTTCGCCCAGCAGGCGCTGACGTGAATCCGGGTGTGCCAGCCCCTCACGCATACTGATCACCGGATAAATCAGCACCAGCGCATCGGGTCTGGCGGACAGTGAGTCGGCTATATCCTGTACCGGGTAGCATTTTTCAGCAAAGCGCGTACCGACGCTCCCTGCCACATAACCCCCGGCAGAAAAGCCCATCATAACCACACGCTTGCCGTTCAGACCCTGTGAGGCACGATGACGCAGGATGCGAACGGCCCGTTGTGCATCAGCCAGCGGGGCATCGGCTCCTTCATGGTGTCCATCCTGTGGGAAGCGGTAGGTCATGACTGCCAGCGTATAGCCCATATTGGTGAAGAACATCGCCAGTGCGCTGCCTTCTTTATCAATCATTATCTGTTCAAACGCCCCGCCTGGCGCGACCAGCAGCGTTGTGCCGTTTGACTCTTCCGGGTGCCAGAAGGCGATTTCCGGACAGCGCACGCCAGAGGCGGCACGATCGTGAGGCTGGTATTCCTCTGCCAGATCAATAATTTGTGGCTGCACCTGTGAATCACTGGCACCGGGAGCATCTCCGGTCGGCCAGATATTGATTATTTCAGTTTTCATCGATACTCCTGTTTATCGTTTTTAGTATGGCAAAGTCCGCAAAGAAATCGTCATACGGGTGCAATATAAGCATTGCCGATAAATTATTATTTCGTCCAGAAAATATCGCAGATGCCACTGTGTTTCAGACTATGCCTGAATAAGGTATTAAATAACGAAGATCTCAGTTATTTATCAGGATGATTTGCTGACATATATACCTTGGTTTAAATATGTTTATTATTTCACCTTAAGTTAAATTGAGGCAATATTTATAATATTCATGTCATTAGTTGGTATCTCTTCTTCATTCTTAATTTTCTCATCTGGCCTTTTATTCGCCATAGTGAAGTATTGTGAGATTATACTTTTCTGCTGAGGGAAATATGACATCGGCAACGGTGAAAATGCCCGGCAATGTGACGTCTGTTTCAACCGGTTTATGATTCAACGCTGGATTTCATTTTACAAGGCGAATGTGTCAGAAAGGGGAACATGATTGCGGTATACCTGTTGGCAGAATCGAAATGCATAAATAATCTTTAACCTGTATCTCGTTTGCACGAGACGTAATAAAGATAAGTTATTTATTTCAGAGTATTGATTTCCATATCAGGAAAAATCCACAATCATTTCAGATTATAACGTAAATAATGATCTTTAAAATGTGCCAAAATAATAACGGTGCAATTTATTTAACCTTATATGATGAAATGAGATAAATTTTTGTCGATATATTTCAGTTGCTGAAAATTGATTTATTCAGAGTGGTTTTTTCATTAATATTTATACGGATTTTAACTTTTTAACTGTAGAGCGGTAATATTTTTTTTACCAGAAAAAATAAACAGCTACGTTTGACACCGCTACAGTGACCGATTGTGGATAATATTTGTTCAGTTAGCAGCTAAGGCCCACAGAACCGTATGATGGCTGGACTTTTACCTGTTGAACGCCCTTTGCGCGGTAAAGGAGGGAAGCACTATTGCACGCTAATGACATGGACATCTCCCCATGCAGGCTTCAGTGGGCCATGCTGTAAGCGCAAACCGACCGCAAAATAAAGAGGTGTCCCGTGGAACAAATTATCGGAATTGATCTGGCAAAGCGAGTTTTCAGGTTCATATCGTTTCTCTACAGGGTGAAAAGAAGGTCAACAAAATGCTTACCCGTGAGAACTTTTATCGCTCAGCCACCATTGTCCAGAATTATTATGGAAGCCTGTGGCAGTGCCAATTACCGGGCACGGCAGTTCAGTCAATTCGGACATGAAGTTAAACAAATCAGTCCGCAATATGTGGCTCCCTTCAGAGTGGGAAGTGAAAACGATTTAAATAATGCCATCGCTATCGTTGAGGCTGACAGCCGTCCGGGAATGCGTTATGTGCCAAAAAAAGCGTTGAGCAGCAGAATATTCAGTGTCTGCACCGGGTTCGCCAGCGACGGATGAAAAACACAACGTCCCTCATCAACCCGATAAGAGGGGGCCTGGAATACGGTATTGCCATCCCGGAAGGCGCACATAACATTATGGTCTGTCTGCCTGATGACCCGGAAGATGCATAAAATGAACTGGCGACACCAGGCCGCCAGCTGTTCCACGAGATGCTACAGGGACTGCATAGCAGTCAGCAGCGGCGGACGTAGGTCTTGCCCATATCAGTCAGCAAAATGAGAATACCGTCAGGCTACAGGGAATACCGGGTATCGGGCCACCGGGGGCATCAGCGCTGATCGTATTACTGGGTGACAGCAGTGATTTTCAACATGGCTGGTACTCTGGGGCCGGTCCCGAAGGAGCACAGCAGCGGCGGAAAGGTCAAACTCAGGGGAATAACGAAACGCGGGAACAGTGACCTGCGAGGGTTACTTATCCATGGCGCCCGTTCCGTGGTGTGACGCGTCGTAAACCTCCCTGATGAACGTTGTAGCGGCCGGTAACGCTGGCTGAAGGGAATAATCATCCGAAATGGCGTGAATAAAGCGGTTGTGGCCCAGTATTTTCCTGGTAGTACGGTCATCTCAGAAGGTGTTTTTTAATAACTGATCTGATTAACACCGATGATATTTTCATAAATAACCATAAATAACCATAAATAAACTGATGCCTGCAACTGGCAGCAATGACATGCCCGCGCTATTAAGTTGCATTTCACGCACAGATCCACTGGAATTGCACGATATTTTATATTTATCCATAATGGTTTTCGTACCTGTAAACATATAAAATACAGCAAAATTTTTTTGACGAAGAGCCATGAGTCAATTTGACTGTCTTTCATTAAGTATCGTATGTGGATTTCTGGAAAAAATTGTTTTTATAAGCGCAATCGAGTTTTTTATTTTTATGTAAAAGATGACATTTTTTAACAACACAATTTATTCATTCTTTATTAAAAATGTGGAATTAGTCTCACAAATCGCTTTGTATTCCTTCTCAGTATCAATTGAATATGGGATCATATGGTGCTGATCTGGTGTGTAAAAAATTGTAGAATGTCACTCGTCAGGCCAGAGCGGCCGTATCAGGAAATATAAAATGCTTGAACTCTTTGACGTCAGCTATGAGGAACTGAAAACCACCCGTTCAGAAGAACTCTACCGGCTGCGAAAAAAAACCTTCAGTGACCGCCTCGGCTGGGAAGTATTGTGTAGCCAGGGCATGGAGTCGGATGAATTTGACGGCACCGGGACCCGGTATATTCTGGGCCTGTGCGGGGATAAACTGGTGTGCAGCGTGAGGTTCACCGATCTTGACCGGCCGAACATGATCACCCACACCTTCAATGCCTGCTTCAGCACGGTCAGTCTCCCGACTGCAGGCATTGAGTCCAGCCGTTTTTTTGTGGATAAGGCACGCGTACGCGCGTTGCTGGGTGAACGCTTTCCCGTCAGCCAGGTGCTGTTTCTTGCCATGGTGAACTGGGCGCAACATAACGGTTATGGCTGCATACACACTATTGTCAGCCGCCCTATGCTAACCATCCTGAGCCGTTCCGGCTGGCAATTTACGTTGCTGAAAGAAGCCTTTCTTAGTGAAAGGGAACGAATTTACCTGCTGAAGCTGCCAGCTGGAGATCGTGACCAGGAACAGCTGGCACGCGGTGTTGTCGCCAGAACAGATTGCGTAACCGACTTGCTGACTACCTGGCCACTGAGGCTGCCGGTCTGATAAGATCAAGTTCAATGCCAAGCCGGACCGCCTGTGGGGTATTACTGACGCCCAGTTTGAGAAGAACATTTTTCATATGAAATTTAACTGTACTCAGGGATATCCCCGCAATGACTGCGATTTCGGCATAGGTTTTACCCATACTGACCCAGTACAACACCTCATTCTCCCGCGGTGAGAAGATGGCTTTCTCTTCGGCTGTCGCGGTCTTCATCGCCCCGGCGATATCAGGGCCAGCCAGCCGGTACATCTGCTCGTTGAAATCAATCAGCAGCATCTGGAGCACCGCCTGCTCAGATGACAGTCGCTGCTGTTGCTCCAGTCCTCCCTGATCATTGCATTTGATAATGAACGACAGCAACGCCAGATTATTCATATGATCATGCAGCACAAACGTATATCCGTTAACGATATTGTACTGCCGGGACAGGGAAAAGATGCGGGTGAAGCGCAGCTCTGACATCAGGGTGATGTTTTCGTCCCAGGCAAACGGAGAGGTCCGTCTGAATGCGGTGAGGATCACCGGATCGGTTAACTGAAACTGCCCCGTCTGGTAAAGGCGGATCCACTCGTCAGGGTAACTGGAAATAATCAGTACATCGGAAGGGTTTTTCTTACCAACAACGGTATAAGCATACTCAAGTTCCCCGAACGGGGAGAGCTTTCTGTCTATGTAAGCCCTGAGCGTATCTTTCAGCGTTCGATTTTCACGAAAAAGGGAGAACATTCAGGCTCCGTATGACTTTTCATCTGCTTTTAAAACAGTAACTATACCTAAGTACAGGCCCTCTAAAACTTAAGTATAGCTTACATATCATGCTGACCAGGTTACAATCAGTTTAGCTGTTAATACGGAAAAAAACTGACCTGCAAAGTCAGACCGTAAAATAATCAACACCAGGGAAAACCCCGACCGGACGGAACACATATAAAGTCTCCGCCGGAAAGGGGCCTGATCTTACCACCCGACAGCCCACCAATCAAACGCCAGCCACGTCGCCAGTATCCATTGCCTGCGCGGGAACAATACACACTAACAGGCTCTGTCGCATTAAGGCGGTGTCAGGTATGTGCTGTTTTTTTGTCATCTTTCCTGACTATGTTTCTGTTCCGAAAATATTTCCGACGCCTGCATTATCCTACAGATGTTATTGTGCAGTGTGTCCGCTGGTATCTGGCGTATTCACTCAGCCTGCGAAATCTGACAGAGCGCGGCATTATTGTTGACCATTCCACGCTTCACCGCCTGGTACCGCTGCTGGCCAGGGCATTCTGCCGGCACAAAGGTGCTGTGGGTCGCCGGTGGCGAATGAACGAAACCGATATAGGTGTCAGAGGACACTGGAAATATCTGTCGCCGTTGATACTGATGGTCAGACCATCGACGTGCTGCTGACGGGGCAACGGCAACCGCTCTGCGTTTCTTCCGCTGTGCCATCCGTTACCACGGTGAAGCGGAAACGGTGACCCTCGATAAAAGCGGCGGCAGCGCTGGGCATACTTCATGCCGGAAGGCCTGATGAAAAAACCATCACCGTCAGGCACAGCAATTATCTGAATAACCCGGTTAAGCAGGACCATCGTACATTAAGTGCAGGATAAAACTGATGGCGGGATTCAACTCGTTCAGGCGTGCCCGGACGCTCCTTACTGGTATTGAGCTGGTATCATATGATACGTAAGGGCAATATCAATATCCGCAAAATGATGGATTGCCACCTGTCGAACAATGTTATCTGTTGAGCGTCTGAAAATCCGCAATACTACTCTGCTGACTTTGTGTCGTTAATACGACAGAATCCCTTTTATCGCTGTGCCGGAAAGAGGAACGCGATTGTTTAACGCTGGCACAACTATCCGGGTTGCGCCGCAGGAGAAAACTATGAGTTCACGCTGGCTGATTTTTGCTTTATCTCTCACCGCAGGGGTGCTGCTGGTCACGCTGCCAGTGCGGGCTGTTTCGCCTGCTTTTCTTGATAAGGCTGTGCTGGCCCAGGTAAGGGAGCAGCTGCACAATCATCAGGCCAGCGAACCGACCCAGCAGGCATGGCAACAGCTGAAACGACAGGCTGATAAGGCGTTGCCTTTGCCGCTGATGAGCGTGACAGAAAAAGGGATGGTGCCGCCCAGCGGAACAAAGCATGACTATCTCAGCCTGAGTGCTTACTGGTGGCCGGACCCTCAGCATCCCCAGGGGCGGTGGGTTCGTCGCGATGGCGAAATTAATCCGGCCAGCAAAAATAACCAATCGGATGGCGTCAGACTGGCGGCGTTTACCGCCAGGGTACAGACGCTGACGCTGGCCTGGTATTTTTCCGGTGAGCAGAAGTATGCCGACAGAGCGATGGCTCTGCTACGTTACTGGTTTATTAATCCGGCCAGTAAAATGAACCCCAACCTTAATTTTGCCCAAGGCGTGGAGGGCGTTGCGCCCGGACGCTCTGGCGGCATTCTTGATGGGCGATATCTCGCCACCCGCGTGGTGGATTCGGTGATTATACTGCGTTCAGCCCCAGGCTGGCAGCAAACGGATGAACAGGGTATCCGCGTCTGGATGCAGGATTATCTGAGCTGGTTGAAAAACAGCAAAGCCGGAAAACGGGAAGCCAGAGCGAAGAACAATCATGGCAGCTGGTACAACGTCCAGGTCGCCGGCATTGCCTGGTATCTGGAAGATATGCCGTTGATCCGGCAGCAGGTTAGGGCGGCGAGAAGCAGAATGCAGCAGCAGATTGCTGCCGATGGCTCCCAGCCGCTGGAGCTACAGCGTACCCGCTCATTTCACTACAGTTACTTTAATCTTCAGGCGCTGGTGACGCTGGCCGTGCTGGCCGATAAAGCGGGGGCTGGCGACCTGTGGCGACCTGACGTTAAAGATAAGGTAGCTATCGTTACCGCGCTGGATTTTATGGCTCCGTATATCGACAGCAGCAGGGCGTGGCCCTGGCCGACACGCGACCGTCTCGGTCAGCGGCTGATCCCCCTGCTTTCGCAGGCAGACAGTAGCCTCAACAGCGACCATTATCAGCAGTGGGTGAAACAGGCCGATTTTACCACTGAGGATAACGCTCAGCGCGGGGCATCAGACAATGCACGACGCGATACCTGGTTGCTGTCACTGCCTCGTTTTGCCCGGTGCCAGGTGGGCAGAAAGCCGTGTTGACAGTTCAGACCCGGTGACAGCCAACGCCTGCCCCTTTCAGATTGCCGTCCCCCGCAGGAGTTACGCCGGTGGGCAGACAGGCATGGCGGAAAGCGGGATGATTGCCCCACGGTGTTGGATCACCGTACTGGCGGTCAGATGCCCGCGTCTGGCGGCCTCTTCGGCGCTGCCGCCCGTCAGTCTTACCGCCAGATAGCCTGCGCTGAACGAATCCCCGGCGGCGGTGGTATCCACCACGCTGCTGGTGGCAAGCCTGATGGCAGGGACATCAATCAACGGTTGCCCCTGTTGCGATACCAGACAGGATCCTGAACCACGCTTGACTACTACTTCGTTGACGCCAGCGGCATGGGTTCTGGCAATCACCTTATCAATGCTGGCTTTACCCCACAGCAGATCTTCATCGTCCAGCGTCAGGAAGGCAATATCAGTACAGCTTAGCATTACCTGATAGGCTGACTGTGTTACTGCCGCTGATTGCCACAGCCGTGGCCGGTAGTTGTTGTCAAAAATAACCTGCCCACCATTCTGCCGACAGGTTGCCAGCAGGGCCAACAGCTTTTCCCGGCTCTGCGGGCTGAGAATGGCCAGGCTGATACCGCTGAGATAAAGACAGTCATAGTGGGCCAGTTGCTGACATATTTCCCCGGCGTGTTCGCTCTCCAGCCAGAAACGGGCGGCGGCGTCATTTCGCCAGTAGAGAAATGTCCGCTCCCCCTGTGCATCCGTTTCTATTACATACAAACCCGGAAGTTTGTTTTCCAACCGCTGAACAAGAGAAGTGCCGATTTTTTCCTGTTGCCAGGCCTCAATCATCTCACTGCTGAAACTGTCTGTGCCGAGGGCGGTCACATACTCTACATGCAGTTGCGATTGTGGTGCCTGGCGGGCGAGGTAAACCGCCGTGTTAAGCGTATCGCCGCCAAATCCCTGGTGTATATCGTTGTTTTTCTTTGAAAGTTCAATCATGCATTCACCGATAACGGCAATGTTTTTTTGCTTCATGGTCATCAACTCATCGGAAATTTGCTTCAGTCTCGTCGCACTGACTGGCAGAGTCAATATTTTAAAACGATGTTTTATTTTTTATGAAGGATGGAAATACGCTGAAAAAGTCATCTGCCTGCCAACGCGGTTCGCAGGCTAAATCTCCCCGGCGAGTAATGTATTTCATCGGGCTGATACGCATTGGGGGGATATGTTTATACCGGCAAACCGAGCGCCAGCCTTTTGCCATAGCGTTCAACAGTGCGGGGGATCTCACTGGCGGTTAAACTATGGCCTGCCTTGCGATCACTGCTCTATCCTGTTTTTCAGCCAATGACTGTGTCGCGTGAGGGCCAGTTCCGGGCGATGTAACTGAGGTGACAGCACGGACTCAGGCAGGCGTGTCGGTTATCGGTTTTTCACCTGGTGGGTATCCTGCTGCTATTGCCAGCATCAGGGGCGACTGTACCCCTTAGCCTTGTTTGTAGTGTCATTACCGACCGGCCGATGGCTTCGGTTGTCAGAATATCTTCCGGCTTACCCTTACCGATTTTTAGCCGTGACCGGACAGATTTGTCCTGGCTGACGGTTAACCCGTCCAGCGCAAAACTGTCAGCGATAACCAGTCTCCTTCACTGTCGGGCGACGTAGGTCGTTACGCTGTTTTAAATCACCGGGTACCGCCGTCTTCAACCATGTTCACCAGGCGTTTGCAGCCTGTAATATATTGCTGTTCAGGTGATGTGCCTTGATGGTCAGACGTTGCTTGCTCTCAGACAGCGTGTGTCTGCCCTGAGCTGTCCCGCCCACTTTCCAGCAACCTGACAGCCCGCCTGATGTTGTTTCTGTTTGCCTCGTCTATCTTTACTGAACGCAGAAGTATGGAAGAGGACGAAGCATGTCACGCACAGGAAAAATAATTAGCTGGATTGCCGGGACTTTTTTGTTGCTGGTGATTGTGGTGGCGATCGTTATCGCGATGTTTGACTGGAACCGCCTGAAACCCACCATTAACCAGAAAGTCTCGACGGAACTCAATCGTCCCTTTGCTATTCGGGGGGAGCTGGGGGTGGTGTGGCAACGCAATCGTGATGAGACGGGCTGGCATCGCTGGGTGCCCTGGCCGCATCTTCATGCAGATGACATTATGTTGGGCAACCCGCCTGACATTCCTGAGATCACCATGGTGCATATACAGCGAGTGGATGCCACGCTGTCTCCGTTATCGCTGTTGCACAGGCAGGTGTTTATTCCCTGGATTAAATTACAGCAGCCTGATGTCAGACTGATCCAGACCGCCGATCGCCATAATAACTGGACCTTCAGTCTGGCTGGCAGTGATAATTCCGATCCCGGACAGAAACCGTCCGCATGGTCTCTTCGCCTCGATAATATCCTGTTTGATCAGGGAAAGATTGCTTACCGTGATGCGATAAATAAAGCAGACATGCAGATTGCGGTCACCCCGCTGGGTAAGCCTGTGCCGTATCCGCAGGTGGCGGGCAGTAAAGACGATGTGGTCAGTAAAGGTGCATCGGATTTTGTTTTTGGCTGGGAGGCCTGGGGGACTTACAACAATGAAAAGCTCAGCGGTGAGGGAAAAATCGGCGGTATGCTCTCTTTGCGCAGTCAAACCAATCCTTTTCCAGTACAGGCCGATATACGCAACGGCACCACGCGCGTGCAGGTCGCAGGCAGTTTGCAGGATCCGCTGAACCTCGGTGGGTTAAATATCCGGTTGCGCTTCGCTGGCGACACGCTGGCTAACCTGTATGGCCTGACCGGTATCGTATTGCCTGATACGCCGCCCTATGAGACCGATGGTCATCTGATTGCCCGCTTCCGGCAGCAGGCTGGCACGGAGTTCCGTTATGAAAACTTCAATGGCCATATTGGTGACAGCGATATTCACGGCACCATGACCTGGCGCCAGACAACGCCGCGCGCCAAACTGGAAGGGACACTGGAATCCCGCCAGCTGCGGATGGCCGATCTGGGACCGCTGATTGGCGTTAAATCCGGTAAAGGCAGTGATAAAACGGAGAAGGCGAAGGCGGCAAGGGGCGATGCGGCCAGCCAGCCAGCCGACAGGGTGCTGCCGCATGACCGGTTTGATACTAAAAGCTGGCGGGTAATGGATGCCGATGTGAAGTTCAGTGGCAAACGTATCGCACACAGTGATTCACTGCCACTGAGCGATCTTTACACCCATCTGGTGCTGAAAGATGGGGATTTGTTGCTCGATCCACTACGTTTTGGCATGGCGGGCGGTCATCTCAACACCACTATCCATATGGCGGGCGATAGTGCACCGATGCGTGTCAGGGCTGACCTGCACGCCCGCAACCTGAAGCTTAAGCAGTTGTTTCCCGGTGTAAAGGCGATGCAAAGCAGTATGGGGCAAATGAACGGAGACGCCACGTTGAGCGGCACGGGCAACTCGGTTGCAGATATGCTTGCGACCAGCAATGGCGAGCTTAAGCTGCTGATGAATGACGGGGTGATCAGCCGCAGTCTGATGGAAATTGTTGGCCTTAACGTTGGGAATTACGTGGTGGGTAAACTGTTTGGTGACGATCAGGTACGTATCAACTGTGCGGCGGCTGACCTGAATATCACCAATGGGCTGGCGTCCAGTCGGCTGTTTGTTTTTGATACCGAAAACGCAGTGATTAATATCACCGGCACCACTAACTTTGCCAATGAACGGATGGATCTGTCAATTAACCCGGAGAGCAAAGGTATTCGCATTATTACACTGCGTTCACCGCTGTATGTGCGTGGCACCTTTAAGAACCCGGATGCGGGCGTAAAGGCGGGACCGTTGTTAGCAAGAGGGGTAGCGGCCGTTGCGCTGGGGGCAGTCGTGACACCCGCAGCGGCACTGCTGGCGCTGATTTCACCCAGTGATAACGAACAGAATCAGTGTACCAATGTGCTTCAGCAGATGAAGGGCAAGAAATAAGCTGCAGCGCGATGATAAAACCGGCCATCAGGCCGGTTTTGCAATGCAATTAACGGGTTGATCCCTATTTATCAGAGGATGGCATTAATACAATATATTTATGCGCCGTTTTATGTCGGTCGGTAATATATCAATGTCGTTATCATATAAAAATTCTATTTCTCCCAGGTGCTGATCCAGAGTAATGCTGTTTTTGTTTGACATGTTCAGAAGGGGCACGGGAAGCGTGGCGGCTATATGGGACAGTGTACCCGTTCTGCGGAATTCCAGTTTTTGCAGCCGATATGTCCTGGTGTCTGAAACGTTGTGCTCAGCGTTATCAGGCAGGCCAGGCCCTTCTGAAGCAGAAGTAAATCGCTGCCCGATCGCCGGGGATTTGTCATCAATACGTTCATAGTGGGAAATAACATTGTATTCAGATGATTTATGTTGACTGGATACTTCCCGATTGACTAACGATTTTTTTATACCCGTAATGATCCCGTTGACTGAATTCATGACCTTATCGCTTTGGGCGATGTCTTTAATTCTGAGTCCTTTCTTTGACTTGTTATTCGCATCAAAAGTAATATGCAGCGGTGTTTTATTGACAGTCTTTAGATGACTCTGTGTCGTTAAGCCGTTAACTGGCGCTGCGGAGATATTATTCTGTCCAGGTTTTTCCAGGATGACAGGGCCATCAGCACGATATGAAATAAAGCGCTGGTTTTCTTCAATTAAGGGGAGTGGAAAACACCAGGGCTGGTCATTGTTTCGCTCTTGCATGGCGACAGGCATGATTTGCCATTCAGCGAATAACGTGGCGTCAAAATTTAATGTGGTAACCTTTAACTTATTAGCAGGTATTGAATAATCATCTTCATTTTTTTGGCTTTTTGATGTGAACTATTTTGCACCTTGAGAAAATCTAAAGCAAGACTTGCACCTACAGCTGTTCTTGGCATTACCATAAAGGTATTGTCATTGACCATTTTTCCAGCCTGTAGTCTTAATTCGCTTTTGGCTTCAATCTTTAGAATAAATCCATTTTCTGTTATTTTTTCTGACTCTGCTTCGCTGATGATTTGTTTTTGCAGCTCAGGTGCTATTTCTTCACAGGCTAACTGCGTAACGAATTTATCAAAGTCCTCCTGTGTTAAATTGAATGAGAAATTATTACCACAAAGGTTTTGAACCACCATAATCGCATTAGCTTCGGCAGGCATAACCGTCATGTAGTTTACACTGTTTGCATCCAGTAGCGTTTTCTCAAGTCCCTGGCCAGTTCCCGCAATACCAGTCAGGGCACGCTGATTCTGATTATTAAATGACAGCCTGATGTGATCCTCGTCTGTTTTTGAAAGTGTGAGGCCATATCTGTCAGATAAATTAGCAACAATGCCTGCAAACCAACCTGGTACGAAAGGAGTGCCACCTAATGCAACCCCAAAAAATGCGGAGACAGAATTGCTGGTGGTCAGATGCACCGCCTCTTTCGGTTTGATTTCTTTAGCCAGGCGTTGTAATGCTTCTGATATCGTCAATCGGGAATCTGTCTTCAGGGCATCACTGGCCAGTTTGACTAACGGTGTGGTATGCGACATTAATCTATTGTTGTTATGTTCGAATAAGTCCGTTTTATTTTTTACCTCTTTTATCCGGTTGCCGAATACACCGGGAACGGTACGGTAAACGCTTTCTATCCCAGGATCAATCGATCTGGCACCTTGAATTGCCGCTTGCCCATACCTTGAACTTGCCAGAAAGTTCCTGGCCTTTTTATTGTGCACCCTGAAATTATCAACAAGGGAGGAAAAAAAAGGCACATATTGGCTACTAAAATTACCTTTTCGGTCTGAGGAGAATGGATTACCTGCATGGTATTTCTCGTGAGGATCGTTACCAAAGCGAGATGAGAAGTTTTGTGGTGGCTTATGGCTGATTTTTTTATTAATAATTTTCTGTTAGAAATGTGCGCCGGATTAATATAATAAATTCTTGTCTTGTTGCCTTTTTTAATTTCGATCTGTAGATGGTTTTGCGATCTTTTTACGCTGGCTAATGTGCAGTTTTTTTTCAAAGGTAGGAATATTTCATGGGAAAGGATAGATATATCCTTATCTTGTTTATCAGTACGAATTGATTTAAGGTATAATTTATTATCTGAAAAAAAGTATGACACAAAAGTATTTTCATCAACTTTAAACATCAGATCGTCAGATATATTATTTTTATTGTATTCTTCAAGACCAATAGAGATATATTGCTTTTCGCTTTTATCAGAATGTTCGGGAGTTGAGATCTTTATTATATGGCTTTTTCCGGTCTCTTTCTCATCTCCGATCAACAACCCCTTGTCGTTCATATATAAATGGCTAAACCTGATATCCTGTTTTCCAGTGATTAACGGTGCGATCTGGTATTTGTAACCTGATGTATATTTGACTATCAACCCCTTGAATAAATTGTATTCTTTTCCCTTGATTAACATCAGACGGCCTTCTTTATCAAGCAAGATACCTGCTTTGTTGACGGGTAATGCCACAGCGGTGCCGCAATAAACAAAATCTTTCGCGCTGATATCCTCGACCCTGGCGTCACTGTAGGCTATTTCCGCCAGATCGGGCTGAAAGGCAAGATGTAAATTTAAAATTGCGTCGCTGTGTTTAAATTCTGCCAAACTGCTTTTTATTTTTTCAATCTTTTCAAGATATGAATTTTCTTTCCCGGATGAAAATGAGTGACGCCTGGTAACGTTGTGAGTATCGATAAAATATCTGGCATCACTCGTACTGTGACTTCTTTTTAACATATTTTTCTCCATGTTATTAAATAATATTTTCCATGCTATTGATGCATGCTATATGTCTTTATTTTCTTTCCCTGGCTGTGAATTTTCTAACTTACAGTTATTTTATTTGGAGCGGCAAATTACATGGTAAAAATGTTACTTTCATTGTGAAATATACACGACACCCCCCAAATTGGGCATATTATAACGATTTTTATCGACTATTTTATATTTTGTTTCGAAAGTGTGAAAATTTACTGAAGTAATATAATGGATCTCAGTGGATTTATTATTGGAATATGAACGTAGACATTACGGGAACACGCTGTTGTCATTATTCCACACAAGGCGGGGCACACACTCTTTGGCAATATGACTGAAATGATTTACAGAGGAAGATAGCCGTTATTATTATTTTCGCAATAATAACAACAATAACAATAACAATAACAATAACAATAACAATAACAATAACAATAACAATGACAATGACAATGACAATGACAATGACAATGACAATGACAATGACAATGGCCACGGGTAAGATCGGTGGCTGCAACAGGGAACAGCAGGGAGACATTTACGCAAAAGAAAATCTGATGCGATGAATTTTTACATGCTTATTTCTTATTGGATTATAATTATAGCGACTCAGCTATTCATCAACATCTGTTGGTAATATATTGGGATCGTTATGCCACTTTTTGCGGCACGTCAGCTGACAGAATTCCTGCAATATCGTCCTGTGAAACCGCGCACAGATATCATTTTTGTGGCGACATCGATGCGGTTATTAAGTTTATGGGCACCTGTGCCGTGATTAAACAACGTATTCACGCCGCCTTTATTTGCCAGTTCGCGACAACGGTATAACGGGTTACACAAGACACCCATGATGTTGCCGGCTTTCGACAGATTGCTCAGATCTTCAGCCAGATTGAGCAAACCGGCTTGGTATTTGATGATGGGATTGGTAGTATGAATCATGAGCGTTATCTCATGTTTTATATAAGGCTTCGATACCCATATCAAGACCGGTAACTCTCAAGCTTTTAAGGTCCATTGTCAGATTGAGTCGCTACCAGTAGATATTATTGTTAATATTTTTCCATTTGCTCACTCTCTTCAGGGAACAGGGCCTTTCTCGTCATTTCATTCATCAAATAATTAACGGAGCTGAGTTGGCTGGCGTATTTATCCAGATGGTTTTCAACATAATAACTTAACTGCTTTTGCTCTGAAGTCATAGTGCCATCGCTAAGTTCCTTGCGTAACTGGCTATCCACATACAATAATGTGCTGTTAAGCTCAGAAAGTGTCGGTTTACCGTTGGGATTAATTTCCCTGTACCTTTCTTTCATCACCTCAATTAGCTCATTGAGGTGGCTGGCTTTGTATTCATTGTTGCCATTTGGCTGCGTTTTTTTTATAAAATCCAACAGGTCTTGCTGATATTCAGTGGCGTTGTCATATTCATAATATTGTGTAATATCGGCATTGCTATTAACTTTGACCATCTTTTTCCTCGTGATAATAATTGTTGGCGGGATAACTGTCCTGCTGGTTTCCGGCTAATTTGATAAGGTCATCGCTAATCCTGATGAGCGTTTCAGGAATAAGTTTGTTAATTTTATTATTGGAAGTAGCCATACTGAGATTTGCTTCATCTAACCATTTTTCACAAAGCGTTTCAGAAGGGAATCTTACTGCATGATAGTCATCCCGGACGGTGATACTATTTTCATCAGTAAAAAGGTAATTAGATTCATCGATATTTTTGGGTAACGATACCTTGCGGGGTATAATGATTTTAAGATTTTTCTGCTGGCCAATTTTTTCCTGCAAATGACAGATAATTCGATCAACAATAACAGGGTCAAAAAATGAGTTTTTCAGCGCCTCGCCTAAATCCTGCTGTAATTTGGCAAAGCGCTGATTTTGCAATTTATCATATTCATCCAGCGCCATCATAAGCTGGGTAAAAAAAAGCTGAAACCCGGCAGCAAAACCCTCTTTCTCACTGTTTTCTTTCAACTCAATAGCATGCAGTCGCGATGCAGTCTGAATTTCATTACAGCAGGAAAGTGTGCGCTCCAGAGCGGTTGCCATACTACGGTGGCGCGTCCGCTCGCCACGTTTTATAAGCGAGCGATGATCTGCATCGTCAGGGAGTTCGGATAAATTAATTGTACGCATAGGCAAGAGACATTTTGAATAAATTGATATTGTCAGGAGTCGGCGAAGCGATACATTTGGTTTCCTTTTCAGTAGAAGGAAAGCTCAGCATTATTCGTTGCTGTAAAGCAACAGGCAGGCCAGTGACCATACTTTTAATAAAATCGGCACCACATTTAGCAGGGGTTATCTCTTCTGCTGCCATGGTGAGACTAACCTGATAAACGAGCGGTAGTGAAATAAAGGCCAGTAGCTTTGCATCCGTAGCCAGCAGTGCACTTTGCTTCATTAACTGATTACGTAACAGATAGCTACCAGCAAAGTGCGCCGCTTGCGGCAACAGTAGCCAGTTATCAAGGATCAGTGATGTCATCATATCGCGGGCTGACCACCTGTCGGGCAGATCCTCAAGCTGATAATGGCTGATTATCCAGTAATTAATCAGGATTTCATCCCAGATATCCCTACTCAACAACGTTTCTGCCAGATGATTTGGGTGCGTGTAAGATGATGGGTCGTACATTATCCTTAGCAACTGTTCAAAATCCGCATTCATTCTGACTTAACCTCTTCCGTGCCAGATCCTGTGGCTGGATGAGGTCGGTGACTGAATTTTAAGAGAATGTACCCGGCGGTTATGGCAGCAAAAAGGACGATTACCGCCGGTAACCAAACCCAGACGCCGGATAGCGTCGTTGGTGCTTTGGTGGGAGAAGCATATTGTATTGAGGATGCGGGAAAAAGTGCAATCGCAATATTTTCATAACGAATATCGTTCAGACTGTTTTTAATCAGGGATTTGATTTGTGGGATAAAAGTATTCTCGTCTATATCGCCTTTATGGGAAATGAGCACGCCCACATGCCCAGCGGGCCTTTTATTTCCCGGACCGTTATCGAAAGGTGGGTAGCTGATATGTACTTTTGCATTAACAACCTGTGCGATAACTTTCAGCGTCTGTTCCAGTCGCTGTTCCTGCATGGAGAGGACGCGAGCCTGCTCTGCGTTGGGTGAGGCGACAAGGGACCCTTCAGGAAAGGCCTGGCTTATCTGTACATCAGCCGGCCTCGGCAGTTGATACTGATTGATTATTGAAAGCGCGGCAGTGGCATCCGCGTGATTTATCGTAATGCTGTAGCCTGCTTTTAACGTGCCGTTCTTCTGTGCCGCGATATTATGCTGTAGCAGAATAGCCAAAACCTGATTGGCCTGTTCCTGTGTCAGATTATTTAATAATGCATCATCTTTACAGGCTGACAGAAAAATGACGGACGAGAGCAACAGTATGGCGCGTAATCGATTTTTCAACATTATTGTGACTTTTCCAGAGTCTCTATCGTGCTGACAGTTTTACGGGCCAGTGCACTTACCAGCGAAATATGATTAGTGTATTCACCCACATAATTTTGTAGCACCAGCAGGGTCTCAGGGTCACTGGTGAATCGGGGAGACTGACTCAATGTGTTAATCACATCCTTAAATTGTGCATTGGTTTCGCTGACTTCGTTAAATGTGCTGCTGACCAGATTATTAAAATTCTGGTCATGAAAACCGGAGGATAAGTTGTCATCCGCTGTGTATTCAAAAGATGTAATTTGAGTTGGGGAAGATAAAGACTCATTAAATTTGCTCATCTTGATACCTTATGTAACATTTATCTGAAGTTCTGGATAATACTCGCGCCAATATCTTTATAAGCCTTAACGACGCTGGTCTGGGCACTGCGAAACAGCGTGTAAGCTGAAAGCTTCGACTGATAGGCTGCCAGAACACTTGGGTTTGACGGATCTTGTTCCAAAGCCTCTTGTGCTTTTTGCAGCTCACTCATCATATCTGTAGCACCGCTTTCGAAAGCACCTGCAGTTTTATCGAGAAAGATGTCATTACTGAACTTGGGTGTATATGAATCTGCCATAATTTATCTCGTATTATTAAGAGGGAAATACCAGTGTCTGGGACTTAAAAAAAGATAGCCTTCAGTAGAGTCGATATAAGATTTGTTCTGTAGCCAGTTCTCATCTAAATTTATCGAGAAGTTAATAATGTTGCTTCCCCATTTATGATGGAACTCAGATATAAAACCATGTAGTGAGAGCAGTACACTATCGTTCAGTGCATCTCTGACAATTAATCCATATCCATCTGCTGTGTTAATCTGGCGATATTGCACATGAAAGCGATCCAGCCCCTGACGAGCTTCAACTAAAAGTTGATCCTTGCTTTTAATTATAATGCTGATATCGACAGCAAATTTAATATTCTTCATTAACTCATCTATCAAATTCCTTTCTTCATCAGCCGACAGTTTGCGATAAACTGCAATAACAGGATGTCGGGGAGAACTGTAATCAATCTGCAATACCGGATAACCCGCCTGAAGAAGACGCCTGATAATATCCTGGCTTTGTTGCTTCAACCAGACGGGGATAACCACTGTGGTTTCATTGGTCCTGTAAAGAGCCTGTTTTGCCCATTCCATTTCTGGCAGGTTTTTGGCCAGCACAAAAAGGATTTTATTATCACGACTCTTTACAATCTCAAGAGGTGCTGGTGCACCAGACAAAACTTCGCTCAGGGTTAATACCTGTTGTTTATATTCATTCTTTTTAAACCATATTACAGTGGCCAGGATGATCAATATCATAAAACAGCATGTTCCAGCCAGAAGTTTTTTTCCTCTGTTGGGATTTACTTTTTGCGGTAAGCTGTAATTCAGTTCATCTGTTGTTCTGGTGGAGCGGAAATTAAAATTTAAAATATCATCCGACCAGGTATCTTCCTGACGCTTGAGGGCAAGATTAATATGTTCATACGTGAAGATTTTATTCTCTTCAATAAAACTGACACAGCTTCCCGCACTGTCCTGCAACTCCAGCCGGAAGCCTTTCTTATTTTCTTCACTTTCGGCAGGCTGAGAGAGGTTTAGTGCAATGTTCGGTGATGATACGTTACATGGAATATAAAGCGTACTCTGCGCATAGTATGCCGCATGTTGCTGTGCTGATGAAACGGTGTGTGCTGTATCTTTAAGAGCCAGTCCCGGATCGATAATTAAAAAATAATCATCAGCAGGCAGATGAAGTTCGCATCCAAGCATAGGACCAAATAGAATCTTTAATGCATAGTTTTGCTGTTGACCCTCAGGGCTGACGATAACAGATTCTTCTTCCGGTTCATTGTTCATAATGTAAGATTAACCATAATTTTCTGTATTGTGGGGAAAAATATTCAGTTTTATCAGTTAATTCTTGGTTGTTGCCTTGTTTAATTTTTATTGCCTTATAGTGCAATGATGGTTGCTTTGTTTTTATTGTTCTAAATTCCCCTAAAGGATGAATATGCTTCAGGCTAATTTCAAGTTATTATGCCTTATCCCTCTCTTTTTCTTCGTAAGTGTTTTTATTAAGACTCAATCTTCAAATTAAGGCATTGACATCGGTCACCGGACGATCAAGGATTGTTCACTGCTGAATATTACTTATTTTTATTATGTATTGTTATGTCATTTTTACATGCATGGCCTTCGTGGGAGGTGTAGCTTTATGAATTGTTTTTTAAAGGGTGATGGCGGTGGGTTTCATATTACACCCGGAAAAGGAAATGAAAAATTAAAGTCAATTCCTACAATTATCAATAATAAAAAATTAACAATCAATAACGAGCTTTTATATTCCCACCCCGTAAGTGATGAAGCAAAACTCATTTTTCAATCTCTTGATGTGAAAGCAGGAGAAAGAGAATGCCTTAATAAGTCTGCAATACTCTTAAGTGAGGACCGTTTGGAGGTTTTTTTTGAAGGTCCCTGGCATATTGAATCTTTCTCTTTACCGCAAGTCACCACGCTTGCTGCTTTTTTGAACTATCAGGCACAGTCCCCAGATGATGGTGAAGCCAGAATAAGGAAAAGAAGAACAGTATATCCAGTGTTACTTAACACCCAGAGAAATTTTATCTCTGTTGTGGAAAATGACGAGAAAACGCTATTGAAGCTACTGGTTAGTAATATGTTATATGATGAGATGAGCTGCACGGAAGATCTGCTTTCTTTTATTTGTAGCACGGAAAGTTACTGGATAGCTTATTTTTTGTTATCACAGGTCATGGATGAGAATGCTGAGTCCGACGCCTGCAAACTTTACAATGCGTGTAAGATGTATGGCGTGTCTGAATCTCACTTCAGGAAGCTTTGCCATAATGTTTTCACCTGCGGACCTAAAAAACAATTACGGATGTGGCGCGCGGCGCACAGTGCTTTGCAACTGATAGAAAAGGATAACTCAATTGCAATGGTGGCTGGTAATAATGGTTATTCATCATCATCTCATTTTTCCAGCGAAATAAAATCATTTTTTGGAATTACTCCAAGAGACTTTAAGAAAATGGGCATTTTTCTTCATGAACAGAATTCTTATTAAAAATACGGGTAAGCTTATTATTTTGCTCGTTGCTGTCCTGAGCAGCGGCCGTGTGGTTGCGACGTTACTCGATACTCAAAGACCAAACAGCGACCAGTACACCACTTCAGGCAATCAGAGCCAGTCAGAAGATATTTATATTGCAACAGATAATAGTGTCAGACAGTTTTTTTATGTGCTGGGTAATGCGCTTCATAAACCGGTGATTGTCAGTAATGAAGCAGCAAAAAAACGGGTATCGGGTAATTTTGATTTGAGCAAGCCTGAAAAATTGTTGAAAACCATATCCGCTCGTACGGGGCTTATCTGGTATGACGATGGCAGTTCTGTCTATGTTTATGACAGTAATGAAATTCAGAGCACAGTGATCAGACTCTTGTATGCGCCTTTTGACCGCTTTATCGCTTTTTTGCAATCCTCAGGGCTTTATGACACTCGTTTTCCCCTGCGTTCTGACGGACAGTCAGGGTCATTCTATGTTTCCGGGCCACCGGTTTATGTTCAACTGATTACGGCAGCGGCAAAATACATTGATGCGACCTACTCCAGAACTGAAACCGGCGAAGTCACCATCCGGGTGATCAAGTTACGTAACACGTTCGTTAATGATCGATCTTATATGCAGCGCGAGACACCGGTCACCATTCCCGGTGTTGCGACAGTTCTGAATCAACTACTAAACAGTCCGCGCAAGGGCGCGCCGCTCAGTGCCGCACGAATTTCGGTAGATAATGACACCCTGCATGCCATGCAGGCAGCAACCGGGAATCAGACCGGGCTGTTTCCATCTCTGCCTGCGTTTGGTTCTTCTGCCGATGGAGACAACAGTGACGCTACTTTGGAAAGTACGCGTGAGGATACGGTAAATATCGTTGCTTACTCAGATACTAACAGCCTGCTAATTCAAGGTTCACCCCGCCAGGTTAGCTTTGTTGAAGACCTGGTGCAGGCAATGGATATTGCAAAAAGACAGATCCAGCTCTCGCTGTGGATTATTGATATATCCAAAGACGCGGTGGATAAATTGGGGGTGCGTTGGGAAGGCGCGGCCACATTAGGTAATACAGGCATTACGCTAAACAGTAGCACGCTGACACCTGCTAAAAGCGCCCATTTTCTTGCTGATGTCACGGTTCAGGCGCAAAAGGGTAATGCACAAATTGTTTCTCGCCCTGAAATTCTTACTCAGGAGAACATACCGGCATTATTCGATAATAACACCAGCTTTTATACCAAATTAGTTGGGGAACGGACCGCATCGCTGGAAAAAGTCACCTACGGTACCATGATCAGCGTATTGCCAAGGCTGACGCAAAATCAGCAGGAGATCGAGATGATCCTCAATATCCAGGACGGTGGCACGCCGCTTGGGTCAAGTGGCGAGGTATCCTATGTTGATAACCTGCCGGTAGTGAACAACACACAAATCAGTACCGAAGCGCGGGTACCCGCGGGATACGGTCTGCTGGTCGGGGGATACAGCCGTGATGAAGATACCCGCCACAATGTTGGTATTCCTGTGCTGCGTGATATTCCCTTTTTGGGAAAACTCTTTGATTACAATTATGTCAGCCGCAAAAAAATGGTCCGTCTTTTTTTAATTCAACCTCATTTACTGATTAATGGACACACCTGGCAGGGAAATAAAGAAGATAATCCTGTTTTGGGGCATGGCAGTGATGGGAAAGGGGTTACGTTGCAATCAACGGTATCAATGCTGCGTGAGAATATGAAATATGCTGGCCATGATGAGTAAATAAAATGAACATTCGTCCAACAGGTTTAGTTGATGTTACCCGTGTTAATTACCGCCTGGCTAAAGGCAATACGACAAATAATTCAACGGTTGAAGCCGCAGAGAATTTGCCGGTTGTTAATGTTCAGGAGGAGATATATAACGCCAGTGAAGAATTAGCAAGTTTGTTGAGTGTGTTTGGCCGTTTTACCCGCGCAAACAGAAAAAATGCCCCTGAGGAGAATGATTTTTTCGCGTCTGTGCTGGAAGAACAGGCAGAAGAAAAAATGGATACCCTGATTAAATATGTTGCCAGGCCGGGCACGCAAAATAACATACTTAATTTTGCCAGAGGGCTTTTCCCAAACGACAGTGATTTAATGATGGCGCTGCTTGAAATGCTATTAAGTCGCAAGTTGTCTGAGTTAAAAAAGAAAAAGATAAAGGAAGCGATAAGCGACTTAGAGAAGTTTGCCGATCAAAAAAAAATGCAATCTGGGATTAATGTTTCCCGTGTTGCCAGGCGATTTAGCACCAGAGATAACCGAAACTCACTGTCTGCGAAGGATTTAAGGCGCAGCTACCTGCGTTTTCTTGAACTTGAACTTCCGGCCGGATTTATTTATCAGGACTGGATCGATGAATTTGGTTACAGGAATCGTAAGCGTCTGCTTTCTTTTACTCTTTCCGCGTTGATCACGGATATTAAAGCTAATGAGCCCGGCATACAATTTGATGAATTTGGGCCGCTGAGTGCCAAATTGTCAGATGCGAGAGTGCTTAATACCCTGGATCAGTCATTAAATAAAAGCTTCAGCGATTTCATATTTTTCGAACAGTTGCGAAATGAAACAAAAGTAATCACTGAAGATGATATTGTTGGTGTTTACATGAAGGGGATCTTAAAATTCCCCAAATTTAAATCCCATCTGAAGACATTTATGGATGAGTTCATGTCGTCTTTGTTAATACGTCAACGCGCTGAAGTGATCCAGTCATTTTACAATATCTATAACATGACGCCAGACTTTATTTTTTCTGACAAAGTGTTCAAGGACAAAATACTGGAGATGATTTTATTGCTGTCAACAGATCTCCATAAGAAAGAAAAAACAACCGGCATCTGGTCTGAGTACTATATTTAGCCGTTATATCATTTTATTGGTGTATTGAAATAATGTTGAAAAATTTCATCGCGGAGATTCGCACCAGGCCAGAAATTATCATACTTGTAATGATGATTATGGTCGTGGTGATGCTTATTATCCCATTGCCAACTTATCTGGTTGATTTTTTGATTGGCCTTAATCTTACGATGTCTCTGTTGATATTTCTGAGCTCTTTTTACATTAAAAGGATGCTGGATTTTTCGACTTTCCCATCAATATTACTTATCAGTACTATCTTTCGCCTGGCGATTTCAATCAGTACCAGCCGATTAGTTCTGGCGGATGCCGATGCGGGCGAAATTATTGCCAGCTTTGGTGAGTTTGTGATCGCTGATAACCTCATCGTTGGTTTCGTTATTTTCTTTATCGTTACCATTGTGCAATTTATAGTTATCACTAAAGGTTCTGAACGTATTGCTGAAGTTGCGGCCCGATTTTCCCTTGATGCTATGCCCGGCAAGCAGATGAGTATTGATGCAGACTTAAAAGCAGGGGTGATAGACGAAAAAGAAGTTAAGCAGCGTCGCAGCGATCTTGAAGCGGAAAGCCAGCTTTATGGGGCGCTTGATGGGGCAATGAAGTTTATTAAAGGAGATGCCATAGCCGGCATAATTATCATCTTCGTGAATTTCCTGGGAGGAATTTCCGTTGGCGTTATGCAGCATGGTATGGATGTCTCTCACGCGCTGTCGGTTTTTACAATGCTTACCATTGGCGATGCGCTTGTCGGGCAAATCCCGGCACTGCTGACATCGATAAGTGCTGGCCTGATTGTTACCAGGGTCAATAACAGCAAAAATAATAATCTTGGTTCAAAAATAATTCAGGATTTGTTTTCGAATAAATTTATTCTGGTCATTACTGCTATTCTCTGTGTGGCTCTCGGGCTGTTGCCGGGTTTCCCATTAATTATTTTCTGCCTGTTGGCGGCTGTACTGATGGCTGTCTTTATTAAGCATAAATATGATGAGAAAAATAAGGGAAGTGCTGGCGAGAGTCATATGCAGGAAGATGATCAAGCGGAGCCAGTGAACAAACCTGTCATGATTGACGGAGAGTTTATTCCTGAAACTATTCCACTGATTATTTCTGCCTGGAAGGGATATGAAAGGTATTTTCAGGAAAATAATGTCGTTTCCATGCTGAAAAGAAATTTCTTCATTGAGTATGGTGTGCGTCTTCCCGACATTATTATAAATTATGAAGATAATGCAGAGCATGGAATACTGGGGGTGGCTATCAATGAGATAAAGGTGGCCGCCTACCATATTCTTCCCGATATGTGCAAAGTTTTGCTGCGGGGGGATGAGCTTCAGGTGATCGATCCTAACGTCACTATGGTTGAAACAGAACAGGGAAATGCATACTGGTTACCGCAGGAAAGAGCGACGAAAGCACACCAGCTTGGCTTTTTCACACGCAGCGCCACGGAAGAATTTTACGCCTGTATCTCGACACTTTTAGTACATAATATTACGGAGTTCTTTGGCATTCAGGAGACAAAAATCCTGCTTGATGACTTGGAGAAAAAATATCCAGAGTTACTCAAGGAATGTTACCGCAATAATACTGTACAACGTATTACCGAGGTATTTCAGCGCCTGCTGCAGGAACGCATATCAATCAGGAATATGCGGCTGATACTTGAAGCATTGGTGCAATGGGCACCTAAAGAAAAAGATCCGGTGATGCTGGTTGAACATGTGCGCGGTATTTTATCCCGTTACATATCCAACCGTTTTACTTCTAATGGGCGGATAAGAGCGTTGGTGATGTCTAATGATATGGAAAGTCTGATACGTAGCGGTATTCGCCAGGCGTCATCGGGTACATTCATTAATCTGCGGCCACCAGAAACAGAAAGTATTCTTCAGTGTTTAGACAACTGTATCAGAAAAAATGGTATCCATTCCAGAGACATTGTTCTGATGGTTTCAACGGATATTCGTCGTTTTGTGAAGAAAATTATTGAAGGTAGTTATCCAGAAATGGAGGTGCTTTCTTTTTCTGATATTGCCAGTGCTGTTGAAGTTGATGTCATCGATTCACTTGAAAATTTATAAGGAGTTTACATGAAACTTGACGTGGTAACATTACTTTCAGATATGCTTAACGAAGCTGGACTTGGTGATATTATTGATAATGACTTAAGTAACCACTCGACAATATCTCTAAAAATGAAAGATGATATTCCTACCATTAACATCAGAACAGAAGACGATCATGTCTGGGTCTGGGCTACAATTTGTGATTACAATCAGTCTGCCTTGAGTTATTGCAGTGATAATATTTTTACATTGATGTTTAACTTCAACGAGGATTTTTTTTATACCGGCCAGCCATGCCTTTATCCAATCGATGGTAACCTGGAATTGCGTGCGGTTATTAAAGATAAATTTCTTTTTTCACCTTCTGAATTTGTTGAAGTATTGGACCAGTACCTTAATATTTTGCAGGAATATCGACAGGTTCTGCTCTGATAATAAAGGCTTGATAATATGCTTGCACAGTGTTTTGTACATCTCGCGCATCCTGTACGTATTCAGGGCAGCCTCATTGAGGCCCACCTGCCGGGTACGAATATTGGCGAGATTTGTGAAATTCAGAAATCAATTCTTGAAACAGAGGTTATCGGCTTTGCTCAGGTTATTGGCTTCAATAAAGAATATACATTATTAAGCCTGCTTAACGACAATCATGGTTTTTCCCGTAACAATGTGCTGTTACCTACCGGCAGGCCATTTCGCGTGCTGGTTGATGAGAGCATCGCTGGCAGTATCATTGATGCAACTGGCGTAATCCGGGGGCGTCTTGATGACGTTCAGGTCACGCCTTTTATTCGCGGCGAGTATATTCCCGCCTGTGGCGCAGTGCGTGACTTCACCCAACGCCTGCCGATCGCCTCGCCTGTGATGACTGGCGTCAGGGCGATTGATGGCCTGCTTACCTGTGGCCAGGGGCAGCGTATTGGTATTTTTGCCGCCGCGGGCTGCGGTAAAACGTCGCTGATGAATATGATTATTGAGCATTCCGATGCTGATATTTATGTCATCGGTTTAATCGGTGAGCGAGGACGTGAAGTCACCGAGTTTGTTGAAGAAGTTAAAAAATCATCCAGACGTTCACAGGTTATTCTGGTTTATGCCACCTCCGATCGCTCCTGTACTGAACGCTGTAACGCCGCGCAGATCGCCTCTTCTGTCGCCTGTTATTTTAGCGACCGGGGCAAAAATGTTCTGTTGTTTATCGATTCTGTCACCCGCTATGCCCGTGCGTTAAGGGATATGGCGCTTACGATGGGAGAGCTTCCCGCACGGCAGGGCTACCCGGCGTCGGTATTTGAGGCGTTACCGAGATTGCTGGAGCGGCCGGGACGTTTCCACACAGGGTCAGTGACGGCGTTCTACACGGTATTGATTGAAAATGAAGAAGAACAGGACGTGATTGGTGATGAAGTACGTTCTATTCTCGATGGCCATATCTATCTGAGCAGAAAGCTTGCAGCTAAAGGTCATTATCCCGCCATTGATGTGTTGCAGAGTATCAGCAGGGTGTTTAACCAGGTTACTGACGTTCAGCAGCAACAAATGGCGGCACGTTTTCGCGATCTGCTGGTTCGTCAGCGGGACATGCAGCTTTATATCGATCTGGGTGAATACCGGCAGGGCGAAAATCAGGAGAATGATGTTGCGTTTGCCAAAAAGACATTAATGGAGCGTTTTCTTAAACAAGATATGGCAGAAAGCACGAATATGTCAGCATGTCTGGAGGCTATGTATGAATGTCTGGCGTGAAGGTCGTACATTTGTCTCCATGCTTGAGCGTAAGCAGCACCTGCTGAGCGGCGATATTGTGAAAGTCAGAAATACAATCGCGCAAATAAAGCAACATATTGCGCTGCAATATAAAGAACATGAAGAGATAAATCAGAAAATAAAAAATCTGACGCCCTCAGGCGTAACCAGCAGAAGTGAAATTTATCAGAGGATCAGACGTCAGGGTACATTACTGAGTCAGCAACAGAACATTATCCAAAAAATAAATCAGCTCGAAAGTGAGCGGTCCGATAATGAGCAAATGCTACAACACCACCTTGAGGCGATGATCCTGTTAGACAAACGGCATCATAAAATGAGCGGATATTTGCAGGAAATTCGCAAAATGCATTTAAGGCGAAGAGCAAACAACAGAGAAAATGAAGTTCAGGAGATGGCCGGGCATGTCAGTAAAAATCACTGAAGTAGTAAATAATGTTACCTGTGACGATGCTGTTTCAGAAGATGACACGCTTTCTGAATTGGTTCGTCGAAAAATAAAATCGAAATCCGCGGAGCAACTAACGCAAATACCTCACGGTATGGCCATTCAGTTATTTTCATCAGCGGAAAATTATTCTCTTACTTCTGGCGGTCTGTCTTCAGAAGAAAATAAAAATGCTCTGGTAAACATAACGGAGAAAAAAGAGGAGACCACTTTTTCCTGGAAAGATGACAAAAAGTTTCTGCTGCAGGAAAAAAATTCCCGACGGCTAACTATGATTGCCAGCACCGCTGCTGATGCCGGGCAGGTAAATCACCTCAAAGCTACTCATGCTGCGACGGGGAATGACGTTAGCAAACCGCTGCTGAATAGTGGCCTTACAACGAATACTGAGCTGCAACAACAGATTTTGCAGAATGCGGCACGGCAAGAGAGGTTATTGTCCTCCTTTGATGCGGAGAAAAAAACAAAGAAAAACCAGGGTTCAGATGCGAACCTTCAACAGAACCAGACGGTCTCGCTCAACGAGGAGTCGACAACAGAAAGTCAGACAGCCAGCACTGCAGAACATTCCCGCCTTTCAATTACCGCAATGTTGCAAAACAAAATGCGCACGCAGGCGACAGCCTCTTTTGCAGATAACCATTCGCTGAATCTTGATTACAAATTTCAACAGTGGTCCGGCGATCATTCTGTGAAAGTGTCGCTCCCTGTTGAGAAGGGTCGGGAAGGGAACCTTACCCTGCTGCCTTCCGGCTCACGCGCCGCAGAAATCCTGAGCAGCCAGTTTAGCCATCTCACCAGTCATACACCAAAGCTGCTTGAACCTGACCGTGATGGCGATCAACAGCGGCGTCAACAACAGAATACTCAGGATGAGGAGCAGGAATGAGTTTATGGCGGCATCTGCGTCAGTATGACGCCAGACAAACACCGTTAGAGCGTCATGTGCGTGAGCATCCTGGCAGTAAAATTGCTGCTATGCGCGAAGATTGCCGCTATCTGTGCCTGTCACTGAACAATGCAGCACAGGACGAGGCAGAAGCATATCTTGATCTCGATCGGTGGCTGTGCGAAATGGCGGTCCACCTGCCCGGTATTGCCTGGCAACAGGTACCTTCAGGCTATCTGCTGCGCTGGCTGAATAATATGCAGTTGAGTTTCCTGGTGGAAAATACGCTCTGGAACGTGCAGGCGATGACCATGTTCAATCAGGAACTGCCTGGAGAAATGCTTTTAATTCCGGCAAAGCCATGTCCGCTGCTTTGTTTTCAATGGCCTGTAACGCAGAACAGGGACATGCAGACTGGCGGCAGGCTTTACGCACAGATGCCATTTACGTTGCGTTATGTGCTTGGAAACAGTCAGCTACCGTTATCAGTGCTGATCGACGTTGCCCTGGGCGATCTGCTGCTGATAACGCGTTACTCGCCATGTCTGACGATTGGTCAACGGCGTTTATTTACTTTTCACTATCATCAGGATCAGGAGATCATTGTGGAGCAGCAGATATATGAAGAGTCGCAGGAATATCGTGCGGAAGAAGAAGCCTTATTGCAGTGGTCAAAGCTGCCGGTCGATATTGAGTTTGTGTTGGACAGTCATACCGTAACCTTGGCTGAACTAAATAATATTGCGCCAGGTGAGGTAATGCCACTCAGTCCGCAGGCGGAAAAAACGGTAAAAATATATCTTAACAAAGCGCTGTTCGCTCGCGGTGAACTGGTCGCTCTGGAAAGTGGAATGCTCGCAGTTGAAATAAATCAGATTAATCAACTGGCTGATGGCTTAGTGGATTATCCCAATGCTGAATAATGATATTTCATTAATTGCGCTTTTATCTTTTTTTTCGCTACTGCCTTTTATTATCGCAGGTGGAACCTGCTTTATTAAATTTTCTATCGTGCTGGTGATGGTACGTAATGCGTTGGGCATACAACAGGTACCGTCTAACCTGACATTAAACGGAGTAGCATTAATCCTGACCGCCTTTGTTATGATGCCTGTATGCCAAAAAATCACCACGTATGCTGAAGAAAATAATCTTGATTTCAACAACACGCATGCTATTAACAAACTTTTTGATCATGGTCTTGACAGCTATCGCGAATATCTGGTGCGTTATTCGGATCGTGAGCTGATTCTTTTCTTTAACAAGGTCCACCAGCGGCAACTGAATGAAGATGATATTAAGGTAGAGGAACACGAGCTGAGCAGGCTTCCCTTAATGACCTTAATGCCAGCCTACGCATTAAGTGAGATCCAAAGTGCGTTTAAAATTGCCTTTTTTCTCTACATTCCTTTTGTGGTGATCGATATGGTGGTGTCGAGCATCTTGCTGGCTCTGGGAATGATGATGATGAGTCCGGTCACTATCTCAATTCCTATAAAGCTTATTCTTTTTGTTGCGATGAACGGATGGACATTACTGACCAAGGGTATGATATCGCAATACGCCGAACTGATGACAACATGAATAATATATTATTTATTAGCAACTCAGCTCTAATTGTTGTGTTAAAGCTTTCTGCTGTTCCAATCGCTTTTGCAACAATAGTGGGTATTATTGTTGGCCTGTTTCAGACGGTTATGCAAATACAGGAACAAACGCTGCCATTTGGATTAAAGATGCTCGCGGTTTTTGCCAGTATATTTATTTTAATCGAATGGTTTTCTGCCGAGATGATGAATTTCGCTACTCAGGCGTTTCAAATGGCCTTCAGATAAAAGCGGTTATTTATGCTGGTTGTTGCTCTTTATCTTCATTTTCAACACAGTGTTCTCACCTTTGTTATGGCCTATGCGAGACTGGCGCTGGTTTTTTATCTTCTGCCAGCATTGGGAGAGCGTATTCTTTCTAATCTGATTATTAAAAATGTTGTTATCTCGTTGGTTATTATTGGTCTGTGGCCATGCCTTGGGCAGGAGGTCAGACCGGAACAGGGATGGCTAACCCTACTTGTTAAAGAGTGTGTTATTGGCCTGATACTGGCAATGACGCTTTGCGTGCCTTTCTGGATTGCAGCCGTGCTGGGTGAAATCATAGACAATCAGCGTGGAGCTACGATCAGTGACAGTATTGACCCGGTCAACGGGAGCCAGTCTTCGGTGCTGTCTGGCTTTCTGAGTTTTGCCTTTAGCGCCATTTTTTTTGCCAGCAACGGTATGCATTTACTGATGGAGGTTTTAGCGCAGAGCTACCAGGTTTTCCCGCGCGGTAATGAGCTAACCGGTTTTGTCTGGCTGGAAGCCGGACGTCTGCTGGCGGTTCTGATGCAGGTTAGTATCCTGCTGGCGGCACCTGTTTTGATTGTGCTGATGGTCTCGGAGGTTATGCTGGGTGTATTTGCCCGTTATTGTCCGCAACTGAATCCTTTTTCTTTATCTCTGGCGATTAAAAGCTTTATCGCTTTCTCTGTCTTTCTGTTTTACGGTTTTAACGCCTTGTCAGAAAAACCGCTGAAAATATTTTATGTGGTGACATTACAACATTTTTTCCCCTGATGGAGGCATTATCATGGCAGAAAAAACAGAAAAACCGACGGATAAACGGCGACAAAAATCAGCTAAGAAAGGCCAGGTATTTAAGAGTAAAGATCTTATCAGCACGGGCATTCTGCTTTCCGGGATTTATTTTCTGTCCGATGTGGTCAGGTTCCAGGACTTTATGGAACTTTATACATTTTTGCTGGTAAATGGATCTGATATTAATCTGAAAGATTTTATGACGTCACTGATGCATGTTTTTTTAAAAATGGCTTTGCCATTTATTGTGCTTTGCTGTGCCTCAGGTTATGCCACAACCCTGTTGCAAACGCGATTTTCCTTAGCCACAGAGGCAATTAAACTGAATTTCAAGGCACTAAATCCCGTGCAGGGATTTAAAAAGATTTTCAGTATGCGCACGGCAAAAGAGTTGGTTAAATCCATATTCTATCTTTTTGTTTTTATTTGCACTTGTTACCTTTTTATTAAGGATGATGTTGGCCATATTCTGACAATCTATCATTTGACTATTCCACAGCTAATTAATGTCTGGGTCGCTTTGGTTGTTAAGGCTGTGCTCATATTTATTGCCTGTGCGCTTATTGTTCTGCTTGCTGATTTCCTTGCGGAGTATTTTCTGCACTTTAAGGAACTTAAGATGGATAAGCATGAGGTAAAACAGGAACGTAAGGAAAATGACGGTAATCCAGAAATAAAAAGCGCAAGACGGCGAACGCATCAGGAAATTCTTTCCGGTGAGAATAAGGCAGCTATAAGAAATTCATCGGTAGTGATAGCCAATCCAACCCATATAGCCGTGGCGATCTACTTCAATCCTGAAATGGCCTCGTTGCCCTTCATCGCTTTACGTGCAAGCAATATGAAAGCATTGGCGGCGATTGCCTATGCGGAAAAAATTGGTGTCCCAGTGGTTCGGTACATTCCTCTGGCACGTAAGCTCTATCGTAATTATCGGCAGTACAGTTTTATCTCACTTAATGATGATCTGCTGTTGGACGTGATGGATGTCCTGATCTGGCTACGGCAGGTAGAAACCGCGGGCATCGAGTTGCCGCAACAGGAAGTGAAAGAGGATAATTCCGGTAAAACACCATCCGATTGAGGCCATTAAAGGCGTACGTTTTTTTTGTATTCAGTACAGTGATATCACCGTATTATACGGTTTATTTTACTGACTACATTGCAAGTAAAACACGTTGGTTTACGTATTTAACGCATAATGTTTGAGGTAAAAATGAGTGGTAATGACAGCATGGAAAATACTCAGAATAAAGACTCATCAATGACAGAGGATGATATTGAAAGTTATACACATGGGTTAATTGATGCCATCCAGAATGGCGCTGCGTTAAAAGACGTTCAGGGCGTTTCTGATGAGACAATGCACGATGTATATCGTCTGGCATATGAGTTCTATCATCACGGAAAGCTTAATGACGCTGAGTCATTGTTTCGGTTTTTGTGTGTTTATGATTTTTATAACCCAGAATACGCGATGGGATTAGCCGCTGTTCACCAGCTGAAAAAAAATTACAGCAAGGCGATTGATTTTTATGCGTTAGCATATTCCCTTGCAAAAGAGGATTATCGGCCGATGTTCTACGCAGGTCAATGTAATCTGATGTTGCGCCGTGCGGTGCAGGCGAAGCAATGTTTTGAAATTGTTATGAGCAAATGCCACGACGCCCCGTTAAAAGAAAAAGCGGAAGCCTATTTGTCAGCATTGAGAGAAATAAGTGATGGAAGTAACAAAGATCCGTCATCGGAGAATAATGAGGACTTGTAATGAATATACCATCTAATGGTCGTAGCTTGTTGGACCTGATAATCACCGGGTCAGAAGAGGCAAACTGTAACGAGATCAAAAAAAAAAATGAGCTGGCGCGACGGTTTGGCAATACGGCATTCAGAGAGCATATCAGAGCCGAAAGTGTTAATAACGCGCTTAATACATTGCAGCCTGAACAATTATTGAATGTGTTACAAAGTACCCGTAACGCGGTAAGTGGTATGGGGGGGAATACCAACCTTGAACAGCAGGAAATTCCAGAGCTGACTCAGCCGAAGCCCGTGGCCAGTGAGACGAATGGCGTCGACGGCGATGCCAGCGTGACGAAGAACAGCTATGAACAGCTGAGTTTGAATGCAAAGCTGATTGCATTGTTAGGGACAGTTATTGAGCTAAATATGGGCAGTTCTGTACAAAAAGCGCAGTCAGAACTCAATACCTTTAACGCTGTGTTCAAAGGCTTGCAAACGCAATTTACTCAGCTGTCCGGGGAGCTCGTTACGCAGGGTAAGGCGTATACGGCGTGCCAGGATAACCTGTCAGCGATGAACAAGCAGGCACAGGAACTGAACGGTAAAGTGGATAAAGCGCAGGCGGATCTTAATACCCACCAGGATAAATTAAACCGCCTCGAAGCGCAGGCTGCTGGAAAGAATCCAATCCCCGGCGCTTTGCAACAACAGATTGATCAGGCCAGGAAGGCAGTCAGGACGGCGCAGGAGGCGCTGAACGTGGCGCAAAATAAATATAATAGCTTTGTCGTTGGCCCGTTGAGTCAAGCCAAAGCAGCCCTGGCAGAGGCCAAAAATAATCTTCAGGCTACGATAAACAAATCCCAGAATCAGATACAAAACGTGACAACACAACAGTTGTATTTAGTGGAATCCAGCCTTCAGCAGAAGGGAGAAAGTGAGCGAAGCCTGACTTACTTACTGGCACTGATGCACCAGCTCATTCAACAGAACAGCAATAATGAAATGAGCTCCTCGCTGAAATTGAAGCAGGCCCTTGCGGAAGCAGCGATAAAAGACGCGGAAAGAAAGGATGCGGAATATAAAGAGCAGGTACGCAAGGCAGAAGACATGCAAAAAACGATGGGGTGCATCGGAAAAACGCTTGGATGGTTGATTACGGGGATCAGTTTTGCGGCGGCATTATTTACCGGTGGCGCCTCTCTTGCATTGGCGGCGGTCGGACTGGCGCTGGCTGTCGGTGATGAAATTTATCAGGCGGTAACGGGGGAGTCCTATATGCAAAAAATGATGAACCCGTTGATGGAGAAAGTTATTCAACCCGTCATGGATTTCTTAAGCAAAGTATATTCTGACCTTCTTAAGTCATTTGGTGTTGATAACAACGCCGCAGAACTTGCCGGGCAGATTATTGCTGCGGTTACCGTTGCCGTTGCTATGGCCGCAGGAATGATGGTTGCCGGCGCAGCGGTAGCTAAGCTGGCGGGTGCTGTAGTGAAAAAAGTAGCACAAACCGCTGTGGGACGTGTGTTAAAAACCCTCGGCCAAAATATCAGTAAGAAGGTTATGGGCTCTGCCGCCAACAAGATGACAAAAATGGCAAAGATAGCCAATAATATGGAAAAGGTATCGACCGCGGCATCAGTTGTCAATACTGGTTTGGGGATAGCCAGCAATATTTATGTTGCCAAACTGGGGGTTGATGCGTCAAAAATACTGGCAAAGTTAATTGAGAATGCGGCTTTGATGAATGTACTCAATGAAATGATGGAGAGCATTATTGAGATCTTTACCCGTAAATTACAGACGTTAAACGATACCTTCAAAAATCTCACTCAGTTACTCGAAGACCAGTTAAAAAAGGGAAAATATATTGCAAATAAAATGAGCTCAGTCGCAGTGTAATTTTCTAAACTTTTAAAAAGATACAGGAGATTTAAACTTATGATATATACAAATTTGTCCGCTCTTACGCTTCAGAATAAGTCGATTCATTATGATCGCGTAACGAATTATATCGCTTCTGATGAAAATGAAGTGGCGCAGAATGTCACAGCTAAGGTAAATGATTTTAGTATATTAGCTGAACAGCAAGGCGGTATTGCTTCTTTGCTGAATGGACAAAGTATTATGAGTAATAATACTGAAACGAAACCTGAGTTGGCAATGC
The DNA here is from genome assembly GCF_003846135.1 of Erwinia psidii. GTDB lineage: Bacteria > Pseudomonadota > Gammaproteobacteria > Enterobacterales > Enterobacteriaceae > Erwinia > Erwinia psidii. The sequence goes on from NZ_RHHM01000004.1 coordinate 187,924, forward strand.
CTGTTAATCAGGAAAAAAAGTTGAATGCTGAGCAGAGTAAAGCACTGCTTTCATCATCGACGGCTTTACTAAGCAATACGGATGCGGATCAGCTGAATAATATTGCCGCCTCTGCTGCCACGCTTATGACATCGCATATCAACAGCATTCAGGTAAGTAATAAGCAGGTTGCAAACGCAGACGCAGAGATTACCGGTAAAGTTTCTGAAAACAGCACCACTAATACCCGTTCCCATGTGGCTGTTGAGACGGGAACCGATATTACTGACGTCAGTAATACCTCCTTTAAATTTCTTAAAGTTGTACCCAATTTAAACCAGGCAGAAATGGAAAATTTTGCCACTTTGACAATGAATGATTCACAAAAAAATTCGGCTATATCAGGATCAACTTTTTCAGAACTGGGGATGAAAAGCACTGAAAAAAGCGGACAACACTCAATTAAGGCAAAAATCAATGATCTGACGGGAACAATCGCGGGAGGCGCTGTAAACTTAACGGGACAGGGTGTGAGTGCCAGCAAAATGCTCAATGCAACGGCTAAAAAAGGTAAAGCAATTGAGAGTGAACTGGGCAAGGCGAATAAGCTCCAACAGGGTCTGAACACTAACCAGAATATGATCAAACAAGGTTCTCAATCTATGCTCCAACAGGGTAAATCCCTTAACGGTGATGTTCAAAGCGTTATGTCCGGTAGTGACAGCCAAACAATGTTTAAAATCGAAGAGCACCGCAATAATTTCAACCTTGTTGATAACCATGTGCAAAAAGTCCGTAGTCAGTCTGACGTTATATCCCAGGCTACTAATACAGCCCAGGACACTATCAATAAATCCTTCTCGATAAACTCTGTACAAGAAACGGCACAGGCCGATTTAGCACGCGCTGACCAGACAGTAAAAAGCGAAATTGCCTCCATCCACCAGCAGACCGGGAAGAAAACACACGATACGCAAAATTCGTTGAGCCAAACTTTCGAGACTATTAGAAATTCGAATAACAGTACTGCGAGCTCGGTTACTGAAAAAGTTCGTTAATAATCCCATATATACCAGCGGGGAATCCCTTCCCGCTGTATGCTGGAGAAGCAGTAATGACTGAACTAAGTAATAACACGAATATAAGCTCGTCTGTTTTAATTACGAGGCTGTTTGCTACAAAACAAGCTGCTGATAATGATATGACAACCAAAATGGACACTTATACGGCTATTACAGACAGCCAAAGCGCTGAAGCGGATCCTGTTGCCTTAAGGCTGGCCCTGAATTGCTTGCTGCCTGATGAGAGTGACCAATATACATTAGCTGCTACTGCACAAAAAATAGCTCAGCTCGAAGCGTATCTTGTCGACAATCAGTTAGATAAGAGCGAATACGCTGGAGATAAATTATCTGTCGCGATGCAAAAGACAGAACAGGTATATAAGTCCAGCAGTGCAGCCACAGAAGATGACATTGTAACGCTGATAAATAAACAGCAACAGTTAGTTAAGATTTCGTCAGATGCTACTGATGAGATTAAAATCGAGCTTCGCAATCAATCCCTGCGTATTGAATCCACTTTAGTGCAGGCAGCGTCTGTCCTGACGGAGGAGAGTGGTAACAGTCATAAAGACTTAACAGACGGTATTTCCGATTTAATAGACAATGTCAAAGAAAATTATTTTGATAAATACTCAGATTTAATGAAGCATTACACGGAACTTTACCAGTTGTACAATGAGACAGTTCTGGCGACAGCGGCTAAAGTTGTAACAAGCGGCAAAGACGGAAACAGCGTGACGTTTAACGCAACACAAATGAAAGAAGCCTACGATCAGTTTGAAAAACAAGTCGCGTCTCTTGAAGAAAAATTGGGCAGCGTGTCGGGGTGGGGATATATGAGTGATAGTGAAAAAGAAGCAACCAGGACCATAATGGCACCGGCTTTTGATGTCTCTGACAATGGGACAATAACATTCAATCTCAGTGAGTATAATAGCTCGCCAAATTATCCAACGGGTGCCAGCGATTCCAGTTGGGAAGCTGATATCGCTACCACAACGTATCAGTCCTGGCTTGCCTCGTTTAATGCTGTGGGCACTTCGCTGCAAAGCTATATGCAGACTTTTGCTCAGCGTTACAGCCAGTCCGTCAGCACTTTTAATAACTTAACCAGTTTATTAATTAATAACATCAGCGTGTTAAATGAATACCCAAAAGAGGTGTTTAAAAATTTAACCTGATAATAAAGAAAAGCAGGGTGCCTGATGGTCCTTTCTGTCCTGGTGCTTCAGTACCTTTGTTTCACAAACATTGTTCAGTCTGTTACGTGATGAGTTGAGTACTCTTTACAGCGAAATGTCTGTCCTTCTGATGATGGAAAATGGTGACTGTGACACAGGTAGCGCCTCAACCCCACTGTTCTGAGGTATTCCCGATGGACTGTCGGCTACTTGCTTTTGGCACCCCGGTAAAAATTAACTAGCTCAGGGATATTTTATGCCTAATATTACTTCTGCTCACAGGCCCCTAATTACTGATATCAATCAGAACGATTCCAATAAGGCGAATGCCAATCAGGGCAGTACGCTTTTAAATTCTCTTAAGTCCGTTGAAAGTGACTCTTCCGCTTTCCATCAGTTTATAAAATTACCACAGGTAAAAGAAACAGAAACCCTGTTCACACAGACGGCAATGGAATATGTTCCTGACAGCCTGCGAAATACGAAGCTGGACGATGACGGTGAACACGCAAAATTTCTGCTGGGCATTCTTGCCAGAGAAGCCACGCAGCAAGATAAGAAAACTTTCGATAACATTTGCAAAAACCTGCTTAAGAGCAATCAGGCGAAAATAAGTGAAAGTGCCCGCAATTCTGCACAGGAAAATGTGGCAAAAGGCCTTAATGAATTAATATCAAAACATGGTCAATGTGCATTTTCAAAATATCTTAGTGAGTGTAAGGAGCATTGCCGACAGGCATGGTGCTACCATCACAACTGTGCGGATACCAACGTTGCGGATGAAGACATTTTCGATGATTCATTCCTGGCGTGTCATTCTCTTCTGACGGGTCAAATTAAAGACCTGATCGAGCATAAATATTCCTGGGTTGAATTAACCGAGAAAGCAAATTTCATCCTGTGTGCATCTGAATCGATGGTGAAAACGTTAAAATTCCACGATGCACAGGAGCCAAAAAAAGCGGAGGAGCCGGGTAAAACCGATGGCGAGTCTGAAATCGATGGCCCGCAGCTTCTCCCGCATCAGGAAATACCAGCCAGCGGTGATAAATCAGATCCCGGGGATCGTAGCATTCATATCAACGTTGAGGGCAGTAAAGCGCATGCTTCCGTTGGTTCAAAGGATGTGTCCCAGGATGTGGGCAGCACGTCCTGGGATTTTGGCCGCGATCTGATTAAGGCAGAAATCAATGAAAAGGAAAAAATAGGGCTTCTTAAAGATTTTCTGGCCCGGCAATTTAGTGGGAAGCCCCCGGAAATTTTGTCACTTATTGAACAGGTGACGCCATTTGACGAGCATACTGATGCATCGTCATTGCCTGATTCCATGCCTGATGTGACGCAATCCATTGGCCAGCGACGCGGATCTGCGGATGTGGCACTGAATCGCGGCGGCAAATTTCGCAGCCTTGCTGATAACAAAGCAATCAGCGTAGCTGATAATCTGACGCACGCGTCGTCATTTGATGAAATTGATGGTCCGTCATCAGACGGTTTAAAGCCGTCTCAGTCGCCAGGCCCATTAACGGTATTATCCCGGGCTGAAAGCCCCGTTAACACGGATGGCAGTGCGCCACATTCCGCGGCCCTGACTTCACCGGCGGGCATGCATACGCCGGCGTCGCTCAATACAGACAGGCCGCAGATGGCCGGCACTGAAGCGACGGCGGCAGACATCCTGGCAAAGACCGAAAGCCTGGCACGTTGGATTGCCACTGATGGTAACTGGTTGGGGGGGGCGGGCGATTTTGCGCCTGCGTTAATGACCCGCCTGTATCCGAACGTGACGCTGCACATCAA
>NZ_RHHM01000004.1:192045-244827 GCF_003846135.1 Erwinia psidii
AGGTTGCGGACTACATACGTAATCGCCGTGACGATATTGCAGATTTTATTAATGATGAACTTCTTGACGAAATCGATACACAGGATCGGATGCGTGCAATCGCTTCAGGCCAGACCGGAGAGGCCGGGGTGATTAACGGTTTTACCGCTGCGAATAATGCCTTAAAGGCCGACGTAACCGAAAAAAGTGCAGTGACTAAAAGTATCACCGCGGACATCCTCGATCGTACGCGTATGGCAGCCCCGGAGGCAGACAGCTTGTCTTTCAAGCCGATTAATTTGCTTAACACCCGGCTTTTTACCACATGGAATACCGTTGATGTTTTCAACCGCAGAAACAGTAAACAGCCCAGGTCATTTGTCCCTGTTCACACCAGTCAGGAAACGGCCTCTCTGGATTATGTTTATCAGGGAACGACGGTGCCCGGTGCGGTCATGCTCTATCACTGGTTGTTCAGTTTTGCCTTTGCGTTTTTATATGTTTTCCTGTCCGTGTGGATGCCTAAGATAAGACTCTGGTACGGCGCGCTTTACGGCATCGTTATCACCGTGGTCATGCATGGCTTATTAATCCCAGCGCTGGGTTTCAGAAACCCGGTTTATAATCCGGGAAAAACCGGCTGGTTATGGAATATGAATGGCTATGAATTCTGGAGTGAGCTGATTGGACATATTTGCTGGTCAGTATCTATTGAGATAAGCCTTATCGCCGTTCTGGCTATCTACGCTAAAAAAATCACCGGCAACTGGGCTGTTTAATCAGCGCGGATTTTGCCAGTGAAGAACCGACCACAGGGCTAATGTCGATCACTGGACGATAATGCCAGCCTGATCAAGCCCGATGTTAAAAGGGTCCCTATGTTGCATATGGACCCTTTATATATCCCCCTCAGACCCGTCAACCGATCCTCACACCCGACTTTTTTGATGCGTCAGTTTCAGTCGTACAGCGACTGATGACGCGTTTCTTTACTGGCAATCAGCGCGAACAACGTCAGACAGGCCATGGCTGCCAGATAAATACCGACCCAGAACAGACCATAAGTGTGACTCAGCCAGGTGGCGATGTAGGGTGCCACTGAAGCCCCCAGAATCGACGACAGGTTATAGGAAAAAGAGGCGCCGGTATAACGCACTTCGGTCGGAAACAGCTCCGGCAACAGTGCCCCCATTGGTCCGAAAGTCAGCCCCATAATACTCAGACCACAGAGCAGAAACGCCATCACCAGCAGTTGATTACCGGAACCCAGCATGGTTGGGAAAATCAACGCGAAGGCGATTATCATCAGCGTAATCACGATCATGGTCTTACGGCGACCATAGCGGTCAGCCAGCAGCCCGGCGATGGGGACCATCACGCCAAAACCAATCACCGCCATCATCAGCATCCACAGCATGGTATTGCGTGGGAAACCCAGACCATTGGGTGCAGCGGCGGTGCCGTAACTCATGGAGTAAACGGTCATGATATAGAAGAGCGTGTAGGTCGCCAGCATAATCAACGTGCCAATCAACGTGGCTTTCAGATGGCTGGACAGCAAGGTACCAATAGGCACTTTGACCTGCTTCTTCTCTTTTTTCACTTTTGCAAAAACCGGTGACTCATGCAGTGACACGCGGACATAAAGGCCAATCAGCACCAGCACCGCAGAGAGGATAAACGGCACGCGCCAGCCCCACTGCATAAATTGCGCTTCGCTCAACAACCAGGAGAGCAACAGAAAGGTGCCGTTGGCGAAGAAGAAGCCGATGGGGGCACCCAGCTGGGGAAAGGAGCCGTAAAGGGCGCGTTTTTTGGCCGGGGCGTTCTCGGTCGCCAGCAGCGCCGCGCCTCCCCATTCGCCGCCAAGGCCCAGGCCCTGGCCAAAGCGTGCCAGCGCCAGCAGCAGTGGTGCAAACACGCCGATGCTTTGATAGCCGGGCAGCAGGCCAATCAGCACGGTTGAAATCCCCATGGTCAGTAGCGATGCAACCAGCGTCACTTTTCGCCCGGCACGGTCACCAAAATGACCAAAAAGCGCGGAGCCGATAGGACGGGCAATAAATGCAATCGCGAAGGTTGCCAGCGACTGTAGCGTGGCCACGGTGGTATCGCCCTGCGGGAAGAAAATATGAGGAAATACAATGACTGCTGCGGTGGCATAAATATAGAAATCGAAAAATTCGATAGCCGTACCGACCAGTGAAGCAACGAGCACTTTGCCTCGTGAGTTTACCGGCGTGGTGTCATGTTCATTGTCGGGAGTGGGAGCGATGGAGGCTTGCATATCTCTTTCTTGTTGTTAAAAAGTGAAAAAGAATCTTACGCACCCCCACTGGTGCATTCAATGACGAAAAGCCTGCGGCTGTCTGTATCGGCGGTGGAAAAGAGGATCATGCGAAAGATGACGACATTGCCGGGTGATGGCAGGGGTAATTTTGATTTTTATAGTGCAAAACACCATTAAAGCCAGCATAAAAAGTATCGGCTGGCGCTAAACAGTGCGGGTTGTACAAATTATGACCTGTGAACAGGATTTTAAACTGATTTCAACACGGCGTCACAATATTCATTTGGTACTTTGCCACGACAGACGCGCTTTTGTCAGTTCAACCGATTTTAAATAAACGGCAATTAGCCTGCCACATCACGTTCTTTTCTGATCGAAAGCAGATAGTTTGGTTCGCTCAACAAATAGACTTCTGGCCCACCTGATATTGTCTCCTTCCTGGAGGGTTTTTCCCGGATGTTTACGAAATTTCAAACGCTGAACGGCCTGCTGTTATCGGCGCTGTTGGTCTTTACTTCCACAACTCTTGCGGCTGTCTTTCCTGCGGTGTCCGTAGTGACGCTTGCGCAGCAAAATGTCACCCAACCTGGCCGTTATCTGGGGCGGATTGAGCCATTGCGCGCGGTGGATGTCGCTTCGCGGACTGAAGGCGTGGTGGCGAAACGTTATTTCAGGGATGGTGAGACGGTGGAAGCCGGTCAGCCACTGTTTGAAATCGAGCCAGCAGAGCACAAAGCCCTGCTGGCGAGAGCCGAGGCGCAGGTCAGTCATGCCAGCGCCCAGGCGCGGGATGCCCGGCAGCACCTTCGTCGGTTACAGCGACTTGGCGTGGGCAGTGCCGTCAGCCAGTCTGAGCTGGACAGCGCCACTGCCACGAGGGATATGGCCGACGCCGCGCTGAAAGAGGCCGAAGCGCAGTTGCAGACGCAACGGTTGAATCTGGGTTTCACCCGGATTGTTGCGCCCATCAGTGGCCGTGCCGGACACAGTGATGTGCATGAAGGAACCCTGGTCAATCCGGCCAGAGGCACGCTGGTAACGCTGAATCAAATCGACCCTGTCAGGGTGGTGATTGCGGTGAACGAACGCGATTATCTCACCGCCAGCCAGCATGGCCTGGCGGGAGACATGGAGAAAGCGAATCAGGCGCTGACGCCAATCTTACAGCTTGCTAACAATGAAGAGTATCCGCAGCGTGGCGAGTTTGTCTCCGTTGATAATCATATCGACCCGCACACCGGAACGGTGGCGGTAAGCCTGCAATTTGCTAATCCACAGCATCTGTTGCTACCGGGCGGCGTGGCGAATGTTCAGTTAATCCCGAAGGCAAAGTCAGAACTGATGCTGCCGCTGGTGGCACTTCAGCAGGATGCCCAGGGGTATTACGTATTGAAGGTGGTTGATGACCGGGTTGAGAGCGTGCGCATCACCATCGGCGGACAAATCGATCGGCACTATGTGGTGACTTCCGGCTTACATCAGGGGGACAGGGTAATTGTTGCGGGCATTCAGCGCGTCAGACCGGGTATACAGGTCTTTGCCACTGAAGCGCCATAAGGAGACGGGAACATGTTAAGTTTTTTCGTCAGGCGTCCTCGCTTCGCCATGGTTATTGCGCTGATTATTGCCCTGGTGGGTGGTATGGCGCTGAAAATTATTCCGGTCGAACAGTTCCCTGAGGTCACGCCGCCTGTGGTTAGCGTCACCGCACTGTATCCCGGTGCCAGCGCCCGTGACGTTGCTCAGGCAGTGGGTGCGCCGATAGAAGCGCAAATTAACGGTGTCAGCAACATGCTGTACATGGAGTCGACCAGCAGTAACAGTGGCAGCTATCAACTGACTATCACCTTTGCCAGCGGCACCGATCCTGATATGGCTGCCGTAGAGGTGCAAAATCGTCTTTCTCAGGTGACGGCACAGCTGCCTGCCGAGGTTAACAATAACGGTATCTCTGTACGTAAACGTGCCAGTAATATTCTGTTAGGGATCAGCGTATTTTCTCCGCAGCAGAGCCACGATGCGCTTTTCGTCAGTAACTACACGTCTGTTCGCCTGCGTGATGCACTGGCACGTATCAACGGCGTGGGCGATGTACAGGTCTTTGGCGCGCGTGATTACAGTATGCGCATCTGGCTGGACCCGCACCGGATGGAAGCCTTACACATTACCAGTGATGAGGTGATCCAGGCTTTACAGCAGCAAAACGTGCAGGCGGCAGCAGGCCAGATCGGTGCGGCACCCACCCCTGACGCGCAGCTGAACACCCTGACTATCAGCGGTGAGGGGCGACTGATGACCCCACAGGCGTTTTCCCAGGTGGTGATCCGCAGCAATCAGCATGGCGGAATGGTGCGGATCGGCGACATTGCCAGAACCGAGCTGGGCGCACAAAATTATCAGGTCAATGCCGCACTGAATAACACGCAGGGTGCATTTCTGATGGTTTACCCGGCGCCGCAGGCGAATGCACTGAACGTGGCGAAAGCCGTGCGCGCCGAAATGGCCAATCAGGCGCGGGCCTTCCCGCAGGATATGACCTATCAGATTAAGTTCGATGCCACCCAACCTGTTACCGCCACGCTGAAAGAAATCGGTGTTTCCCTGTTTCTGACCATGATCGTGGTGCTGGTGGTGGTATGGCTGTTCCTGCAAAGTCTGCGTGCCACCTTTATCGTGGCGCTCTCTGTGCCGGTTTCTCTGCTCGGTACCTTTGCCGTGCTGTTACTGTTTGGCTATTCCGCCAATACCCTCAGCCTGTTTGCCATCATCCTTGCACTTACCATCGTGGTGGATGATGCGATTGTGGTGGTGGAAAATGTTGAACGCCTGCTAATGGATGATGCCGATCTGACACCGGCGACAGCCACCCGCAAAGCCCTCAGACAGGTTGCCGGCCCGGTGATTGCCACCACGCTGGTACTGCTGGCGGTTTTTGTGCCGATTGCCGTGCTGCCTGGCATTGTTGGCGAGTTGTATCGCCAGTTTGCCGTTACCCTGTCGGCTGCGATGGTGCTGTCGAGTGTTAACGCGCTGACGCTGACTCCGGCGCTTTGCGGCTGCCTGTTAAAAAGGCGCGTTGCACCGCTGAAAGGGCCGTTTGCCCTGTTTAACTCTGCCATTGAATATACGCGGGACGGTTATGTTGCTCTGTCCCGCAAGGTCAGTCGTTATGCCCTGACCACGGTTGTGGTGATCGTGGCGGCAGCCACCGCGACCTGGCTTGGCTATCAGCAGTTGCCCGGTGGTTTTCTGCCCGCAGAAGACGATGGCTATGTCTTTGTTAATGTCCAGCTGCCGGATGGTGCGGCGTTGCCGCGCACCCAGCAGGTTATGGAGGAACTCTATAACGTTGTTGAGCAGAACCCGGCGGTAGAGGATGTGATCAACATTACCGGCTTCAGCCTGCTGGGGGGCGGCAACGCGGCCAACAGTGGTTTCGCCATCGTGTTATTAAAAGACTGGCTGGAACGTGCGCCTGTGGCGCAGGTTCTGCCGCAGCTTCAGCAGCAACTTTCCACTATTCCCTCTGCCAGCATCATGGCTTTTGTGCCACCGGCGATCAGTGGATTAGGTAATGCGGCCGGTTTTGACCTGAGAATTCAGGCCATGGAAGGACAGTCGCCGCAGGAACTGGCGCGTATCGGGCAGAGTGTCATTATGGCGGCCAATCAACATCCAGACCTCAGTCGCGTTTTTACCACCTTCAGCGCCAGCGTGCCTGAAATGACCCTGACGGTGGATCGTGAGCGTGCAGCGCTGCTGGGTGTGCCGATCAGCCGTATTTTCACGGTGCTGCAAACGTCGCTGGGCGGCAGGAACGTCGGGGATTTCACGGTTAACAACCGGCAGTTCAGGGTGCAGCTGCAAAACGATCTCGATTTTCGGCAGCGTAGCGATCAGCTGATGCAACTGACCGTGCGTAGCGATAATGGCAGCGCCGTCAGCCTGAACCAACTGGTAACGTTAACGCCGTCAACCGGGGCGCCTTACATTATGCAGTACAATCAGTTCCCGGCATTGTCCGTCAGTGGTTCTGGCGCGCCCGGCGTCAGTTCGGCACAAAGCATGCAGGCGATGGAAGCGGTGCTGAAAGATCATCTGCCAGCCGGGTACAGCTTCAGCTGGAGCGGGATGTCACTCCAGGAGCAGCAGACCGGTAATCAGGCGATCTTTATCTATCTTGCCGCGATTGTTTTCGCCTGGCTGTTCCTGGTGGCGCAGTATGAAAGCTGGAGCGTACCCCTGGCGGTATTGCTTTCTGTTATTTTTGCGGCGGGCGGTGCCGTGGCCGGGCTGCATCTGATGGGCTTTGCTAACGATGTCTATGCTCAGATTGGTCTTGTGCTACTTACCGGGCTGGCCGCTAAAAATGCCATTCTGATCGTTGAGTTTGCACGGGAGCGTCGTGAGCAGGGTGCCGCTATTGCTGATGCGGCACATCAGGCGGCCAGGCAGCGTTTCCGGGCGGTGATGATGACGGCTATTTCTTTGATCCTTGGCGTTTTGCCGCTGGTGTTTGCCAGCGGTGCCGGCGCCGCCAGTCGGCAGATTATCGGCGTCACGGTATTCAGCGGCATGTTGGTGGCTACCCTGGTGGGCGTGGTATTTATCCCGGCGCTCTACCTGCATATTCAGCGCCTGCGTGAGTGGAGTAAAAGACCGCGTGGTGATAAATAATGTCGCCGGTTGCCGCACAGAAACGCACATTTAACATCGTCATGATGCTGGGCATGTTGGTGATTATCCTTGCGGGCATCCGTGCCGGGGGGGATATTGTCGTTCCTTTTATTCTGGCGGTGTTTATCGCGGTGATCCTTAATCCACTGGTCAGCGTGTTGCAGCGGGTCGGTGTGCCGCGGGTGCTGGCGGTCTCGCTGCTGGTTGGCATGATCGTGCTGACCGGTGTGCTCCTGCTGGCCACGCTGATCAGTATGCTGAATGATTTCGCCCGTACCCTGCCGCAGTACCGCACGGTGATGCTTCCATGGCTGATGGAATTGCAGGAGATGGCGGGGCTTATCGGCGTGGCGGTGTCCACCGAAGCGCTGGTGGCAATGGTGGACCCGAATGCGGCTATTAATCTGGTCAGCCTGCTGTTGTCACAGATTTCAGGCACCGTGTCCGGGATTTTTCTTCTGTTAATGACCGTGGTGTTTATGCTGCTGGAAGTACCGTTACTGACCGGAAAACTTCAGCATCTGTTGCGTCGCCCTTCTGATGGCATGGCGACCATTCATCAGGTGCTCGACAATATCAGCCGTTATCTGGTGCTGAAAACGGCCATCAGTGTGATGACAGGTATCGTCGTCTGGCTGATGCTGCTGTCACTCGATGTCCGTTTCTCTCTGTTATGGGGCGCGCTGGCTTTTGTGCTTAACTACATCCCCAATATTGGGTCTTTTCTCGCGGCTATTCCGGCCATTCTCCAGGTGATTATCTTTCAGGGTATGCCCGCAGGGATGCTGGTGACGGCGGGTTATCTGATGGTCAACCTACTGATTGGCAATATGCTGGAGCCACGGCTGATGGGCCGTGGACTGGGGCTGTCAACGCTGGTGGTATTTCTGTCGCTGATTTTCTGGGGCTGGCTGTTTGGCCCGGTGGGCATGTTACTTTCCGTACCGCTGACCATCGTGGCAAAAATTGTTCTGGAACAGGCACCAGGAGGAGCACCGCTGGCGCTGTTACTCAGTGACGCAGTGGCCAGCAAAGGGTGATCCCGCTGAGTAAAACCCGGCCTCTTCGTGATGAAGATGCGCAGAAATGACCTGCATCCTGCTAATCCAGCGTCTGGTTAATCCGTTGCACCATCCAGGGCCAGAACGGGTTGAAAGACTGGCGCATCAGCATATCCAGACTGACCGTCAGCACCGCGCGCTCACCGCGTGGCGCTAATGCGCCAAAATTGATGCCAAACTCACTGGCGTGCTCTGGCGTGCGGCCATACAGCGCATCATTTGCCGGAAAGGGTAGCGCCACATGGGACAGGGAATAGATATCACCAGGATAGTTGATGCCCAGCGCCTGGCGGGTGGTGATGGTCGTCCCGGCGCGGGTGGTTTCAGCGACAGCGGCACTGTCCAATGGCGATGCATTAGTTACCAGGGTGGTGGTATAGCTGCGTGGTGCCGGGGGGAGCAACCTTTCCGCCGCATGCCGGGCGCTGTTGCGCATCAACGGCGCAAGTTGCACCGACTGATTGACATCAAACAGGACCAGCTCACTGCCGTTATCGGGTAGCAAATTGTACAGATTCCGCACCACCGCAGGCGTACTGACGGTGGCATCCGCCACCGACTGGAACGTCAGCACGGGGGAAAGCTGATCCAACCGCTTATTGTGCTGCATACGGTGCAACTGCGTTTGCAATATGCTGGTGAGCAGCCATGACTGGCGGGCGGCTCTGACCGGGAAGGAATTGTATTTAAACGGATTAAATTCCGGCAGGATATTGAGCCACGCCGAGCGTGCAAAGGCTGGCAGGAGCGAAGGCAGCCCCGCCAGCCCGGCATAACGTGCGTAGGGACTGACACCAATCATGGGCGAGATCAGGATTAGACGGTTGGGGACGGGCAGGGTGGGATGCTCAAGCGCGTCCAGCGCATATTTCATGGCCAGTGCGCCGCCGTTGGAGAACCCCATGATCTGCAACGGCGCGCCCGCAGGAATTCGTTGGCGGGCTTCGCGGACGGCCAGCCGGGTCGCTGCCATCCACTCCTGCCATCCAACCCTGGTCAGTGCTGCAGGCACCGTGCCGTGCCCCGGCAGACGGATCGCCACCGCCACATAACCTTTCTGCTGATAATCAAGGGCAAAATGCCGCAGGCTGTAGGGCGAATCGGTCAGGCCATGTAACAGGACCACCGCACCGCGCGGCGTTCCCTGCGGCAGCAGCTCGTAAGATCGATTCCAGTTGGTGGCGAAATGGGGTGGATAAACCGGGCTGTTTTCTGCGTAGCGGTTCAGCGATTCCGGTGAACCGTTGCTGATTTTGCGGGTGACATTACGTTGCATGTCGGCAAAGATGTCCTGCTCGTTTTGCAGATAAGTTGCCCAGTCTGACCGATCGAGCTGGCTACTGCTCAGCTCTTGCGGGATCCACGTATGCCAGGGTTGCAAATCGGGACCACGTTCCGTCAGCGCGATGCGCAGTAGCAACAGCGCGGTCAGTACCAACAGTAAAATAAGCAGCGATCTTTTTAACCAGGTGATGTTCAACATCGTTGCATTGCCTTTGATTTAATCGTCCCAAGTATAGTGTGCATCCGGTGCTGGCCGTTGATCCTGCTCCTTTGTCCAGGCATGAAAAAGTGCTCACCGGGCAGTTAAATGCAATTGGTTGAGAACAGGTTTAGGTAATACGAGCGTAATGACTTTCCGTTATTATCGTATAGTTTGCTGTTTTTAAATGTTATTTTTTTTCATTGCAAGCAGGACCATTTCTTACGTGGTTTACAGTCTGCTGATGATATCCGGCACCTAAGGCGTGAGGGCGGAGAGTAAGGCGGATAATGCATCCGCCTTTATTTATACCTTTATAAAGCGCAGATAAATAAAGCGGATCACAACGTATTCCAGCGCGCCAAGCAGCAAAAACCACAGGCAAAACACCAGCGTGTAGAGCTGGCCGATATCACTCAGGTGGAAGATCGCCACCAGCTTGTGCGTCAGCGTCAGACCAAACCACGGTGCGGGTAGCAGTAACGCGGAGAGAAAGCCCAGCATCAGCGTGCTCATTGGCATTAAAAAAGTCAAAAAAGGATTTTTCATTGCTGTTCCATTCCGGTCAATGACGATCATTTTCCGGTAATCCGCCCGCCGGTGCAATCTCCATATCTTCCCCGGTCCGCTTTTGTTTGGCGGCAATTATTGGTGCTTTTCAGGTATTACTGGCAAAAAAATACCCTCAATTGCCATAAGGTTGAACGTTCTAAGGTAGTAATTCTTTTAGCCTTTTTCCTTGTGATTCAGGTTGAGTGTTTAGCATTCGTTAAAAAGTATAGCCATGGCTATACTCAAACCCATGATTTTATTGTCTTTTTTTTTGGGTAATTTCATGGCAGGATGCATTTTTACTTCAATCTCTCGCGTCTGTTTATTGTGCGAGATGGTTTTTTTTGACGTTTGGGCAGAGACTCAGCCATCAAGCTGGTATAACCACAATGAATCTATATGCAACACTCATCCTGGCCTTCGGCATGTCGATGGATGCCTTTGCTGCTGCAATCGGTAAAGGAGCAAGCCTGCATCGTCCTGGCCTGAAAGAGGCGCTTCGCACTGGATTGATTTTTGGTGTAATTGAAGCGTTGACGCCGCTGATTGGCTGGGCGGTGGGACTGGCGGCCAGCCGTTATGTGATGGCCTGGGATCACTGGGTGGCGTTTACTCTGCTGTTTGTGCTGGGTGCGCGAATGATTATGGAAGGCGTGCGTAAGAAAGACGTGGTGGAAGAAGCGCCTCAACGCCACGGTTTTTGGCTGCTTGCCGCGACTGCGGTGGCCACCAGCCTGGACGCGATGGCGGTAGGCGTGGGGCTGGCCTTTTTGCAGGTGAATATTGTGACAACCGCGCTGGCGATTGGCGCATCAACGATGATTATGGCTTCAATGGGAATTTTGCTGGGCCGTTTCCTTGGACCGGTAATGGGCAAATGGGCCGAAATATTTGGCGGTGTGGTGCTGATTGGTATCGGCTCCAGTATTTTGATTGAGCACTTAGGGCTGCTGGCCTGAAACCTGTTAAGGATAAAGCCTGCAAATCCCTGATGCTTTTTCGCTACGAATTTGTGATGTGCTTCAAATTTTTTTGCGTAAAAACGGCTCTTCTTGTATGCTTTTTTTAATCAAAGCAAAAAAATTTTAAGAAGAAGCGTTATGAAAAGATTTGCCAACTATGTTTTGCGCTGCTATGTCCAGGTTTTCAAACATGTACCGCCTGGTGCAATGTATTGAGTAACCATACATCACCTGGCCGGTTGATGCGGTCAGGGGATGAGCAAAGGCGCTACTCTGCTGTTTGTCAAAAACGACTCCTCCAGCGGTTGATCAACTCACTGCGGTATTGACCGCCTTCACTTTGTCCTTTCTTTACCATGATGGTTTATCGCCGTCTGTTCTGGCTGACGTTGTGCCGTGTTTATTCGTTGGTAAATTCGCTTTCGGGCATCAGCCACTAAGCTATGTCACATAGACAACGTTCATCAGGAGAGAGTCATGAGCAGAAAAGTCGCTTTGGTAACCGGTGCATCCCGCGGTATAGGCGCAGAAATTGCGTTACGCCTGGCAAAAGCGGGTTATGACGTGGTGGTGAACTACGCAAGCAAACAGCAGGAAGCGCAGGCAGTGGTCGACAGACTGAAGGAGACAGGCGTTGACGCGATGGCCATTCAGGGTGATGTTTCCGATGCGGTTGCCGTAGCCGCACTTTTTGCCACCACGCTAAAGACTTTTGGCCGGGTTGATTTGCTGGTCAATAACGCCGGGGTCCTGAAAATGTTGCCACTGGTTGAACATGACGATGCACTGTTTAACCGGACTTTTGCCGTTAATGTGCAGGGAACCTTTAATACCCTTCGTGAGGCCGGCAGGCATATGCAGGAAGGCGGTAAGATTATTAATCTTTCCAGCTCTGCACTGGCGTTGAATATGCCGGGTTATGCGATTTATAACGGCACTAAAGCGGCGATCGAAGCGTTTACCCGTACTTTTGCTAAAGAGTTACGTGGGCGTAAAATCACGGTAAATGCGGTTGCGCCTGGGCCGGTGGAGACAGAACTGTTTCTGGATGGCAAAAGCGATGAACAGATCCGGTCACTGGCCAATCTGAATCCACTTCAGCGTCTGGGCCAGCCGGACGATATCGCGGCGGTCATTTTATTTCTTGCCGGTGACGAGAGTGGCTGGATTAATGGCCAGGTGATCCGTGCCAATGGCGGTATGGTTTGACCGTTATGTTTTTCTCTGAACAGAGTGCCGATCTCACGCCTTATCGTGACTGGTTTTGCGGGGGCGGTCGCGTTTTATATCCATGAGTGTCTTGCGTATGTCAGCAGCAAGACAACCACTGAACGCACGTTCATATCCGCAGGCTGGAGCAGGTGGACCCACAGCATAAGCCCAACAGACCAGTATCGTCCGTCGGCGTCGGTGGGTCATTGGTGGTTCTGGCAGGACGGCTTGCCCTGCCATAAATCAGTACTCAATCCTGGCTCTGGTATTCGTTTGAGGTGGCATCCTCACAGGCTTGCTGGCTCTGACGTGCTATCTTCTTTTGATCTTCACTGAGATTCATCCAGGCGGCGATCACGGTTCTCGCCTCGTCTTCATCAAACGACGAACTTTGCTGCTGTGAGGAGGTGCCATTTTGTGGATGGAGTGCTTTTAACCTGGCAATATAACTGTCAGCAGAGCCAGATGATTTTTCCTGAGTGACAACCGTGCAGAGGTTGGCGATGTAGCTCAGAGCCGGATCGTCAGCTTCACCCTCTGCATGGGCGGTACTGGTTACTATTGCAGCGGCGAGCAGCAACATCACTTTTTTCATACCTGCTCCTTAATGAACGGTAAAAATTAAAATAAGACCGCGCTGACCGCCCGCCATGTCCAGATGACCTGCACATAGCCTTTGTCAGACGCAATAAAGATATTGCCTGAATCAGGTCATGACTTCATGCAGGATCGAACGATTGAGCTAATTTTTTCATCATTCAACGTCAGTGGAGCCTTTACATCTTTACACGACAACAGCGATCCATTTTTGATTGCCCTTTTCGGGTCAAGGGGTCACCATTCGAGAGCGGCGATACAAGGCTGACGGGACGCCATACGTGCAGGAAGTGACCCGGCGGCCATTTTGATGTAGAGCGTCTTGCCCTGGGCTGGCTGGAGCCGGTAAACATTCTCCACAACCGGTTGGCCGTGGAGAAAAACGGATTTATTCAGGCATTGCTGAGGAGTGATGGGTGGAGATCAGCCATTTTTCGCCGTTCCAGCTATACGTAAAGGTATAACGTGCCGCTGCTTTGCTACCATCCCCAAAGGTAAAGGTGTAGGTGCCGGCATCAATGGCTTTATTACAGCCGAGGCGGATGGTACGACTGTCGATATGACCAACGGGTTTTTTAGCCAGGAATTTTTCGAAATACTCGATTCTTTCTTCATTGGTAAGACGAACTTTATCAGACAATGTTGGCAACAGAACCGCGTCGGAAAGATAATTCTCTGAGACCGTTTTTGCATTACCGGTTTTCAGAGAGTCGTTCCAGCGATCAAACATTGCGGCCACTTCAGATTCTGTCATCCTGACACAGGTGGTAGCTTCTTCGGCAAACGCCGCAGAAGAAGTCAATACGCCAGCAAGCATAAGTCCAATAATTCCAGCTTTCATTTGTCTCTCTCCTTGGTGATTTAATCTCCTGAAGATATCACGAAAAATTAAACCTTTATTAAATAAAGGCTTCTGGTTTTATATGTTTTTCATTTTATTATTCATTGATAATGGGTGCTTTTTTTTTATTGCTTTTTATTTGTATATTATTGAAAATAAAAAATTATTTTTATATTTATTTGTGCGGAACAGGTATTTATTAATTTACTCTTCTGAAAGAGTCTTTCCTTTCTTATAGGGTGCTGGCTATTTAATCATTAAGAAGAGAGCGAATAAATGAATCGTTTTTTCGCGTCGCAGGACCGGTCGCCAGCATAATTCTCTGGATCCGATAAAGAGAGCGTCAGTTGGAGTGCACCTGTGTGAAGCCCCGGAGGCGATTGGGCAAAAAGCGCTAAAGCAGGTTGAGCGTTATCTTATCACCCGCGTTGACACACCATACGATGTCGGTTTTATCAGATCAACGGCAGTGATTCATTAGCAACCCAACGGCCCTTCATTATAATCTGTGACAATGAAGGGCGACGTTAACAACGGTGGGTACTGTATCCGCTGAGCTAATTCAGATCAGGACTGAATCAGCTCTCTGACCCAGGATATGATGTGGGCATTTTTGCCGTGTTCAAACAGACACTGCTGAAAACGTTGACCACCAACGGCCGTTTTGACCAGCTCGGGATCGATGGCACGTAAGGTACTCAGGTAGTCTTCTTTGATCACGGCGCGCTTAACCTGATTCAGAATACCGGCATTACGAACCTGAGGCTCTTTACGATCGGCCGGATAGCCTTCTCCTTTCCGACCGGTAAATGCTTTCTCAAAGATATAGCGTACATTCAGTTCTGCTCCCCAGCCAAAACCTTTGGCAAAGGGCAATGAGAGTGCATTACCGTTGTTGATTTGTGCAAAGAGGAAAGCATCGGCCGGGTCAATACAATATCCACACACCACGCCAGGATGGATATTGAGGGACATCAGCGCCCCCTGGCCGGTGCCACAGCCAGTAACAACAAAATCCACCGCGCTAGCATTGAGTAGAATGCTGGCCATAATGCCAAGATGAATGTAGGTCAGATGATGATCCTGCTCATCGCTCATACCAACGTTAAATACGGCATCGCCGTTATCGCTGGCAACTGCCTGTAACTGTTGTAGCACCAGTGCATTTTTTGCTGCCTGGCTGTTTTCCATCATCAGTGCAATATTCATGTTCTCTCCTGCGTTATGCATTGAGTCTTTAAGAAGTCCATGGCTCAGCGTGCAAGCCAGCCGCCGTCCACCGCAAGGGTATAACCGTTGATATAGTCTGAGGCCCCGGATGCCAGAAACACCACCGGACCGGAAAGATCGTCGGGTGTTCCCCAGCGTCCGGCTGGGATCCGGGATAAAATTTCTTCACTTCGCGCTTCATCTTTACGCAGCGCTTCTGTGTTATTGGTGGCGAAGTAACCGGGCGCCAGCGCGTTAACATTAATGTTGTGTCTGGCCCATTCGTTGGCCAGCTCACGCGTCAGACCCATTACGGCGCTTTTTGACGCCGTGTAGGAAGGCACCCGAATCCCGCCCTGAAAGGAGAGCATGGAGGCAATGTTAATGATTTTGCCTCCTCTTCCCTGGGAGATGCACTGCCGTGCCACCCATTGTGATAAGAAGAACAGCGTCCTGATATTAACGTTCATCACATCATCCCAGTCCTGCTCACTGAAATTCACCGCGTCTTCACGGCGAATAACGCCTGCGTTGTTGACCAGAATGTCGATGGGGCCCATTTCGGCGACCGCACGTTCCAGAATAACGGGCAAGACGTTATGTTTCGCCAGATCGGCTTCAAGGCCAAGAAAGCGACGCCCCAGGGCGGTCACTTCCTTTGCCGTCTCCACGGGCTGACTGCGGTTGATCGCCACAATGTCACAGCCAGCCTGCGCCAAACCTGTTGCCATGCTTTTCCCTAAGCCGGTATTGCATCCGGTTACGATGGCTACCTTTCCGTGAAGAGAAAAATCATGCAAAGTCATCCGGTTTCCTCAGTTACAGATAGGTGTGCAGGTATTCCACCAGACAGAGGATTGCCATCGCCTGGCCATAAGGCATTGAGGTAAGCGGTATCTGGCGGTAGAACTCAAGATCCTGGCCCATTCCGGTGCCAAAGGAGACCTGAGTCAGTTCGCCATCCTGATTGATGCGTGCGATCAGTCCTTTCAGTGCTTTTTCCGCCACGGCGATATAGCGTGGGTCGGCATAATGGCATCGTGCGGCTTTCAACATGCCAAAAGCAAACCCAGCGGTTGCGGACGCTTCCGGGTAGGAATTCGGATCGTCAAGCAGCGTATGCCACAGGCCGCTTTGGTCCTGACATTTCTCCAGTGCCGCCAGCTGGCAGGCAAGTACCTGTTGCAGGAAGCGGCGGGTGGCATCGTTTTCAGGAAGGTCGAGCAGCTCAAGGAATTCCGGGATAACAATGGTCAGCCAGCTATTGCCTCGCGCCCAACGGGCATTGGCAAAGTTATGGTGTCCGTCGAAAGTCCAGCCGTGAAACCACAGCCCGGTTTCTTTATCCATAAGATGCTGTGTGTGTAGCAGGAACTGGTACTTTGCTTCTTCAATGTACTGCGGGCGGTTTAACAACTTGCCGATTTTCGCCAGCGGTAGCACGGTCATCATCAGGGTGTCATCCCACAACTGTTGATGGTTCTCTTCCGCCAGGGTGATGTGCTGCAAACCTGCCATGTCAGTGCGCGGCATGGTATGCATAATCCAGTCGGCCCAGCTTTCCAGGTAGGGTAGCCAACGGGGATCGCGCGTTTCTTCATAGCGATATGCCAGCGTCAGAAACGGACAAACCGTGTTGACATTACGGGTAGTCGAACCTTCCCTGAATCTGTCGGTAAACCAGTCGTCGATAATTTGCCGCAGGCGGTCATCACCGGTGTGCTGATAATATTGATGGATGCCATACAGACCGATGCCGTGGGTCCATTCCCAGCCTGCCCAGCCTTTGGTATCAATGACTCTGCCGTCGTCCAGGCGTAGTAAAAACTCGCCGGTTTCATCGGTAATATTGACCAGGTTATCCACCAACTTATTAATTAGCCGATGAAGCTCTCCTCTCTCGATAAACCGTTCTGGCTGTCGCAGTAGCGGGCTGTGTTTTACCGGATATACCAACATCATACTATCCTCTAAATCTACTAAAGTTGGCCAGGACGGGATACGCTGCCGCTGGCATGTTTCTCTGTTTCCTCGGTTGCTTTTTCAGACAGCGTTTTTGCTGCTGGCTTATGGCGGTTGAGAAACCCAATATTGTTGTTGCCCCAGAGGGACTCGTAAGGCATACCGGCCAGCATCTCTACCGTGGCCTGTGCCTCAGGTGTGATATCGTTCGGGACGATATTGCCTGCCACACGCATTTTTTCTGTTTCGTTACGCAGGACCTGATGTGTTTCCAGGTTTAATTTGAATTGCAGAGAAATAAAGAAACCGGCCAGCAACACCAGTACCGTACCGCCACACAGAATGGCCAAAATGGTATGGCTGACGGTGCTGTTTTGCTCACTGGCACCGGCTACAAAACCAGATAACTGCATCACGATGCCCACCAGCATGACGGCACCAGCCTGAGAGGCCTTACGTGTCAGTGTCATGACGCCTGCGAAAATCCCTTCGCGACGCTGACCGGTTATCGCTTCATCCACATCAGAGATATAGGTGTAGATATTCCACGGCACGTAGTTGATACCGCCCCGTCCCAGCCCTGCAACGGCTGAAATCAACAGAAGCAGTGAGAACACATCGCTCAGCCCTGCGAAGTGCAGTACGCCGTAGGACAGGGTGCTGAGGCCAAACAATACGACCACAATGCGATAAGAGGGGGCGGGACCAAAGCGGATACAAAGGGGGATCATGCCGATCACGGCCACGAACTGCAGAATAGCCATTGTCCCCATCAGATTAGAGGCGACGGTGGCACTCTGCATAAGGACAAACACCACGTAGTAAGTGAAAACAGCGTTGAAGATGTCCTGAGCAATATAGCCACCGAGATACATCCCCAGATGCTGACGGAAGATGCGAATACGCAGCGTGGAGAACAGATCAACCTTAAGGCGGTGCAGACTCTGGCCGAGGGTCAGCTTTTGCTGTTCATCAGCCAGCGCGGCCGCCGATTTTTTCTCTGCGGGTCTCTCCCAGGTGAACAGATAGACCAGGGTCAGAACTACCGCACATATCACCGAAAACACCAGGCTGGAGTAGAAAAAGGACTGGGCATTATCTTTACCGAAATAGCTGAGCAGAATGCCGGGTAAAAACGCTGCCAGAATGGCGGAGAGCTGCGCCAGGGCGATGCGTGCCCCGGAGAACTTGGTTTTTTCTTTAAAGTCATCGGTCATCTCCGGCACCAGCGTCTCATAAGGCACCAGAATCGAGGTATAAACCACTTCAAACAGCAGGTAGGTCAGCAGGTAATAGACATAGGTCATATCGCCCAGCCACATCAGGCTGTAGCTGAATACCAGCGGAATACCGATAAGAATAAAGAACTTACGCCGACCAAAGCGTTTACCCAGTCGTGTCGCACCGAAATGATCGGTAAGGTAGCCCATCAGTGGACTGGCTACGCCATCCACGATACGGGCCATTGCAAAAATGGACGTTGCCTGAATCGGGCTTAAACCACAAAAAGTAGTATAGAAATACAACAGCCAGGCAGAGGTTAATGCCATCGTGCCTGCACCGAGAAAATCTCCCGATCCATAAGCCAGATAGTTGAGCATTCCAGGTTTACGTGTCGTCATAGTGTTCATCCTGATTAGCCTATATACACGCCCGGCAATATGTCGGGTAGAAGTGGCTAAAGTAGAAGGATGATGGAAGGAAAACCTTTGCTATTCTGCCAACAGTGAGGGGGTAATGGCGGTAAGAGGAAGAAAATACCGCACGGCTTCACTAATTTAGTAAAATGCCGTTTCATTTTTATTGAATTATCGTCTTCCTGACTGAACACAATCTCATGTTGCTATAATCACCTGTCGAAAGATTTTTATCGTATTCTGCATCAAAACTTATGCGGAAAATCACTCTATAGTAGACATGTGTATAACACTCAGAGAGGAATGGACAATGAAAGCAGCGGTAGTAAATAAAGATCATTCTGTTGATGTTGTGGAGAAGACGCTTCGGACGCTGGCACATGGTGAAGCGCTACTGAAAATGGACTGCTGTGGTGTTTGCCACACCGATTTACACGTAAAAAATGGCGACTTTGGCGATCGCACAGGCATTGTGCTCGGCCATGAAGGGATTGGTGTGGTCAAGGAGGTGGGACCGGGGGTGACCTCACTGAAAGTGGGGGATCGTGCCAGTGTGGCATGGCTTTATCAGGGATGTGGGCACTGTGAGTATTGCACCTCCGGCAATGAAACCTTGTGTCGTGATGTGAAGAATGCTGGCTTTACCGTCGATGGCGGTATGGCTGAAGAGTGCATTGTGGTGGCGGATTACGCCGTGAAGGTGCCGGATGGTCTGGATTCAGCCGCGGCCAGTAGTGTGACCTGCGCGGGAGTCACCACCTACAAGGCCGTGAAAGTCTCTGGTATCCAGCCAGGCAAATGGATCGCCATTTACGGTCTGGGCGGCTTGGGAAATCTGGCATTGCAGTACGCGAAGCATGTTTTTAATGCCAAAGTGATCGCCATTGATGTCAATGACGCCCAGTTGCAGTTTGCCCGTGAAATGGGTGCAGACTTGCTGATCAATCCAGCTAAAGAGGATGCGGCGAAAGTTATTCAGGAAAAAACCGGTGGGGCTCACGCTTCTGTGGTGACGGCGGTTGCTAAAGCGGCATTTAACTCTGCTGTGGATGCGATGCGTGCTGGTGGCCGCGTGGTAGCAGTCGGTTTGCCGCCAGAATCCATGAGCCTGAACATTCCACGGCTGGTTCTGGATGGCATTCAAGTTGTTGGTTCTTTGGTCGGCACGAGGGAAGATTTGGCAGAGGCCTTCCAGTTTGCCGCCGAGGGAAAAGTCGTACCTAAAGTCACCAGGCGTCCGGTTGAAGATATCAACGCCATTTTCGATGAGATGCTGGAAGGAAAAATTAAAGGCCGAATGGTGATTGATTTCGCCATGAAGTAACAGAAAAGATAACTAACAGAGTGAAGAGGACATCACTCTGTTTGATTAACACGGGGCGAGTCATCGCCCTTTTCTGTTGCGACCAGCGTAAGGCATTTTAACTGCATCAGAACGGCTTTTCTCAGGCGGTCATAAAGAAACTGGAGCGTTCCGGTGCCTCTGGCTCCAGATGATAGCAAAGATTCAGCCACAGCAATGAGAGTAACCAACCTGTATTGTTTAACATGACACTTTCCTGTTAACGGGTATCTACAGAATAAATGTATCTGCAAAAGTAAAAATCGCCATTTTTACTGCCATTTTTTATTCATCTGTTAAACGCGTTATTCTGCGCACGATTCTCTATGCTTATTTACCTGTTAAATATCATTTTCCCGATTATACAAGGCGCTCGAGGATGACTGTGGTGTCAACTTTTTTTTATTTTCTGCTGTCGCTTAGTGCAACGGTGATGGTCACGGCTTCTGCTGCCGAACCTGCATTTCCACACTACGGAGCCGAATTAGAGGGCTTCAACTTTCCCTATACGATACATAAATTCAGTTTTGCCTCACAGGGGCAGACAGTGACTATGGGCTATATCGATATTCATCCACAGGAAAATGCCAACGGGCTGACGGTCGTGCTGATGCACGGTAAGAACTTTTGTGGTGTAACCTGGCAGAACGAGATTGATGCGTTAAGCCGTAACGGGTACAGGGTTATTGCGCCGGATCAGATAGGTTTTTGTACCTCAACTAAACCGGCACATTATCAGTACAGTTTTCAGCAACTGGCGGCCAACACTCGTCACCTGCTTGACAGTCTTCATCTTACCCAGTTCATATTGATCGGACACTCAACCGGTGGGATGCTGGCAACCCGCTATGCGCTGATGTATCCGCAGCAGGTGCAAAAACTGGTGCTGGTGAATCCTATCGGTCTGGAGGACTGGAAAGCGAAGGGCGTACCGTGGCGTGGCGTCGATGACTGGTATCAGCGTGAGCTAAAAGTTACCGTAGCCAGTATTAAAAAGTATGAGCTGAGCACCTATTATGTCGGTAAATGGAAGCCTGAGTACGATCGTTGGGTCACTATGTTGGCAGGATTAAATAATGGTCCGGGCCACAGACGAGTTGCATGGAACTCGGCACTGTTATACGACATGATTTTCACCCAGCCGGTATATTACGAACTGAAAAATTTGACCGTGCCTACCACGTTAATGATCGGCACTGCGGATAATACGGCCATCGGTAGCGATATTGCTTCTCCGCAGGTCAAATCAAAAATCGGCCACTATGATGTGCTGGGTAAGCAGGCAGCTGCACAAATCCCACGTGCCACACTGATCGAGTTTCAGGGAATGGGACACGCACCGCAAATGGAAGATCCGGGCAGATTTAATCAGACATTGCTGGAGGATCTTAAAAGATTCTGAGGTGTGCGATATGTTAGCGGCGGTCGGTACATACCGACTGCCGCCACAATGTGCTTTTTGCTCGCCAGAGTCCCATAGAAACTTGAGATTACTTCACTACCTTCTTTTGCACGGTGTACCAGAGCGGTATTCTGCTTAGTGATAAAGGCCATATTGTTGATGCGTTACCGCTGATTTTATTGCCAGCGTGCAGTGACATACGCGCCGGACAGTCTGTTATTTTGTACCTTTGCTGTTAATATTCGAAAATTTAAATCAATATCTTTTTCAGAAATTTCCTGTTAATTTCATTAAAAAGATTTTCTTAGCAAATTGCAGAAATATGATTTTTTATATTGACGATTTCTGGATCTTCGCCCTGCCTTTACATTATTATCTGTTGAACGTATCATGACAAAAATATCAGGATGGTGTTGTTGGTTATATTTGAATTTTCTTGCTGTTTAATACTTTAAGATAGTTGTTATTTAATGTTCAATACAGACGATTGCCGTCATGAAAAAACAATTTTCATGGTATCCCAGGGCCGGGCTATCAGGTAAAAGGAAAGTTTAATGATTATGGTTGATGTTAATGATCCAGGGTATGGAAGCATTGTAAGAGTATCAATGCAAAGTGATAACTTTTATTATAATTTCGGGCTAAGTATTCTTATCAAAGAACTTAACAGAGTAATACGTAAGTCCGCCGTTTTCGTCCTGTCTGACGATACTGTAGATGATGATGGCAGTTTGAAAAACATCATTTTCAGGGACTCCATGGTCACTATTAATCTGCAAAGGAAAAATAAACGCTGGAAAAATGACCCTGATTCAGAATGTCGGGCAATTATTCATATTCCTTTCGTCTGCCGTCAGAGTAAGTTATCTGATGTCATGGTGAAAATGGAGAAAGTATTACTTATAGCCAGCATGGATTATTCTTCTTTTCTCACCCCGGATAATTACAGAATGATGGGGTTGAAAAAGTTCAAACAGCTGTCGTTAACGGAGTGTAAAATATTATTGCTGATTGGCAAAGGATATAATGTTGGATATATTTCCAGAATACTGAATCGCTCAGAGAAGACAATAAGTAACCACTGTCGTAACTCCATCAGAAAATTAGGTATGCTTAACCGGGTCGATTTCTATAAATATGCTTGTTTTATTGCACACTGTGGTAATAAAGAGCGTAATACGTTATGTCTGTGAACTGAACAGCATGTCAGTCAGGTAACGCAAGACTGACATGCCTGGATTTCTCAAATGGTGCAGGGCTATGATTCAATTTTTACTTCTGAAGTTTCTGGATCAAAACTATTAATCAGCTGTACATAATGTTTTCTCTGATATTCTGTGAAATCTTTCTCAGCGTTCAGTGTAAAAATGATGACGTTTTTTCGTGTGCTATTTATCACAGGATGATAAGGCAAGGAAACCATAGTTTGTACCTGCTTCATTATCTTTCCATCAAGATAAAAGCTGTTTGCGATCTGCACCACGGGGAGTTTTGCCGGGCCAATTTGGCTTGTCAGTTTTTTACCTTCGACGGTAAATGCTGGCATGGTGTTGGTCATAAAGGTCATTTGCGAGTCGCAAAATTCCTCAAGTGTTTGCTCCTCTGTAAGGAAAGCACGATTAATTAAAATGGTATATTCATTATCCTCTGGATCCAGGAACCGCAATACATTAACACTTTGATCAAAAGTGGGTTCTTCTGTCAAAATTTTTCCTTCGTAAAGAATGTAGCTTAATTTTTTCTTACTCATAGTATTATTTTACTCATTATTGGTATGTTGATTTACCTGGATCGGGATAATATCCACTCTCCTGTTTTTCTTCCGCCCCTCTTCGGTGTCATTACTGGCTATAGGAGCAGTGTCACCCACGCCTTTGACCAGAAGTCGGGTAAACGATATATCTGTCTTGTTAATTAACCAATCACGTACTACGGCTGCTCTTTTTTCTGACAGAGACATATTTATTTTGTGTGAGCCAGAATTGTCTGAGTGGCCAACAATCATGAAAGTGGTTTCAGGATTGCTGTTAATAACTGGTAGCAGTGATGCTAATATTTCTTCACTGCCTTCTTCAAGAGCCGAACTGCCCGAAGAGAATAATTCAACTGATTCCGCAGCATAAAAAAAAGGAGACGACTTATAAATTTCGACATATTTTTCGATGTTGGCCAATACTTTTCTGCATCCTGATAGCCTTAAAAATTGCATTATTTTTCTGTCAGAGCAATCCGATAAATCATTGCGATATTTCATAAGCTGATTAAAAGCTTCACGCTTATCTTTTATATAAGAATCATCAATCTGATTAAATGCCTCAAGATGCTTTTTCACCACAATCAAATGCTCTCCCTCCAGCCAGGTTGTCCCTGCCAGTAAAAACGCAAGAAGTAGCGCTATGGTGGTGATGTACCACCAGCCTGCTTTGCGTTGCGGGTTCTTTGTGATGGCGATCGCTGTTTCAATCTCAGGGTTATACAGTACATCAGGGAGTTGAGGCAGGCTCATTGTTGCAGCAAGGCCAGGATAGATTTTAAATCTGCTGGCGATCCAGTTTGCCCAGGCGCCATGCCGTACAAACCCTTCACTGTAGTCAGAGAGTAGCACGCCTGTGAGTTTAAGTGACGTCTGGCTGAATAGTGTCTGCAGAGATTTCATAACGCCCGTATCATACATCCACAATTGCAAGACATCGGCCATCGCGAAACGCTGAAGTGCGTGATATCTGCACTGCAAACTCTGCTGTTTCAGTATGGTGTGTAGTGCAGCAAGTTCATGATTTAGCGATATTTCTTTACTTGATGTGACATCAATGCCTCCCAGCCATATCGCCCGGTCAGGATCTTCAATGGAGCGTTCATGGCTTAACCGTGCATACAAACCAAATATGCATCGAAGCGGTTCAGATAATGGACGTGCGCAAAAGGCCGACTGCCAGTTAGCAATCTCCGTGAGGGTGAGCTGGTTACTTTCCTGTCCATCGGGAAGAAAGGGGAAAAATGCCATGGTAATGATATTCGGGCTGGGGAGACGCAACCGTTGCAGTTGTTTGTGCAGATCTTCAGCATCTGGGGCCAGAATCCAGCGTATTTTTTCATTTTCTGCCTGTTCAACACCATATTGAGGACAAGGAAACCACTTCCTGGCCCAAGGTCCAATGATAAAAATAATGACACTTCTGTTTTTCTCGTCAGACGGATATGGAAGACGGGAATCATTATTTATGTTAGTTGAAACAGACATTAATAAAGACCATCCAGATATTTTATGCAAAAAGTCCACAGTATTACAAGCAGAGAAAATGCCAATCCGGTCTGCCAGATAAAGGGGTCATTCCAGTGGCTTTTTTTCTTCTCAGAAACGACAACAGTGCTTTTTTCTGATTTTTTTTCTTCCGTTTCTGGCCCCTTGTTGATGGCCGTTTCCTGTTTGTAATATGACAGTAGCAGAGTGATTTTTTCATTCGCGCCAAGAGATCTGAGGATAAAAGGAATTAAGCGGCAGGTATAATCAAAGATTTTCCCTTCACTTCTTTCTAACAAAATTTCAAGTCGGTCGCCCAGTGAAGCCACGTCGGCATTATAACCGTAAAAATGATGAGCCAATAAGTTCCTTTTCCACGAAATGTTATTAGCATTCAGACGCAGAGTAATATGCTCATCAAAATAGCTACAAATAATATGACACAATTCGTCACTCAGTTCCTCGGATTGCCCTTCGGATATAAGCTCTTTACTGAATTGTTCAATTAAATTTATTAGTTTGAGTTGGAATTCCGTCAGAGACAGGATAATACCATTAAAAGAAAGCAGTGTATCAATAAAGATAATACGATTGAAATAAATTTCACTTTTTACCATGTTATCTCCAAAATATCACCCCAGCCCTGATCGTAAAGATAAGGGCTCACTCTGACAACACTGGGCTTTAACGTAGGTAATGTGATGAAATTCAGTTCTATCTTTATTTCGTCCTTATCTGTTTTTTTCAGTGATTCTTCAATGTTCTCTTTTTCCAGTATTTTCTTTTCAAGAAGATCATTGTTACTGCTGTATACACCAATATGTAATTTTGAAATATTCTGTAGGTCACCGCTAATTTTTTCTCTGGGAACGGTTATCGTTTTCTTGTTAGAGCTGACAAGTCTTTTTCGCCAGTCTTCTCCATTGTGGTTGGCGAAATAAGCGCAACGCTGCTTTCCAACCACTTCTGGTAGTACGCTACAAAGTCTAAAATCTACGCCCGCCATTTCTTCAAATTCTTTCAGTGAACGCTTGCTACCCAGGGAGTAAGAGGAATCATTGCCCTGATTATCTTCCTCATTTTTTAGTAAAGCCCTGACTCTTTTCTTGGCATCGCGATCCCTGTCCCACCATGCTTTATCTACAGAGCCTGCCTTTTTGGCTTCATTGTTGTGATCTGACCAGACCTTGCTGTGGTCTTTTCTGCCGTAAAAATGCCACAGCAAAATTTTGTGCGGGTGCCAGATGTCATAGCCACAGGTAAATGCACGGACAGCCATAGCGATCTCTTCTCCCTCAAAAAATATTTGAGGGTCATTTGGTACATCGATAACAAACGATCCTTCGGCAAAAACAAAGCCACCTGCCAGATAGCTTCCTCTTATTGGAACAACGGATTTAAAATCAACAGAGGTTAGCTGCAATATACCCTGTGGGGAGAAATTACGAAAAACCAGCCGATTGACAAAGTCCTTTCTGGAGTTGTCATCACCTGGCTGATAGCCAGGAGGATAGGAAGAAATCACAGGATGTTGACTCTCTTCTTTTAGCTGGGTGAGCATAGCTACCATCTCTTTATCCCAGTCCTTGATGAAGCGGCAATGAGAATCAATTTGCATAAAATATTCTTCACAATGATAAAATTGTTCACAATTATTTCTGGCCCAACATGCACCCTGGCTCATGAAATAATGAATACTTAACACCTTAATATTTACATTCAAATAGTTGAAAATGTATAAATCATGTTCCCCATGCTTACGCTTTTCGAGCAGAATCATCCCATTATTTAAAAAAAGATCTATGTCATTATTATCCTGCCAACAAATAGCAACATTTATGCAATAGTTCCCGGAAGACATTTTTACCATGTCATGTAATGTTGGGATAAGTTCTGAGTCCCGATAGCTGGCTATGCTTACGAAAATTCCAGACTTCAAATCCATATGTCACATATTTCCTTAAATTATAAGAAGTCAATTTAACTGTAACAAAATTTCAGCCTTAGCGGTAAAATTGCCATTTTGCGGTCTTGTTTTACTTGAGCCTGTATTAATAAGCTTGGCTGTCCAGTTAAATTGTGCAGCGACACCACTGGCCACTGAGCTTAATTTTTCAAGCGTGTTGCCATTCAGCGTCATCAGACTGCCACTGCTATTATAAATTTCAATACCCAGCTGATTGTCACTATTTCCGCTTGAATCTGTTACCTGAATATATCGACTGTCGGTAGAGCTTGCCGTGGAGGTGACCGATGCGATTGCTGAATACGTACCATAATCTGTTTTGCAGGTCATCCCAAAATCAAGCGGTTTTTCAACCCCGCCGTTAGTGAGCATGGCGGGTGTCACCGTCGAAAAATCAATGGTTTTACTTTCACTGGTGGTGCATGCCGGTGTGCTGATTATCTTTATTTGATTAATATCGAGCGTCATTGGACGGGTTGCCTCATCCATTATCCACTCATATCCCAGTGTTCCGGCATCAAGCACGATATCTCCACTGGGGTCGGAAAGTGACAGCGTGTCAGATGTCTTGAAAAATCTGACACGGAAATAATTACCTGCTTTCCAGTCAAAAGTCCCCGTAGATTCGCCGTTAGCATAAGATACATTATAATCAATAGGATAGTAGCCAAAACCAGAGCCAACATAAAGGTGCACCATGACACCAATGCCTTCTATGTTAGTTTTGTATATCTTCGTGGTAATAATATCACCTGCACCAGGCAACCTTCTGCCCGCAGGCGTACCGGCAAGACAGTCATCGTATCCTATATTTGTCGAAATAGCCGAGGTGACAAATTCAGCGCCGGAAATAGGGGCCGACAGATCCTTCACAGCATCGGCACTAATGGTGATCGTCTGGGCAGGAAGGACTAATGTTATTGGCTTTCCTCTGGCCAGAGTACATTGTGCCGTCGCATTTGCAGCGACAAGTCCGCTCAGTGATAAAAATACTGCTTTCCATAGCATATTTGTTACTCCTTGTCTGGATTCATTTTATCTATCATGTCCGCAGGTAATATTTTCAGTAAAGCTGAAAAACTTTTACCAACGGTTGACTCTGCAAATGCCAACAGAGGAATAACAGGACTGCTTGGTTCCATTTTCGTGAACCATGTCCGTATTTCTCTGAGTTTTAAGAGTGCATCAGAACGTGTTGTAATTCCTTTTGCGACAGCAGGGCGAGCGCTGTTTACTATTAGTTCTTCCTCAGGAAGGGTAACGGTATCCGTTAAGATATCGGCTGAAGTGTCTGTCTCTGATGGATTTCTTTCAGGCAGAAGCGATTCTGTTAATGTAATCCGCTGCGACGTCGCGTTGCCAAACAGATCCAGCAAAGGTCCCAGTCTTGAGAAGTCAGGGGTATCATGGCCTAATGAATCACCGAGCAGGTCTTTAATCGCTTTCAGGCTCAACCCGGCTTCACACAGCGAATAAATCGTCTTATCTTCCCGCTCATCCCATTCGTGCAGGAGCGCGGAAATAATGGATTCAGGTAGGGCACCTTCTTCACGCGGAGAGGCGTTCGCTTTTTCAAAATCTTTAATCGTTATCTGTAAACCAGCTGCTTTTGGCAACATCTGATTACGGATATCGCTTAACAGGCCATTAGCATCTTCCAGTTCAGAGAGCGCATTAGCCCTCATAAGTGGATCAAATTCACCTTCATCAAGAAGCTGGGGATGAAGATCCTCTGGAAACACGATGAGTAGATGACGTAATGCCTCCAGCCCTTCGTGGAGCGCTGCTATGCCGATTTGCCGTATACGGCATCGAATCAGCACAACGATCAGGCGAATATCCTTGCTTCTTTGCAGCATGGACAGGCATTCCCGCTCTATTTCCGCCCAGTTCACCGGTTCGGCAGCCTCGACAAAACTGCCATATTCCACATCCAGACGTGGCTGCAACCTTGATTGCAACATAATGAAACCGGCATCGTATTCCAGGTTTTCCCCGCAGGAATACTCTTCAGAAATTTTTCCGCAGAGGTGTTGGTAATAACTACTGAGTTGATCTGTGCTCACTTCAGCCACTGTCATGTCCCTTTGACTTAAACTGCCTGTTAAAAATGCACTTCCTGTTTACCTGGCGATGGCGCTGCTCTGTTACATTCTCTCTTGATACAGCTCAGGCTCAAAGCTCATTCCGTATACGGGGGTATCGGTTTCAGATCTTTCAAGCCAGGAGGCATAACCCAGTTGGTGTTCCCCTCCTAAAGTAGCACGAGGAACTTCACTGGCTGCCAGCATTAACTGAGTATCCCAGGCATATTCAAATCCGGTAAAGTTTCGCACCCATTCCCGCAGGACGGGCAGGTCCTGCCCCCACGGACTGAAACGCATATACTGCTGTAACGATAACGGGCCAAGAATGAGTTTAAATTTATGCTGCCTGTCCTGTACGGTATCACCCAGAATTGCGCCATCTCCCAATAACATGGCTCCGCTACTCCTGCCCAGGATCGACAGATCTTCCGGCGAGAGAAAAATCCACTGGCTGGCGAACTCTTCCATCCTGGCGGGCACCTCAAAATAATATTGCAGTGCGCCCAGCAACCCCTCTGGGTTACGTGCTTCGCGGATCAAATGGGCAGAAGATGCAAGACGCGCATGTGCCGGCAGAATTTTGCTATCCAGTTCCTTTGGGTCCATGCCAGCCAGGCTGGCGACGTAGAATGAGAACCGTTCATCATCTGTGCGATCCAGCGATGCTGTGTCCTGTGCCACAAACCATGCACGGTAAAACAGGGAGAGGGCGCGGTGGTGAAAAATATCCAGGAAATCAACCATTGTCTGATCATGCAGCTCTGCACGCGAGTATATCTGTTCCGAGATATACAGTGGCATCGCGCCTTGAGGACCCCAAACACCCAGGCCAAAAAGCTGCAATTTGGTTTTATCCTCTTCCGAGTCAATACGAGCTATTTCGCGCGGTGAAAAAATCATCGTCGCCGACTGACCAATACGGTATTTCTCCTGAGAAGGTAAGGTTGATGTACCTGGAAGCGGTGTCGACTGATTTTTGGCAGCGATAGCACGCATCAGGCTGATAAAGCCCGCATTCCACGGACGCTCTTTATCAAACCAGGCATCCAGTGTGGATGACGTATTCATCACGGTCGGTTTTTCGGACATCACAACGCCCCTCTTTTGCCCGGACGCCCCTGCCAACTTGCAATCAACCCTCTTTGCATTGAATGCAGTTGCGTTTCAGTAAAAATATTGATCGCGGCATGGCGGGATAAATAATTCTCCATAATCAACCCAAACAAATACGGACTTATACCTGAAAAACCCTCTTCATCTACCGTTAAAGTACAGCGTACTCCACGTCCATAAACCAGCAGTCCGTCACTGGGTAACCGGCGAGTAACCGGTTCGCTCTTACATCCAACCAGACTATTGACCTGGTTGGTTGATTGGTGGTCAGAGCTATTAAGAAACAGTCGCAGCATGTTTCGCAGCGATTCTCCGCCCAAACTGTGGTCCATATCGGACAATGGCAAATAGTTGAAACTTAGCTGGCGGATAAGACGCCATGCAGACTCTCCAAGAGCAAACGGAGCACGAGGCGCACTGGGCTGGCAAATAAAAGTCGCCCCCAAAAGCGGTACTGCATCATTCATTGAGAGGTCATAACTGGTATTTCTTGAGATCAAACGGGGAAGGTCCCTGTTTGTTACCATCGCCTCAACCGTCAGATATCGGATGTGATCGGCATACGGTGCTTCCTCCTGGTCAACCAGTGAAACAAAAACCTCAGTGCCTAAATAAGGTGTTCTCGTGTCGTACTTTCTTTTTGTTTCTTCTTTCGTCCTTGCCTCACGCTGGATGGAGAAGTAACGACCAAAATTGCCATAGTCGCAGTGCCTGGTTTGATATAACGGGTTGAAGACCACCTCTTCACTTTTCTCTGCCTGTTGGCCCAGTACTTTATTGATCGAAAATATTTCAAAATCCATCGGCCTGCTTCGATCCGGTACAACGTGAAAGGAATTCAACGCCCTGTTGACCTCAATCCTGTCGACGACTTTGGAAAAGAGATTAATAACCGGGGTACAAAACAGCAAAAATTTAGAGGGTTCGACATGCCCGATTAGCTCCTGTGGCAGGCGATCAAGCAAAATGATTAACTCGGTTTCATTAGTGTGATTGAGCCGTAGTGCTTGCCCCAGCTGGGTTAAGGTAAAGAAGTAAAAACGTTGGCGGCAGGCAAAGTATTCATGAATCAAATTGTGGCCGTGAAACATGTTCCATGCCATAGGAAGCAGTGTTTGATCGGGTTTTAGTCCTTCAAATGCCACTGGCCTTTGATTGATAATCACATCCTGCTCTTTCGTACCACCTGAACGAATGATCATTGCCACGTTGCTGGTATGCACAAGTTCGAATATATGTGAAACCACGCTTTCATCACCATCAATATAGAGAGGTAATTCATGCAGGCCTTCCAGCTGTGAAAATACCTGGTCACCCTGAAGCCTTAATTTTATGCGTAATGCGCCCTTCAGGCGTGCATGTGAAACACGGTATTTTTCCAGGTTTGGCAGATCGGGAGGAATTGAAGTCAGACGGGCTTCTGTTATTTTAAGGGGCCAAAGCGTCACTTCCTGGCCATTACGGAATTCGCAGCGTGAATTCTCTCCGGGTAAAATTTTGGTATAGAATGCGCTATTTTTTGGAACCAGATATCCCCGAGTAAGATCACCTTCTTTTAAATTTGGGGTTAGCTGAACAACACCCATTGATGGTGTTGGTGAATTATAATTTGGATAAACAATATCAAGAAGTCGTTGAGTAAATTTAGGAAATTCGGCATCCAGTTTTATTTGTGTTCTGGCAGATAAAAAACAAAACGCTTCAATAAGACGTTCAGCATAGGGATCGGCAACTTCAATGCCGTGCATACCCAGGCGGGCAGCAATTTTAGGATGTTTCTCCGCAAACTCACGGGACATCTCTTTCATAAAAATAAGTTCGCGATTATAGTAATCAAGAAATTTGTGATCCAACTGCATACCCCATTGATTTAAATGATTATTTTCGTTTTTTGGGATGTTAAGTTCTGGCTAAAGCCATCGTCGGGCCAGCCTGAAACGATGGAAGCGAATTATTCCATCAGCCGTAAAATCCCGAAGGCTATGGTAGGGGGAACGGATCGAAAGGTAGAGAACCTTAGCAGAACGTTCAATCCCTGAAAACATCCTGGTATACGCAAGGTAATGGGGCCATTTCATCGTGCAAAAACGGCAGATGAAATAGAACAGACAATGTACAACTCCTTGCACTCTTGCCAGATATATTAATACCCATCCTGTTCACGTCAGAACCTTATAGCATGCTAACTCTCATGACTCAATATCAAGATATTTATATTTATCCTGTTTTTGGTATTTTATTGATTTTCC
Organism: Erwinia psidii; assembly: GCF_003846135.1. Classification (GTDB taxonomy): domain Bacteria; phylum Pseudomonadota; class Gammaproteobacteria; order Enterobacterales; family Enterobacteriaceae; genus Erwinia; species Erwinia psidii. The sequence continues at coordinate 223,908 of NZ_RHHM01000004.1, forward strand.
GTTTCAAAAACATTTTAATAATATTTCTCTGGCTTGCTTTCTTTGCCGTAATTAAGAAAATATTTCGGTCATTAATCCTAAAAATTTAATTAGGGGGATGCTGTGGTTTGTATTTGCATAGCCTTGTCGGCATAATATAATGGTAGTGTAAAAATTACGGATTATGTATAAAAGCCCAAAGGAATTGGACTATTGTTATGGCTATAACACGGCAAAATTTATTTGGAAAGCTGGATGCCACGCTTTTCAAAAGCATTGAAAGTGCAACAACAATTTGTAAATTGCGCGGTAACCCTTATGTAGAGTTGGTCCACTGGCTTAATCAACTCTGGCAGCAGGAAGAGAGTGACTTCCGTCTGATCGTCCGTCATTTTGAAGTAGACATTGATGCTCTGGAGCGTGGATTCGCGCAGGCACTAACACGTTTACCTTCGGGAGCGAGCTCGATTTCTGACTTTTCCTATCACATTGAACTGGCTATTGAACGTGCCTGGATATATGCCAGTCTTGAATGTTTTGATAGCCGCATCCGCAGTGGTCATTTGCTGATCGCGATGTTGACAACGATGGAGTTACGTCGCGCTTTATTTGACATATCCCCTGCCTTTGAGCGGATTCCTCTTGAGCATTTAACCCATGACTTTGGTTATATCACTCAGGCTTCTGTTGAGGTGAGTGAAGCTGCAAATGATGGGAGCACGCTTAATGAAGGTGTGATACCTGGTGAAGCCAGTCATGCAATAGGTGGACAGAAAAGCGGTGCTGGCCTGGCACAGTACACGACAGATCTTACGGCACTGGCTCGTGAAGGGAAGATTGATCCTGTCCTTGGGCGCGATCATGAAATTAATACAATGATCGACATTTTACTGCGTCGCCGCCAAAACAATCCTCTGTTAACGGGTGAGGCTGGCGTGGGAAAAACCGCGGTTGTTGAGGGACTGGCTCAATCGATTGTGGCAGGCGACGTTCCTCCTGCACTCTCCCAGGTACGGTTGTTGACCCTTGATGTTGTCGCGCTTTCTGCGGGCGCGAGTATGAAAGGTGAGTTTGAGGCACGACTCAAATCGGTGCTGGAAGAAGCGATGGCTTCACCGCAACCCGTCATCCTGTTTATTGATGAAGTTCATACGTTAGTCGGTGCGGGAGGCGCTGCAGGGACGGGGGATGCGGCTAATTTGCTCAAGCCTGCTTTGGCAAGGGGGCAGCTGCGTACTATCGGCGCGACGACCTGGGGAGAATTCAAGCGTCATATTGAAAAAGATCCTGCTCTGACACGTCGGTTTCAGGTGCTGCAAGTCCATGAACCTGATGAGAAAACGGCGATCTCTATGCTTCGCGGGCTGTTACCAATGCTGGAAAAGCACCACGGTGTCTGGATTATGGACGAAGCTTTGCAGGCCGCTGTTCGCCTGTCTCATCGCTACCTTCCGGCGCGGCAGCTGCCTGACAAAGCAATCAGCCTGCTGGACACGGCATGTGCCAGAGTTGCTGTTGCACAACATGCCCCTCCTGCTGAGTTACAAATCCTCACGTTTCAGGCAGAAACAGCACAGACGGAGCTGTCGTTAGTTGAAAAAGCGCTGCATTTTGGCAAAGGCGACAGCAGCCGCGCTGCGGCATTACAGGAACATATCGCACTACAGGCCGAAAAGGCCGGGTTGCTTGAGAAGCGTTGGCAACATGAAAGAGAGCTGGTTTCTTCAATTATCACGGTAAGGCAGGAGCTTCAGATTCTGGTCAGTCAGGATGCGCCTGACAGCCATCATATCAGTCAGCTGCAGAGTCAGCTTTCCTCCCTGGAAGCCAGTCTTGAGGATGCGCGCCAGGAAAAACCGATGGTGCAGGCAGAAGTCAATGCAGAGGTGATCGCCAGTATCGTTGCCGACTGGACCGGAATTCCAGTGGGGCAGATGATGAAGGACGACATTCGGGCGGTGCTGGAATTACCGCAAAGGCTGGCAGAACGGGTAATTGGCCAGGAATTTGCCCTGAATCAGGTGAGTGAGAGTATCCAGACTGCCCGTGCCGGACTGGCGGACCCGAAAAAACCTGTTGGTGTCTTCATGCTGGTTGGCCCTTCAGGCGTGGGTAAAACTGAAACGGCATTAGCGATAGCTGAACAACTGTATGGCGGTGAGCAGAATCTTATCACCATCAACATGAGTGAATATCAGGAAGCTCATACGGTTTCATCGTTGAAGGGATCGCCACCAGGGTATGTCGGTTATGGTGAAGGTGGCGTGTTGACTGAAGCTGTTCGCCGTAAGCCGTACAGCGTGATATTGCTGGATGAAATTGAGAAGGCGCATCCTGATGTTCATGAGCTGTTCTTCCAGGTTTTTGATAAGGGAAGTATGGAAGATGGCGAAGGGCGTCAGATTGATTTTAAAAATACTATTTTGCTGCTTACCAGTAATGCCGGTAGTGAGGTCATGAGCAGTTTGTTTGCCGACCCTGATACCGCACCGAATGCTGAAAGCCTGAAAAAACTGCTGCAACCTGAATTGCTGAAAACCTTCCCGGCGGCATTTTTAGGACGACTTGCTGTGGTCCCCTATTTACCGTTGCAGCCCGAATCACTGCAACACATTGTCCGGCTTCACCTCGACAGATTAGGGTCGCGCCTGGTCGAACAGCATGATGCGCGTCTGGTTTACCAGGATAACCTGGTTCAGTTTATTGTCGAGCAGTGTCCGGTAGCAGAAACGGGAGCGAGGATGTTGATTCGCTATATTGAGCAAAATATTATTCCCGAAATGGGGCGTCGTATATTGAGTAGCGAAATACCGGTAGCAGGAACAACTATTGCGCTTGATGTAAATGAAGCGAAAAGGATTTCTATTTTTTTTCAACAACAGGAGGTTCAGGGAAACAAATAAAATATGAGTGGCAATGGAAATAGCAAACACCAGGTGTGTGCTAGATGCAATTAATTCATTTTTATAAAACAGGAAATTTTATGCGTAATTTTAAAGTGGTTGTATGTGCTCTGACCCTGGGTATGACGATTTCTGCACAGGCTGCTAATGAAGTAACCCAGGGAACAGTAGAATTTGATGGTAAGTTGATCACCGAAACCTGTTCGATTGATACTGACAGCCAGACTATCAAAGTAACCCTGCCAACGCTGTCTACGCAGACGTTAACGGCAGCGGGTGCCGTCGCCGGTTCAAAATCAATTGATATTAACGTGAGTGGCTGTCCGACCGGAACGAGTGCGGGTATTACTCAGGTTGCTGCTCATTTTGAAGCAATTGGTGGTTCAGGTGTTAATTCATCCACGGGTAACCTGACTAACGCCTACACGGGAAGTGAAACCAAAGCAGGTAATGTTGAAGTGCGCTTATTTGATGCTGATGGCGTCACTCAGCTGACATTGGGCGAAACCGGTACTGCATTTGATATTGACAACAGCACTGGTAAAGCTTCAATGCGTTACTATGGCGCTTATTATGCAACTGATACTACCACCGCGGGTAAAGTCTATGCCAAAGCGCAGTATACGCTTGCCTACCCATAACCGTGCACCGGTGAGTTTTTCAGGAACGTAATCTGCCGAAAGCGCATGATTGCTTTTCCTAAAAAAGAAGGGTCTGGTAAGTAATAAATAATCAAGCCAGACCCTTACAGGTTTTAATCAAAAAGTAATGTTTTATTGGAAAAACTATGCTGGTTAAAATAGCTTATTCAGCCTTTCTGATGCTATGTCTGGTTGCTGGCAGCAATGCAGCGATGACAATTAGTGGTACTCGTATTATTTTTCCGGGCAGTGAAAAAGAGGTTAATGTTCGGACAAATAACCGAGGTAATAATCCCGCTTTGGTCCAGGTGTGGGTGGATGACGGAAATGTTAATGGTGATGTCAATGCCATGAAAATTCCTTTTATGGTTACGCCACCAGTCTACCGGGTTGAGCCAGGAAAAGGCCAAAGTGTGCGGCTTATTTATAATGGTATGGCGTTGCCTCAGGATCGGGAGTCTGTATTCTGGTTCAATCTGCTGGAAGTGCCCCCGGTGGTGAAAGCGATGGAGAACGTTGACCGACTGGAACTGGCATTCAGAACCAGGATAAAAATATTCTATCGCCCCAAAGCGTTATCCAGTTCCAGTACCAATGAGCTGGAAAAAATTAAATGGGAAGTATTAAGCAGTAATAAAGGAATTAAAGTCACTAATCCAACGCCTTATTATCTTTCTTTTGACAGCATCAATGCGCAATTCTCTGACAATTCCTTCGCATTGACTCCGGTAATGGTGGCGCCATTTGGCAGCGGTGATTTTCTGTTGGAGAACAAAAGCAGTATTGCGGGTTTGACGGGAGTAACATTCAAGCTGATAAACGACTATGGCTCTGCCTATAGCGGCAAGTTGACTATGGCTGGGGGGAATAGATTGGTTTTGCAGCAAGATAAATAAGGTCAGTGCTTTCATTGCCTGACGTCGGACAGGGGAGCGAATGCTCAGTCCGTTATGGAGTGGTGGTAGCCAACTGGAAAAGGAGTTTACCTGGTGCATCAGTCAGAAATGAGTTTATGCCATAAACCGAAAAGCACACTGCTGTGCGCTTTTTCATCCAGAAAAATTATAACGACAATAGGTATTGTTTGGGTTGTGGTAGCCCCTGCAGGATGGGCTGCAATGCTTGCGCCATCGGAGGTGAATGTGTCCACCGAGCCTGCAGTTATCGAATTTAACCCGTCGTTTATGCATGGCACTGCTGTCGACGTTTCTCGCTTTGATCGGGGAAACTTTGTCTCTCCAGGCGACTATCCTGTCACTGTCACCGTTAATAATCAGAATCGTGGAAAACATACTATTCATTTTACTGCTTCCGGGAGTGATGCAAGTGCGCAACCCTGCTTTACCGTGACAGAACTTGAACGACTTGGCATCAGGCTAAATATGAGTAACTTTTCGCAAAATAAATCTGAACAGGACACCACCGAGGCTAATAACACACAGTGTCAGCGTCTGATGGATCTGATTGCGGGGAGTAGCGTAAATTATGATGGTGGCGATTTCCTGCTGTCCGTTGTTGTACCTCAGGTTAATCTCATCCACTTTCCCCGGGGCTATATCGATCCCACTACCTGGGAATCAGGGGTAACGGCGGGTTTTATTGATTATAACGCTAACCTTTACAGTCTGAATTCAGGAACAGGGAATGGCAACGGGAGTAATACCCTCTACAGCAATAATATCGGGCTGCTGGCTGGATTTAATGCCGCCGGATGGCATTTCAGGAAGCGATTTAACACTAACTGGTCAAATCGTTATGGGATGCATACGCAAAGCTTACTGGGATATGTCCAGACCGATATTACGCCGTTAAAAAGCCAGCTGATAATGGGCGACAGTAATACGCGAGGCGATGTGTTTGACAGCTTTACGTTGCGTGGTGTGCAGCTCCAGTCGGATGAGCGAATGTTGCCGGAAGGCATACGAAATTATACACCTGTGCTGCGTGGGATTGCTGAAACCAATGCCAAAATCAGTGTGACCCAACGTGGGCGGATCATTTATGAAACGACCTTGCCACCCGGACCTTTTGAGCTGACTGATATTGGGGCGATGGGGTACGGTGGTGATTTATTGCTGACCATTACTGAAGCGGATGGCAGACAGCGTAGCCAGAGCATACCGTATTCTGCTCCGCCAATGTTATTACATGAAGGCGTATCGAATTTTGGTCTGTCAATCGGGCAGCTAAGGGATGATGTTCTGCGTGATAATCCTACCCTCTTTCAGGGGGTATATCAGTATGGCCTGAGTAGCACCTATACGCTTTATGGCGGTATGCAGGCATCCGAGCGTTACCATGCAATTGTTCTGGGTAATTCAGTTAATACTTCTGTTGGGGGTATTTATATGGATGGTACTTTTGCGCGAAGCGAGCTACGTGATGCTAAAGCGGAGGGAAACAGCTTCAGAATTGGTTACAGTAAATATCTGGAACCTACTAACACTGATTTCACCCTCGCGGCCTATCGCTATTCCACAAAAGGTTTTTATACCTTCAGAGAAGCCAGCATCGATCGTTATGGTACCCGTAGCAGTTCAAAAGCGGTGGATTATCGTGCTCGTGAAAAACTGACGCTGACGATGGGGCAGCGACTGTGGAATAACGCGTATATTCATGCATCTGGCAGTATTTATAACTACTGGGATGAACGGTCATCTGCCAGGCAATATTCACTCAGTTACAATCAAAGCGGACGTTATTTTTCCTGGTCCTTATCTGCATCCCGTTCATATTCTGGCACGGGTAAACATATCAACAGCTATACCGCTTCGATTAGCGTGCCCATAGGACAACGTAGCGTGAATTCCAGACCGGCATTCAGCTCCATCCATTCGACATATACTCGTGATAATCAGAACAATTCAATGGTACAGATGAACGCGAGTGGGAGTCAGGGCGACAGGAATGAATTTAACTACGGCATTGGTACAACACTGGGTCGCTACAGTTCAGGATCTCATCAGCAAGGTGTCACTGGTAATGCTAATTATCGTTCCTCTTATGGACAGGCCGGTATAACGGCTTCATTGGACAGTGAATCAATGAAGCAACTTTCTCTCTCTGCAAATGGTAGCGTGGTTGCTCATCAGGGCGGTGTGACACTTGGCCCGCAATTGAGTGATTTGCCTTTTGCTATCATCAGCGTGCCGGGAGGAGAGAATGCTAAATTATTAAATGGTTATGGTTCGTCGGTTGACAGTAATGGTTATGCCATCATGCCGTCACTGACTCCCTACCGATATAATTCAATTGCGATAGACGCCAAAGGTCTGCCAGATACGGTTGATGTTCTGGAGAATGAGAGCGTTATTGTCCCACGCGCCGGTTCTGCTTCGCTAGTTCATATGAGGACGATAATCGGTATGGCGAAAATTTTAACTGTCAAAGACAGCAAGGGCGAATTTATGCCTATTGGGACCGAGCTGGTTGATAAAAATGGCGTAAATCAAACTATTGTAGGGCAGGGGGGGCAGGCATTTATCCGGGGTTGGGATTCTGTAGACGCATTGTACGTATTGGGCGATGAGTCTGTTACCTGCCGTATTCTGCCTGGGGGTAAAGCTGCGATGGAACAGGGCGTGAATAATATGGAAAAACTGGAGGTGACATGCGTTCGTTAGATAAATATACGTGGCTGACAGTTCCGATAATGATTTTTTCAGGCATGCTTTTTTCACTTCAGCTAAAAGCTGACACAGATTGCAGTAATGGGTGTAATATTGATGTGTCTTTTATTGGTTCTTATAACGATGAGACTTGCGTTGTAAGCATTAATAGTGGAACTTATTCAGAAGTAGTTTCATTGCCAACTGTCAGTACTACTTCATTGCAGGCTAATGGTAATGAGGCAGGAAGTAAAAATTTTAATATTACATTGCAGGAGTGTCCGTCCGATCGTACTGTAGCCGTGACCTTTGTAAGCAATTTAAGCGCGGCTGATTCCACCACAGGCAATCTTATCAATACAACGGGTGATGGTTACAGTGAAAATGTGCAGGTCAGAATTCGCAAGGAAGATGGGACACAAGTTGTTATTGACCAAAGTGCCAGTGGCCAGGATTACGTTATTCCCTCTACTGGAAGTGATGTTACACATCAATATACGGCAAGTTACTATGCCAATGGTAATAACGCCGTTTCGGCGGGTGTGTTAAAATCACTTGCTGGAGTTCAGCTTGTTTACAAATAGATTAAGGAGGAAGCATTTGCTGTCTATATCCTGGGCAGTATGCAAAAAATAAATAAATAAAATTTTTGGCGATTTATTGCCGCCTGGCAAATAAAAATTAATCCTTTAAAATGCACAGTGAAAGGGAAATCATGACTGCTGGTAAAAGTAGTTCACAAAAATTTATAGCAAGAAATCGGGCCCCTCGTGTTCAGATAGAATACGATGTGGAAATTTATGGTAGTGAGAAAAAAATAGAGCTTCCTTTTGTCATGGGGGTATTGGCTGACTTATCAGGTAAAGCACTGGAGCCATTACCGCCAGTTGCTGACCGAAAGTTTCTGAGTATTGATATTGATAACTTTGATGAGCGTATGAAAGCCATGCAGCCTCGAGTTGCTTTTGCGGTGGCTAATACGTTGACTGGAGAAGGTCAGCTGATGGTTGATATGACCTTTGAGAGTATCAATGATTTTTCTCCTGACGAAATTGCCAAAAAAGTTGACTCACTTTCACAGCTGTTGGAAGCACGGACACAACTGGCTAATTTACAGACTTATATGGATGGTAAAGCAGGTGCTGAAAGTCTGGTAATGAAAGTGTTGAACGATAAGACCTTACTTAAAACGTTAGCTGCTGAGCCTAAGCCGAAAAATTCAACCAGTAATGTCCCACGTGAAGATTGAGTCAGAAGAAGGGAATCATGTCTATTAATGTAGGAAATAATAAGCAAGCGACAGCCGCCACGACAACATACAGTGACTTTAATTCTTTATTAAATAAAGAATTTAAGCCCAAATCAGATCAAGCTAAAGCGGCTGTAGAAAATGCAGTAAAAACATTGGCAGAGCAGGCTCTGGCCAATTCTGTTACTGTTGCTGATGATGCTTACAAAAATATCGCAAAATTTATTGCTGAAATTGACCGTAAATTATCAGAGCAAATTAATTTGATTCTGCATCATCCTGAGTTTCAGGCTCTGGAAAGCGCATGGCGTGGTTTGCATTATCTGGTAAATAACACGGAAACAGATGAGAAGCTAAAACTGCGCTTCATGGATATCTCTAAGGACGACCTGAGACGTAACATGAAACGCTACAAAGGCATTGCGTGGGATCAGAGCCCTTTGTTTAAGCAGATCTACGAAGAAGAGTATGGGCAGCTTGGTGGGGAGCCTTATGGCTGTCTGGTTGCTGATTACTTTTTTGACCACACTGCACCGGATGTTGATTTACTGTCGTCAATTGGAAAGGTTGCTGCATCTGCGCATGTTCCTTTCATCACCGGCGCATCGCCTTCTGTATTACAAATGGACTCCTGGCAGGAGCTGGCCAATCCGCGAGATCTGACCAAGATTTTCACTCAGAATCTTGAATATGCCGCGTGGAATTCACTTCGTCAGTCAGAAGACTCGCGTTATATCGGTCTGGCGATGCCACGTTTTCTGGCCCGGCTGCCGTATGGTATTCGTACCAATCCAGTGGAACATTTTAACTTCGAAGAAACCACTGATGGTGCTGACCACAGTAAATATGTCTGGTCGAACGCCGCCTATGCGATGGCGGTAAACATCAATCGTTCATTTAAACATTATGGCTGGTGCACATTAATTCGTGGCGTGGAAAGTGGAGGCGTGGTTGAAGGTTTGCCATGTCACACCTTCCCAACGGACGATGGCGGCATTGATATGAAATGTCCGACAGAAATCGCTATTTCTGACCGTCGTGAAGCTGAGCTGGCGAAGAATGGTTTTATTCCACTCATTCACCGCAAAAACACAGATTACGCGGCTTTTATCGGGGCACAGTCTTTGCAGAAACCAGCTGAATACTATGATTCAGATGCTACTGCCAACGCAAATTTGTCTGCTCGCCTGCCCTATATGTTTGCCTGTTCCCGTTTTGCGCATTATCTGAAATGTATCGTGCGTGACAAAATTGGCACGTTCAAAGAGCGTGATGAAATGCAGCGCTGGCTAAACGATTGGGTAATGAACTATGTGGACGGCGATCCGGCTAACTCTTCTTTTGAAACAAAAGCACGTCGCCCTCTGGCTGCTGCTGAAGTGGTGGTAGAAGAAGTAGAAGGGAACCCCGGCTATTATCAAGCGAAGTTCTTCCTGCGCCCACATTTCCAGCTGGAGGGTTTGACCGTTTCATTGCGTATGGTTGCCAAACTGCCTTCATTGAAAGGCGTTGCCTGATACTATATTTACGTTCCGGGTTTGAATATCAGGAAAGGTTGACTGTTTATAAAAAATTGACAGGGCATTGCACTTTGCAATGAGTGAAGTTCTCTGTTTTAGCAGGTCGTTACACAACGTGTAACGTTTTTATATTAGTGTCTAATAAGGAAATTATCGTGGCACAAGATATGTTTATTAAAATTGATGGCATCGAAGGCGAATCACTTGATGCTTCACACTCTAATGAAATTGAAGTTCTTACCTGGCAATGGGATGTAGCACAACATTCCAATATGCACAGTGGTTCAGGCGGAGGTTCTGGTAAAGCATCAGTTGCTGACTTCAGCTTTTCTCACTACATCGATAAAGCCAGTCCTAACCTGCTTAGCTACTGTCTGACTGGTAAACATATAAAAAATATAGTTTTCGTCATCCGTAAAGCCGGTGGTGAAGCGCTGGAATATATGACTATAACATTTACCGATGTCATTATTACCCGTGTAGACATGGCTGGTTCTTCTGATGAAGAAACACGTCCACGTGAACTGGTGAAATTCTCCTTCACTAAAGTGACACAGGATTATGTCATGCAGAATTCTGAAGGTAGTAAGTCTGGGGTTGTTTCAGCCAGCTATGATGTGAAAGCTAACCTGAGTAGCTAACAGGTTTAGTATTTTATTATTGCACTTGCCATCTTTCAGATGGCAAGTTTTTCAATCAATGTTTTGATTTCTGGCGCCAGGAAATTATGGAGAAGAAATTTACACATTCTCCTTTTACTTTCCTGAGATACAGCAAAATGCAGCATATGAAAAAAATAAATACGCGAGCTAAACATTCAATCCGTTACATAATGGTTCTGGTCTTTTCTCTCTTCCTGTCTGGATGTGGGTTTTCCTTACCAAAAAAACAGGAGTCGGATACGTTAAAAATAAGCCTGATCGCTGCAAAGGATATTAACCTTAATGAAAAGGGAGAGGCTTCACCTTTAAGTATTGCTATTTACCAGTTAAAAGTGGTAGATAATTTCGAAAATAGCGATTTTTTCTCAATTGCAGATAGTACTAATACGGCGTTGAAAGAAGAATATTCAAGGATTTATGAGGGAATACTGAAGCCTGGTGAGACCAGAAAAGTTTCTGTTTCTCCAGATAAAGAGGCTGTCGCTCTTGGTATTACAGCTGCCTATCGGGAGATCGATAAAGCAGATTGGAGTGAAATCATTCCACTTGAAGAAAAAGACAAAAAGAAATCCTGGTGGCGAAAGATAAAGATAATGCCAGGAGACACGGTTGTTTTTAGCGTGCATTTTAACACATTAGCAATATCTATCGATGAAGCGGACTGACTAATGAGAACAAATAAAGTCGTTTGGAGCGAGGGACTTTTTTTACGACCTCAGCTCTTTCAGCAGCAGGAACGGTATTTTGAATATTACGCTCATAAGCGAGCTGCGACTATCACACCATTCTTTTGGGGATTTGCACATTATGATATAGATTTTGAGGCGCTCTCCTACGGAAAACTCGTTCTGCGTTCTGGAAGAGGTGTACTTCCCGATGGTACACCGTTTGATATTCCGGGCCACGCCGATCTACCTGAACCGTTGAATATCATCCCTGACCATTTAGGGAAGATGATCTATCTGGCAGTACCATTACGACTGGATAACAGCGATGAAACTATTTTTGATGTTGGCGATTACGGGTCACTTGCGCGTTTCTTTGCATTTGAAACAGAGTTAAGCGATACCAATTCCATTCGGCAGGGTCCGAAACCCGTTCAGTTAGCCAGTTTGCGTCTGAAGCTGGTGGCTGAAAGTGAAATGACGGAATCCTGGATTGGCCTGCCGCTTGCCAGGGTTAGAGCTATCCAGCCTGATGGCAGTGTATTGCTTCATGTTGATGACTATATTCCGCCGGTTACCGGTTATGCCGCCAATGGTCTGTTGACCGAATGGCTGACCCATCTTAATGGTTTAGTGAAAATGCGCGCTGAGATGCTGGCCGAACGCTTATCAAACAGCGATGGTAAAGCCAGCAGTGGTGCAGAAGTTGTGGATTATTTGCTTTTGCAGATATTTAACAAATATGAACCTGTGTTAGATCATCTGAGAAATATTCCTGAGCTGCCTCCTATTGTGTTGTATCAGGAGTTGGCAAAATTTTCTGGTGAATTGTCGACTTTTATCCGCACGAAAACACGTCGGCCTAAAAGTGCTCCGGGTTATGACCATGCACGGCTTTATCAGTCGATTCATCCCCTGGTAGAAGAACTGCACGACTTGCTTAATCAGATCCTGGTACGTGCTGGCCAATTTATTACTTTGCACGCGAAAGGCAATGGCGTCTGGTCTGCGTCGGTCATGCCGGGTGAACTGCGATCTTTCTCTAATCTGGTTCTTGCTGTGAGTGCTCAGTTACCTATGGATGTCCTGCAACAGCAATTTTCAGCTCAGACCAAAATCAGCTCACCGCAACAGCTGCATGAGCTGGTCCGCTCGCATCTTCCGGGGCTGGTTTTACAGTCATTGCCCGTTCCACCACGACAGATCCCTTATCAGTCGGGATATGTTTACTTTGATTTGCTAAAAAGCGGGCCTTTTTGGGACAAAATTTCCGGGACGGGTGCGCTTGCTCTGCATGTCGCGGGCGGTTTCCCTGAACTGAAAATGGAGCTTTGGGGAGTCAGAAACTGATGAGTGAAGCAGACCAGCCAAGGGATATGGAGATTCCTGACCTGACATCAACGCCTGATGAAACGCTCACACCACAGGCATTGGGTAAGTTTTTGCTTGACGATCGGGCTGGTTATGGCGTGCCTGATATCTCAGCAACGATCGCTTCTGACGATGTTGGGATGAGGATCGCGGGTAAAAATGAAATCACACTGAAAAGTGAAGGTGTACAGCAGCGTGTGCTGAAGGTTAAAGCGGCTGAAAATCCTTTACTGGAGGCAGTACAACCGCTGTTAAGGGCGTTAAGTGACATGCCTGACACGATGTTGTCGTCTGAACATGCCGAGGCGCTGAAAAAGATCCTTAAAAATGAAATCGATTTATTTAGTGTGGTGTGCGATGAAATTGAAATTTCATGGAAGAAAATGGCGATCGTGCGTTATTGCATTTGCACTGCGTTAGATGAGGCGGCACTCACCACCTCCTGGGGCTCACAATGGGGGTGGTCACAAAGTAATATTCTCAATCATTTTGAAGGGGACAATGACGGTGGGAATAAATTTTTCTTGCTGATTGGCCGATTGTCGATGAATCCTCATGAATACGCTGATGTGCTGGAAGTATTATTGCGCATTCTGGGATTAGGATTTGAAGGGCGTTACAGCATTCTCGAAGATGGCGACCGGCAACTGACTAAAATTCGCCAGCGTCTGCTGACAATTATCCAGAGCACCAGAGATTCAATGCCAGCTGCACTTTCACCTCATGGTCTGGTTGTTCGTGGTAAAGTAAAAAAAGAGAGATTGATCATACCGGTTCGCATCACTTTTTTACTTACCAGTGTGTTGGTGGCCTCGACTTATATTTGGTGTAAATACTGGTTATCAAAACATGAGGTCGATCTGCAGCAAAGAATCCATACCATGCAGCGGATTAACTTTATTAAGCATCCCGTTGTTTCGCGACTCAAACTTGCTGTATTGCTAAAAGAAGAAATAAGAAAGCAGTTAGTCAGTGTGGATGAGAATCAAACACAGAGTAAGGTTGTCTTCCGTGGTGATTCAATCTTTATTTCAGGTTCGGAAAAAATTATTCCTGAGATGGAGCCAGTGCTGAAGCGTATCGCTAAAGAGGTTCATCGCGTCAATGGCAAGGTGCTAATTGTTGGTCATACTGATTCGATACCAGTAAAAACGAAAGCATTTCCTGATAATAAAATTCTTTCAGAAAAACGTGCTGCCTGGGCTGCCCGATATTTTGTTGCCGAAGGTATTGAACCAGCCAGAATCACCTCTCAGGGTGTTGGCGATACACAACCTGTTAGCAGCAACAAAGATAATCAAGGGCGTGCGCAAAACAGGCGTGTGGAATTTTTCGTGACTTATTGATGAGTTAACTAATGTTTTATTTAAATAGACTTTTCTCACGACGTTTCAGCAAAGTGCTTATGGTCATTGCCTTTTTCGCTCTGCTTATTGCGGCAATCTGGTTCCTGGGGCCTTTTCTGGGGTTCGGTGAAACCCGCCCTCTCGAAAGTACAGAAGCGCGTGTTATCTTTATTTTTCTGGCACTACTCTGTCTGGTTGGCCTTTGGTTAAATGTTCCGTTTTTTTTGATCATGGCTGCTACAGCATGCGTCATTGTCTGGGTTATTGGGCCTTATGTACTCATTGGCAATAATTATCCTCTGGCAGAAATAACGGCAAGGCTTATTGTCATTGGTGTTATATTTTTCTTTTCCTTTGTCTGCGGCGTTTGGAAATTATTGCTGGCGTTAAAGAATAATCCAAAATTGCTCGATACCTTATTCAGTAGTAAAGAGGTGAAAGCAGATCCCCAGATCCATGAAGTTAATGCGATAATACGTGATGCGGTAGATTATATAAAGAAAGTAAACAAAGGGGCTCCCTTACTTCAGCGTCTTTTCCAACCTCAAAAAACGTTACACGATCTTCCGTGGTACATGGTTTTGGGAACCAGGGGGGCGGGAAAAACATCAGCGATTTTAAATTCCGGGCAAGACTTTCCACGGCCGGAACAGTTAAATCGAGTTTGTAAAGAGAGTATCCCTACCAAAAGCTGTGAGTGTTGGTTTGCGAATCAGGCACTATTTATTGACACCGCTGGAAAATATATTGATGACGCTCACGGTGAAATGCCTGAATGGGAAGAATTGTTAAAAACTATTAGAAAGTATCGTCCAGTTAAGGCGCTGAATGGGGTCATTATTACGGTTTCCGTCTCTGATGTAATGGGACGAAGCAAAGCCGAGCTGTATGATCTGTCAGCGAAAATTCGCTCATCTCTGGATGACACGCGTAAACGATTGGGCGTGCGTTTTCCGGTATATGTGTTAGTGACCAAACTGGATCAGTTAAACGGTTTTGCCGAGTATTTTCGCATCCTTACCGAGCAGGAAAGGGAACAAATTTGGGGCGTAACTTTTCCCTATGGCGATAATATGAAAACCGCCGTTGCGGATTTACGACCCCTTGTTGAGTCAGAGCTTTCCCTGTTGGAGAATCGTATTGAGAGAAATATGACAATGCGCCAGCAGGAAGAGTACGAGAATGCCGACAGAAAAAAAATGTATGCTCTTCCTCAGGATTTCAGATTGCTGACGCAGGGCATGGCAGAAATTTTGCAAAACATATTTTTTACTTCCCGTTATGATGAGACTCAAAGCTATACCGCCATGCGTGGAGTCTATTTCAGCAGTAGTCATCAGCCAGAAAATAGCATAATGGTGAATAACAGTACGCTTATTCAGAAATGGTCAAAATTTATTCATAACCGGATTCCAGGCTCTCTTGCTTATTCCGTTTTAATTCAGAAGGATACTGATTGCCTGGTGAAAAATATTGCTTATGGCCGTCAGTATTTTCTTCGTCAGCTTTTTTCAGAAATAATTATCAAAGACGCAGATCTGGTCCGGCATAACTTACGAGTGGTGTCGAAATACCGTTTTCAGAATTTTTTTGGTCATTGTTTATGCATTATGGTTAGCGCTGTGCTGCTCAATGGATTCTACCAAAGTTACCACAATAACGGAGCCTATCTGGATGTTATCGATGTCAAAGTCGCCAGGCTGGAAGAGGATGTGAAATCATTCCTGAAAACGGCTAATCAAAATATGTTGCCGACTTTACTGAACCTCGCACAATATCTGCCAGAATATGACGGTCTGGAGGTGCATAACCCAGCGCTGGAATATCGCTATGGTCTGTATGTCGGTAAAGCACTGGATCGTGATTCCGACAGTCTGTATCACTTCTTTCTCAGGAAGCTGCTTTTCCCAATGATTGAAAGTCAGTCACATGACGCATTAAAAAATGCTGTTTATAGCAGAGAACCGACAGAAGTTTATAACAGGCTCAAGCTTTATTTGATGATTTCAGGTCAGGGAAAATTTGATCTCGATTACGTGATTATGGCTATTACACGTGACTGGGACAGCACGGGGAAAATTCAGCCATACCAGGAAAGAACCCTGTTTATGGCCCATCTGAAAGAACTATTTACTCAACCAGCCTGGCGCGAATATGGCGAGGAAGTTGATAAAGCACTGCTTGCCGAGGCCAGAGAGTTGCTCGACCGAAACCCCCTCAGCACACGTTTGTATCAGCGGGTTAAGTCTGCAATGCAGGCGGATGCACCAGAGAATCTGACGCTTAACAAAATCACCAATGAGCAAATTGGGCACATTTTTACCGTAACTGATTCTGCCATGGCCGAAAAAGGGGTGCCGGGGCTGTTTACTTATAGCGGTTATCATCAGATTTTTAAAAAAAAACTCAGTGCTATTTTAAGAAAGTTTGATCAGGAGGATCGCTGGGTAATGGGAAACCCGGAGCCTGTAGCAACACTTAAAATGTTACGCGCAGATCAGACAGTTGGTATTGTCGATCCCGTAAAAGATGCGCTGACGAAACTCTATCTGCAGGAATACACCCGGACATGGCAACGTTTTTTGCAAAGTATTCGGCTTAAGTCTGACGGGGTGGATAATAACAGCATGGGGCTGTCATTTGATATCTATATGATGCGCACGCTTGTTTCCACTGATTCTCCGTTGATTAATCTGGCAAAAGTGGCGGTAAGAGAAACGACGCTTGCAGCAGATCGCCCGGAAAGCCTGCTAAAAGGGCAGAATATGATGGCGAGTAGTCAGTTAACTGATGCGGCGTCGAAAATAAATCTGGCGCTGGCGGCACAGGAAAAAATCATGCTTCGGCAAGGGGTTGATAATTACTTTTCATCCCTTCGTGAGTTTGTGGGTGAAAGCGGTGATTCTGGTGATAAAGCAGCCTCTGGCAGCCGACTGGCAGCGATAATGGATGTACTCAATGACCAATATACTCAGCTGGTCATTTCTGACAGCGCGATTAAAAATGGCAATTTGCCAGAAGTTTCCGATATCGGTCAGCGCCTGGGGGCAGAGTCTGCGGTATGGCCCGATCCTTTCAAATATATTATTGCACCATTGCTAAACGGTGCCTATAAACGGGTCAATTATCAGGTTGTCAGTAACACCAATAAGACCATTGCGGCAAGTCTGGGTGAAGTATGTCGCACGACGTTACAGGGGAGATATCCTTTCGCTGATGTGCATGAAGAAGTAGGCTTGCGAGATTTTGAGCAATTTTTCACCGTGGGCGGTATTGTTGACGACTACTTCAAAAAGAATCTGGCTGATAAGGTGGACACCTCAACCCGACCCTGGCGTTACAAAGGGGGAGCTGGTGCACACTCTTCTGAAACATTGGATATCTTTGAACTGACACAACGTATTCAAAAAGCTTTTTTCCAGAATGGCGATAATAAATTGGCTATTAATTACACGGTAGCGATTCCTTATATGTCACCTTCTGTTAGTCAGCTGACGCTCAATTTTGATGGCAGCGTGATGACTTATGCCCACGGGCCGGTAACGCCTAAGTCTTTCCGGTGGCCTGGAAATCGCTCTGAATCTATCGTCAGTATGAGTTTCAGGCCTCGTGTCACACTGAAAGATAATGGGGTGACAAAAAAGGGGCCGTGGGCTTTAATGCGTTGGTTAGATACGGTTGAAGATATTGAAACGTCTGATACAGGGCAGCCTGTTCTGATATTTGATATGAATAATCGTCAGGTAAAGGTGGAAGTTACTGGGTTGACTTATAAAGACGAGTTAATTATTGATTTGCTAAAAAATTTCAACTGTCCGGGAAGTTTCTGACAAGAAAAAAGGAATGGTCGTTTTTAATTATCAGGGAAGATAAATATGAACGTTTGTATATCTGTAACCGGATCTTCAGGCAAGGATACATTTTCCAGGTTTCTAAGAAGACGAGAAAAAATAACGAATTTTTTACTGACTGACGTTATCAAAAAAATGGAAATAACCTTACCGGGCGGGAGCCTCAGGGCAGGTTATCCCTGGTGTTTTGTTATGCCAGCGCCAGGTAAAAAGGATTGTTTTTATTTTGGTGCTCTTTTACCTGTCGTTGAGTGCTCCGATAACAATCTGGTATTTGCTCTGCATACCCTTCTTTCATTTCCGGCGCTGTGTGGAGAGCTACAATCACATTTTCACATTGCCTTTTGGTTGTCACGGATCCTCAGTGGTTACCAAAGACAGGATAGGATTATCAGTAACAGAGCGGCTTTAAAGGAATGGATCGTTTGCCTGGAGCATTCCTGTTCCCCTTTTTGGGAAAAGTTATTGATCAATGAACAATACAGATTCAGAAGTCGTTCAGCGTTACTGCTTTCTACGTTGGCGGAAGATGAAGATAAAATAAATAGCGATAGCGGGGTTGGAGTAATGCCATGGAAAGGATGGCCAGACTGTATTCAAACGGAAAAAAGAGTATGGCTGTGGAGGCAAAGCAGGTATGGAAGGATAATTGATTCACAAAATATTTCATTATAAACCCATGGGAGCCTCATGTTGGCTGTTAATCTGAATATTAATTCTAGCAGGTATTGATATGTCAAGGACTATTACTTTAAGCAGTTCCGCAATGCCTCAGTTATTGGGCGAACCAGCCCTGGTGCTCACAAAACTTGAAGGCGAAGAAGCTTTCTCCACGTTGTATACCTACACTATTACGGCAAAAACGCCCTCTAATCCTCTTATTCCGTGGCAGTCCGCTTCTAATATAGATATTAAAACTATGATTGGTAAGGAAATGACTGCCACAATTGAGCTTGATGGTAATGGACTTACTGATATTTTAGGGACAGGCAAAGGAACCCGTGAGATTTCTGGCCTTATTCAGCAGGCTCGTTTCGTAGGGCGGGATGCGAATCAGGCTATTTTTGAACTTATTCTCAGACCCTGGCTGTATCTGACCGAATTGACATCTGACTTTAAAATATTTCAGCAAAAGACCGTGGTAGAGATAATTGAAGAGGTGTTCTCAGAATATAATTTTCCCGTTGAGAAAAGACTCACTGCCACTTATCCTTCACTGGATTTTCAGGTGCAATATGGTGAAACGGATTTTAACTTCATTGAGCGTCTGATGGAGGAGTGGGGTATTTATTGGTTTTATGAACATGAGGAGCAGAAACATAAACTGGTGCTGGTCGATCATGTTGGCGCACATAAGCAATCCAGCAGCGAAGCTTACCATATTATTCAGTATATGCCGGATGATCCAAAAGCCGATCAGGAATATATCAGCAGTTTTGTCTCTCAGGAAACTATCGTTTCCGGTAAGTGGTATACCAATGATTACGACTTCACCAAATCACGCGCTGATATATCAGCCATCGATAGTAAGCCCCGTAATACCAGCTTCAATGAGATGGAACTCTACCAGTGGCCGGGTGACTACGATCAGCCCAATATCGGTGAGCAGCTGGCTAAAATACGTATTGAAGAACGCGGTGCCGTTGGCTCACGTGCGGTCGGTATCGGGCAGCTAAGGGGGATCGCCTGTGGGATTGTCTTTGAATTACAGGGCTATCCGGTGGAGAAAGCAAATCGTGAATACATGGTTATCTCCAGTAAGCTTGAAATCACCGATGTCAGTCAGGTCACCGGCGTTGGTGAATTCAGCTACCAGAGTGAATTTACGGTGCAGCCCACGACCAAAATTTATCGCCATCCACAGTTAGCTGTACGTCCCAAAACCAGTGGCCCACAGACAGCCGTGGTGGTTGGCCCGGAAGGCGAGGATATCTGGACCGACATGTATGGCCGTATCAAAGTTCGTTTTTTGTGGGATCGTTATGGTGTCAACCGCGAAACGGATTCCTGCTGGATTCGTGTCAGCCAGCCCTGGGCAGGAAATAATTTTGGCGGCATTTGTATCCCGCGTATCGGCCATGAGGTCATTGTTGATTTTATCAATGGCGATCCGGATCGCCCTTTGGTGCTGGGAAGCCTCTATAACAACGTCACTATGCCACCCTGGGATCTGCCAGAAAATGCGACACAAAGTGGCCTTGTAAGCCGGACCATTGGTGGAGGACGTACTAATTTCAATGGTATCCAGTTTGAGGACAAACCCGGCGAGGAGTATTACTGGGAGCAGGCCGAACGTGATATGTCGCGTCTGACTAAGCGGAATGAAGACCAGGTCATCGGTGAGAATCTTACCTCAGCGGTTGGACTCACAAGAAGTACTTACGTAGGGTCAGATGACACAACAAATGTTGTTGGCAATCAGAGCCTTCTTGTCGGACTCGATCAATCGACCAACGTGGCGGGCAATACCAGCATGCTGGTTGGTGCAGGTCTGGCTGTTACGGTGGGCGGTGCACGATCGGACACCGTAGGGCTGGCGAAAACAGTCAATGTTGGTGGCCTGCTTGGGACCAATGTCGGAGGGGCCTATGCCCTTTCAGTGGGTGGCGCCATGGTAGAGAATGTGGGCGGAGCTTACAATCTGGCTGTTGGTGGGCCTCATACCAACGCGATTGGCGGACCGCATACTATGACCGTTGGTGGGCCATTTGTGATGACGGCAGGTGGTGACATGGTTATTACTGCCCCCAAAATAAAACTGAACGCCAATCATATCGTTCTGCAGGCGGGTCAGATTGATTTGAATCCAGGCGATAGCTGCGGTGGCGGCGGCGGTGGCGGCGGTGGCGGTGGCGGCGGTGTTGTTGCTACTGCTGTTTCTGGTCTGCCTGGGCTGTCTGCCTTTGGTTTTGTCGGTCTTTCATTGCCATTGCCAGATTTACCGACAACCACACCAACGGAGACGCCAACGGAGACACCAACGGAGACGCCAACGGAGACACCAACGGAGACACCAACGGAGACACCAACGGAGACACCAACGGAGACACCAACGGAGACACCAACGGAGACACCAACGGAGACACCAACGGAGACACCAACGGAGACACCAACGGAGACACCAA
>NZ_RHHM01000004.1:244925-304019 GCF_003846135.1 Erwinia psidii
AACGGAGACGCCAACGGAGACGCCAACGGAGACACCAACGGAGACGCCAACGGAGACACCAACGGAGACGCCAACGGAGACACCAACGGAGACACCAACGGAGACACCAACGGAGACGCCAACGGAGACACCAACGGAGACGCCAACGGAGACACCAACGGAGACGCCAACGGAGACGCCAACCGAAACTCCTGACCCGACAGGGAGTGATGGGCCTCCGGACGGTGACGACTGATCGGTTGATTTGCGGTTTTTTCTCAGAGGCTGCAGCCGCAGTGATGGAGAGCAGGTCATTCCATCGGAGGCGTTTCTGGTTAATTTATTCAATGAAATGAGGTGAAACTATGTCACAAAATGCTGCCAAAAAGGGAGATACTACGTGCCATTGTGGGGTGCTGATGAGCGGCTCTGAAAACGTGTTTATCAATGGAATATCCGCAGCAGCCGTTGGGCTAAGTGCGGCTTCCTGCGCGCTGCTTCATGGTATCGCCCCGGTAGCTAATGGCTCGGGAAGTGTATTTATTAACGGTAATCGTGCGGCGAGAATTGGCGATGCTACTGGCTGTGGTGCTCTGATTGTAAGTGGTTCTGGCGATGTCTTTATTGGTGGCTGAGCAATGCAACTGTTAATGATCTGGCCTGATACACAGCAAATTTGCCATCTCGACGCTTCCAGCACTGCTGAAAATGCGACGTGTTTTAGCGTGGAGCAGGGAACATTCGGGCCTCATAAACCGGCTGTTGAGAATAATGCTGTTTATTTTTACAACACGGCTTGCGGCCTGGTCATCCTCAATGATTGCGAAGACTATGTCTGCCTGGTGAATGACAGTGAAATCAGTCGTGGGCAGACGCATTCTCTGCTCTTTGGTGCCTCTCTACAGCTTGGGCATTTCGCTTTCAGGGTTGAGTTGGATGATGAAACTGCTGATTATGAAGCGATGCTACCAGGCTTGCTTAATGTGCATTCTGAAAAGGGAAAAGACGATTTAATTATACCTGAGGTGGAAGATATTCTGCCGAATGGTGGTCATTACACGGGCGACCTTCGTTATTTCAGCGATGCTGAAGTGGCATCTGAAACAGAAGTTGATATTCTCAGAAAACTGGAAGTTGAGTATAAAAAATTTCTGATATGGGGAGAGCAAAACAGGGATTTTTTCGATGAAGTGCCGGGGGGGAGTAATAAGCTTTCTGACGAAGACCATTATTTTGATGTTATCAGAGATGAGATGAGAACCAGGACAATGACAGAGTGCATTGTTCATAAACCTTCGCTTTTTGACGCCGTTTGGAAGGAGTTGAATGTGATGGATTCTTATGATGATCTGCTGCCTGAAGATGAAAAAGTGGATATTCTGAAATCACTGGCACCAGAAAATATCTCATTGAGAGAGAAAAAACAGGTCCCGGAGTTGGTTTTTCATGACTTATATAAAACAGGGCTGGACAGCCTTTACTAATTAAGCAGGGAAGATAAATTAAATGTCTGATATACAATCGCTGACTGAAGTATTACGATCTTCATCACTGAATGATGTACTTTCCGACGTTCTGTCGCGGGTAAAAGCCCGGCCTGAAGATATTCAACTGCGTAAAACGCTCTTCAAATTATACTGCATTGAGGGTCTGTGGGAAAAAGCACTCATGCAGTTACAGACCATTGAACTGATGGATGATAAGGTCTCAAAAGAGGCGGAACTGTATAAAAATCTGGTTTTCAGCGAGCTGGTCAGGGAGAGTGTTCTTGCTGGAGAACGCGTCGCCGGATTACTTGATGATGCCACCCCTGAGTGGATGACATTACTTCAACAGGCGAATAAGGCACACACAGAAAAAAACCATCAGCAGTCTGACATACTGCGGCTCAGGGCATTTGAGCTGGCGCCGGAAAGTAGTGGCGGGGGGGAAATGACCGGAGCATTTAGCTGGATGGCGGACAGCGATGGAAGAATCGGCCCAGCCTGTGAGTTTGTCAGTGCCGGTGGCTATCGTCAGGTGCCATTTTCCATTATACAGCAAATAAGTGTACCGCAACCAACGCGTTTGTTGGACCTCGCCTGGGCTCCTGCCCATATAAAAATCAACAATGAAACCTATTATGGCTATATTCCGGCGCGCTATCCTGTCTCTCCACAAGCTGAACAGAATGTGAAACTGGGCCTGATTACAACATGGTCACAGCAATCCGATCTCTTCTCCATTGGCATGGGAAGAAAAGTGCTTATCACCGATCGCGGGGAGTTCTCATTACTGGAAATGACAGAAGTTAACTTTGCGTGATGGAGCAGGCAATGGAAAAAAAACAACATTTCCTACCGACCTTATTTGAAAGGCTACTGGACAATGAGCCAAAAAAACAGCAAGAAAGCTTCGATGCATTTTATTTTGATGCCAGAACCATGCGGTCCGTGGTGCAAAAAGATATCTCCTATCTGCTGAACAATACCAATATCGAGGACAGACTGGATGAGCACCGTCACAACGCAGTTTGTGATTCAGTAATAAATTATGGCATAGCGCCTTTTTCCGGGAAATATGCCAACCATCACAACTGGAATGTGATTGAGAAAAGCATTCGCAAGGCGTTACTTCGTTTTGAGTCCAGGATTATCCCTGAGTCGTTACTGGTTCGCCCGTTGAGTGATAAAGATGTGTTGGGGAAAAATGGCATCGTACTGTTTGAGATCCGTGGGCTGATTGAATGGCATCCTCATCCCATCGATCTCTGTATTAACGGTGCCTATGATATTGAAACTGCCAAAGTTGATTTGAAAAGTGCCTGACGGCGGCTGGCCGTCTCTTTGCATCTGTGCAGCACAGTGGTTACATTATCCTTTTATTGCCAGAACTCAGGAGTTGCTGTGCTGCCATCGAAAACTGTCAGTCTTGCCATCCCCCGCAACTGGGTTGATCTGTATGAAACCATCTGGAAGCCCGACTGTTTCCCAAAATGGGCTGCCGGCCTGAGCACGTCCCCGCTTGTTCAGGACGGAAACTACTGGAAATCCACCGAACCCGATGAAACCATAAA
Organism: Erwinia psidii; assembly: GCF_003846135.1. Lineage (GTDB taxonomy): Bacteria > Pseudomonadota > Gammaproteobacteria > Enterobacterales > Enterobacteriaceae > Erwinia > Erwinia psidii. The sequence goes on from NZ_RHHM01000004.1 coordinate 247,960, forward strand.
AATCCGTTTTACCGACCACAATCCCTATGGCGTGATGGACCACTATATTGTCAGTGGTTCAGGCAGAGAAATCTATATGCCCATGCGGGTTATTCCCAATGAACATGGGGCAGAAGTGTTAATCACTGTCTTTCGTCAGCCACTCATGTCCGATGAAAAGTTCGCCCATGATGTGGAATCAGTCGCACGCGATTTAGACGCTTTATACGCGCTGCTGACTACCTGAGTTAATTTCCACTACTGGCTGCGTGACGACGCTCAAATCGCGCGGCCGGCTTACCCCCTTTCTCCCCGATTTTTATATTTTTTTTACATCCGTCCTTAGTTTTTTTACATCAACTTTGCACCCCGCTGATAACAATATGCGCATCCTTAAGCGTCCCGGAGGTGTGTTGTGAGCATGGCCTTAATTGCCGGCATTGTGCTGGTGTTTCTGCTGTTGGGCTATCTGGTATATGCCCTGATCAATGCGGAGGCATTCTGATGGCCGCTTCCGCATTTATGCTAATTGCCTGTTACATGGCGATCCTGTTAATGCTTGCCAAACCCCTTGGCAGCGGACTGGCCCGCCTGATTGACGACCGACCTCTGCCCGCTGTGGCAGGTTTTGAGCGTCTGCTCTGGCGCGTCAGCGGCGTAAAGAGCCAGCCGATGGACTGGCGTCGTTATCTGCTGGCAATTCTGCTGTTTAACCTTGGTGGCATCGTTCTGCTAATGGTGATGCTGATGGTTCAGGGCAACCTGCCGCTTAACCCTCAACACTTTCCCGGCCTGAGCTGGCATCTGGCATTGAACACGGCGATTAGCTTTGTCACCAATACCAACTGGCAGTCCTATGCCGGGGAAAGCACCCTGAGCTATTTCAGTCAGATGGTCGGATTAACGGTACAGAACTTCCTCTCTGCGGCGACCGGTATCGCCGTGGCATTTGCCCTGATCCGGGGTTTTGCCAACCGTTCACTGGGTACTCTGGGCAATGCCTGGCGTGATATGACCCGCGTCACTCTCTACGTACTGCTGCCGCTCTCGCTGGTGATGGCGCTGTTTTTTGTCAGCCAGGGATCGCTGCAAAACTTCTCTGGCTATCTCGATGTAAACACGCTGGAAGGGGTGAAGCAGACGTTGCCGATGGGGCCGGTCGCCTCGCAGGAAGCGATCAAAATGTTGGGCACCAACGGCGGCGGTTTCTTTAACGTCAACTCGGCGCATCCCTATGAGAACCCGACCGCACTCAGCAATGTTGTACAAATGCTGGCCATCTTTCTGATCCCGGCCGCACTGTGCTTCGCCTTTGGTGACGTGGTAAAAGACCGTCGCCAGGGCCACGCATTATTGTGGGCGATGTCACTGATGTTTATCGCCGCAGTCGCTCTGGTGATGTGGGCCGAGCTGAAAGGCAATCCTCATTTCCTTGCGCTGGGAGCAGACGGCACCGGCAACATGGAAGGAAAAGAGACACGTTTTGGCATTCTGAACTCCAGCCTGTTTGCGGTGATCACCACGGCGGCGTCATGCGGTGCGGTTAACGCCATGCATGATTCCTTTACCGCACTGGGCGGCATGGTGCCGATGTGGTTGATGCAGATTGGTGAAGTGGTGTTTGGCGGTGTGGGCGCAGGTTTATACGGCATGTTGCTGTTTGTACTGCTGGCAGTATTTATTGCCGGACTGATGATTGGCCGCACGCCGGAGTATCTCGGTAAAAAAATTGACGTATGGGAAATGAAAATGACCGCCCTTGCGATCCTCGTCACGCCAGCACTGGTGTTGCTGGGGACCGCGCTGGCGATGATGACCGATGCCGGTCGCGGCGCAATGGCTAATCCGGGTATTCACGGTTTTAGCGAAGTGCTTTACGCCGTTTCCTCTGCCGCCAACAACAATGGCAGCGCCTTTGCCGGTTTGAGTGCCAACACGCCGTTCTGGAACCTGCTGCTGGCTTTCTGCATGTTAGTGGGTCGCGTCGGCATCATTATTCCGGTGATGGCGATTGCCGGTTCGCTGGCGGTGAAAAACATTCAGCCGGTAAGCAGTGGCACCTTACCCACGCATGGCGTGCTGTTTATTGCGCTGCTGATTGGCACCGTACTGCTGGTGGGTGCGTTGACATTCATTCCTGCTCTGGCCCTTGGGCCGGTGGCAGAACATCTGCACATGTTCGGTCATTAATCGCCGGAGAAAAGAATCATGAGTCGTAATCAACAGGCGCTGTTTGACGGTGCGTTAATGCGCACCGCCGCCAGCGATGCGCTGAAAAAACTCAGCCCCCGCGTACAGTATCAAAACCCGGTGATGTTTGTGGTGTGGTTGGGTAGCGTTCTGACCACGCTGCTGGCCCTCTCTATGGTGATGGGTAAAACCTCCGGTAGTGCCGGTTTTACCGCTGCCATTTCGCTGTGGCTGTGGGCCACCGTGCTGTTTGCCAACTTTGCCGAGGCGTTGGCAGAAGGACGGAGTAAAGCGCAGGCCAACAGCCTGAAAGGCGTGCAGAAAACCAGCTATGCCAAAAAGATGAATGCACCACAGTATGGCAGTTCACACCAGCAGGTGGCGGCTGATTCATTGCGCAAAGGTGATGTGGTACTGGTGGAAGCCGGTGACATCATTCCCTGCGATGGCGAAGTACTGGAGGGCGGCGCATCGGTGGACGAAAGTGCCATCACCGGCGAGTCTGCCCCGGTTATCCGTGAGTCCGGCGGTGACTTTGCCTCGGTAACAGGGGGCACGCGGCTTCTTTCTGACTGGCTGGTTGTTCAGTGCAGCGTCAACCCCGGTGAAACCTTCCTTGATCGGATGATTGCCATGGTTGAGGGGGCCAAACGTCGTAAAACGCCAAACGAGATTGCCCTGACCATTCTGTTGGTGGCGCTGACGATTGTCTTCCTGCTGGCAACCGCCACCCTCTGGCCGTTCTCAGCATGGGGGGGGCATGCGGTCAGCATTACGGTGCTGGTAGCCTTGTTGGTGTGTCTGATCCCGACCACTATCGGTGGCCTGCTCTCCGCCATCGGCGTCGCCGGGATGAGCCGGATGCTCGGTGCGAACGTGATCGCCACCAGTGGTCGCGCGGTGGAAGCCGCCGGGGATGTGGACGTGCTGATGCTGGATAAAACCGGCACCATTACGCTGGGTAACCGCCAGGCAACCCAGTTTCTGTCGGCACCGGGCGTCAGTGAGGAGCAACTGGCCGATGCGGCACAGCTGGCCTCGCTGGCTGATGAAACCCCGGAAGGGCGAAGCATCGTGGTGCTGGCGAAGCAGAAATTTAACCTGCGTGAACGTGACCTGAACAGCATGGGGGCAACCTTTATCCCGTTCTCAGCGCAAACCCGAATGAGCGGCGTAAATGTGCAGGAGCGGGTGATCCGCAAAGGGGCGTCAGACGCGGTTCGCCGTCATATCGACAGCAACGGCGGCCAGTTCCCCACCCAGGTAAATCAACTGGTGGATCAGGTGGCACGGGCAGGTGGTACACCGCTGGTGGTCTGTGAAGGCGCCAAAGTAATGGGGGTGGTGGCGCTGAAAGATATCGTCAAAGGTGGGATCAAAGAGCGCTTTGCCGAATTGCGCAAGATGGGCATCAAAACCATTATGATCACCGGGGACAACCCACTGACGGCTGCCGCTATCGCCGCTGAAGCAGGCGTTGATGATTTTCTCTCCGAGGCGACGCCGGAGGCCAAGCTGGCGCTGATCCGCCAGTATCAGGCGGAAGGGCGGCTGGTGGCGATGACCGGCGACGGTACCAACGATGCTCCCGCGCTGGCGCAGGCCGACGTGGCGGTAGCGATGAATTCCGGGACGCAGGCGGCAAAAGAGGCGGGTAACATGGTCGACCTGGACTCTAACCCCACCAAACTGCTGGAAGTGGTGCACATTGGTAAACAGATGTTGATGACGCGCGGCTCGCTGACCACCTTCAGTATTGCCAACGACGTGGCGAAGTACTTTGCCATTATTCCGGCAGCTTTTGCCGTGACCTATCCGCAGCTCAACGCGCTGAACGTCATGCGCCTGCATTCGCCTGATTCCGCCATTTTATCCGCAGTCATTTTTAATGCGCTGGTGATTGTGTTCCTGATCCCTCTGGCGCTAAAGGGGGTGAATTATCGCCCGCTGAGTGCAGCGGCACTGTTGCGACGTAACCTGTGGATTTACGGATTTGGGGGTCTGCTGGTGCCGTTCGCCGGGATCAAGGTTATCGATATGTTGCTGACCGTTACCGGTTGGTTCTGAGGAAAACATCATGAGTCAGTTACGTCCCGCAGTGATTTTGCTGTTGTTGCTGTCAGTCATTACCGGTCTGCTTTATCCTTTACTGACTACCATGTTGGCGCAATGGTGGTTTCCGGCGCAGGCGCACGGTTCACTACTGGAGATCGGCGGCAAGCCGCGCGGCTCGTCGTTGATTGGACAGAACTTTACCCATGCCGGTTATTTTCAGGGAAGACCCTCCGCAACCGGCGACGCGCCTTACAATCCACTGGCATCAGGCGGCAGCAATCTGGGCGGTAGCAACCCGGCGTTGGATCAGGCGGTGAGTTCGCGGGTGGCGGCACTGCGTAAAGCCAATCCGCAGGCCACCAGCGCCGTGCCGGTGGCGCTGGTGACCGCTTCCGGCAGCGGCCTTGATCCGCAGATTTCACCTGAGGCAGCGTTATGGCAGGCGGCTCGCGTGGCTGAAGCCCGCAAGCTGCCGGTGGCTGAAGTGGAAAGGTTAATTGCTGAAAATACCGTCATCCCGGTGCCGGACTTTATTGGTGAACCCGCGGTGAACGTGCTGAAGTTGAATATGGCGCTTGATGCGTTGCGATAGGCTGGCGTAACGGGTGGGCGGTGTGCCATCCGTACCGCATTGATAAACAGCCGACAGGTGATTTGCTGACTTTCTGCCCGGTTGTGTTCAGAATCATGCTGTACGCCGATTTTCCTGTGCGCGCCTCCAGTCCAGACGTGAAGGATGAATGCTTGCCAATGAATGATCAACTCCCGCGTCCCGACCCGGACGCCCTTCTGCAACAGGCTAATGAAAGCGGTCGGGGTAAGCTAAAAATCTATTTTGGTGCCTGTGCCGGGGTGGGGAAAACCTGGGCGATGTTGCAGGAAGCCCGACGTTTGCGTGCGCAGGGGCTTGAGGTGCTGGCCGGTATTGTGGAAACCCACGGACGTGAAGAAACGGCCGCCCTGCTGAAGGGGCTCACCGTATTGCCCAGGCGGGCAACAGGGCCGCATCGCCACCAGGAGTTTGATCTGGACGCGGCGCTGGCCCGCCATCCGGCGGTGATCCTGATGGATGAACTGGCGCACAGTAACGCGCCCGGTTCACGTCATCCCAAGCGCTGGCAGGATATTCAGGAATTGCTGGACGCGGGGATCAATGTGATGACGACTGTCAACGTTCAGCACCTGGAAAGCCTTAACGATGTGGTCGGTGGCGTGACCGGGATCCGCGTGCGGGAAACCGTGCCCGATCCTTTTTTTGATGCCGCTGATGAGGTGGTGCTGGTTGACCTGCCTGCCGACGATCTCCGTCAGCGTCTGAAAGAGGGTAAAGTGTACATTGGCGACCGTGCCGAACGCGCCATTGAAAATTTCTTTCGTAAAGGCAATCTTTTTGCCCTGCGTGAACTGGCGCTGCGTCGTACCGCCGATCGCGTTGATGTTCAGATGCGCGCCTGGCGGGACAGCCAGGGACGCGAAAAGGTCTGGCACACGCGCGATGCGATTTTGCTGTGCATTGGCGATAACAGCGGCAGTGAAAAGCTGGTAAGAACCGCTGCCCGCCTCGCTGCCCGTCTCGACAGCGTTTGGCACGCGGTTTATGTCGAAACGCCCAGGCTGCACCGCCTGTCAGAAGCACGGCGGCGCGGTATTCTGCGAACGTTGCAAATGGCCCAGGATCTGGGGGCAGAAACCGCCACACTGTCCGATCCCCGCGAAGCCGACGCGGTATTGCGCTACGCCCGCGAACATAATCTGGGCAAAATTGTTATCGGACGCCGCCCGGTGCGCCGCTGGAAACATGATGGCTTCGCCCGACGGCTGGGGCAGCTTGGTCCCGATCTTGACCTGGTGATCGTCGCCCTGGATGAGCGGCTTTCCGCCCCTGCCAGCCAGCCTTCTGTTACCCGCACGCCGGGTGAAAAATGGCGGCCACAGCTGAAAGGCAGTGCGGCGGCGCTGGTACTCTGTTCATTAGTGACCCTGGCCGGGCGCTGGCTGCTGCCCGGCGTGGATTCTGTCAATCTGGTGATGGTCTACCTGCTGGCGGTGGTGGTGGTGGCGCTGCGCTATGGTCGCTGGCCATCAGTGGTGGCAACGGCGCTTAATATCGTCGCCTTTGACCTTTTCTTTGTCACCCCTACCGGCACCATCGCCGTGTCTGATGTGCAGTATCTGGTGACCTTTGGCGTAATGCTGGCGGTTGGTGTGATTGTCGGTAATCTGACCGCCGGGGTACGTTACCAGGCGCGGGTTGCGCGTTACCGCGAGCAGCGGGCGAGGCATTTATATGAAATGGCAAAAACCCTCAGTCGGGCGCTGAGCCAGCAGGACATTGCCCAGACCCTGCCGCGAAGTCTGGATGCCACTTTGCAGGCAAGAAGTGAATTGCTGTTGCCCGATGGTGAGGGCGAACTGACCACCGTAGGCGAGTCCCGCCTTAGCGTGTTGCCTGACCGGGCGATTGCCCGCTGGAGCTTTGATAAAGGCCAGCCTGCCGGCGCCGGGACCGATACGCTCCCCGGCGTGCCCTGGCAGATCCTGCCGCTGAAAGCCGGTAGCGAAACGCTGGGCCTGTTGGTGCTGGAGCCGTTAAATTTGCGGCAGCTGATGATCCCGGAGCAACAGCGGCTTTTGGAAACGTTCACCGTGCTGATCGCCAACGCGCTCGAGCGGGTTGCCCTGAGTCAGCGCGAGGCGGTTTCCCGTCTGGCTGCCGAGCGTGAACAGTTGCGTAACGCATTGCTTTCCGCGTTGTCGCATGACTTACGTACACCGCTGACCGTGCTGTTTGGCCAGGCCGAGATCCTGACGTTGGATCTGGCCAGCGAAGGTTCAAAACATGCGACCCAGGCCAGTGCGATGCGTGAACAAACCCTCAATACCATCCGGCTGGTGAACAATTTGTTGGATATGGCTCGCTTACAGTCCGGCGGCTTCAGTTTGCGGGCGGAATGGATGGCGCTGGATGAGCTGATTGGCAGCACGCTGAAAATGATGGCGTCCTCACTGGAAGGCCGCAACCTTAAGCTGGATCTGCCATCGGAGATGTTGCTGATCCACGTCGACGGGCCGCTGATGGAACGGGTGCTGACCAACCTGGTGGAGAACGCGCTGAAATACGCCGGGTCACAGGCAGTGATTGGTATCAGCGCCCGCATGACATCCCGACAGTGGCTGGCGATTACCGTGTGGGATAATGGTCCGGGTATTGCTGATGGTCAGACAGAACACATTTTTGAGAAGTTTTCCCGTGGCAACAAAGAGTCTGCCGTACCCGGTGTGGGACTGGGACTGGCTATTTGCCAGGCGATCGTCGCTATTCATGACGGAAAAATTTATGCCGAGAATCGCCCGGAAGGTGGCGCACGTTTTGTGATTATGCTGCCGATGGGAGAACCTCCGCAGCTTGAAGAATATCAGTAGCGCCGTGCTGACGGTTCATTCAGACAGGCAGCTGGCGATAAAGGCGGCAGCATCAGCAGCACCCTGTGCGGAGATAGTGTGCCCGGTGTCAGGCTCAAAGTGGCTGCTGACCCTGATACCCAGTTCCCGCAGTGTTGCCGCAGCCGTTTCGCTTTCTGCACAGGGGATAACATCATCAGCCCTGCCGTGGATCAGCAGTACCGGCGTGTCTTTCACCGCATTATAAGGAGGGGGTGAGGCAAGCCTGCCGGAGAACGCCACCACGCCGGCCACCGGCCACCGGCCAGAAACCAGTGCATCCAGTGCCATTATCGCTCCCTGCGAAAAGCCAGCCAGTATCACATGGTCCAGTTGGTGCTGCATCTGGTGTCGTGCGAGGGTGGCATTGATCACGGCGTCAAAGGCATCACGGGCCTGTACAACCCGCTCCGGGCGGTTTTCCGGGGTGATGTCCGTCAGGCTGAACCATTGCCAGCCAGCGCCGTGTTCAAAGTGAAAAGGGGCATTCGGGCTGGCAACGCCAAGACCAGGCATACCCGTGGCCCAGTAGGTTCCCAGATTCGCCAAATCCTCACCATTACTGCCGACACCGTGCAATAAAATGACCAGTCTTTTTTTCATTTTCAACCTTGTATTGGGTGATGACGCCGGGCTTTTTCTGCCCGTTAAGCGTGCGGATAAAACAGTCGTGCTGGCCGACAGCAGCAAAATTGGCTATCGCGCGCTGGCGCATGTCTGCCCATTGAGCGATATCAGCATGATCATCCCTGAAGACGCACCCGGTCTCAAACAACGTGCCAAATACGGCACAAAATGTGGTGGTAGAGCCAGAGAAGAAATAACGCCGACGCCGCTCAGGCCCGGATGTCAGCGCTTTTTAATCAACAGTCTCTCTGGATAAGACAAACTGAACTCAGTGATGCAGCATTTCTTCCACGATTTGCTCTTTATTCAGTGTCCAGGGATAGAATGTTGGCCAGTTGTCCATCTCGCTCAGTAAAGCCTGCTGTGACGTGTTGCCAAAAAAGATGTGAAAATGCGAGGACCTGCGTGGCGCGATGATGTGATCGCTGAACTGCACATAAGCAGGAGCCAACGACGGTTTATCCCGGCATTCAAACAGATAACGTACGCCTTTTTTGCCAGACACATAGGTCAGAATTTTGTATCCAACGTAGTCATAATGGCAGGCGCTGACCTTATCGCCCCGGTGGAATTCGATCACATTATTTTCAATGCCAATCATATCCACATCCGTTGCATATCCTTTCCTGTAGTAGGCGCGGTACTCCTCCAGCGTTTTTTCTCCTTTTTTGGCTTTCTGTTGCAATACGGGATCCAGATCGCCTCTCAGCAGATAAGGGTTGAGTGATTGCCAGAGGCCGTCCCAGTCGCTTAACTGGCGGTTTTTAACATTAATATCGTCAAAGATCCCTTCACTGGCCTGGCGTTCTGTTTCAGACAGCGGTGCGCCATGATTGTGGGCGCCATGAGCGAATGACGTGGCGCTGGTGAGGCCGATGGTGATACCCAGAACAGCGGCAGATACCTTTCTTAACATCCTTTTCTCCTGTGAAACGGGTTGTTTTATTTTGATACGTTATAACATATCGAATTAACCGTAAAAAGAGATTCACCCGGATCATTTGCGACACACTGTCGCAGGTGCGGATGAAAATGCACTAAGATCCGTTCTTTTAGCAAGAAAAGTGAGCCTGTCATGCTGTATCGACGCTTTGAACGACTTATCGATATTTTCCGGGATGCGCCCGGCAATACCCCGCCAAATCGTGTCTGGGCTTTTTATGTCTACTATTTACGTCAGGTGTGGCAAAGTTTCGCCATGTTGCTGGTGGTCGGGCTGATCGCCTCACTGATTGAAGTGGCGATGTTCCGTTACCTGAGCACTATTATCGATATGGTAAACAGCACGTCGTCTGAACGTTTTTTCAGTCAACATGCCACTGAGCTGATCTGGATGGCTGTGGTGGCCTTGCTGTTACGTCCCATCTTTATCGGGCTGCATGACTTGCTGGTACACCAGACCATTAATCCCGGTATGACCAGTATGATCCGCTGGCAGAACCACAATTATGTCCTCAGGCAAAGCCTGAATTTTTTCCAGAACGACTTTGCCGGACGTATCGCTCAGCGCATCATGCAAACCGGCAATGCCCTCCGTGATTCAGCGGTACAGGCCGTGGATGCGCTGTGGCATGTACTGATTTATGCCATTACCTCATTGGTGCTGTTTGCTGAAGCTGACTGGCGGCTGATGATCCCATTGCTGCTATGGATTCTGGGTTATATCCTCAGCCTGAGCTACTTTGTGCCGAGGGTAAAATCCCGATCTGTCGCTTCATCGGAGTCCCGCTCGAAACTGATGGGCACTATCGTCGATGGCTATACCAACATTGTCACGCTCAAACTGTTTGCACACAGCGATCTGGAGCGTTCCTACGCGCGTAAGGCAATAAGTGAGCAGACTGACAGAACCCGTGAGCAGGGGCGTATGGTCACCAGTATGGACGTGGCGATCACCACCCTTAACGGCATGCTGATTGTATCCACTACCGGGCTGGCGCTGTGGCTGTGGACACAGTCGCTGATAAGCGTTGGAGCTATTGCGCTGGCAACGGGCCTGGTGATCCGCATCGTCAACATGTCCGGCTGGATTATGTGGGTAGTGAATGGCATTTTCGAAAATATTGGCATGGTTCAGGATGGGCTGAAAACCATCGCCCAGCCGGTTGCGGTGACCGATAAACCACAGGCCACCGAGCTGAAAGTCTGCCACGGTGAAATTCGTTATGACGGGGTGAATTTCAACTATGACCAGCAGCGTCAGGTCATTGAAAATCTGCAACTGACCATTAATGCCGGTGAGAAAATCGGGCTGATTGGGCCATCGGGCGCAGGAAAATCCACGCTGGTGAATTTGTTGCTACGCCTCTACGACCTGAACGGAGGACGTATTGTCATTGACGGGCAGGATATCGCCCATGTCAGTCAGGAAAGCCTGCGGGCGCAGATTGGCATGATCACCCAGGATACGTCGCTGCTACATCGCTCAATTCGTGACAACCTGCTGTATGGTCGTCCTGACGCCACCAGTGAGGAACTGCAACAGGCAATCCATCGTGCCAGGGCCGATGAATTTATTCCGGGGCTTTCCGATTCTGAGGGGCGCTATGGCCTTGATGCCCACGTTGGTGAGCGGGGCGTGAAGCTGTCGGGAGGACAGCGACAGCGTATTGCTATTGCCAGAGTACTGCTGAAAGATGCACCCATTCTGATCATGGATGAAGCGACATCAGCGCTGGATTCAGAAGTGGAAGCGGCCATTCAGGAGAGCCTTGAAACGCTTATGTCCGGCAAAACGGTGATTGCCATCGCGCACCGCTTATCGACCATTGCCAAAATGGACCGTCTGGTGGTGCTGCAACAGGGAAAAATCGCCGAAACAGGCAGTCACGCGGAGCTGCTGGCGAAAGGTGGGCTTTATGCCCGTTTGTGGCGTCACCAGACCGGCGGTTTTGTCGGGGAGGATTAATCACCGCGCCGGAAGGGAAGGGCCTGCCGTGCGTCTTCTGCCCAGGCGCGCACCCCTTCCCGTTCCTGTTGCAGAAAATCGGCTACCGCAGCCTGTAATCCCGGATGTTGCAGGCAGTGCCAGGAGTGGGTAAGTGTGGGTTCAAAACCGCGTACCAGTTTGTGTTCGCCCTGAGCACCGGCATCAAATCGTTGCAGACGGTGACTGATGGCGTAATCCATTCCCTGCCAGAAGCAGGTTTCAAAATGCAGCCGGTTAAAGTCTGCCAGACATCCCCAGTACCGGCCATAAAGGGTATGACTGTCCACAAGGCTGAAAGCCATGGCGACGGCAAGGCCGTTTTGCCTTACCAGCACCACACGGATAGCCTGCGGCATTCTCTCACTGAGCAGGCTGAAGAACTGACGTGTCAGATAAGGGTACTGACCGCGCACGGCGTAAGTGTTGGCATAACAGTCATAGACAAAGTTCCACTGAGATTCACTTAGCTGATCGCCTGCCAGCCACTCAAATTCAACGCCCTGACGGCTCACCAGCTCACGTTCTTTGCGGATCTGTTTACGCTTGCGTGACATCAGCGAATCGAGGAAATCCTGGAAATCACGGTAGCCGGGATTGTGCCAGTGGTACTGACAACCGGTGCGGTGTAGCCAGTTGGGGTCCTCTGCCAGCAACGAGGCGGTTTGTGCATTACCGAAATTGATATGCGCGCTGTGCAACTGACGCTGTTTTAAAAACGCGGGAATGCCCTGCAACAATTGTTTTGCCGCTTGCGCTTCGCCCAGTAAACGTGCACCGGTCACCGGGCTGAAGGGCACTGCAGCCAGCCATTTAGGATAATAAGGCAGTCCGGCACGCTGGCAGGCATCTGCCCAGCCATGATCAAAGACGTACTCGCCCCTTGAATGGAATTTACGGTAGCCTGGCAGTGCTGCATGAACGTTGCCATCCTCAATCCACAGCAGATGTTCCGGCTGCCAGCCTGTCTCTCTGCTCAGACAGCCGCTCTCCTCCAGGGTGCTGAGAAAGGCGTGGCGCAGAAAGGGTTGATCGTCAGGGGTGAGTGCATCCCACTGACTGGCGGGAAGGTCGGTCAGCTGGGGCAGAAGGGTTAGTGACATCAAGGCGCTCCGTCTTCATTCCGTTACCAGTAAACCATCAGCCGCTAAAGTGACGTTTTTACGCGCGAAGATCAATGTCTGCAACGCGGCGGGTGTTATCGATGGCGGTCAACATCCGCACCTGATTAAGTTCTGGCATAAACGTCCTTTTACTGCGTTTGTCTCTGCGTGCGGTTTCAAATTATCTGTTTGAACTGTTTTAAGCTTCTTTGTAACATGCGTTTCACAAATTTTGATAAGTTACGGTATTAGTTGCATATTAACGGGTGATCAACAAACCGCAGCATGTTTAAAATCAACATCGTGACAGCTCTGGCGTGATACGCCGGGGGGCTGGGAGGAGAGAGTAAATGAAAGGGGAAATTGTGGATGTCATTATCGACTGGATTGAACAGCATCTGGACGATGGCCTGAGTATTGAAGCGGTTGCCGCGCGATCTGGTTACTCAAAATGGCATCTTCAGCGTGTATTTAAAGAGAAAAAAGGCATTACGCTGGGGTCATTTATCCGTTGCCGCCGTATGGATGAGGCCGCAAAAAATCTGATTGGCTCACGCAAGACCATTATGACTATTTCAATGGATCTCGGTTTCTCCTCGCAGCAGTGTTTCCAGCGCGTGTTTAAAAAACACTTTAATCTTACGCCAAAAGACTACCGTAACCAGTATCGCGAGTCATGCGGACTCCGGGCCGATTAACAAAGTCTGTGCGGTAATGTTGCAGGGTGAAATGGGTTAAATTGCCGCTTTATATCGCAGCGTAATGCAAAATTTAACATTTCATCAGGTATAATGACTGCCCTGCTAAATTGTTGACTGGATGTTATGGAACGTTTCACTGAAAACCTTATTTATGCTTCGCGCTGGCTGTTGGCACCGGTTTATCTTGGATTGTCGATAGGGCTGTTGGCGTTAATGATCAAGTTTTTCCAGGAAGCTGTTCATTTGCTGCCAAACGTGTTGGCCATGGCTGAGAACGATTTGGTACTGGTACTGCTATCAATGATCGATCTGACGCTGGTTGGTGGCCTGCTGGTGATGGTGATGTTTTCCGGCTATGAAAATTTCGTCTCCAGGCTGGATATCTCTGAGAAAAAAGAAAAGCTTAGTTGGCTGGGCAAAATGGACTCCAGTTCGTTGAAAAACAAAGTGGCAGCATCCATTGTGGCGATATCTTCCATTCATCTGTTACGGGTATTTATGGATGCGAAGAATATTCCCGATAATAAGTTGCTGTGGTACGTGATTATCCACCTGACCTTTGTCCTGTCGGCATTTGTGATGGGCTATCTGGACGGCATGTCTCGTCGCGAGAAATACACCCATAGCTAATTCTTCCCGCCTGTCCGGCGTGCCGGACAGGTTGTCCTGTCCTGTTCTGTGCTGATTTTTTCTTGCCTGCACAGAGGAAAATTGCATAAAAAGCGGTGCAGAGATCTTACCCTCATGCCGATAAAACAGTGATGTTGATTAGAATCCGGCAGATTGCCTGCATTAACCTGATGTTATCTGGTATTCACCTTGCGTCTTTTTTGAGGCCGTGCTGTAAAACGGTGTGCGGCATGACGGTGTAATGGTGGTGGTCACTGAGGAAAGAGATGTCTGATGATTAGTCGTCGTCGGTTAATACTTGGAACCGGCGCTACTCTACTTGCGATGTCCTCAGGAAGGCTGTTTGCTCGCGAGGATATTATCCCTCTCTGGCAGGACGAACCTCCGGGGGGGGGCGGACCAGGCGGTAACCTACATGTTTCCGCTAATGGTTCCTGGTCGAATATTGTCAGTCCGGCGATTCAACGCTTTCAGCCAGCCAGCCCCAATGGTTCGGCGGTATTGATTGCCGCAGGTGGCGGCTATCGCTGGATCGGCATGGGGGGGGAAGCCTGGCCTGTGGCACGCTGGCTGAATGCCCGTGGCTATACGGTTTACGTGTTGAGTTACCGTTTGCCACGAGAAAAATGGCGGGCAGGAAGGCTGGCACCCTTTCAGGATGCGCAACGGGCTATCAGGTTGGTGCGCTCTATGGAGCGTGACCTGCACCTGCTCGGTTTCTCTGCGGGTGGTCATCTGATGGGGATGGTCGCAGCGCGCCCGGATTTTGTCACTTATCCACCTCAGGATCCCCTCGACCGGATTAAACCGCTGGTGGAAAGTGTGGCACTGATCTATCCGGTTATCACGCTTGAGCCACCTTATACCCACACCAATACGCATTTCGAGCTGCTGGGTGAGAATCCCTCACCAGCCGATGAGGCGGGCTGGTCGGTTGAAAATTATGTTACGCCGAAATTTCCGCCCTTGTTTCTGGCGCAGGCGGAAGATGACCTTGTTTCCAATCCCCATAACAGTCAGATCATGCATGACACCTGTCGTAAAATGGGCGTACCGGTGGAACAGATTAAGATTACCCGTGGCGGACACGGTTTTGGTTTGGGAAAAGCGGCGACGCCGGCAGCGATATGGGATGAAGCCTACGCTGTCTGGCTGGACACACGCAGAAAGAAAAAAGGCGCCACCGTCTGATGCGATGGCCCAGGGCTATTTTCTTAATCTCACCAGATCGACAGCATGGTTGACGCTTTTGGTCATAATCAGGCTGGCCCGCTCGCGGGTTGGGAGTATGTTTTCTTCCAGATTCATGAGGTTAATTTCATCCCACAGCTGACTGGCAATCTTGATGGCTTCTTCTTCTGGCAGGGCTGCGTAGTGATGAAAGTAAGAATCAGGATCGGTGAACGCGCCCTGGCGGAATTTAAGGAAGCGGTTGATGTACCAGTGTTGCAACAGATCCTGCGGCGCATCGACGTAAATTGAGAAATCCACGAAGTCAGACACAAAGACGTGATGTGGGTCATGGGGATAATCCATGCCGCTCTGCAGCACGTTCAACCCTTCCAGAATCAGGATGTCCGGTTGCTGCACCACTTTATCGCCGTCAGGAATGACGTCGTAAATCAGGTGCGAATAAACCGGTGCGGTAACCTGCGAGGCGCCCGACTTCAGGTCGGAAACGAAATTCACCAGCCGGTGCATATCATACGACTGCGGGAAACCTTTCTTCTTCATCAGCCCGCGCTCTTTCAACACCTCATTGGGGTGCAGAAAACCGTCGGTAGTGATCAGCTCAACGCGGCGATGCTCCGGCCAGCGGCTTAGCAGAGCCTGCAAAACACGTGCCGTGGTGCTTTTACCTACGGCGACGCTGCCTGCTATGCTGATGATATAAGGGATTTTTTGACCGTTGGTGCCCAGAAACTGTTCCAGTACCGCCTGACGGCGTAAGTTAGAGCTGATATAAAAATTAAGCAGACGGGACAACGGCAGATAGATTTCTGCCACTTCTTCAATCGACAAATCTTCGTTAATGCCTTTAAGACGGGCAATTTCTTCTTCATTGAGGGTCATTGGCACGGAATCACGCAATGCAGCCCACTGTGTGCGGTCAAATTCCAGATAGGGGGTGGTCAATAATGACTCTTTACTCATATGCATGCTTCTGCCAGCAAGAATTTACCTGTTGTGGCATAACTACGTGGGAAGACGGTAAAACCGACTTTCCGGCTCACAAACGAAGGAAAATTTCAGAAAACAATGCGCAGGAGAGTACCATCAGACGGGCTGTAACCAGAAGAAAAAATAATATCTGCGGGTGCAAACTGAATGGTATCCACATTTATGGCGTGTTGAGCTGGCAATCGCCCGGATAACCTGATTAACAGCCAGCAACCGCTGATAGTAAATCACCACCGTGTGTGAATACCCCTGCGGCATGCAGGAGAAGTCGCGTAATTCCCCAGGACAACGGTAACCCAGGGCGCGATAAAACGTCTCCGCAGCACCCCCTGCGGGTGTATTGAGATAAACAAGCGAGCGATGCAGATTAAATAACGGCTCCTGATACCGCTACACTTTCGTAAGCCCTGTGGCACAAGGGATTGCGCGCTTTCCACAACGAAAGCCGGTGCTATCAACGCTGCAAAGTTGTCGTCAGAATTAATGGAGCAATCACCATTTGTTACCCAGTGATCTACTATTCGCAATGGCTATTTAATGGCTTCCCCTCAACCGCCGCCATCAGTTTTCTACCCAGACGCCTTGCACCATCGACAACCATGAATTGTTGAATCTCTGCCCGATTTCTTCCTTCGGGTTGCAAACAGATTTCCATCTGAACGCTTCCCGTTGCTCCTTGTTTGTGACGGGCAATCCATAATTTTCGCTCTCCTGTGGCCAATGCTGTTCACCGGCTGTGGAAAAAGAGTTCTGTCTGCTGCTGGGAAATACGTTGTCCTTCGCCATCAGCGGTGTCGCCGGTCACTGCGTTCAACAGCCGCGTGGCCAGTTCATTGCGGTAAACAGTCAGCGTGGCGGCATTGATCATGACAATTTTCATGCGATGTCTTCCTCTGATGGCTTGGCGTAAGCGAAGCAATAAGTCATCCAATTCACAAATAGCAGCGTTTCATCAGGTGAAGGGTGTGGTAATCGATGAAAAAATGCACGATTAACGTGCGGGGCGATCGGAATGGTGCAGAACTTGCTCTTCCTGTAACCGTATGTCGCTTTGGGATACTGGCTCAATCGCCGTGATAACAGAAAAAACGTGGTAAAAAAACGGACGAATGGTGATTAATTGAACGCCATTACGGATGTAAGGCGACAATTTGCGAGTAATTGCACAAATAACAGGCATAAAAACATTTATCGCAATTTTTTTGTTGCATCACGCGGCCGGTCTTCCTAGAATGCGCGTCACTTGATGCCGGCTTAGCTCAGTAGGTAGAGCAACTGACTTGTAATCAGTAGGTCACCAGTTCGATTCCGGTAGCCGGCACCATCAAGTACCCCTGGTGGGGTTCCCGAGCGGCCAAAGGGAGCAGACTGTAAATCTGCCGTCATCGACTTCGAAGGTTCGAATCCTTCCCCCACCACCATCTCAATCTTGAGGTTAAGGTTGAACCAGATGAAAGGTTTCTATAAATCATCTGGGGATGAATAAGAAAGTTCGAGTCGCGTAACGCAAGACAACGTGCGAAGTACGACCCGAAAGGTGAGGAACGAAGTGACGAATAATCCTTCCTTTACCACCATTTCATCCTTGATGTTAAGGGTGAAAGCACAGCGGCAATACCGTGTTGCTAATGTGAGTAATACAGATTGATTTTAGACTGTGCTTACGCCAGTCGGAGTCATCAAGCGTATGCGGGTTGACTCGAATAATAAGAGTTTCCTCTTATTATTCACAAGCTACAGACAGAACAGGTAGCCGAGTTCCAGGATGCGGGCATCGTATAATGGCTATTACCTCAGCCTTCCAAGCTGATGATGCGGGTTCGATTCCCGCTGCCCGCTCCAAGCCGTGCTGATATGGCTCAGTTGGTAGAGCGCACCCTTGGTAAGGGTGAGGTCCCCAGTTCGACTCTGGGTATCAGCACCACTTCTACATCTCCCTCCCTGATTCTTCTCTGTGCGTTAAAATTCAACAGTTCAGGCAATGCCTGGTTGATGTGGTGATATCACCAATTTATCCGTGTCTTAGAGGGACAAGCGATGTCTAAAGAAAAATTTGAACGTTCCAAACCGCACGTCAACGTTGGTACTATCGGCCACGTTGACCACGGTAAAACTACCCTGACTGCTGCTATCACCACCGTTCTGGCTAAAACCTACGGCGGTTCTGCTCGTGCGTTCGACCAGATCGATAACGCACCGGAAGAAAAAGCGCGTGGTATCACCATCAATACCTCTCACGTTGAATATGACACTCCAACACGCCACTACGCGCACGTTGATTGCCCTGGCCACGCCGACTATGTGAAAAACATGATCACCGGTGCTGCCCAGATGGACGGCGCGATCCTGGTGGTTGCTGCGACTGACGGCCCAATGCCGCAGACCCGTGAGCACATCCTGCTGGGTCGTCAGGTAGGCGTTCCTTACATCATCGTGTTCCTGAACAAATGTGACATGGTTGATGACGAAGAGCTGCTGGAACTGGTTGAGATGGAAGTACGTGACCTGCTGTCTCAGTACGAATTCCCGGGCGACGATACCCCAATCGTTCACGGTTCCGCGCTGAAAGCACTGGAAGGTGACGCAGAGTGGGAAGCTAAAATCATCGAGCTGGCTGGCCACCTGGACAACTACATCCCGGAACCAGAGCGTGCAATTGACAAGCCGTTCCTGCTGCCAATCGAAGACGTGTTCTCCATCTCCGGTCGTGGTACCGTTGTTACCGGTCGTGTTGAGCGTGGCATCGTGAAAGTCGGTGAAGAAGTTGAAATCGTTGGTATCAAGGATACGGCGAAATCAACCTGTACCGGTGTTGAAATGTTCCGCAAACTGCTGGACGAAGGCCGTGCCGGTGAGAACTGTGGTATCCTGCTGCGCGGTATCAAGCGTGAAGATATCCAGCGTGGTCAGGTTCTGGCCAAGCCAGGTTCAATCAAGCCACACACCCAGTTCGAGTCAGAAGTTTATATTCTGTCCAAAGACGAAGGCGGCCGTCACACTCCGTTCTTCAAAGGCTACCGTCCTCAGTTCTACTTCCGTACCACTGACGTGACCGGTACCATCGAACTGCCAGAAGGCGTTGAGATGGTCATGCCAGGCGACAACATCAAAATGGTTGTTACCCTGATCCACCCAATCGCGATGGACGACGGTCTGCGTTTCGCTATCCGCGAAGGTGGCCGTACCGTTGGCGCGGGCGTTGTTGCTAAAGTTATCGCTTAATCGCTGATAACATTTGACGCGACGCACATGAAGAGGGCATCATTTGATGCCCTTTTTGTACGCTGTAACATAGAACCTGGCTCATCAGTGATTTTCAACCATAATAATCATTGCTGAGACAGGCTCTGTTGCACGGCGTTAAACCCGACAAATTTCATGCGACAGAATGATGCTAACTGAACGTTCGCCAGGGGCGTAAATTGCCAGGTGTTCGGGGTAAATTAAGCGTTGTAGCTTGAAAGACAGAGGGATATACCGAGTTTCGCCTGAAAGCATTATTCGGTTCGGTTGCCCACATTTTTGGGGGCAAAATAGTTTCTGATTTATTGTGGCAGGTTGGTTTATGAGTGCTAATACCGAAGCTCAAGGAAGTGGGCGCGGCCTGGAAGCGGTAAAATGGCTGGTTGTTGCGGTGCTGCTGATTGCGGCTATCGTTGGTAACTACTTTTATCGTGAAATTACCCTCCCATTGCGTGCGCTGGCTGTGGTAATCCTGATTGCAGCAGCAGGTGGCATTGCGCTACTGACCGTAAAAGGCAAGTCAACGCTGGCATTTGCCCGTGAAGCGCGCACTGAAGTTCGTAAGGTCATTTGGCCGACTCGCCAGGAAACGTTGCACACCACGTTAATCGTTGCCGCGGTAACTGCCGTGATGTCACTGATTTTGTGGGGACTGGATGGTATTCTGGTCCGCCTGGTATCGTTTATTACTGGCCTGAGGTTCTGAGATGTCTGAAGCTCCAAAGAAGCGCTGGTACGTCGTTCAGGCGTTTTCCGGTTTTGAAGGCCGTGTAGCCCAGTCGCTACGCGAGCATATCAAGTTACATAACATGGAAGAACTTTTTGGTGAAGTCATGGTACCAACCGAAGAAGTGGTTGAGATCCGTGGTGGCCAGCGTCGTAAAAGCGAGCGTAAGTTTTTCCCAGGCTATGTTCTGGTCCAGATGGTCATGAACGATGCAAGCTGGCACTTAGTGCGTAGCGTACCACGCGTCATGGGCTTCATTGGTGGGACTTCCGATCGTCCGGCACCGATCAGCGATAAAGAAGTTGATGCGATCATGAACCGCTTGCAGTCTGCTGGCGACAAGCCACGTCCGAAAACCCTGTTTGAACCGGGTGAACTGGTCCGCGTCAGCGATGGTCCGTTTGCCGACTTCAACGGTGTGGTGGAAGAAGTTGACTATGAGAAAAGCCGCCTGAAAGTTTCCGTTTCCATCTTTGGCCGTGCAACACCGGTTGAGCTGGATTTCGGTCAGGTGGAAAAAGGCTAATAATCAGCCACCGACCTGTCTGTGCAGGGTGAAGCACGTTTTTCAGTGGTTGAATAGCGGTTGCGAAAGGCGCGAAATTGCAATATAATTTCGCGCCTTTTGTTTTTATACGCGGTATCCCGGCGTGTAAAATATTAATCACGGGGAGCTCTTTCCAGAGCGTTTGCACCCAACAGAGGAATTATCATGGCTAAGAAAGTACAAGCCTACGTCAAGCTGCAGGTTGCAGCAGGTATGGCAAACCCAAGTCCACCGGTTGGTCCGGCACTGGGTCAGCAGGGCGTTAACATCATGGAATTCTGTAAAGCGTTTAACGCCAAAACAGAATCTCTTGAGAAAGGTCTGCCAACGCCGGTTGTTATTACCGTTTATTCTGACCGTTCTTTCACCTTCGTTACCAAAACCCCTCCGGCAGCAGTACTGCTGAAGAAAGCGGCTGGTATTAAGTCTGGGTCCGGCAAGCCGAACAAAGACAAAGTAGGTAAAGTATCTCGTGCTCAGGTACGTGAAATCGCAGAAACCAAAGCTGCGGACATGACTGGTGCTGATGTGGAAGCGATGACTCGCTCCATTGAAGGTACTGCTCGTTCCATGGGCCTGGTAGTAGAGGACTAAGAAATGGCTAAGCTGACCAAGCGCATGCGCGTGATCCGTGACAAAGTTGATTCAACTAAACAGTATGACATCAACGAAGCTGTTGCTCTGCTGAAAGAACTGGCTACTGCCAAGTTTGTAGAAAGCGTTGACGTAGCGGTAAACTTAGGGATTGATGCCCGTAAATCTGACCAGAACGTGCGTGGTGCAACTGTACTGCCACACGGCACCGGTCGTTCCGTTCGCGTTGCCGTATTTACCCAGGGTGCTAATGCTGAAGCTGCTAAAGCAGCCGGCGCTGAGCTGGTAGGTATGGAAGATCTGGCTGACCAGATCAAAAAAGGCGAAATGAACTTCGACGTGGTTATCGCATCTCCTGATGCCATGCGCGTTGTTGGCCAGTTAGGCCAGGTTCTGGGCCCACGTGGTCTGATGCCAAACCCGAAAGTAGGTACCGTAACCCCTAACGTTGCTGAAGCCGTTAAGAATGCTAAAGCAGGTCAGGTTCGTTACCGCAATGACAAAAACGGTATCATCCATACCACCATTGGTAAGGTTGATTTCGATTCAGATAAACTGAAAGAAAACCTTGAGTCCCTGCTGGTTGCGCTGAAAAAAGCGAAACCTTCTCAGGCGAAAGGTGTATACATCAAGAAAGTTAGCATTTCTACAACTCAGGGTGCAGGCGTGGCAGTTGATCAGGCTGGCCTGAGCGCAGTGGCTAACTAATCTGCTTTACCCGGGCAAAAGTTTCGACTAGAATCTTTCGCCCGTTGTTCTGTAATTATACAGAACCCCTATTTAAGTCAGTTGTGCCGCCGCGTCGCGGTACGAATGACAAATTACGATTCGAGGCAGTCGGTCTGAGACAAGGCGGCAACTGAGCGAGTCGGCAGGAACATAGTTTGCTATGTGACTGCTGCGAACGAGGGCAGCCAACGCATTATCAGAGCGAATGACAAATTACGATTCGAGGCAGTCGGTCTGAGACAAGGCGGCAACTGAGCGAGTCGGCAGGAACATAGTTTGCTATGTGACTGCTGCGAACGAGGGCAGCCAACGCATTATCAGAGCGAATGACGAAGAATCCGGTTGGAGCCTGGCCTTATCCAGGCCTCCGTCCAAGACCGCAGGTGTCATATACATACCCACAAGGTTTCGTGTTGCAGTAAGGCGGCAACCGAGTGAATCCCCGGGAGCTTACATGAGTAAGTGACCGGGGTGAAAGAGGGCAGCCAACGCCGCTGTGACTCGAAAGATGAAGGGTATGGACTTAATTTCCTGCGTAGACGGTGACAGAACCTGAAGAATATTTTTATAGTCTTTGCTGGATTCTGCTCACCGTGTTTAGCGCCTGCGCCGGGCAACCGGGGTCAGGTGAAGTGAGTTCCGGGGAAATTCATCTCCGGCCAAAATCCAGGAGCAAAAGCTAATGGCATTAAATCTTCAAGACAAACAAGCGATTGTTGCTGAAGTCAGCGAAGTAGCCAAAGGCGCGCTGTCTGCGGTAGTTGCGGATTCCCGTGGTGTAACCGTAGATAAAATGACTGAACTGCGTAAAGCAGGTCGTGAAGCTGGCGTATACATGCGTGTTGTTCGTAACACCCTGCTGCGCCGCGTCGTTGAAGGAACTCAGTTTGAGATCCTGAAAGACACGTTTGTTGGTCCGACCCTGATTGCATACTCTATGGAACACCCGGGCGCTGCTGCTCGTCTGTTCAAAGAGTTCGCGAAAGCGAATGCAAAATTTGAGGTCAAAGCTGCGGCCTTTGAAGGTGAGCTGATCAGTGCGGCCAATATTGACCGTCTGGCAACGCTGCCGACTTACGAAGAAGCGCTGGCACGTCTGATGTCGACCATGAAAGAAGCCGCTGCAGGCAAACTGGTTCGTACTCTGGCAGCCGTTCGCGACGCCAAAGATGCTGCTTAATCGCGCATTTTTGTCTGTTGCACTCTATCGCACAAACTATTTCTGATTCACAGGAACAATTGTTATGTCTATCACTAAAGATCAAATTCTGGAAGCAGTAGCCGCTATGTCTGTAATGGACGTTGTTGAGCTGGTTTCCGCTATGGAAGAAAAATTCGGTGTTTCTGCTGCTGCTGCTGTCGCTGTTGCTGCTGGCCCGGTTGAAGCTGCTGAAGAGAAGACTGAGTTCGACGTTGTACTGAAAGCTATCGGCGCTAACAAAGTTGCCGTGATCAAAGCAGTACGTGGCGCAACTGGTCTGGGCCTGAAAGAAGCCAAAGACCTGGTTGAGTCTGCACCTGCTGCCCTGAAAGAAGGCATCAGCAAAGACGACGCAGAAGCTCTGAAGAAAGCACTGGAAGAAGCTGGCGCGGAAGTTGAAGTTAAATAAGCCAGGCTTTCAGTTTGCAGCATGATTCATCCGCAAGGGTGAATTAAGCTGATGGCTGGTGACTTAATTGGTCACCAGCCTTTTTGCGCTCTAAAGCGTCAATGACGTTTCACACTGTTTAGTCATTGATTTGCTTAATATCTTTCTCTATCGACGACTTAATATACTGTTCTCCCGCCCGGTGGTCTGCTGTGGTAAGGCCAGAGCAATGAAATGATTTAAGCGTGATAGAAAGAGGTATTACGGAAGGAGAATCTTCTTTCCGCGTCACAAAATAGTGTTGCATGAACTGTCCCCCCTGGACGGACAGAGAGGTTCTACTTTTCAGCGAGCTGAGGAACCCTATGGTTTACTCCTATACCGAGAAAAAACGTATTCGTAAGGATTTCGGAAAACGTCCGCAAGTTCTGGACATTCCTTATCTCCTTTCTATCCAGCTTGACTCGTTCCAGAAATTCATCGAGCAAGACCCGGAAGGTCAATACGGCCTGGAAGCAGCTTTCCGTTCCGTGTTTCCAATCCAAAGCTACAGCGGTAATTCTGAGCTGCAATATGTCAGCTACCGTTTAGGCGAACCTGTCTTTGATGTGAAAGAGTGTCAGATCCGTGGCGTCACGTTCTCTGCTCCTTTGCGCGTAAAACTGCGTCTGGTGATCTACGAGCGCGAAGCGCCGGAAGGCACGGTTAAAGACATCAAAGAGCAGGAAGTTTACATGGGCGAAATTCCGCTCATGACCGATAACGGTACCTTTGTGATCAACGGTACAGAACGTGTTATCGTTTCTCAGCTGCATCGTAGTCCCGGCGTCTTTTTTGACAGCGATAAGGGTAAAACTCACTCATCGGGTAAAGTGCTGTATAACGCACGTATCATCCCTTACCGTGGTTCCTGGCTGGACTTTGAGTTCGATCCAAAAGATAACCTGTTTGTGCGTATTGACCGTCGCCGCAAGCTGCCTGCGACCATCATTCTGCGCGCGCTGAACTACACCACTGAGCAGATCCTTGATCTGTTCTTTGAAAAAATCGTGTATGAAATCCGCGACAACAAGCTGCAGATGGAACTGGTTCCTGAGCGCCTGCGCGGTGAAACCGCCTCTTTCGATATCGAATCCAACGGAACGGTATATGTAGAGAAAGGCCGTCGTATTACTGCACGTCACATTCGTCAGCTGGAAAAAGATGGCGTTGAGCACATCGAAGTTCCGGTTGAATACATCGCCGGTAAAGTCGTCGCTAAAGATTACATCGACGAAAACACCGGCGAGCTGATCGTTGCAGCGAACATGGAGCTGTCGCTGGATCTGCTGGCTAAACTGAGCCAGTCCGGCCACAAGCGCATTGAAACGCTGTTCACTAACGATCTGGATCACGGCTCGTACATGTCCGAAACCGTACGTGTCGATCCAACCAACGACCGCCTGAGCGCGCTGGTTGAGATCTATCGCATGATGCGCCCTGGCGAACCGCCAACGCGTGAAGCGGCTGAAAACCTGTTCGAGAACCTGTTCTTCTCTGAAGACCGCTACGATCTTTCTGCGGTTGGCCGTATGAAGTTCAACCGTTCACTGCTGCGCGATGAGATCGAAGGTTCCGGTATCCTGAGCAAAGACGACATCATTGAAGTGATGAAGAAGCTCATCGGTATCCGTAACGGTATTGGCGAAGTGGATGATATCGACCACCTCGGCAACCGTCGTATCCGCTCCGTGGGCGAAATGGCTGAAAACCAGTTCCGCGTAGGTCTGGTCCGTGTTGAGCGTGCGGTGAAAGAGCGTCTGTCCCTGGGCGATCTGGACACCCTGATGCCTCAGGATATGATCAACGCCAAGCCAATCTCTGCCGCAGTGAAAGAGTTCTTTGGTTCCAGCCAGCTGTCACAGTTTATGGACCAGAACAACCCGCTGTCTGAGATTACGCACAAGCGCCGTATCTCTGCTCTTGGTCCGGGCGGTCTGACGCGTGAGCGTGCAGGCTTTGAAGTTCGAGACGTTCACCCGACGCACTACGGTCGCGTGTGCCCAATCGAAACGCCTGAAGGTCCAAACATCGGTCTGATCAACTCGCTGTCCGTGTACGCACAGACCAACGAGTACGGTTTCCTGGAAACCCCATACCGTCGCGTACGCGAAGGCGTGGTGACCGACGAAATTCATTACCTCTCTGCCATTGAAGAGGGTAACTACGTTATCGCTCAGGCGAACACCAACCTCGACGACGAAGGTCACTTCGTGGACGACCTGGTAACCTGCCGTAGCAAAGGCGAATCAAGTCTGTTCAGCCGCGATCAGGTTGACTACATGGACGTTTCCACCCAGCAGGTGGTTTCCGTCGGTGCGTCGCTGATCCCGTTCCTGGAACACGATGACGCCAACCGCGCATTGATGGGTGCAAACATGCAACGTCAGGCGGTTCCAACTCTGCGTGCTGATAAGCCGTTGGTGGGTACCGGTATGGAACGCGCGGTAGCGGTTGACTCCGGTGTAACAGCCGTAGCGAAACGTGGTGGTACTGTTCAGTACGTGGATGCTTCCCGTATCGTTATCAAAGTTAACGAAGACGAGATGTATCCTGGCGAAGCCGGTATCGACATTTACAACCTGACCAAATACACCCGTTCTAACCAGAACACCTGTATCAACCAGATGCCGTGTGTCAACCTGGGCGAGCCGATTGAACGTGGTGACGTGCTGGCCGATGGTCCTTCAACGGATCTGGGCGAACTGGCACTGGGTCAGAATATGCGCGTCGCGTTCATGCCGTGGAACGGCTACAACTTCGAAGACTCCATCCTGGTCTCCGAGCGCGTGGTACAGGAAGATCGCTTCACTACCATCCACATTCAGGAACTGGCATGTGTGTCCCGTGACACCAAGCTGGGGCCGGAAGAGATCACTGCTGATATCCCGAACGTCGGTGAAGCTGCGCTCTCCAAACTGGATGAATCCGGTATCGTGTATATCGGTGCGGAAGTGACCGGCGGTGACATTCTGGTTGGTAAGGTAACGCCGAAAGGTGAAACCCAGCTGACGCCGGAAGAGAAGCTGCTGCGTGCGATCTTCGGTGAGAAAGCGTCTGATGTGAAAGACTCTTCTCTGCGTGTACCGAACGGCGTGTCGGGTACCGTTATCGACGTGCAGGTCTTCACCCGCGATGGCGTGGAAAAAGACAAGCGTGCGCTGGAAATCGAAGAGATGCAGTTGAAGCAGGCGAAGAAAGACCTGTCTGAAGAACTGAAAATCCTCGAAGCTGGCCTGTTCAGCCGTATCAACTACCTGCTGGTTTCCGGCGGCGTTGAAGCGGAAAAACTGGATAAGCTGCCACGCGAACGCTGGTTGGAACTTGGTCTGACCGACGAAGACAAGCAAAACCAGCTGGAACAGCTGGCAGAGCAGTACGACGAGCTGAAGCACGAGTTTGAGAAGAAGCTCGACGCGAAACGCCGCAAAATCACCCAGGGCGATGATCTGGCACCTGGCGTGCTGAAAATCGTTAAGGTGTATCTGGCCGTTAAACGTCAGATCCAACCGGGCGATAAAATGGCCGGCCGTCACGGGAACAAAGGTGTTATCTCCAAGATCAACCCGATCGAAGATATGCCATACGATGAAAACGGTACGCCGGTTGATATCGTACTGAACCCGCTGGGCGTACCTTCACGTATGAACATTGGTCAGATTCTGGAAACCCATCTGGGTATGGCGGCGAAAGGCATCGGTGAGAAAATCAACGCGATGCTCAAGCAGCAGGAAGAAGTGGCCAAACTGCGTGAGTTTATTCAGCGCGCTTACGATCTGGGCACTGACGTGCGTCAGAAAGTGGACCTGTCCACCTTCTCTGATGAGGAAGTGCTGCGTCTGGCGGAAAATCTGAAGAAAGGGATGCCGATTGCGACACCGGTGTTTGACGGCGCGAAAGAGAGCGAGATCAAAGAGCTGCTGCAGCTTGGCGGCTTGCCTTCTTCCGGTCAGATCACCCTGTTTGATGGCCGCACTGGCGAGCAGTTCGAGCGTCAGGTTACCGTCGGCTATATGTACATGCTGAAACTCAACCACCTGGTGGATGACAAGATGCATGCACGTTCTACCGGTTCTTACAGCCTGGTGACTCAGCAGCCGCTGGGTGGTAAGGCACAGTTCGGTGGACAGCGCTTCGGTGAGATGGAAGTGTGGGCGCTGGAAGCATACGGTGCCGCTTATACCCTGCAGGAAATGCTGACCGTGAAGTCTGATGACGTGAACGGCCGTACCAAGATGTATAAAAACATCGTTGACGGCAACCATCAGATGGAACCGGGCATGCCGGAATCCTTCAACGTACTGTTGAAAGAGATCCGCTCGCTAGGTATTAACATCGAGCTGGAAGACGAGTAAGCACTCGAATTTGTACTGGTTACAGCACGCCCTTCCGGGCGTGCTGAGAAGTCTCACTCCGACGGGAGCTAATCCGTGAAAGACTTACTTAAGTTTCTGAAAGCGCAAACTAAGACCGAAGAGTTTGATGCGATCAAAATTGCGCTGGCCTCGCCAGACATGATCCGTTCCTGGTCTTTTGGTGAAGTTAAAAAGCCGGAAACCATTAACTACCGTACGTTCAAACCAGAACGTGACGGGCTTTTCTGTGCGCGTATTTTCGGGCCGGTAAAAGACTACGAGTGCCTGTGCGGTAAGTACAAGCGCCTGAAACATCGCGGTGTGATCTGTGAGAAGTGTGGCGTTGAAGTGACACAGACCAAAGTTCGCCGTGAGCGCATGGGCCACATTGAGCTGGCTTCACCGACGGCGCACATCTGGTTCCTGAAATCGCTGCCATCCCGCATCGGTTTGCTGCTGGATATGCCGCTGCGTGATATCGAACGCGTGCTGTACTTCGAATCTTATGTGGTTATCGAAGGCGGCATGACCAACCTCGAAAAGCGCCAAATCCTGACTGAAGAACAGTATCTGGACGCGCTGGAAGAGTTTGGTGATGAATTCGATGCCAAAATGGGTGCGGAAGCGATCCAGGCCCTGTTGAAAAACATGGATCTGGAGCAGGAATGCGAGCAGCTGCGTGAAGAGCTGAACGAAACCAACTCCGAAACCAAACGTAAAAAACTGACCAAGCGTATCAAGCTGCTGGAAGCGTTCGTGCAGTCTGGCAACAAACCAGAATGGATGATCCTGACCGTGCTGCCGGTGCTGCCGCCGGATCTGCGTCCGCTGGTTCCGCTGGACGGTGGTCGTTTCGCTACCTCAGATCTCAACGATCTGTATCGTCGCGTGATCAACCGTAACAACCGTCTGAAGCGCCTGTTGGATCTGGCAGCGCCAGATATCATCGTACGTAACGAAAAACGTATGCTGCAGGAAGCGGTTGATGCGCTGCTGGATAACGGCCGTCGCGGTCGTGCGATCACCGGTTCTAACAAACGTCCTCTGAAATCTTTGGCCGATATGATCAAAGGTAAACAGGGTCGTTTCCGTCAGAACCTGCTGGGTAAACGCGTCGACTACTCTGGTCGTTCCGTTATTACCGTGGGTCCATACCTTAGGTTGCACCAGTGTGGTCTGCCGAAGAAAATGGCGCTGGAGCTGTTCAAACCGTTTATCTACGGCAAGCTGGAACTGCGTGGGCTTGCTACCACCATCAAAGCCGCCAAGAAAATGGTTGAGCGTGAAGAAGCTGTTGTCTGGGATATTCTGGATGAAGTGATCCGCGAACACCCGGTGCTGCTGAACCGTGCGCCAACGCTGCACCGTCTGGGTATCCAGGCCTTTGAACCGGTGCTGATCGAAGGTAAAGCCATCCAGCTGCACCCGCTGGTTTGTGCGGCTTATAACGCCGACTTCGATGGTGACCAGATGGCAGTTCACGTACCGCTGACGCTGGAAGCCCAGCTGGAAGCGCGTGCGCTGATGATGTCCACCAACAATATCCTGTCACCAGCGAACGGCGAGCCAATCATCGTTCCTTCTCAGGACGTTGTGCTGGGTCTGTACTACATGACCCGCGACTGTGTTAACGCCAAAGGCGAAGGCATGGTGCTGACCGGCCCGAAAGAAGCCGAGCGTGTTTATCGCGCTGGTCTGGCCTCTCTGCACGCCCGCGTCAAAGTACGTATCACCGAGCACGAGAGAAACGAGCGCGGTGAATCGACGGCGAAAACCAGCCTGGTGGATACCACCATTGGTCGTGCCATCCTGTGGATGATTGTGCCGAAAGGCCTGCCTTACTCTATCGTCAACCAGGCGCTGGGTAAGAAAGCGATCTCCAAAATGCTGAACACCTGTTACCGCATTCTGGGCCTGAAACCAACGGTTATCTTCGCTGACCAGACCATGTACACCGGCTTTGCCTATGCGGCTCGCTCTGGTGCCTCTGTCGGTATCGACGACATGGTTATCCCGGAGAAGAAAGTGGAAATCATCACCGAAGCGGAAGCAGAAGTGGCTGAGATCCAGGAGCAGTTCCAGTCCGGTCTGGTAACCGCCGGCGAACGCTATAACAAAGTGATCGATATCTGGGCTGCGGCGAACGAACGCGTTGCAAAAGCCATGATGGAAAACCTGTCCACTGAAACCGTGATCAATCGTGACGGTGAAGAAGAGCGTCAGGTTTCCTTCAACAGCATCTTTATGATGGCCGACTCCGGTGCGCGTGGTTCTGCTGCACAGATCCGTCAGCTGGCCGGTATGCGTGGTCTGATGGCTAAGCCAGATGGCTCGATCATCGAGACACCAATTACCGCGAACTTCCGTGAAGGTCTGAACGTACTCCAGTACTTCATCTCCACGCACGGTGCGCGTAAAGGTCTGGCGGATACCGCACTGAAAACCGCGAACTCCGGTTATCTGACCCGTCGTCTGGTTGACGTGGCGCAGGATCTGGTGGTGACTGAAGACGACTGTGGTACTCACGAAGGCATCCTGATGACCCCGGTCATCGAAGGCGGCGACGTGAAAGAGCCACTGCGTGAGCGCGTGCTGGGTCGTGTAACGGCTGAAGACGTTCTTAAGCCGGGTACGGCTGACATTCTGCTGCCGCGCAATACGCTGCTGCATGAGCTTCAGTGTGACCTGCTAGAAGAGCACTCTGTTGACAGCCTGAAAGTCCGCTCTGTTGTAAGTTGCGAAACTGACTTCGGCGTGTGCGCCCACTGCTACGGACGCGATCTGGCACGTGGTCACATCATCAACAAAGGTGAGGCCATCGGCGTTATCGCAGCACAGTCCATCGGTGAGCCGGGTACACAGCTGACGATGCGTACCTTCCACATCGGTGGTGCGGCATCTCGTGCGGCTGCTGAATCCAGCATTCAGGTGAAAAACAAAGGTACGCTGAAGCTGATCAACGCCAAGTCGGTAACCAACTCCGCAGGCAAGCTGGTGATCACCTCGCGTAACGTTGAACTGAAAATGATCGACGAATTTGGCCGTACCAAAGAGAGCTACAAAGTTCCTTACGGTGCAGCCATGGCGAAGGGTGACGGCGAGCAGGTTGCCGCGGGCGAGACCGTAGCAAACTGGGATCCGCATACCATGCCGGTCATCACCGAAGTGAGCGGTTTCGTTCGCTTCACCGACATGATCGACGGCCAGACCATTACCCGCCAGACGGATGATCTGACCGGTCTGTCTTCTCTGGTGATCCTGGACAGTGCTGAACGTACTGCCGGTGGTAAAGATCTGCGTCCTGCGCTGAAAATCGTTGATGCCAATGGTAACGATGTGCTGATCCCTGGTACCGATATGCCTGCTCAGTACTTCCTGCCAGGTAAAGCGATTGTCCAGCTGGAAGATGGTATCAAGATCAGTTCGGGTGACACCCTGGCGCGTGTGCCGCAGGAATCTGGCGGTACCAAGGACATCACCGGTGGTCTGCCACGCGTTGCTGACCTGTTTGAAGCCCGTCGTCCGAAAGAGCCGGCAATCCTGGCTGAAATCAGCGGCATCATCTCCTTTGGTAAAGAGACCAAAGGGAAGCGTCGTCTGGTTATCACCCCGGTAGATGGCAGCGATCCGTACGAAGAGATGATTCCGAAATGGCGTCAGCTGAACGTGTTCGAAGGTGAGCGCGTGGAGCGTGGTGACGTGGTTTCCGATGGCCCAGAGTCACCACATGACATCCTGCGTCTGCGTGGCGTGCATGCTGTGACCCGTTACATCACTAACGAAGTGCAGGAAGTTTACCGCCTGCAGGGCGTTAAGATTAACGATAAGCACATCGAAGTCATCGTTCGTCAGATGCTGCGTAAAGCAACCATCGAAAGTGCAGGCAGCTCTGACTTCCTGGACGGCGAGCAGGTTGAAGTGTCACGCGTTAAGGTCTCCAACCGTGAGCTGGAAGCCAACGGCAAAATCGCGGCAACCTATGTGCGCGATCTGCTGGGTATCACCAAAGCGTCACTGGCAACCGAGTCCTTTATCTCTGCGGCCTCGTTCCAGGAAACAACGCGTGTACTGACCGAAGCAGCCGTTGCGGGCAAACGCGACGAACTGCGCGGCCTGAAAGAGAACGTCATCGTGGGCCGTCTGATCCCAGCCGGTACCGGTTACGCTTATCACCAGGATCGTATGCGTCGTCGTGCGGCGGGTGAAACACCTGTTGTGCCTCAGGTAACCGCAGATGAAGCTTCTGCCAGCCTCGCAGAACTGCTGAACGCAGGTCTGGGTGGTAGCGACGATTAATCGTCGCCCATCGCTGTAAAAAACCGCTCTTCGGAGCGGTTTTTTTATGCCTGATACCACTGAAAGTCAGAAAAAAACCGTACAGATCCTGTTCACTGTTTTTTACCCGTCGATATGCAACCGTGGCGGACCGAATGTCTGGCACACCACTTTTTATCATTAACAGACTTCTGAACGGGAATATGCGACAAAATTATATCGTGTGAATACTCAGATTTTCTTCACATTAGTGCATAACAAGGTTTTCCGGGATGCTTAAAAATAAATAATGCTGTCAGGTAAATAATCGTCTGGGACAGAAGGGATTAAACTAAATGTACATATTGATTTCTGTTTATTGGTGAAGATTTCTGGTGACTTCTCTGAAGAAAAATAATTTTGCACATTCAGTAAGTTATCTTATTTTGAAAATAGCAAGCTATTAGTAACTTATTCTGGATGAAAATTTTATTAAGTTAATTTTATTTGGTGTAAGATAAGTGGTAATTAAGGCTTTTTTAGTATATCAAATTGGGTAGGTGAAAAATAATCATCCTCAGTAATAATATCGCAGAAGTAAATATTGACCCCTGTCAAGAAAACAGATGCCGTCACAGATATTTTAAATAAACGTGTGATTAGACTCGTATTGAATGCGGGTTTTTTATGGTAAATGCATTTGAAACGCTGCGTTAATTAATCTCTGATGAGTTGAATTTGGTTTCTGGTGCGATCAATTATCCTTAAATTGGTATTGGTATTGGTATTGGTATTGGTATTGGTATTGGTATTGGTATTGGTATTGGTATTGGTATTGGTATTGGTATTGGTATTGGTATTGGTATTGGTATTGGTATTGGTGTTGGTATTGGTATTGGTATTGGTATTGGTGTTGGTGTTGGTGTTGGTGTTGGTGTTGATTGGAAGTAATTCAGTTATGACTTTCCTACCGGAGAATGGAAGGTCGTGGCAGCTCACTGCCCTGAGCCTTTCATCGAATTAGCTGATTAATTAGTCTTTTTATGGTCAGGAGTTTGACGTTTTTTTCTTATCTTATGGTCATGATGTTTTCCTGTATATCTCACGCACTTTTTGGTGATGTTAGAATATTTTCATTCCGATAATAATGAGTCCGAAGTTGAGAAGAATGAAAATTTTTAACCGAGCTGCCTTCAACATTTCTTACCGAATCCGAACTGGTCTTTTACCCGGTGCGATTTTTTGCAAACCAGAAGGTTCTGTGACATGGGTTGCCGCCGTCGTTCTTCACAATAAATACAGACATTGCATCCTTACTTTGTGCGGATTTCAGGTCATTTCATCTGGCAAAAAGTGGGCCGTGCCATCCGCAGGCGGGCTTGTTATCCGCGCTAAACATCACACATTTACAGCGTCATATATCTTCGTAGCTAAAACCCGTCTATCTTTGTTGTGCCGATCTGATGATACTCTGCCTGTGTGCCCCTTGGGGTGTCAATTTTTCCACCGCCGGTGAGGTAACGGATACATAAGGCGACGTGGTGGAGCTGTAAAGGAAGCCCCGTCACGGTTTATGCAGATATTTTCCCGGTAGTACCTGTTTTACACGATTTCCCTGGCGGACGGGTCGTCACCGGAGACGCTGGATATTACTCGTCTGAAGAAGCAATTAACTGCATACTGTATCCAGATTGCCGTGGTGTATTTTTTCTGCTTTCGGTAAATGCTTACACTGTCTGCAATTGAATCATGCTCAACTTATATCAATAAAAAAATAATACGCTTATGATCCTGACTACCTCCGTTGGGTTTGATCACCAGGAAATATGCTAACAGAACAAAGTGAATGAGGCAGGCCCGACAGAAAGGAATGACCTCGGGCCTGGACGATGCCGTTATCACACCGACAATACGTAATCTGCCGTATTAAAAGTAAATGAACAGCAGTTGAAAACAGATGTGGAAGCGTTGCCAGAATATTTCTCAGGGTTTGCATTGTTTTAATAAATAATTGCGTGTTATCCCGTATCTGTCGAGCGAACTCAGGCAGTAAAAACTGTTTTTTCAAATAGGATATGTTAAGGCCTTATGCTGAGGGTTTTTTGACTCAACAGGAAAATCTATATAATGATTCTGGAAAGAAAAAATCCAGTTTGCGTAGAGAACAACAGGCCAGAGTGAGTAACAGAAGAGGAGGGGAATAATAGAAATACTGAGGCTTGTCCTTATTACTCTTTTCAACCTCTTATGCTACTGAACAGGAGTTATTTGTAATGCCACAGCTTCTTCCTGCAAATTATCAACATAAAGAGCAGTGACTTGATCATAAGAAAGCTATTTACAAACGCGTTGAGCAAGAAAATGCCAGGGTGTTTCAGCGCGAAAAGTATCTGGCTTGTGATATGTGCCATTTAGCAGGCGACAGAGTGAGCGCAACAGATACTACACATAATCTGAATATCCATTTGCCATGATCGGTAAAAAAACAAAGGCCGCCTGCGGCGACCAAACGAAATTTGTCCGGCCGCCGACTATTCACACGCTGAGTTAAACACCGACCCTGCCCGCCCCAGATAGCTGTCCCAGTCTTTCCAGACGGGTTGCATTCCGGCAGCAACGAGGGCTTTTGCCACCTGCTGTGGATGACGGTTATCGTATGGAGAAAACTGCTCCAGCTCAGGATTGCCATCGGCATAGCCGCCAGGCTGCGTTTTTGAAAAAGCACTGAGGGAGTTAATCGCCAGCGGTACAACCCTGTCGCGAAATCGCGGTGATTCACGAGTGGAAAGCGACTGTTCCACCTCCGGGGCAAACAGCCGGAACGCGCAAATAGCCTGTACCAGCTGTGTTTCATCCATCAGTGAAGCGGGCTGAATACCGCCGGCACAGGGCCGCAGCCGTGGAAACGCCACCGAATAACGGCTTTGCCAGTATGTTTTCTGTAGCCATAACAGATGCTCTGCCATCATATAGCAATCTGTCCTCCAGCTGTCTGACAGCCCAATCAGTGTACCCAGCCCGATTTTATCTACTGCGGCACGCCCTAACCGGTCGGGTGTTTCCAGGCGGAAAAAGAAATCCTGTTTGTTGCCCTTGAGATGATGCTGGCGGTACACCGTCGGATGGTATGTCTCCTGATACACCAGCACGCCATCCAGTCCCAGCGTTTTCAGTTCAACATAATCTGCCTCGCTCATCGGTTGCACTTCCATCATCAGTGAGCTGAAGTACCGGCGAATGGTCGGCAGATGTTGACGAAAATAATCCATGCCAACCTTGCTCTGATGCTCGCCGGTAACCAGCAACAGCTGGTCAAATCCCAACTCGCGGATGGCCTGGCATTCACGGTCAATTTCCTGTGCATCCAGCGTCTTACGTTTAATCCGGTTGCTCATGGAAAAGCCGCAATAGGTGCAGTCATTGGCACAAAGGTTGGAGAGATACAGAGGAACAAACAGATTTACCGCATACCCAAAGCGCTGGCGGGTTAAGCACTGAGCCTTTTGCGCCAGCGGTTCAAGATAAGACTGTGCGGCAGGGGAAAGCAGCGCCATCAGCTCCTCCCGTCCCACTTTGGGGGCATTCAGCGCCCGCTCAACGTCGGCCGGGGTTTTGCTGTGGATGCGCAGGCGGATATCATCCCAGTTCAATTTTTCCCATTGAGACACAAAACTTTTCATTGCGTGATCTCATCGGTGAGAAACCGGGTCAACGGGCTGGTAGCGCTGGCCTGCTGATGACGGCTACCCAGTCCACTACGGCAGGCCAGCGCCCCTGCTTCCACCGCCAGCCGAAAGGCGTGTGCCATATTAATCGGGTGACTGGCGCTGGCTATCGCGGTGTTAACCAGCACCGCGTCGGCACCCATTTCCATCGCCTCGCAGGCGTGACTGGGCGCACCCAGACCGGCATCAACGATGACCGGAACAGTGGCCTGTTCAATGATAATTGCCAGAAAATCACGGGTTTTAAGCCCCTGATTGCTGCCAATTGGCGCACCCAGCGGCATCACGGCGGCGCAGCCTGCTTCTTCCAGCCTTTTGCACAGCACCGGGTCGGCGTGACAGTAAGGCAATACGGTAAAACCTTCCTTAACCAGGGTTTGCGCGGCTTTCAGCGTTTCAATGCCGTCGGGCAACAGGTAGCGAACGTCAGGATGAATCTCCAGCTTCAGCCAGTGGGTGCCCAGCGCTTCGCGGGCCAGTCGGGCGGCAAAGATCGCTTCTTCGGCGGTTTTCGCGCCTGATGTGTTGGGTAACAGTTGTACACCCAGCTGTTGCAGAGGACGCAGGATGCCGTCATCTCCGCCGCGTAAATCTATCCTTTTCATTGCCAGAGTCACCAGCTCGGTGCCGGATGCCTTCAATGCATCCAGCATCATTGCCGGGCTGGAAAATTTACCCGTGCCGCTAAAAAGGCGGGAAGAAAACGTTCTGTCGGCTATTTGTAACATGTTCAACCTCCGGCGATGGCCTGGAAAATCACCAGCTCATCCCCTTCCTGTAAGTAGCGCTCCGCCCAGCGGTCGCGGGGCACAATGTGCTGATTGACTGCCAGCGCGATCCCTGATGGGGAATAAGAAAGCTGCTGTAACAATGCGGTCAGCGTCAGCGTGGTGGGCAGGGTGAATGCCTCATCGTTAATGATGATGTGCACGGTGTTCTCCGCATAGTGGACAGCGGGCGCTGCGTTCAAGGTGAAGTGTTCGCCAGGTTTGCTGGCGACCATCAAACAGTCGCAATTTGCCATCAAGCGGAGAGGGCAGACCTGCCAGCATCTTCAGGGCTTCCAGCGCCTGCATTGTCCCCATTACGCCCACCACCGGTCCCAGCACACCCGCCGTCCGACAGTTGCGCTGTGGCTCAACGTCATCCGGCCAAAGACAACGGTAACAGCCATATTTAAAAGGCGGTGTCAGCACCAGTAGCTGACCGCTGAAACCCACCGCGCTGGCGCTGATCAGCGGAATGGCATGTTGCAGACAGGCGGCGTTAACCGCATGGCGGGTTGGCATGTTATCGCTGCAATCCAGCACCATATCCACCGACTTCACCGCCTCTTGCAACGTATCGGCCTTCATGCGCTGATCCAGGGCGATAACCTCCCGTTGCGGATTTAGTGACAGCAAACGCTGTCTGGCAACGTCAGTTTTACGCTTCCCGGTTTCATCACTGCGAAACAGGATCTGTCGCTGGAGGTTGCTGATATGCACCGTATCGTCGTCAGCCAGCAGCAGTTTTCCCACGCCCGCCGCCGCGAGATAGAGCGCCGCAGGAGAACCCAGTCCACCCAGCCCGACAATCAGCACGCTACTGTTATGCAACTTTTCCTGCACCCCTGGGCCAAATTCCTCCAGCAGTAGCTGGCGGCTGTAGCGCATAAAATCGCTGTCACTGAGCATTGGTTGCTCCTCCCTGGCCTGCCAGCGCCAGTAGCTGCTGGGTGGCAGTTTGCCAGTTTGTCGCCTGCGTAATGGCGCTAACTACCGCGATGCTACCAACGCCGGTTGCCAGTACCGACGGGGCGCGTTCGAGGCTGATACCGCCAATGGCGACGGTGGAAATACCCGTCAGCCGGGAAAGATGGCGTTGCAATTCCTCCAGCCCCTGCGGTGCAGAGGGCATCTGTTTGGTCTGGGTCGGGAAAATATGCCCCAACGCGATATAGGATGGTTGCACGGCCAGCGCCCGATCCAGTTCCGCATCGTCATGGGTGGAGAGGCCCAGACGAAGATCGGCACGGTGGATCGCATCCAGATCGGCGGTTTCAAGGTCTTGCTGACCCAGATGGACGCCATAAGCCCGATGTTTAATCGCCAGTCGCCAGTAATCATTGATAAACAGCCGCGCCCGGTAGCGTCGGCCCAGCGCGATTGCGGCAGCCATATCCTGTTCGACCGCTTCATCCGTCTGGTCTTTAATGCGCAGCTGAAGGGTCCGAACACCCGCGTCCAGCAGGCGAGAAATCCACACGACGGAATCCACCACCGGATAAAGGCCAAGCCGCTTTGCCGTGGCAGGAAAGGGAGGGCGGCTCATACCTTTTCCTCCGACGAGATCGCATCGGCAGGGTGATACAGTTCGCCACCGCGCTGCCGGAAGGATTCCGACATTTCGGCCATGCCGATTTCAATCGGTCTGGCTTCCGCTTCCTGCTTCGCCGCGTACTCACGCACTTCCTGAGTTATCTTCATGGAACAGAATTTTGGTCCACACATTGAGCAGAAGTGCGCAACCTTACCGGATTCCTGCGGCAGGGTTTCATCGTGATAAGCCCTTGCGGTATCAGGGTCCAGCGCCAGGTTAAACTGGTCTTCCCAGCGGAATTCGAAACGCGCTTTGGACATCGCGTTATCGCGGATCTGTGCACCCGGATGCCCTTTTGCCAGATCTGCGGCATGGGCCGCGATCTTGTAAGCGATCAGTCCCTGCTTCACATCCTCTTTGTTCGGCAGGCCAAGGTGCTCTTTTGGCGTGACGTAACACAGCATAGCGCAGCCAAACCAGCCAATCATGGCCGCGCCAATACCGGAAGTGAAGTGATCATAACCCGGTGCGATATCGGTGGTCAGTGGGCCAAGAGTATAAAATGGCGCTTCATGGCAATGCTCCAGCTGTTCGGTCATATTGCGACGGATCATCTGCATCGGTACGTGCCCCGGACCTTCAATCATCACCTGTACGTCATACTCCCAGGCGATTTTGGTCAGTTCACCTAAGGTGTGCAGTTCGGCGAACTGGGCCTCGTCATTGGCATCCTGGATGGAGCCCGGACGCAAACCATCGCCCAGCGACAGGGAAACATCATAAGCCGCGCAGATTTCACAAATTTCGCGGAAGTGCTGCCAGAGGAAACTCTCTTTGTGGTGCGACAGGCACCACTTGGCCATGATCGAGCCGCCGCGGGATACGATGCCGGTCAGGCGCTTCGCGGTCATTGGCACATAGCGCAGTAGCACGCCTGCATGGATGGTGAAGTAGTCCACGCCCTGTTCGGCCTGTTCCAGCAGCGTGTCGCGGAAGATTTCCCAGTTCAGATTTTCGGCAATGCCGTTCACTTTCTCCAGCGCCTGATAAATTGGCACGGTGCCGATTGGAACCGGGCTGTTACGCAGGATCCACTCGCGGGTTTCGTGGATGTTGCGTCCGGTGGAGAGGTCCATCACCGTGTCAGCCCCCCAGCGGGCTGCCCAGACCAGTTTCTCAACTTCTTCTTCGATGGAGGAGCTGACCGCAGAGTTGCCTATATTGGCGTTGATTTTCACCAGAAAGTTACGCCCGATAATCATCGGCTCCGATTCCGGGTGATTGATATTCGCGGGAATAATGGCACGACCGGCGGCGACTTCCTGACGGACAAATTCTGCCGTAATGTTTTCCGGCAGATGCGCGCCAAAGCTGTTGCCTGGATGCTGCTGTTGCAGGACTTCGCCACGGATGCGCGCGCGACCCATATTTTCACGCAGTGCGATAAATTCCATCTCAGGCGTGATCACACCCAGTCGCGCATAATGCATCTGGGTCACACAGCGACCAGCCAGCGCGCGGCGTGGGTGCGGAAGATTATCGAATCGCAGGTGATCAAGCCCTTCATCGGCCAGCCGCTGCTGGGTATATACCGAGCTGAGCTGCCCAATCGGCTGCGTATCGCCACGCTCGATAATCCACTCATTTCGCAGCCGTGCCAGCCCGGCGTGCACATCGATTTTTGCTTCAGGATCGCCGTAAGGCCCGGCCGTGTCGTAGACCGGCACCGGTTCGTTATCCTCAAACTGCGGGTTATCTTTGCTGCCGCCAACCATCGTCGGACTGAGCTGGATTTCGCGCATCGGCACACGAATATCGGCACGGGAGCCGGTCAGCCAGATACGTTCAGAATTGGGAAAAGCGGTGCCCTGTAGGGAATCGATAAACTCTTGTGCCTCAGCACGTTGCTCACGACGGGTGGATTTTTTATCAACGGTAGACATAGCACGTTCCTGAATAAATAGGGAAAGTTGCTTGCCTGGAGCTCGGAGGAGTAAGCGCAAAGTGTGATGAGATACGGGTTCACACCGTCACTGAATTTTACTCTTGTTCCCTTCGCAGGTACTAACCTGATCAGGTTCCGCGGATCCCGAATTAACGGTCTCAGCCCCTTGGGGCACTCCGACAAGAAGAATTCTGCTTCCCACAGCGGGGAAGGCAGAACGATAGTGACCGCCTGGTGGCCGGTCACTGAATTACCCACTCAGCATAAAGGGTCTTTCTGGAAACTACAAGGTTTTTACAAACTGATAACCTTTCAGGCCGGGCGGGCGAGCTGGGAATCGTTGGCCGCGTCCGGTTGTTCTGCGTTTCTCTCCAGCGCCAGCTTAATAAATCGATCTTCCAGCGTGAAACGCGCCTCCAACGCCTCGCCGACTGCCGAGAGTGCTGTCTGGAACGCCAGGTAGTTGTCATCATCAATAGCGTTTTCAAGATGAGAGTCATATACCTGCATAATTTGCTCAGTATTGGTCTGCAGTGAGGGGTAAATGAGTGCGGCTTTCGCCAGCTGCTCGCTGCCTTCCATCTCTTTGATGAAGCGTTGATAGACGGTGAAGTGGCCTGTGGACAGATAATCCACCAGCGTCTGGCAGAACGTATCCAGCGCGTTTTCATCAAGCGTAGTCAGCGAATCCTTGTTAGGCTTTATGCCAACCATCTGATAATAAGCAACCAACAGCTGCTTACGCGATCGCAAACAAAAGTCCACCAGGTCACTGCATCCGCCCACACGGGCGGTCAGAACGTCTAACTGGTCAAGCATGAGTGACTCCGTAAGTGTTGTTTTCTGATGTCTGATAGCAATCCCGTTATACAGTGTGTCTGTGAAGCGGAGGATGAACAAATTTATGCAATGTGAGATCTTAAGCGTAGATGCTGGCTGGTGGATTGTCAGCCACGAACAGAAACTTTGGCTGCCAAAAGGCCAATTACCGTACGGCAGCGCACAAGAATTAAGCCTGAGTGGATCGAAAGGATCGTTAATCGGCGAATGGCAGGGCGAACCGGTGCGGTTGATCTGCGACAGCCGCCAGGAAGACATGGGATCGCTACGACAGATCCTCGATCAGGACCCTGGCCTGTTCCAGCTTGCCGGGCGGGGGATCCAGCTGGCAGAGTTTTATCGTTCTCATCAGTGGTGCGGCTATTGCGGCCATAAGATGCACCACAGCAAAACCGAGTGGGCCTGCCTGTGCAGTCACTGCCGTCAGCGTTACTACCCACAGATTGCTCCCTGTATCATTGTCGCTATTCGCCGGAATGACAGGATCCTGCTGGCTCAGCATACCCGACACCGCAACGGCGTTTACACCGTGCTGGCGGGGTTTGTCGAAGTGGGAGAAACGCTGGAACAGACCGTGGCGCGTGAGGTAATGGAAGAGAGCGGGATTACGGTGAAGAATCTACGTTATGTCTCCTCACAGCCCTGGCCGTTCCCACAATCGCTGATGATGGCATTTATGGCTGACTACCAGAGCGGTGAGATTACCCTCGATCCGAAAGAGCTGCTTGACGCCGACTGGTACCGCTTTGATGCGCTGCCGCCACTGCCCCCGGTGGGAACCATTGCACGCCGACTGATTGAGGATACCGTTGCGCTGTGCCGCGCCGAAGCGCAATGAATGTTATACTGCGTGCCTGCAAACGGAGAGTCATAAAAATGAGTGAGCTGAAAAACGATCGTTATCTGCGCGCACTGCTGCGCCAGCCGGTAGATGTGACGCCCGTGTGGATGATGAGGCAGGCCGGGCGCTATTTGCCAGAGTATAAAGCCACCCGCGCCCAGGCCGGGGATTTTATGTCGCTGTGTAAGAACGCTGAGCTGGCATGTGAAGTCACGCTGCAACCGCTGCGTCGATACCCGCTTGATGCAGCAATACTGTTCTCCGATATTTTGACCATCCCTGATGCAATGGGGCTGGGACTTTGGTTTGAAGCCGGTGAAGGTCCCCGTTTTTCATCTCCGGTCACCTGTCGGGCGGATGTTGAAAAACTGCCGATTCCAGACCCGGAGCAGGAACTGGGCTATGTGATGAATGCCGTGCGCACTATCCGCAAAAATTTGCAGGGGCAGGTACCGCTTATCGGCTTCTCCGGCAGTCCGTGGACACTGGCGACATACATGGTTGAAGGTGGTAGCAGCAAAGCCTTTACCAAACTGAAAAAGATGATGTATGCCGAGCCGGAAACCCTGCATCTTATGCTCGACAAGCTGGCTGACAGCGTAATCCTCTACCTGAATGCGCAAATCCGTGCAGGGGCACAATCGGTGATGATTTTTGACACCTGGGGCGGCGTGCTGTCAGGTCGTGACTATCTTCAGTTCTCCCTGCACTACATGCACAAAATTGTTGATGGCCTGCTGCATGAGAATGAAGGGCGTCGGGTGCCAGTCACCCTGTTTACCAAAGGCGGCGGACAGTGGCTGGAAGCGATGGCTGAAACCGGCTGTGATGCACTGGGTCTGGACTGGACCACTGATATCGCCGATGCGCGTCGTCGTGTCGGCCATAAAGTGGCGTTGCAGGGGAATATGGACCCGTCGATGCTGTATGCACAACCGGCGCGTATTGAGCAGGAAGTCGCGGATATTTTGCAGCGTTTTGGTCATGGCGATGGGCACGTGTTCAATCTGGGACACGGGATCCATCAGGATGTGCCGCCAGAACACGCTGGCGCATTTGTCGAGGCGGTTCATACCCTTTCACGCCAGTATCATCAGAGCTGAGTATGGATATTCAGGCATTAAAGCAGGAGCAGCTGAAACGTGCCGCTGAGGTGGTGCGTGAAGATGATTTTGAGGTAATGCCGCCGTGCTATATCGCCGGCGCGGACGTCGGTTTTGAACAGGGCGGTGAGGTGACACGTGCCGCTCTGGTTATTCTGGAATATCCTTCGCTGAAAATGGTTGAGCACCGCGTGGCGCGGATTGCCACCACCATGCCCTATATTCCCGGCTTTCTCTCTTTTCGCGAATACCCCGCTTTGCTGGCGGCCTGGCAGCAGCTGCAACATCAGCCTGATTTGCTGTTTGTTGACGGGCAGGGAATTGCGCATCCCCGTCGTCTGGGCGTTGCCAGCCATTTTGGTTTGCTGGTCGATGTGCCAACTATCGGTGTCGCCAAGCGCCGCCTGTGTGGCAAGTTTGGACCACTGTCAGAGCAACCCGGCTCCCGTCAGCCGCTGGTCGACAAGGATGAACAGATTGGCTGGGTGCTACGTAGCAAGCGGTGCTGTAATCCACTATTTATCTCCCCCGGACATCGTGTCAGCCCGGACACGGCTTTGTACTGGGTGGAAATCTGTCTGCAAGGGTACCGTCTACCTGAACCAACCCGCTGGGCGGATGCCGTTGCTTCACAGCGTCCCGCTTTTATGCGGCTGTTGGCAAAGGGTTAACGGTGTGAGGCGCTGGCTTTTGGGTTACACTGCCAGCCGCGCACTATTTTGTTAAAGAGATCCCATCATGTTACGTAATCCAATCCACCTGCGGCTGGAAAAGCTGGAAAGCTGGCAGCACATTACTTTTATGGCCTGCCTGTGCGAGCGCCTGTACCCTAATTACTGGGCGTTTTGCCAGCAGACCGGATTTGGTGAAGCTCTGCTTTATCGTCGTATTCTTGATTTGATCTGGGAAACATTGCTGGTCAAAGATGCCAAAGTAAATTTTGACGCGCAGCTGGAAAAACTGGAAGAGGCGATCCCGGCGACAGAGGATTACGATCTGTACGGTGTTTATCCCGCTATTGATGCCTGTGTAGCATTGAGTGAGCTACTGCATTCCCGTTTGAGTGGCGATACTCTGGCACATACTATTGCCGTCAGTGAAGCATCAATCACCGGCGTGGCGATGCTGGAAATGACCCAGGCGGGGCGCGAAATGACCGATGAAGAACTGAAAGAAAACCCTGCCGTTGAAGAAGAGTGGGATATTCAGTGGGAAATTTTTCGCCTGCTTAGCGCCTGCGAGGAAAGAGACCAGGAACTGATAAAAGGCCTGCGTTCTGACCTGCGGGAATCAGGGATTAGTAATATCGGTATAAAATTTCAGCAATAAGGCGAGAAAACGTGATTTCAGGCCTGATTTGTAGCGCCTTAAGGCTTCACATTCGCCCCCAGTCTGGTCTACATTTGTGGGGCTGAAAAAAGTGGCTATCGGTGCGTGTATGCAGGAGAGTGCCAGAATCTGGTTTTTCCCTCGCACTCGATGCTTAGCAAGCGATAAATACACTGTAAGGATAACTTATGAACAAGACTCAACTGATTGATGTAATTGCGGACAAAGCGGACCTGTCTAAGACCCAGGCTAAAGCTGCTCTGGAATCCACCCTGGCTGCGATTACTGAGTCTCTGAAAGAAGGTGATGCTGTACAACTGGTTGGTTTTGGTACTTTTAAAGTTAATCACCGTGCTGAGCGTACTGGCCGCAACCCGCAGACTGGTAAAGAGATAAAAATTGCTGCTGCTAATGTACCGGCATTTGTTTCTGGTAAGGCACTGAAAGACG
The DNA here is from genome assembly GCF_003846135.1 of Erwinia psidii. GTDB lineage: Bacteria > Pseudomonadota > Gammaproteobacteria > Enterobacterales > Enterobacteriaceae > Erwinia > Erwinia psidii. The sequence continues at coordinate 292,404 of NZ_RHHM01000004.1, forward strand.
CTGTTAAGTGATCGTGTGACAGTGAAAAGTTTTAAACAGGGGGGCGTAAGCCCCTTTTGTTCAAACCGGATGTCACCGCCCTCGCTGTATTCCATCTCCCTTCCGGGCAACATCCCTGTCTCTCTTGTGTGACACCCACGCCATGACACGATGCTCATTCTCACTTCCTGTGCTGTTGGTTATGCTGCTACTGGCAGGCTGTAGTACGCGTCCCAAACTGCCCGACTTTACTGCCAGTGGTTATCTTGCCGATCGCGGTGCCTTGCGGATATGGCGCAAAGAGAGTCCACCACATGCCAGCCATCTGATGACGGTCTACACGCCTTTTAGCGGAACATCTTTTGAAAAAACCGATTATCAATGGCAGAACGATAAGCTTGTTTCTGTTGAGCGTCATATTATCGGTGAGCATCCCGAAAGTGTAATGATGCGTTTTCAGGACGATAAACTGAGCTTTATGCAGCGCCAGCTCGATGGACACCGTGAAGCGCTCTCGTCAGATGCGGTGGCGTTATATCAGTTTGATGCCGGGCGAATGCTCAGAATCAGTGATGACCTGCTGGCCGGTCATGTACTGCTGAAACAGGGCTACTGGTCATCTGATGGTACGGTTCAGCTCTGCCAGGGGGGAAAAACGCGACCTGATTTTGATCGCTTCTCCATGCGCTACATCACCCAACATCAGCAGGTATCGGGTAAACCGGTTAGCCTTTCCTGGCTGGAAGCACCGAGAGGCACGCAGCTGTTACTGGTATCCGCAGAGGATCTCTGTGCCAGTGAGCCGCAGTCGGCTGATTTTTAGACGCTTAAGCGGTGTAATTGAGCGGACGCTTAATCACCGGAAGGTGTCTTGTTTCAAGGGATAAGTCCGGTTAACTTCTTTACACCATGAGATTTTTTCCTGAAAAAAGAGGCATAACGGTCTCCTGCTATATTGATGGGAAAATAGTCATCCTGTCATGAGGATGCACAAACTCCGTCCCGGTCTTCCCATTACCTCGCTATTATCCAGCACCCGTTGCCATCCCTCTGGCCGCCGCCGCCTGTCTTTCGTCTTGATGTCAAATAATGACAACGTTCGCGAAACACATTGAAACAGATTTATCTAACTAACTGATAAATAATTATATTTAATGTTTTGGCATTCTTTATGCAATGGCTACTGCAGTTAAACAGAATGGCACTGGGAGGTCGGTTTGGATCTTGAAGAAATTGTTATGCAAATCATCGTTAACAGCGGTGAGGCCAGAAGTCAGAGTCTTAATGCGATTAATGAGGCTCGTCAGAAAAACTATCTTAAGGCAGACGAGCTAATGAAAACGGCGAAAGAAGCTCTGTCTCGCGCTCATCAAATTCAGACAGAGATGATACAGGAAGAGATTAGAGGTAATGAGCAACGGGTTTCAATGATTATGGTACATGCACAGGATCATCTAATGAATGCATTGACCGTGCGTGATTTGGCCACGGAGATCATTGATATAATCAAAGATCGGGATTACAGGGAATAAAGAGATGAAATACAAAATTATGCTTGCCTGCATGGGAGGATTTTCAACCAGTATGTTGGTAAAAAAAATGCGGGAATCTGCTGAAAAGTTAGGTATTGATGCAGAAATCGATGCGGTAGCGGAAACCGAGCTGGATAAGTATCAGGACCTTAATATTATTATGCTGGGGCCGCAGGTTGGGCATTTACTGGATGAAATACGCTCAAAATCTAACGTACCTGTCAGCATCATTGATTCCCTGGACTATGGGTTAATGAATGGTGAAAAGGTACTGAAGGATGCATTGCAACAGTTGAAGGAAAATGAATTAGGGAAAAGATAATATTCAAACCTGGGAAATAAAATATTACAGCGCTGTATTAAAAAACAAGGTGAACTGCATGGATGGTCTGTTCAATGGAATGAGAAATTTACTACAAAAAGGCATGGGCGTAATACAAAAGAGCAAGTACGTTCAGGCTATTTCCGGTGGTATGATGCTGCTGCTGCCAGTGTTGATGGTAGGTTCATTTGCCAGCGTGTCAGCAAGCATTAATATTGATTCATGGCAGGCGTTGATTATCAGTACAGGGCTTAAGAGTGCCTTTACGTACTGTACCGTAGCGACGATGAATATTATCTCCATCTATGTAGCAAGCACTTTGGCTTATAAACTGGCTGAGCTGCATAAGAAGGATGGTATTATGTCAGCGACACTGGCCGTAATGGCGTTTTTTTTGCTAACACCCGTCACGAGCTTTGAAAAAATAAAAGCCATTGAGCTAACCTATCTTGGTGCACGGGGAATGATTGTTGCCATGGTCACCGGACTGGTGACAGCCCGGCTGTATATTTTTCTGATCGATAGTAAAGTGACAATTAAACTGCCTGATTCAGTGCCGGATTTTGTCTCCAAATCATTTTCCAGTTTGATTCCGGCTTTTATCATTGGCCTGATCTTTGCCATAATTAACGTTCTTTTTGAGCTGACGCCATTCAGAAATATTCATGATTTTATCTATTCCCTGGTGCAGGGGCCGTTACAGGGACTGGGGACGAGCCTGACTGCCGCATTATTCATTGTGTTTCTGGCCGAATTCCTGTGGTTCTTTGGCATTCATGGCACCATGGCGACGTCTGCAATCCTGTTTACTCTGTTTTACCCCTTGGATGTTGAGAACCTCAATGCTTTCCAGGTGGGCGAAGCGCTACCCTTTATCGTCACCATGACGTTTATTAATGCGCAAAAAGGCCCTCGCTATCTGGCGATGTCGATTCTGTTGCTGTGCTGTAAAAGCGTCCAGATGAAAAGTATAGGGAAAATTGGTGTGCTTCCCGGCTGTTTTGGCATCAGCGAGCCTTACAAATTTGGTCTGCCAATGGTGCTAAATCCGGTGTTGTTTTTACCCTTAATGACTGCCGGAACACTGAATGTCATGCTGTCTTACTTTGCGACAAAAATGGACGTTATTCCCAGAGTTAATGGAATGCCCTTACCCTCTGCGGGAACGCCGGAAATCATCAAGGGTTTCATGATTGGCGGCTGGCAAATGGCATTATGGCATATCGTGCTGCTGATAGTTGCCATGCTGGTTTACTATCCATTTATACGCTACATGGACCGTCAAAAACTGATTGCAGAATCAGCAGTTGCACAGTAAAGCTCATAATATCATGAGGGATCAATGAATATTATTTTTGAAAGACTGAATAATTATGAAATATTACTTAAGTGGGATAATCCTGATAAAAAAATAACAATTATAGATATTCTGTCAGTGGCCGTCAGCGGTGCCATATTGGACAACAGAATAGCAGAAACAACACGGGATCGTTATATTATCCGACATGACACGTTTTCAAAGCCAACCTATCGGCTGACCTGTGGTCACCAAACCAGCATCGTTTCTGAGCGAGTATTACCGTTGGAAGGTGCCAACAATTTCCGTGATGCCGGAGGATATGAAACTGAAAATGGCATGATGGTTCGCTGGGGAAAACTCTACCGCTCCGATCATCTCCATCGTTTGACGAATAATGATTTTCTTTATCTGGCCCCGTTAGGAATTCGAACGATAATCGATTACCGCACAGCAGAAGAGATAGCCAGGCAGCCAAATCATTTATGGACGGAGGATGTTAAGTGTGTTTGCTTGACGCCAAATGCCTCCTCTGCGGAACTGGCAGCGACAACATCCGGTGATGCAGAGAAGGTTGATTTACTGCTGCGGTTAGCAACAAGGGCTGAGAGCGGGGTGATTATTAATAGCGCTGGCAAAATTATGGAAGATCAATATCGTGAATTTATTCATCACCCTGATTCTGTTAAGGCTTTTCGAAATATGCTACTACTACTGGCACAAACAGGTGAATGGGCAGTAAATCAACATTGCCGGGGGGGGAAAGACCGTACCGGATTTGGTATTGCGTTGGTCCATTTAGCACTGGGTGTGAAGAAGGAATTTATATATCAGGATTATATGCTAACCAATCAGCTGAGGGCTGAGAGAAACAGGCGGCGAATGTTACAATATCGTGAACAGACAAAAAATGAAGATGTGCTTGGTTTTTTGTCATCAATGATGGAAACACGTCATTCATATCTGGATGCCTCATTGGATGAAATAGAGAAACAATATGGCGGTGTAGAAAGATATATTTACGATGGTCTGAAAATTATGCCACCAACAATTGAAAAACTCAAAGCTCGCTTTCTTTCCAATAAAAAAGTGAGTCCATTTAAATAGCGGTGACTGATACCGCTACAGTAGATCATTTTGGATAATATCGGTCCAGTCAGAAACTAAGGTCGATGATCTCGCGTGATGACTGGATCCTGCACCACTAAAGGAAAATCCCTTGCGCTGTAAGAGCTGATAAAAGGTGGAGCACTATTCCGCGCAGCTATTTAACCCATATGCAAATGCGCTAAGCAGTGCTTTATGGTTTTACTACTGGCGATAATATCGATGTATAGTGCACAGTTCGTTTTCATCCAGTTTGACGTCAAAAGCCTGTTCAATTAAAACTATTTCTTTTCTGATAACTTGCATATCCTGATGATATTGGGAAAGATGTTTTTCCTTGTGTTCGAAATAATGTGCGGACTCACCATTTTTATGCCGTTCGACCATACAGGCTATATGCATTATTAAACCAATCAATAAATTAGTTGACTGAGAAACTCCCAGTGATGCGATGATATTCTTGTTAAATTTTTTAATTTCGCTCACAAGATTTTCCACAGGAAGGTTGGTTAGCAATTGTTCCAGCGTCCCTGTAACCAGTGAATAGGTTACCTCTGTATCAATGAGTTCCTGCATGGTGGATATACCATTATGGTGCAGAATATCAGCCAACCCGAAAACCGGGATATGACTGTCAAACTCAAAAGGGCTGACAATAGCAATAATCATATAGTCGGTTGCAATATGCGCGATATCCCGTGTAATATCGGATTCGTCATCGATATTTAATGTGATAATCTCAATCAGATTTTTACGATAAGAGAGGGATCGGGTAAGCAGATTTTGAGTTAATCGGGCAGAACCTTCGCCAGTGGTACACAGGGTAATAATTGCCAACTTATGACTAACCATATTTTGCCTGAAGGTGAACGGAGAAGGATTTTTGTTATTAACAGCTAACGTCATTAACTGATTGACCTTTTGCACATCCTGATAAACGATCTGAAGCGGGTTACCGTTCATGGCACTTTGGATGGCTTCAATAATGTGTAGGGTGCTGATAAGTTGTAGTGAGGCGACTTTAATACTGCACTGCTGTTCAATATTAGCAGCAAAGGTCGTCAGAGAACCCATATCAACTAACATCATGATATCGCAGTTTTTATTTTCTTCCCGGATGTAATTAATTATTCTTTCCAGAATCTGTTGTGGCTTTTGCTCCAGCGGCGCATTAAATGCGACTGCGTAGTTTACTCCTAAAAGTTCATTTGCGGTATCCACAAGTGCGCTGGCGGTATTTTCCCCATGAGCCACTACAAGGACCTGAACATTATTATTTTGAGCATCCATTTCCTGTTCAGAGAAGACCAGGAACATTGCAAGAAAACCTGCTTCATCTACAGGAAATGTTATCTCCATGACCCGTTCTATAATATGTAGCCAGTTTAACGCTAAATTAAATATATCACTTCTTGATTTTCGGATGTGATTAAGTTGTGGGTGTATGATACATTTATTCGAATTAACTCGCTCAATAGCATTTTCGATATGTTTTGCCAGTCCATAATACAGGCGAGAACTCAGTGGGCGCTGAAGGTTTATTTCAGCATATCGAATGAGTTCTTCTGTGAGATGTAATATTTTTTTTGGTACCACACAGAACAGTTTTCGGCTGTTGTAATTGGTATAGCCATCATTGACCTGCATGTGAATATATTCAGTAATATCATTCTCTATTTCTTTCCTCAGTTCATTCTCATCCAGATCAAGACTTTTTAATACGGCCATCCGTAGATTAAGCATGTCGTAAATATTTTTAGTATAATTATCTTCTTTAAGTTCCAGTAGGTTTTCCGCGGAGAAGGTAATACTTTTTTTACTGATTCCAATAACATCCCCCCAGACTTTACGATGTTCGGGATGAGCATATAATGCCTCACTGATGTTTGCAGGCAACATGCGGCTGTACACTTCAATCTGAGGTGTTTTTCCTGAGCAGTACTGCATCCATGCATTGGCACAGGAAAAACGAATATCTGATTTTAGTTGTCCAATATTGTTGGTGCAATCGTAACTCAGTAAAGCTCGCAGTGTATTAGCTGAAACTTTAATCTGATTGCGTAATTGCCTGGCCTCCTGGCTGAAAAAACGTTTAATCAAACTGAAACGTTCTTTAAGGGGTCTGTCACGCAATGCAGGCAAGGTTATGGATACCGGAAAGCGGCGTGTAAAGGTGTTTAATAGTGCTGAACGTGGTGATTCGGTCGTGGCGGCGAAAATGCGTACGGATGCGGTACGTTCTGACGAGGTTTCGCCCAGGCGACGATATATTCCCTTGTCAATAAAAGTGAAAAACATCTCCTGACCCTCAGGGGGTAAACGATGCACTTCATCCAGAAATAAAATTCCCTGGCGGGCTTTTTCTAACAGACCAATATGCTCCTCGTCTGCACCTGTATAAGCTCCGCGCCTGGAGCCAAAGAGCTGGGCAATTAACAGTTGTGGATTATTGCTGTAATCAGCGCAGTTAAAGATAACAAAGGGAGCATTTTTATCGATCTTCTGGGTTGAAATAGCATAGGCATGGAGCATTTCAGCAAACATAGATTTGCCGACACCCGTTTCACCCAGTAACAGTAAATTCATGCCCCGTGGCGGGTACAAAATAGCCGCTTTGGCCTGAGCCACCGCAGAACTGAGGCTGGGATTTTCTGCAACAAAACTATCTAATAAATGATCGTCAACGTGTTGCGATGTTATTTCAGGGGTGAGGTAAGAGTAATAGACCGGCTTACCTTTTGTCTTAACGGCTTTTCCCTGACTGACCAGTTTATTTAATTCACTGCTTACATTTGCCCGCGATAAACCGATACTTTCAGCCAACTCTGAAGCCGTGAGTCCCTTTCCGTTACTATGCGTTTTTAAACAGTTATAGACAGTATCAATTCTCATTTTTATATTACCTCTTGACATTCCCTTATATTGTCAGAGGAGAAGTAAATATATCTCCACATTCAGATTATATTGTGACAGGCTGGTCATCAAGTGCTCAATTCGCCAGCAATGCCAGCTGGTTATGCAGATAAACAGAAACAAAGAAGAGTGGAAACAGAGATTCAGCCTCAGCCAGGGAAAATGCTCACACCCTGATGGTTATAATCTATTGCATGAGCTGGTTTGGGTATACCCTTCACACAACTCAAAATTGTAAAGTGGCCGTGCTCAGTCATCCCAATCACATGTTTGAGTGAGAGCCCCTCCCGGCGCACTTTTGGCCGCAGGCAGTTCTCTCCATCCCTACGTACTGTACGCTCCGGTGCCTGTGCACTTGCCGTGTCCTAACTGGCTGGCGGCAATGATGCCCGGTGGGACAGGCTCTGCGCTCATTTGGATGCCTTCGATTATCGCGTGATCTGGATATCCGGTTTCACCCCTGCGGGACACGCGCTGTTCAAAGCGCTTTTGCGTTTTTACTGTCAGCTTTAAACCACCTCCGTGGGAGGTGGTGATTGTCCCTGTGAGGCTCCAGCCTGGAGGAAGCCCATGTCGGAATATTTCACCTACTCACCACAAGTAAGAGGGAATCACCAACATGGGGCTTTACAGGCGTTCATCACATGCATATCGGCGTTGTAAATACCACATAGCCCGGACGGCAAAGTACCGCTTCAGGATCCTGAAAGATAAGTTGGGCAAGTGACGTTACAGGACAATCTGGATTCTCTGTGGAATAAAAGATGGTGAGATTCTGGAGCTAAATGTTCAGCAGATCATGTACATCCTGTTGTAACAGTTCCACCGAAAATTCCGATATCAACTCTGATGGCGCATCTGAAAGGCCGCAGCACAATCAGGCGCTACAATCGTTTCCCACACAAACGAAAGACGTTATGGGGCAACCACTTTTGGTCACGAGGCTGGTTTGCAGATACTGTCGGGGTGAACGGGGAAATTATCAGACGGTATGTGAGGCATCAGGAGAAAACGAAACAAACAGAGGAGCAGCAGATGGAATGGTTAGCGTGGTAATCGAAATTTGACAATAGCGCCCCCCTTTCAGGGGGCATTGTCAAAAGCCACCTTCCAGGAAGGTGGTCCTTTACTCTGTGATACGAATTATCCCGGTAACTGTCCCAGATGGTGAGCTTATTGACGACCAATTGCCCGGTAACCAATATCGCTACGGCAGAAGCTGCCATCCCATGAAATATGTTTCGCCAGTTCGTAGGCATGTTTTTGCGCTGCCGCAATATCATTGCCCAGAGCCGTGACGCACAGCACCCGTCCGCCGTTGGTTACCACCAGGTCATCCTGTATTGTGGTGCCAGCATGAAACACTTTGCCTTCCTGTAACGCCTCCAGCGGCAGGCCGTGGATCGGGTCGCCGGTGTTGTAGTCGCCGGGGTAACCGCCCGCCGCCAGCACCACGCCCAGTGAAGGGCGGGGATCCCAGACGGAGTCTTTGGTGTTCAGCTTGCCGTCAACGGCGGCCAGGCAAAGATCCACCAGATCCGACTGCAGGCGAAGCATAATGGGCTGGGTTTCAGGATCGCCAAAGCGGCAGTTAAATTCGATCACTTTCGGCTGACCGTTTTTGTCGATCATCAGACCGGCATAGAGGAAACCGGTATAAACGTTACCTTCCGCTGCCATACCTCGCACGGTTGGCCAGATCACTTCATCCATCACCCGCTGGTGGATGAAGTCGGTGACAACCGGTGCAGGAGAGTATGCACCCATGCCACCGGTGTTAGGGCCGGTATCGCCATCCCCCACGCGTTTATGATCCTGACTGGTGGCCATTGGTAGCACGTTTTCACCATCAACCATTACGATGAAGCTGGCTTCTTCGCCGTCCAGAAACTCTTCCACCACAATACGATGACCCGCGTCACCAAAGGCATTACCGGCCAGCATGTCCTGAATGGCGTCTTCTGCCTCCTGCAAGGTCATTGCCACAATCACACCTTTACCGGCAGCCAGACCGTCAGCTTTGATGACGATGGGTGCGCCTTTACGTCGTACATAAGCCAGCGCCGGCTCCACTTCGGTAAAGTTCTGGTATTCCGCCGTTGGGATCTGATGACGGGCCAGAAAATCCTTGGTAAAGGCTTTGGAGCCTTCCAGTTGCGCCGCCGCCTGCGTTGGGCCAAAAATCTTTAGCCCCGCGGCGCGAAACGCATCTACCACGCCAATTACCAGCGGTGCTTCCGGGCCAACGATGGTCAGATCAATTTGCTCGCGCTGGGCAAAGCTCAGCAGAGCAGCAACGTCGGTGGCGCCGATGGCCACATTTTGCAATGCAGGTTCCAGCGCGGTGCCGGCATTGCCAGGTGCGACAAAAACGGTTTCTGCCAGCGGTGACTGAGCGGCCTTCCATGCCAGTGCATGTTCACGTCCACCATTGCCAATGACTAAAATTTTCATCATTTAACCCCTTATTAATGGCGGAAGTGACGCATGTCGGTGAAGATCATTGCAATGCCATGCTCGTCAGCGGCAGCAATTACCTCTTCATCACGAATTGAACCGCCCGGCTGGATAACACAGCTCACGCCGACGGCGGCGGCAGCATCAATACCGTCGCGGAATGGGAAGAAGGCATCAGAAGCCATGGCCGAGCCTTTCACTTCCAGCCCTTCGTCGCCCGCTTTGATCCCGGCAATTTTCGCAGAATAAACGCGGCTCATCTGGCCTGCACCTATGCCAATGGTCATGTTGTCACGTGCATAGACGATAGCGTTGGATTTCACGAACTTGGCCACTTTCCAACAGAACAGCGCATCGCGCAACTCCTGCTCAGTGGGCTGACGTTTGCTGACCACACGTAGCTGGCTTTCGGTCACCATCCCCAGATCGCGGTCCTGCACCAGCAGGCCACCGTTGACACGTTTAAAGTCCAGACCTGCCTGGCGTTGCTGCCACTGGCCACAGGTCAGCACGCGGACATTCTGTTTGGCTGCGGTCACTTTCAGTGCTGCTTCACTTGCGGAAGGGGCAATGATCACTTCCACGAACTGACGGCTGATGATCGCCTGTGCAGTCGCTTCATCCAGTTCACGGTTGAAAGCAATGATGCCACCAAAGGCTGAGGTTGGGTCAGTCTTGTACGCCAGTTCGTAAGCATGAAGGATAGTGCTGCCGGCAGCGACCCCACAGGGGTTAGCATGTTTGACAATAACGCAGGCTGGCTCGTTAAACGCTTTCACGCATTCCAGCGCCGCGTCGGTATCTGCGATATTGTTGTAAGACAGCGCCTTGCCCTGAGCCTGTTGTGCGGTGGCGACCGACGCTTCCGTGAGGTTTTCCTCTATATAGAAAGCGGCATCCTGGTGGCTGTTCTCGCCGTAACGCATATCCTGCTTCTTGATGAAGTTCAGGTTAAGCGTGCGTGGGAAGCGACCTGAAGGTTCCGTAGTGTCACCATGATAGGCCGGAACCAGGCTGCCGAAATAGTTGGCAATCATACTGTCGTAAGCGGCGGTATGCTCAAAGGCTTTAATCGCCAAATCAAAGCGGGTGGAGAGTTTCAGGGAATTATTGTTGGCGTCCATCTCGTCAATAATGGCCTGATAGTCACTGCTCTTGACCACAATTGCCACGTCCTGATGATTCTTTGCCGCAGAACGCACCATGGTCGGGCCACCGATATCAATATTTTCAACGGCATCTGCCAGTGAACAGCCATCGCGGGCAACTGTCTGAGCAAAGGGATACAGGTTAACCACTACCATGTCGATAGGGGAAATGCTGTGTTCCTGCATGATCTCATCATCCTGGCCTCGGCGTCCGAGGATGCCACCATGCACTTTGGGATGCAGGGTTTTGACACGTCCATCCATCATTTCCGGGAAGCCGGTGTAATCAGAAACTTCAGTGACGCTTAAACCTGCTTCAGCAAGCAGGCGGGCGGTTCCGCCAGTTGAAAGCAGTTCAACACCGCGCGTTGACAGCGCCTGAGCAAACGGCAGGATACCGGCTTTGTCAGAGACGCTAAGCAGAGCGCGGCGTACAGGACGAGGTTGTTGCATGAGGTTTATCCCCTGGTTTTGGTTCGCACAGATAAGAACGTTACATCAACCCTGGTCATCTTCCTTACAGATAAAGAAGTGTGGCGTTGATTCAGGTAACGCCCCCAGCAGAGGTCCAGGATTTTGCCTGGCATTGTAGCGAAAACGTTTGCGCGGTGCTCGTCTAAATTTCCGGCATGCCATTAATGTGGATAACTTTGTGTATAACTGCGTATAAACAGCCCTTTTGCTGTGGAATGCAGCGAACGCACTATTTTTTGCAATTTAGGGGTTGTCAGGGTGCGTAAACTCCCTATAATGCGCCACCACTGACACGGAACAACGGCTTACGGGTCGCCGGGTTAAGAGGTTCAGCACGCTGAACCGCCGGAGCAACTTCTTCTCAAAAAGACGTTGACTCTGAAGGAG
>NZ_RHHM01000039.1 GCF_003846135.1 Erwinia psidii
CATCATTTTTCACGTTGGTGTCCATGTTCTTCTGCGCCTGGATCCACAGCTGCTCCTCCCCCGCCTTGTCCTCAAAGCGCAACGCGTTCGCCGTCTCCGACGTCCCATCCTTCGTCCGGCTCAGAAAACCCATCTGCGTCGCCGCCGCCGGCAACGCCCATGGCGGCATACTCGCCTCGTTGTACACCCGCCCCGTCACTATCGGTCGGTCCGGGTCGCCGTTGATAAAATCTATCACCACTTCATCCCCCACCCGCGGTATCTGCACCCCGCCATAACCCTGCCCCGCCCACGCGCTCGACACCCGCACCCAGCACGAACTGGTGTCATCTCCCTTCGCCAGACGGTCCCAGTGGAATTTCACCTTGATGCGGCCATATTTGTCCGTCCAGATTGACTCGCCCTTCGGACCCACCACCTTCGCCGTCTGCGGACCATGCGTGCGCGGCCAGCCTGTCACCGGCGCCGCACGGTACGTCACCGACGACGGGATTACCGCAAAACGGATGCTGTGCGTCGTGCTTCCCTCGCTGCCGCTCGCGTAGCTGTTCTCTTCCAGTTCGTAACACGCCTCTGTCGTCAGGTACTCTCCGTTATCGCTGAAAAACGGCGCATTCAGCAGCGTGAACGTGTTACCCGGCGCTATGCCTATCGCCGTTCCCACGCCGCTTATCTGATGGTGCTCCACCTGCCACACCTCCTGGCGGATTTTCGCGTAAAACTCACCGTGGTCGTGCTCCACAAAGTGACCCGGCCAGTCGTACACGTCTATCTCACCCGGTGACGGCGACGCCGGGTTCTGCCGCGCCTGCAACATCCACGCGTTCGGCTTGCGGAAGTCATAGTCATCCGTGCTGTAAATCCCCGGCGTCACCTGCTCTTCCAGCGCCCACTGGCTGATGCCCTCTTCGCTGGTGCTGCCACCCGACGGCGTAACGTGATACGGGATACTTTCATACCCCGCGAACGGCTGGTGCTGCTGTGCGCTGTCCATCAGCACCAGCGTGTGTTTATCCGACTCGTGCCGGAAGAAGTAGTAAATACCCTCCAGCTCCATCAGCCGGCTGATAAAGTCAAAGCTGCTCTCCTGATACTGCACACAGTATTCCCACACCCGGTAGCTGCCCGTCAGACGGTCTTCCACGTTCACCCCGTACTCCCCCAGCAGCGTTTTCACGGTCTGTACCACCGTCTGGCTCTGGAAGATTCGCAGGTTGCGGTCGCGTTTCATCGGCCACACGTCCGGCTCCATCACCAGGCTGTATACCGCGTAGCGCGTGCCGTTCAGCTCCTGGCTGTGCACCCCCACCCGGGTGATTTTACCGTT
>NZ_RHHM01000041.1 GCF_003846135.1 Erwinia psidii
CCCCGTGGAACAAATTATCGGAATTGATCTGGCAAAGCGAGTATTTCAGGTGCATATCGTTTCTGCGCAGGGTGAAAATAAATTCAATAAAATGATCACTCGCGAAAAACTGATGGCGTTTATTGCTCTGCAGCCATCGTCCAGGATTGTTATGGAGGCCTGTGGCAGCGCAAATTACTGGGCTCGCCTGTTCAGTAAATACGGTCATGAAGTTAAACAAATCAGTCCGCAGTATGTGGCTCCCTTCAGAATGGGAAGTAAAAACGATAAAAATGATGCCATTGCTATCGTCGAGGCCGACAGCCGTCCGGGCATGCGTTATGTACCGGAAAAAAGTGTTGAGCAGCAGGATATTCAGTGTCTGCACCGGGTTCGCCAGCGGCTAATGAAAAACAAAACGGCCCTCATCAATCAGATAAGAGGACTGGGCCTGGAATACGGTATAGCCATGCCGGAAGGCGCACATAAAATCACGGCCTGTCTGCCGGATTATCTGGAAGATGCCGAAAATGAACTGACCACACTCGCTCGCCAGTTGTTCCACGAGATGCTGGAGGAACTGCAAAGCAGTCAATTGCGGTTAAAAGAGCTGGACGTGCGTCTTGCACACATCAGCCAGCAAAATGAGGATACGCTCCGACTGGAAAGCATTCCGGGTATCGGGCCGATGGGAGCGTCAGCCCTGACGGTCGCTCTGGGTGACAGCAACGATTTTCAGAATGGCCGACATTTTGCCAGTTATCTGGGGCTGGTGCCAAAGGAGCACAGCAGCGGCGGCAAAGTCAGGCTTATGGGCATAACGAAACGGGGAGATGGTTACCTTCGTGGGTTACTTATCCACGGAGCCCGATCCGTGGTTTACCGGGTAATTAACCTCCCGGATGAACAGTGCAACGGCTTGCAACGATGGCTGAAAGGTATTATTTCCCGGAGTGGAGTGAATAAAGCTGTGGTGGCGCTGGCTAATAAGAATGCCCGGGTGGCCTGGGCGCTGGTAAACCAGAAGACAGAATATACAGCAATGTAACCTACTGATTTTAATGAGTCCAAAGAGTTGATGTGCTGACAGGTAGAACCTACTCTCTGTAAACCTGACAAATAGCTGGGCTGCAAAAAGCCATGGCACTAATGAGGACAGAGAGTACGGATGTTCATCGGGGCTCACGAAGCCGGATATATGTGTGTGGCTACTTTGTCAGAAAGAGACCTGCCGGTGCTTGCATCGGAGAGGTGTCCATATA
>NZ_RHHM01000042.1 GCF_003846135.1 Erwinia psidii
GGTTCCACCAAAATGCTTGTCAACTCACTGGTCGGTATCAAAGCGAAGCCGGGCTGGCTGATTGTGGTCGCCGGGCATACCGATAACACCGGTAATCCGCAACTGAACCAGACGCTTTCACTTCAGCGTGCCGCAGCGGTACGCGACTGGATGCGTGATACCGGCGACGTGCCGGAAAGCTGTTTTGCGGTGCAGGGCTATGGCGAGAGCCGTCCGGTCGCAACCAATGACACCCCGGATGGGCGCGCGCTCAACCGTCGTGTCGAAATCAGTCTGGTACCGCAGGCGAACGCCTGCCAGATACCGGGCGAAACCCTCAGCGCCATCGCAGGATGATGACGCTTCGTAAAACAAGATACACAAAATCATTCGGGCTGGAACGCGGCGGCAACTGAATGCGTCCCCGGGAGCAGAGAACACTCTGCGACCGGGGCAAGTGAAGGCAGCCAACAAAGAGGCAGCCTGAAGGATGAAGTGTATAAATGGAGAAATTCTCATGGCAATACCCGTTTATCTTTGGCTGCAGGACGACGGCGGGGCGGACATCAAAGGCTCTGTGGACGTTCAGGATCGTGAAGGCAGCATCGAAGTGGTGGCGCAGGAGCATAACCTGTACATCCCGACCGACAACAACACCGGCAAGCTGACCGGTACCCGTATCCACACCCCGTTCCTGTTCACCAAGGAAATCGACTCCTCCAGCCCGTACCTGTACAAGGCGGTGACCACCGGTCAGACCCTCAAGTCTGCCGAGTTCAGGTGGTACAAAATCAACGACGCGGGCCAGGAAGTGGAGTACTTCAACACCAGACTCGAGAATGTGAAAGTGGTGAAAGTGAATCCTGAAATGTACGACGTGAAAGACCCGTCGAAAGAGAAACACAACCACCTTGAGCGCATTGAACTGCGTTACGAAAAAATCACCTGGACCTACAAAGACGGCAACATCATTCATTCCGACTCCTGGAACGAACGCGCCACCGCGTAAGTTACGCGTCATATTTCGCACCGTAGCGGCGCTGGCTTCACTCATTCGCCCCGGTTACAGAGTTATCTGTGCTCCCGGGGACTCATGAATCTGCCGCCATGCTACAGCACGAAATCTTTAG